>JAUXVN010000139.1 GCA_030684555.1 Ignavibacteria bacterium
GAAAATGTAATTGCTAATCAACTTAATAATTATGGAGAATTATCATTTTATAATTATAGGGGAAGCAGTGAAATTGATTTTATTTTGAATAAGGAGATAGCTTTCGAAGTAAAACTAAACGGCTCAGTTCATGATTTAAAACGATTATCAAAATTATCTTCAGGATTAAATCTCACCGATTATTCAATTATAAGTAAGTCCTTTTGCGGAATTGATAAAGTGATATATCCGATGTTTCTGTAGGTTATGATTGCAGAACTGTTCATGCGGAACTCATACGAAAAACAAGTCTCAGCGCAAGTCTGCGATATCAGCGAGAAAGATAGAAGGTTCAGTTTAACCGGAAGGCTGGGGGGCGGTAGGAAATTCGGAAGCTAGGAAATTTGGAAATTTGGAAATTTAGAAGCTAGGAATTTAGGAAATTTGGAAGCTAGGAAATTCAGTATTGTAAAAAATTATATATGGAAAAAGTGATTAAGAGAAAGAATTAATATCAACATTTTTTATCAAAGTATGTCGATGTTCAAGATGAAATCTTGCCCTATCAAAGGAAATGTAGATCGACATTCATGTCGAGACTGTGATTAGAGTTTGTGCGAATGGCTTATTTATACACAAACATTTTTACTCAAGAATTGCAATGGTCAAGATGAAATCTTGACCTACAAAGTTAAATGTAGGACAACTTTCCAAGTTGTCATTTGCGATTAGTAATTACATCCCTCGCTTTTCAAGAGAGGGACCGAGGGTGAGTTAAAAAATAAACTATCAATTTTGGGTGTAACTATATTTCACCCACAATGCGAAACACAAAACAGGATGAAATCTTGACCTACAAAGTTAAATGGAGGACAACTTTGTAAGTTGTCATTTGCGATTAGTAATTACATCCCTCGCTTTGTGAGAGCGGGATTTATGGTTAGTTCGCTTTGTAAAATTTAATGATTTTGTAATTATTGTGCTCTATATAAATTTGCAGTGTAAATGCAAATATACATGGAGAAGTTTTGTATCGGAAAAGAGGCATAACATCTCATTTAAAAAAGATGTTGAAAAAATATAATGCCTAAGTTGGAAAGATACATTCGATTATTTTCTAATCTTCAAATTTTCTAATCTTCAAATTTTCCAAACTTCAATAATTAGTCAATTTCAATACTGATGATATGAACAAAGCAATTGTGCATGATTTATAAAAAAACTCACATTTACCCTGCTCAGTTGGGCGGAACTCGCGGATGAATGCAGAAAAGACAAGGTTCTGTGCATATCTGCGAGGACTCTCTTTTAGTCTATTCACATTTTTTGAGTACTTAGGCGCTTTTTTGTTTATTGGGGTGAGAATACTATCACGGAAGGATGCCCACTGTAATGATCCAAACTCTCTATTACAGGGGAGTGCTTTTGTTAATTGACACTTGAATATATTTCTATAATGCATTATATTTGCTGCAAAACAGAAATACGATGCCATGAATTTCCTTCAATTTAAAGAAAAGTTTTTTAAGTTATCGATTTTTACAACCGATCAAGTTTATGCTTGGTATTCAAATTTTGATAGAAATAATTTCTCCCGTTGGGTAAAAAAAGGGTTAATAATAAGATTACGGCAGGGTTTATATACATTCCCCGAATACAAAACCAAACCAAATTTCGATTTTTATGCAGCTAATCGAATCTATCGCCCGTCTTATATAAGTATCCATTCTGCGCTTTCGTTTTACGGATTAATCCCTGAAGCAGTCTTTCAAACAACCAGTGTATCCACACTTAAAACAGCATCGTTTGAAAATGATTTCGGCACTTTCGTTTATAAAACCATAAGCGCAAAGTTAATGTATGGATATAGCTCTAAAAAAATAGCTGCCGAAAGGTATTTCCTTATAGCCGATCCGGAAAAAGCAATAATGGATCTCCTTTATCTTTACCCGGAATACAATTCGGAAGATGAAATTTTTGAACTAAGACTGGATGAAGATATTCTTTTAGAAATATTTAATAAAGAATTATTGACAGAATACACGGAAAAAACCGAAAACAAATCATTACTGCAAAGAGTTCAAAAACTTATTACTGTATATGGTCTATGATACGATTTGAGGATATAAAAAATTTTTACCCGGCATACATTGGTGATAATCCGCAATTCAAAAAGTATATACTTAAGGAATACTTTTTACTAATGATCCTTGACTTTCTATCGGCTTCAAAATATATAAAAAGTTTGAGCTTTATTGGCGGGACAAGTCTAAGACTTACGAAGGGGATTGATAGATTTTCCGAAGATCTTGATTTTGATTGCAAAGATTTCCCTGAGTCTGCTTTTAACAATATGACCGAGGAGATAATAAATTATTTGCATAGAAACGGTTTGCGTGTGGAGTTGAAAGAAAACCGTAGAATACTAAATGCATTTAGAAGTAATTTAATTTTCCCGGAATTATTATATGAATTAGGACTTTCCGGTCATAAAGAGGAAAGATTTTTAATTAAATTGGAATGCCAGGATCAACTATATGTATATGAAAATCAAATGAGAGACATAAAAGGCTGCGGGTACTTTTTCCCGATGCCCGTCCCGCCGCTACCAATACTATGCAGTATGAAAATTGCTGCGATGCTGGATCGAAAAAAGGGAAGGGATTTTTATGATGTTATGTTTTTGCTCTCACAAACAGAACCTGACTTTGGATACCTCAAAGATAAATTAAACATTTCTGATATTGATCAATTAAAAAGGGAAGTGGGAAGAGTTGTTGATAGCATTGATTTAAAAAATAAAGTACGTGATTTTGAGCATCTTCTTTTGAATAAGGATAATTCAAAAAGAATTTTGCGAGTAAAAGATTTTTTTGCCGGTTTATAAAAAATATTTCAGCGAAACGCGTCTTTCTCAGCCGGGTGGAACTCGCTGAACCACGCAGAAAAGAAACGGCTCTGCGGAAGTCGGCGAAATCTGTGAGAAAGATAGAGGGTTCAGTTTAACCGGACGGCTGTGGGGGATAGGAATAGAGGAAATTTGGAAGTTAGGAAATTCGGAAGTTAGGAAATTTGGAAGTTAGGAAGTTTGGAAGTTAGGAAGTTAGGAAATTCAAAAGCTAGTGTAGTGCCCCTAACGCATCTTTACATTTAATCCACTTAGCAATAATAGTATCAGCATCTTTTGTCCAAACATAAACTTTAGGGTTTTCATTATGCACAGCAATAAAGTTGAGAATAGCATTATCTAATTCTTCAG
>JAUXVN010000140.1 GCA_030684555.1 Ignavibacteria bacterium
GTCTTATAAATATTATCTTACTGCTTTGGGTAAAGAAGCTATCGTGGCTGCACAACTTGTTAAAGAAGTAATTTTGGTACCCGCTTTCAATTTCTAAATATTCTGCCAAATATTACACGAACTTTACTGTTAAGGTACTAATAGTATTTGTTAGGTTTCGATCAATTAAATGCTGTTTTATTGGATTTGCAATTTTCGCAAGATAATATTTCCATGCATGACGGGTTGGCTGACCGGATTGATAATAATTTTGAATTGTATCCTGAATTATATCATTTTCTTGGGCGAGTTTCACATGATGTGTAATACCATCTATGGTTATATCTTCTCCAAAAAGACTATCTAACCTCACAATATTTGACCCTGGTATGTCGCGGGCGGTTTTGTAGTAGTTTGCCACCTGAATTGAAGTTGAATCCAATTCATTATATACGACAAGCACATTTTCTGGACCAGGAACATTCGCATTAGTTTGTGCATCTGCTAAAGTATAGCTGAGAAAAAAGATGAAACAGGAAATATAGAAATGTTTCATATAAGTACTCCTTTATTTTATTAGTGTTATTTTATTAACGGCATTAAAGCCGCTGCTTGTTGTCATCCTAACGAAATAAACCCCGGAAGGGAGTAATGATGATTGAAATAATTCCTTATACAGTCCTTCTGATTTTTCCTCATTTACTATTTCTATAATCTTTTCACCAACTACATTATAAAGAGAAATACTTATAAAGCTTCTATGAGGTACCTGATAAGAAATTACGGTACTGGAATTAAATGGATTTGGATAGCCTGGATAAAGTTGAAATGTTGTTATTAAAGAATTTCCAATAATTTTTATAATATCTGAAAACTTGTATTGCCCATTATGATCAACTTGCTTCAATCTATAGTACTGTATATTAGTAACAATATTATTATCAATAAAGATATAATTTATTTTTTCGGTTGTTGTCCCGCTGCCTTCAACAAAACCTATATTAAACCAATTCTCTTTATCAAAAGATTTTTCAACTTGAAAACCACTATTATTTAATTCAGATGCCGTCTGCCAGGTTAAAATAACTTTCTTATTTTCAACCATCCCTTGGAAGGAGATTAATTCTACCGGTACAATAGAAGTATCAATATATTTATAAATTAAACCTAAATTTCCAGTTGAATAGCCTAAATAATTATAGGGCGCATGAAATTTTTGAAGACCTATATTACTTAATTCACTAACTAGACTCCAAGTTCCTCCACTATCATTAGTTTCATAAACAATAGAACCTCCCATTATTAGACCATGTTTATCGGAAAGCCATCCGAAGTTTTTAATAAAATAAGGTGAGCTTAACTGAACATCCCAATTGATTCCATTATTAGTTGATTTATATAATTTCTGGTCAAAGTTTGAAATTATATACCCTTTTTCATTTATAAAATAAACATCACTACTCATAAATGAAGCTATATCGCTCCTCTGAATCCAACTCATCCCGCCATCAGTAGTTTGCCAAATGTACCGGCTTGTTGCCCAGCCATTTAATGAGTCAACAAAGAATATGCTTGTGTAACTATCTGAGGGGAGTGTTATCTGCACAACCCAATTCTCTCCACTGTCAGTCGTTTTTAATATTCTGCCACCGCTTGTTGCCCAGCCTATACTTTGATTTATAAAAAAGATTTTGCCTACTCCCCCAAGCACTCCGTTTACTTGATACCAACTTTCTCCGCCGTCTGTTGTCTTAAATAAATTGCTTCCTCCGATAAAACCAGTTTGGTTGTCTATAAATAGTATATCATTACCCCCAGGCGCACTACTAACTACTTCCCAACTAATGCCACTATTTGAAGTACTATATAATTTCCCATCCTCGTAAGTTGGACTAATTGCAAATCCCTTTTGCTCATTTACAAAAAATACATCAGAAAAATTATCAGCAATAAAGAGTTTCTTCCAATTGTCGTATCCGTTACTGGTTTTATAAACCCTTAAAGCACCTCCGGATGCAAAGCCAACTCCCCCTTCTAAAAGATTTAAACCCCAATCCGAATAAACAGGAGCACTTGCCCACCACGTTACACCTCTGTTTTCTGTTTTTCTTATTGCCCAGTTTTCCCCTACAGCGTAGCCCGTATCAGCATTTATAAAAGAGATACTGTTTACTCCGTTTTCATAAATCAAATTTGCATTTTGTATCCATGTAAAGCCTCCATCACTGCTATATACATTCTTTCCAAATGGACCTCCGGCTGCTGCTATGTGCAAACTGTCTATTGCGTCTATCGTATACAGTGATCTTGTATCCCCGGCTTGTATTATCTCCCAATTGTTTCCACCATCAGTTGTTTTTAATACTTTACCGTTTGCTGCAATGAAACCATAACTCTCATTCAAAAAATCAATGCACCAATAATCAGAGGTATAGCCGGGTGTTAATAATATTTGCCATGTTAATCCGTTATCAGTTGTTTTTATCAGAGAGTTTCTATTTCCACAAGCCCAGCCAAGTGTATCGTTCAGCATCTGTAAGCCCCATAAGTCGCCGGTTACTCCGCTTGCAACACCGCTTGTTACTTGTACAAAGTTTTTGCCGCCGTCTGTAGAGCGTAAAATTAGTCCGTCATAACCGGTGGCTATAACTGTTTGTCCGTTGTATGAGTGTATTTTAAGTAGAAGATTTGTAACGGGTGTTTCAGCTATTAACCAGTCTTCACCTCCGTTGGTGGTTTTTATAATTGCCCCACTTCCGCCGCAAGCCCAGCCGGTGTCTTTGTTTACAAAGTTTATTCCGAAGTAATTTACTCTTGGTACTTTTGGATTTAACTCTGTCCATACGCCTGTGCTTCTAAAGTAGCTTAAAGGGAATACTTCTTCTTTAGGTTTTTTGTAAAGTGAATCATGCGGAAAATTGGTTGGATCGGTTCGCCGGAAGTCTATAAATTTTTTTGTAGAATCTTGTCCCGTTGCAGCGGGTAAACTCTGTGCGTATATATGCGGAACAAAAAACAGCATCAACAGCAGTGCATTAAGAAGTAAAGGTTTCATAAGCCAAAATCCCTAAAACTTTTTGTTTTGAAATTACTGCCTTGGAATGCGAGAAGCAAGAGGAGAAGTTAAAATTGTAAATGATCAGCAATAGGTTTTGCAATTTTCTTAACAAAGTAGAGCCATGAGTGGCGGTAAATGGGCCCGTATGAAAGGATTGTGCCATCGCTAATTATTTCTCCGTCTTGTGTAATTTCAATTCTATGAGTTGTATTTGACACAGAATCGAATATATCGGCGTTTATTAAACTATTTAACTTCAATATGTTTGAGGCAGGAATGCCGCGGGCATTTTTATAATACAACATCACATTTTGGGAAATTATACCTATTTGATCGGTTGAATCTTCTGGCGTTTTATAAACAACCAAAACATTTTCCGGACCTGCTATATTAGCATTTGTCTGAGCTTTTGTATTTGAAATACAAAGAAAAAGAAGAACAAGTGAATAGAAGAAACAAAGTTTCATAGAACCTCCGATTATTTTATTAGTGTTATTTTATTTATAGCGCTGAAACCAGCGCTTGTTTTCATTCTTAAAAAATAAACACCAGAAGGAATTTGTTCGCTGATAAATATTTCTTTAAATATTCCTTCATCCTTTTCTACATTTACAATTTCATGAACTTTCTCTCCAATAACATTATACATTGAAATATTAATGAAGCTTTTCTCGGGTACCTGATAAGTTATTACTGTACTTGAGTTAAATGGATTAGGGTAGTTTTGAAAGAGAATAAAATTTTTATTTATTAAATAAGTTTCTACACATACTACTTTTGAATATTCAAATTTGCCGTTAAAGTCTACCTGCTTTAATCTATAATATTGAAGTGTTGAATTAATTTCACTATCTATGAATGAATAGAAATTGTTTTCTGTTGTCGTACCATTTCCGTTTTTAAAACCTATTTCTTTCCAAATGATTTTATCGAATGATTTTTCAATATAAAATCCTTTGTTATTTAACTCTGATGCCGTTTGCCAGTTTAAAATAATTTTGTTGTTTTGAATGTTCCCACCAAAAGAGGTTAATTCAACAGGCACATATGATGAGTCAAAATATTTAACAATATAACCGATTCCACCAATTCCCCAACCAATATAACTTTCTAAAGCATGAAATTTAGAAAAAACTGGTATAGAAGGAGTAATTTCTTCCCATGTTTCTCCATTGTTGGTTGTTTCATAAATATGAGAAAATCCATAAACCCAGAATCTATTATTGAGTGGGAATAAGACAAATTTTCTTGGCTGATACATACCAGATATATTTACCCAATTTATTCCACTGTTTGTTGTTTTACTTAAACCCTCAAAAACATCTGTTATCCAACCAGTATCTGAATTGGCGAAGTAAATATCATTTGTTTGCCATAAATCTAAATTTGTTTGTTGTATCCAATTTGTTCCGCTATCAGTAGTTTTAAAGGGCCTTCCATTTATTCTAGAAGCCCATCCATATAATGAATCAACAAAATAAATACTTGTGAAATTGCTTGCAGTTTGCTGCACAATCCAGCTTTCCCCTCTATCAATAGTTTTTAAAATGCGGTTATCTATTGACCAGCCAACTGAATCATTTACAAAAAATATTTTAGTTCCACCTCCATTTATGGGATACCATGTTTCTCCGCCGTTTGTTGTTTTGTATTTACCTGCTATAAATCCAACCAAACCGTCTAAAAAAATTATATCATTTCCCCCCGGCGCATTATCAATCCTTGTCCAGTTTATTCCGCTGTTTACAGTTTTGTATAAATACTCGCTTAATGCAAATCCGGTTGTTTCATTTATAAAATGGACATCATTAAAGTTATCATTTAAAATTATCTTGCTCCAGTTTTCCAAACCCTCTGTTCTCTTATAAATATTTAATCCGTTGCCGCCGGCATAACCGGCATTACCTATCATATCAATATGCCAGTCTCCTCCGCCTCCAACGAATGCCCAGCTTTGCCCGCGATTGGTTGTTTTATAAATGCCTTTATTAACATTTATAGTATAACCGGTATCTTTATTAACAAATTCAATCCAGTTAGCATCGGTATAAGTAGGTATATCATCATTCATTATCCATGTGGCGCCGCCGTCGCTGCTGTAAACATTCTTTCCTCCTTCATACTGTATTTCAAGCCTTCTTTCTCCCGCTGCAGCTACATGCAAGCTATCTACAACATCTATTGAATATAGTGTTCTGTCATCTCCGGCTTGTATTTGCAGCCAGTTAGTTCCGCCGTCTATTGTCTTTAATATGTTACCACCTCCGCAAGCTATCATCCCAAAATTTTCATTAAGAAAACTTAATGACCAATAATGCTGGCTTAACCCGGCTGTAACGCTTTGCCATGTTAAACCGCCATCAGTTGTTTTTAGCAAAGTGTTATATAATCCGCATATCCAGCCGAGAGTATCGTTTACCATCTGCACTCCCCAAAGATCAATTCCGGTTCCAACACCGCTTGTTACTTGTACAAAGTTTTTGCCGCCGTCTGTAGAGCGTAAAATTAGTCCGTCATAGCCGGTGGCTATAACTGTTTGTCCGTTGTATGAGTGTATTTTAAGAAGAAGATTTGTAACGGGTGTTTCGGCTATTGCCCAGTCTTCACCTCCATTTGTTGTTTTGATAATTGCTCCGCTTCCACCTACTGCCCATCCTGTATCTTTATTAACAAAATGAAGCCCCAAATAATTAACTCTTGGTACTTTTGGATTTAACTCTGTCCATACGCCTGTGCTTCTTAAAGGAAATAAACTTCTCTTTATTTCTTCAAGGTCTTTACCGCTGTATTTTTCTTTATAGGTTTGATATCCTTCTTGCAGTTCTATTCCACGGCGGTACTGGACGGGTTTATCTTTTGTAGTATCCGGTACCTGTGCTGCTATAATACAATTTATCAATACAGCGATTATGATTGTGGGCTTCATTTTCTTTACTCCGTATCGTTTAGCTATTAGCTTATTTTGCAATTTATTATTTAGTCAACTCTAAAAAGTAAATAAACTCTTACGCCATAGGCGCACAGGTAAATTTGTTAATAAAAAGGTTGATTTTTTTTCATACTACAACAGATAAATCTATTGGTTAACCTAAATCCTATCTTTTTAAAGTGGACTAATTATTAAATAGTAGTCTTATTGATTTACTCAATTACTACCAAAAATAATTATAAACGGGTTGTTACTATTTTGCAGTGGCAGCCTAACATCTACCAACTAATTCTATCCCCTAATCGAATTCCATTCTTATCGCAGAAACCTGCATTAACTTCAACTACATACTGTGCCGGTTTGCTTGAGCGGTACTGCTCGTGGCTAAATGGAACACTGTTTTTATGGATTGTTACAATTTCTCTTTCAATATTTGCATAAATTATATCGAGCGGAATTTTGGTATCTTTCATCCAGAAAGAGAGTGTATCCTGATAAGGAAAAACGAATAACATCCCTTGATTCTCTTCAAGTTTATCTCGATTCATTAATCCTCGTTGACGATCATAGTCAGTATTTGCAAGCTCTACATCTATCTGAGCAAGGAGATTGTAATCAGCAGAAATAAAATGAACTATCGATTGCTTATTAAAACTTATTTTGTTGTCCAATGATTCTCTATCCTTAAAATTACTTACTGCAACTATCACCATTCCTATAAACAAAACCCAAAGAGGTAAAATTTGCATCCATTTTTTGCTTTTTGATTGGTCTGTTGTGTTTTTCTTTTTCCAGAACATTAATGTTTCCTACTTTAATAAATTGAATTACATTGTTTTAGCGGTTCCTTTAAGGATCATCTTTCCGGCTTTTTTGAAGTAAACTGTCAATTCAACAACATCATTTGCATTTATGTCTTTATTGAGTCCAATCAACATTATATGATAACTGCGCGGTTTGAAATTAAAAGTAGAATTTGCATGAATGACAATAAACGGGATTTTCCTCATTCCCATTTTACCATCGACTTTGTATGTTTCATGTATTTCGGTAAGCTCAGCAACGGTTGATTCAACATTATATAATGTATCCGGTTTATCGCTATTATTTACAACATCAAAAAAGAATGCTGTATTTGTTCCTTCGGCAGAAACACGAGTCCAGGTTTTTTCGATAGTTAATTTGTTGTCTCCTTGAAAAGAAATAAAGAGCAGTATTGCAAGTAGTATTTTCATATTATTCCTCTAATGATTTTATATCTTTAATAATTTCTTGAATATCGACTGCAGTTCCGATATAATCTTTACGCAAACGATTTCTTTTATCGATTAATGAAATTCTGTCTGTATGAGTAAAGAAATAAGATTTGCTTCCGTCTTTAAGATAAGTAGTATCGCTTGAAACAGCAACAATTTCCATCTCTTTTGTAAGCTCTAAAACAGTATCGCGAACACCCGTTAAAAATTTCCAGTTTGAATAATTTATGTTTCGCATTTTTCCGAATTTTTTTAGTAGAGAAGGGGTATCTCTATCGGGATCAAAAGAAACCGCAGCGAACTGAATATTCTTAATATTCTGTTTGACCGCTTCAATCTGAATGCGTTGAATGTTGTGTACAGTAATCGGACATATATCGGGGCAGTGAGTAAAAATAAATCCCACCACCAAAATCTGTCCCTTATAATCTGATGGAAAAGTAACCGGTAGGCTGTCTTGATCTACAAGTGAAAAAGTTTTATAACCGATGTAATCTTCCCTCGGTAAGTTATTGTCGCAACCATTAATAAATATGAGGGAAAGCAGAACAAAAGTTACTGTTAAAAGTTTATAACTTCTCATCATAAAAACTCCTTAGAAATACTTTTACAAGTTTTGATAGTCCACTAACTTTTGTAAAAAAGTCTTTTCCATAAAGAAGGTGCATTGCTCCCTTTAATCCATCATAAACTGATTTATTATGGGGATACCACCACATATTTCTCTTAACACCCGGTAGAATATCATTAATTACAACACGCGGTTGTGTCATTCCTTCCAAACCGAGATAACCGTGAGTACGTCCGGTACCGGATAACTTAAATCCACCCCATGGAGTTTCGGCTAATCCATGACTCATTAAATGATCGTTAATCATAACCGCACCTGCTTGAAGTTTGGAAGCTATCTCTTTTCCTTTTTTTGAATCTTTTGTCCATACCGAAGCAGTTAAACCGAGATAGGAATTATTTGCTTTAGTAATCGCTTCTTCAATTGATGAAACTTTTTCAACGGCAAGAAGAGGTCCGAATGTTTCATCTTTCATGGTTAACATTTCATCATTAACATTTTCAATGATTACAGGAGGATGAAGTTGTCCTTTATTTATAGTGGTTTCATCAACATCGCACGAAGTAATACTTGCCCCCTTTTCAATTGCATCTTGAAGGTGGAGCTTCACAGTTTCAAGTTGTTGTTTGGTGGTTATAGCTCCAATTTCAACATTATAATCAACATCTTGACCTACACGCAAACGCTTTAGTTTATGTTTTAATAAAGCGATAAAGTCAGAATAAATTTCTTGTTCTACATAAATTCTTTCAATTCCGGCACATGATTGACCCGCATTTGATAAACCTGCCCAAAGCGCACCATTAGCGGCACGAATAACATCAGCATCTTTACAGACAATCATTGCATCATTACCACCAAGTTCAAGGGAAAGCGGAAGTAATTTTTCGGAAGCTTTTAAAGTCAGTTTTTTACCAACCGCCACCGAGCCGGTAAAGAAGAGTTTATCAATGCCTGAATCGATAAATGCATCTCCCGCAATACTTCCCGGAATATTTAAAAATGTAAATAACCCATCGGGGAGATTTGCTGAATTAACGGCACGGGTTATTATTTTACCTACTTCAAGGGTTTGAGTTGCTGTTTTTAGTATGACAGCGTTGCCGGCAATTAATGCCATCGCTATTTCATGAAAAGGAATTGCGAAGGGATAATTCCATGGGCTTATTATTCCGATTACGCCATAGGGAACTCGGTCCACATAAGAACGTTTATTAATAGTAAGTATCGAACCGGCTTTAAGGTGTTTTCGCTTTAGAATTTTTTTTGCGTTTTTTGCATAGTAATTAATTGCCATTGCAGAGGAGAGAACCTCGGTGCTGATAGCATCAGTGCGGGTTTTGCCGTTATCTTTTGAAATAACTTCTGAAATCTCATCAGCATTCTCTACAATAAAATCTCTAATCTTAAGCAGATACTCTTTTCGTTTATCGAAACTGAAAGAAGCCCATTCTTTTTGAGCAATGCGAGCTCTTATAACTGCCGCTTGAAGTGTTTGAATGTTATCTTCTTTTGTTCTACCGATAACTTCACCGTTAGCAGGATTAGTTGAAATTGTTTCGTTGGTTTTTGTTGTTTCTAAATTTGTTACATCGCTCATAATTAATCACACCTTATAAATCAAAGTAAATTGAATTCAAAAATAGATAAAAGTTTAGAAACTAAGAGGTGAAATAGGAATCGAGGGGTAAATTAATCATTACCCAGAACTGTCACTCCATTTGCAAGCGATGATTTTCGACAAAAAAATGTAGGGAACGGTCGAGACCGTTCCGAGCAAAGCCATTGCATATGTTTATTGAATTGTAAAAAAAAATTGTAGGGAATGCTCGCGAACATTCCGAAAAATAGTTATCGATATAATAATATTACATTATTGAAAAAGACGGAACGGTCTCGACCGTTCCCTACACATCGGAATATTTATTAAATTTCAAGAAACAACTTTTACGATTTATTATGAATAATAATTTTCCAATTAGAAAATTAAACCGTTTGACTGAATATGATTATTCAAATGGGGGTTATTACTTTGTTACAATCTGCACTTTGGGTAAGGAACATTATTTCGGTAAGGTTGAAAAGGAGATAATGATAAAAAATGATTTTGGAAATATCATTGAAAAACAATGGCTTTGGCTTCATCAAAATTATCAATATGTGGAATTAGATTATTATGTAGTTATGCCAAATCATTTTCATGGAATCATTATTATCGATTCATCATTAATAACATCAGATATTAAAATAAAATCACTTTCAGAATTAATAGGAGCATTCAAAACAACATCATCAAAAATAATTCACCGTACCGGTTTAGAAGTCTTCCATTGGCAAAAATCATTTTATGATAGAATTATAAGAAATGAAATTGAACTATTAAAAATCAGGCAATACATTGAGAACAATCCATTAAAATGGGAAATCGAAAAGAACAACCCATCAAATCTATTAATGTAATGTAGGGAACAGTCGAGACCGTTCCGAGCAAAGCTATTGAATATGTTTATTGAATTGTTAAAAAAATTGTAGGGAATGCTCGCGAGCATTCCGAAAAATAGTTATCGGATAAAATAATTTTATATATCCGTATAGATTGTATTGAAAAAAACGGAACAGTCACGTCTGTTCCCAACATTTGTCTTTAGAAACTAATTTTTATCTACAGCATCAAAATTTTCATTTGGAAAATCAGAAGCATCTCTTATGTATCCATCTTTTACCAAATCAACGTATGAGCGATAAACCACAATAGTTACTTCAGTTGAATTATTATAACCTGTAGCTTCAACACGGACACCGTTAATTTCTTTTGAGACTTTTACAATAGCAATTAATTTACTCTTATCTACAATTTTATTGTCAAACTTAGCACGTTTATCCTTTACATTTTTTAATCCGTAATAAATTCCTTTTTTTGCATTGAGATGTGCGGTTGTAATCTCATCTTCGAATGAAGATAAAAACCCAAAGAGTGGTAATGCAATCACAAAAACGATTAATATTTTTCTCATATTAACACCTCAAATAATTAAACATTGAAAATAATTATCAGTACCAAATTTGCTCTTAACATATAGGCAATTAATGAAAGAGTCAAGTGATGGGGAGCACACGCTTTTAATGATTTCTGTGCACGATTATCCGTTACGAATAAGAAAACTTTGTTTTAATAAGTGTGTGAAGATTTATTGATGATTATATTGCGTAATATAAAATAAGACTACTTTGTCATTTTATTATACATCCGAAGTCTTTTGTGAACTGCAGTTTATAAAAGTTTTCGGAAAGGGGAAGCGGGGAGGATTTGCTAAAAAGCATTGCTTTTGGGTAAATGTTAAAACCGATTCTCTTCTAAATTAATTTACTTAAGATTCATTGTTGTTTTTAGGCTATACAATTATGAGTGAATCTATTTTAGTCATCGAAGAAAAGCGAACGGAATTACAAAATTATTTGTATTCCGGTTTATCTCCTTATAAAAAATTAACATCATTAAATAACTTCTTTTCGCTTCTTCTTGCAATAAATAACAACCATATCTTAAAAGCTTATGGAAGCGATTTAATTGACCAATATTGCTCGCTTCTGGTTGAATCTGATATTTGGTGTTCCCATCCTGCACAAGATGAGTTGATTCTTACAACAGCAGAAAAATTACTTTCATTAAAGGCATTCAACATTGCGGATAACCGCCTAAAGAAAGGGCTGGTTCAATTCCAATATAAAGTAGATGAGCTAACTGCTGTTCTGAATGGTAAGGATGCTCCCGCTTCAGAAATAAATAAATACTATTTCCCTTTGATAGATAACACAAACAAAAGCGGACAACTTTATGGTATGCTTGACTCTATATCAATAAAAATTACAAAAGGGAAAGAACAAAAGTTTCATATTATTCCTAGCGAAAAAGAAATTGAAGCGAGAATAAAATCACAGGTTGAAATTTCGTGGAACGTAGCATTACATTATTCAAAACGATTTATTAAAGGGATATCGTCGCAGCATGAAGTTATTATTTCCTTCGATAAGAGGGTTGGTTTTTATGTTGGGGATTCTCTCGGTGTTGCGCTAACGTTGGCTTACATCAACGAGCTCTTCTTTTTTTATAATGCACCGCTCACAATTACTGCAAAAGAGAGTTGCTGTTTTACGGGAAGGATATCGCATAACGGCGAAACTCCTTCTATCGGGTGTGAGAATATTACAAAAAAAATTGAGCTTATTTTTTATTCCGGTATTAAAACATTTGTAATACCAAAAGCGGATGAAACTGCAGCCGAAGAAAAATTGCGTAAATTTAAAGTAGATTATCCACAACGTAATTTGAAACTTATTACCATTTCCGATATTGAAGATTTACTAAACCGCCGTAATGCTGTTGAAATAAAAAAACTTTCCATATTAAAGCGAACCGGCAGAACAATTGCAAGAAACAAGTTAGTAACTCTCCTCCTTTTTGTAATGATAGGATTACTCTCCTCTTATTTTCTCTATGAATATGATGATAACCCTGCAACATTAGATTTATACGGAACAACACTCTATGTAAAGAACAAAACAGGCAAAGTGCTCTGGACAAAAAACCAAGTATTCATTGGTAATTATTTTCATATAAAAAATTTTAGGAAGAATTTTTGCAGAATTATAGACATTGATAATGATGGTATAAATGAAGTTTTGGTTGCTTTTGAGGAATTGCCAGGCAATGAAAAGGAAAGAGGAAGACTAACCTGTTATAATTACAATGGGATATTACGGTGGAAATATTTTTTTAGTGATACAGTCAAAACTAAGAGGGAACTCTTTACTGAGAATTGGAACTCCTCTATCATGTTCGATACAGCATCAATTGATGGGAGAAAAATATTAATATGTAGTAATTCAAACAATCTGTCTTTTGCTAATGCAATTTATAAACTTGATTTATTAACCGGGAAACGGCTTCCCGGAACTCTCTGGCACGTAGGGCACTGTAGTAGCGGTTTTGTAAAAGACTTGAATAATGATGGGGTACAGGAGTTAATAGTGATTGGAACTAATAATAGTTTTGATCATGCCCGCATTATATTTGTCTTACAAGTTACACATATAAATGGTTATGCTCCATCCACGGAAGAATATAGATTCTATGAATTTCCTCCTGCAGATTTGTTGGTATATGTAAAGATTCCCCAGACGGATCTAAGCACATATTTCGAAATGAGATGCAGCATGATAGAGGTATCTTCTTTGCACGATAGAAATGACATTCGTAAGATTGTATTTTCTAGTATTGAAGCGCCGGATGGCAGCAATGTGGGAGGGCTTATTTACATTCTTGATTATAATTTGAAAGATTTTAATGTTGTAGTAAGCTCTGCATTTGCTTACCCAAGAGATAAATTAGTTAAGAATAAAATTCTTTCCCCGCCGTTTTCAGATACAAAAGAATATCAAGAATTAATTAAAAAACAAATACTATTTTGGAACGGTAAAGAGTTTGTCCCCCTAAAAAAATTGTAGGGAACGGTCGAGACCGTTCCGTCTGTTTCTTACCAAATAATAATAATTGGGTTATTTTTTTAATTTGTAACCTTGGTCATAAAAAGAAGGAACAGTCGCGACTGTTCCCTACCTTTATGAAAACATGAAGAAATTTTGTAGGGAATGCTCGCGAGCATTCCTAATAAATATTACCGAACATGGTAATTTTGTATTATTAAGTGGTAATGCCAAATCATTTTCATGGGATCATTATTGTCGATCCATTATTAAAAGCACTTAGTATAAGAACAAAAACACTTTCTGAATTAATTGGTGCAGTCAAAACAACAGCATAAAAAATAATTCATCTTGCCGGATTTGTAAAATTCCACTGGCAAAGTGGATATACTGGTATTTAAAAACAAACAACAAGGTAAATAAACATTTCACTTCGATAAGTCATTAAATAGAGCAGCTAAAATATGTTTTAAAAAATCGTTTGTAGATCGAAAGCATACTCTTCAGTAATTGATTTATTATAACCACAAATGTCTTTGAGTAGATCTAATAAAGTCCTTTTCTTCTTCTTCTTAATTCTGAAATCGATATTGGATGCGGGCCATATTGGTTCGGCTGTGGATTGCCTTTCAAGAACATCAATACAAGAATAAAGATCAGATTGAGGGGGGAAATAAACACCATTAATAACCAAAATGGTGAAGCATCAAGGTCTCTTAGACGGCCAATGGTTCCTAAAATGATAGTAAATAAACTTTGAGTACCCAAAGCAATAAAGGCAAAGATTAATAGTGGATTTCGAGAAGGGAGAATATACTGACTAATTAATATTAAGTTCACCAAGATAATTGTGATTATTCCAAGCATTCCCAGCGCAATCATAATTGTGTATGATTGGCGGTTAATTCGTCGTAACCTTCTCCATTTTCCTTGCCAAGTGAATGGTTTTAGTGTAAACGGTGTAAATAGTGGTAGCTCTTCTTGTGTCATATTATGAATCCCTCTTAAATAAAACTTACAATTTCAGAAGCAAAAGTCAATAATGCAATAATGACAGCTATAATTTTGGTAATAATATTAAAAATCCAAACCAATAAAGCTTTCGAAAAAGTTGTGCTAAAAGCACCTTTAATTACAAACAAAGAAAAAATTAAACCAACTATAAAGCCAAGTACGGTTCCCACAACTGGTATTATGGAAAACAGAAGTGATATAATCCAAGTTATAAATGATGCTCCGATAGCAGCGATAAGTGATTTACCAAAAGAGATATTTTGAATGCCAGCCACCTTGGCTCCCACCATCATTGTAAGAGAGGAAAAGATAATATCCAAAATAGCAATACCAACAATTGCGCCGAAAATAGCACTAATAATAGACATCGAATTCCTCGCAGTTTATAATTAGATTTTTCTTTTTTTAATTATAATAAAACCCAAAAGTGTGCCCCCAACAAGTGTAATTATTAAAGTAACATAGAAAATCCAATTATTACTTTTAACATTATCATATAACGAAAAGAGCGAAGCACTTAGGATTTTGGTGTCTTTATAAGAATTTGCCTTGTAGTCTTTTATATTAGTGAAAGCACTTAAAAATTCACTTTCTTCTGGGGTCGAAATAATCTGTTCGCTTTTTATTCTTTCAGCAATACTTTTAACATAATTTTTATAGCTATCGGTTGGGAAATTCTCCACGTTATCTTTTAAATCATTTAGGGCTTCCAAGCTTTCAATCAGGTTAGAGTTAAATCCATTTTCGAAATTGTTGTTTAATGTCTGAAGTTGACGGACATAAGATGCGTATTTCATATTATCATTAATGGATAATTTAGAAAATCTAGAGTCTAACTCCATATAATTATCAACTAAGGATTTTGCTGAATTAATTTCTGTTTGATAGTTATTCTTAACCAAAGATACGAGCTCGTTCTTAGAATGGTTAGAGTAGTTTAATGCATAGGTGTTATTTTCGCTATTGAAATTGCTGAACTTATCCGCGTAATTATTTAAAGATCCAGAAGCGTTAGAAACAAAACTACTTAATTCATCTAATGCATTACCAATTGTCACAAAAAAATCAAATTGAGTTACTCTTGCTAGTGTAGTGCCCCTAACGCATCTTTACATTTAATCCACTTAGCAATAATAGTATCAGCATCTTTTGTCCAAACATAAACTTTAGGGTTTTCATTATGCACAGCAATAAAGTTGAGAATAGCATTATCTAATTCTTCAG
>JAUXVN010000144.1 GCA_030684555.1 Ignavibacteria bacterium
TAAAAATCCGCTGCGGCGTGTTATTTTTTCTGATGTTTTGGCTATTTTTATTCTCATTTTAAAGAAGATTTTTATTGTTTTTAATAATTCACCCGATTGGTGATTTCGTTTTTTTCACGAATTCCACTTTCTATCATATTAAAAACAACATTAATGCCATCTTCTTTTCTTCTATATCGGATTTGAGATCAATAGATGAGATGTATTAAGTGTCAAAAAATAAAGCCACAATGTATTGTGGCTTTTTCAAAATTAATATTTAATTAAAATCTTCTGTTTCCTACTGTTGGGTTATATAACCATTGAATTTCAATCCACTTCAAGTTTGATGTTATCCCAAAGTTAACAATTTTAATTTTTGAGTAATGACCGTCAGCATCAAATACCCAATAATATTGTGAGTTATCACGGTCATTGGTGATTGAAGTAGTCCATGTAGCATCTTTAGCAGGAGCATCAGTACCATCTGTTAAGTTAGCGGCACCTGCTGCTTTGAAATATGTAACTCTTGTTAATGAACTGGAGATACTTGCACTAACAATATCATAACCGGTAGTATTATAGAAAAAATCTACTAATAATCTGTTTGTTGCGGTTGTACCAATACCTGAAGCAATACCACTTTTAAGAATCAAACCACTTGGTTGTGTTGCATCTGCTCCAACTGTTTCCCAAATTTTAACAGGACCAAAAGGAGTTGTATTTGCAGGAGTTTCTCTTAAAACTACAAGCGGATGACTCTTTGATTTTCCTTCTTCGTATGTAACTGTAAAAGATGTATCTCTATAATCAATATGCTTTAAAGTGATTGTACGTGAACCTTTTGTAGCTGAAACTGTATCAGGTGTAACTTTACCGCTGTTAACTCCATCAACCCATAATTGAGCACCGGTTGGGTTAGATTGGAAGAAGTATTTAGCAACAAGTGATGTTAGATCAACAATGGGATGTTCTTTTTCTTTCCCTTCTTCAAAATTAACGGTGAAAGATGTATCGCGATAACCATATTTTAAGAATGTAATTTTATGTAAACCTTTTGTAGCCGAAATAATGGTATTGGTAGATTTATATTTGATGTAAATGTCATCAACCAAAATCTCAGCACCTGATGGATTAGAAGCGAAGTAATATTCTCCAGAATTTGCCGGATCTAATGGGTTTGTTTCGTCTTCGCATGAAGCTATGAAGAAACTAGCTCCGAGTATTAAAAATAATGCAAAATATTTTTTCATTATTATTTTCCTTTTGAATGATTATTGTTTTTGTTGTAATACTTCTTATTCAACAAATCTGATAAATACTTGTCAAAAATAGTGACTATGAAGTTATCATAAAAGGATTGTTTTATTTAAAATAAAAAAGCCGTACTAAAAGTACGGCTTCAAAAACTAAGGGAACGAAAATTAGAATCTTCTATTTCCTGCTGTTGGGTTATATAACCATTGAATTTCAACCCAAGCTAAATTTGAAGTTGAACCAAAGTTAAAAATTTTAATTTTTGAGTAGTGACCATCAGCATCTAACACCCAATAATATTGTGAATTATCACGGTCGTTAGTGATTGATGTAGTCCATGTAGCATCTTTAGCAGGAGCATCAGCACCATCGCTTAAGTTAGCGGCACCTGCTGCTTTGAAATAGGTAACTCTTGTTAATGAACTGGAGATACTTGCACTAACAATATCATAACCGGTAGTATTATAGAATAAATCTACTAATAATCTGTTAGCTGCTGTTGTGCCGATTCCTGATGCTGTGCCATTTTTAAGAATTAAACCACTTGGTTGTGATGCATCTGTTCCAAGGGTTTCCCAAATTTTAACCGGACCATAAGAAGTTGTATTTGCAGCGGTCTCTGTCATTACTACAAGCGGATGACTTTTTGATTTACCTTCTTCGTATGTAACTGTAAAAGATGTGTCTCTATAATCAGTATGCTTTAAAGTGACTGTACGTGAACCTTTTGTAGCTGAAACTGTGTCAGGTGTAACTTTATTGCTGTTAACGCCATCAACCCAAACTTGAGCACCTGCAGGGTTTGATTGGAAGAAATATTTTCCTGCACTTGCAGGTTCTAATGGATTGTTTGTTGTGTCTTCACAAGAAGCCAAGAACATACTTGCTCCAAGCAATAAGAATAAGACGAAATATTTTTTCATAATAGATTTCCTTTTAATATTATATTTGATTGTTTATTGTTGCTGTAATTTTAGTTCGAATGAAATTGCACGTTTAACTTCATCTGCAGATACAGTGAAGGAACCACGCATTACAGAGAGATCTTCATTGAATTTACCGCTGTAAGAACCGGCTTCTCGGTTACGGATTTGATCAGACATTTTGAATGTCAATTTTTCTGTGTCAAATGAGCCTTTAATTTTTTTGCTTTTGACATCTCGATAATTAACAGTAATGCTGCCTTCAAATTCTAAACCTTCTTGATCCGTTATCTTTAGTGTACATGCACGTTTATCGAAAGTGCCTTTCCATGTACCAACTAAATCCGGGACACTTTGTTCTACGACTATAGGTGTGTCAACTGGTTGCTCAACCTGTTTTGGTTCTTCAACTTTTTTCTCACATCCGTTAGCCAAGAATACAAAGGAAAAAAGAGCTAATGCAGAAACGACTATGATGCTACTCTTTTTAATATTTAACATTATACCTCCTCATGGTTTTTCATGTTTAATTCAGGGAGCAAAGATAAGCAATATTTTTGACAAAGCGAAGGAAATTGTTTGATTTAAGATTGTGTTGCTAAGATTTAAATATTATTAACTATTCTCATTCCAACCACGAAATCACCTCATAAGTACCGGTTGTAGGGAATTTTGGCGGCGAAGCAGATAAAAATCTTTTATCATATTTATGGATAAAGCGATAACCTTTAGTTGGGTTAAGCCCGCTATAAACCGCAGTAGGGTATAAATCGTTTGCAACTATTCCACCATAAATATTCATATTTTTTATGGTGGGATAATCAGCATATCTTTCAATGGTTAAGCCTTCATTTTGGGCGTAGATTGAAGCATGAATGCTAACATCACCTCTTGCAGCATTATAAGTTAAGTTAACCGATTGTTCCGAAACTAAACCGAGCATGTCAGTTGATGAAGGATTGGTTCGTGGATCGTTGTTATATACGATATCATTGTCAATATTAATCGTTCCCATTCCGTTACCTCCTCGCTTAGACGTGACTACTGTTGCCTGACCACTCAGAGTTCCCCTCAATGTTACATTTCCTTTGTCCACATAAATTACACCATTTGGAGCAAGAGCATTTAATGGTGCAGTAACTGGTGCACTCCAAGCATCCCACGTGGTTTTGTTAATTCCATAACGTTCTTTATATGTTACCGTAGCATCAGCATTAAATGTAAGATCGACATCAACAAATGATTTGGCGCCAACCCCCACAAAAGCTTTTCCGCCAGTTAATGAAATATTTTTGAGATAATCAGGATCATAAGACAAAGGGACATTAATTCCACTTTGGTATCCACCAACAAATACAGGATTACTTGGATTAATTAATTTTTTAATTCCTTTTTTGCTTGTCGTTTTTCCAAGAAAAACCGGACTGCCATGGACATAAAGAAAATCATTAGTATGTACAGGACCATCGAGTGTATCACCGGTTGCAGGAGCTGCAGACATCTTATTGTAAAAGTTGCCAAACTTTGAGTAACTGGTTGGCTGAATAATCACTTCCACGGTTTTTGTGAATCCATAACTCACTCCAATAGAAGTTATTTTTACTCTATCTTTGGGTAAATTGGTAACGGTTACATTTAGTGTTCCGCCGCTGAAACTAATATTATTGAAACCTGCATTCCATGATGGATTTAAATATATATTATTACAAGCCATATTGGCGCCACTACTGGCAATGTTTGCAGCATTCATATCACTATAATAACCGGTGTATCCTTCCGTTGCGCTAGTTGTATAACGGAGATAGTTTGAGTTCATAGTGAAAAAAATAGTACTAAAACCAATAACAATTATTAACGATGCTTTACCAAACATTTATCCATCCACCTATCTGTTTGAAAGGTTTCTTGAGGCCAAACGTAATTGCCTCCAAAAAGCTGTAGAAAATTGTAAATTATACGCATCAGGACTTTCGACAGCGACCGAAATTTCCATATATGCTATTGTTCCCTTAACTGCAACCGGAGAGGAGATCGGAGCCCCTAATGCATCAAAATAGTTTAACCTAAATGTAGTTACAAGAAATTTTAGAGCTGTAGCATTATTGCCATTGATAATTCTATACAAGTATCTATCATTAGGGTTTTTTGTGGCAGCCGCTTCTGATTTCGGACCAATATAATACCTTACAGAATCGACAACTCCATCTAAGTTATGATCAAGCAGGAAGGAAATACTTGATGTATCTGCAAGTCTAATTGTAGTTGTTGGATCAGGTACTAAATCAGGATTGGCACAGTATCCCAAACGTTTGAAATCCCGTTCAATTTGTTGTGCAATAGATACAAGTTGATATTGGGTACCTAATTCATAAACAAAATTGTAATTATTAGAAATTGCATTTTCATTTGCCCGAAATAAAGTTGTAATCAGAATTCCGCCTATTATCATCGCTCCAATTATATCTAATATAGTTGTTGTGCCCATTTTTTCCTCATCTAAAAGTCCAATAGCTCAAAATTGAACTGAATGAAATGGAGTCCTCCATAGAAGCGCTGGTTACACTTACTGTAAAATTTTTATGATAAGTTTTTGAGTTTACAGGAGTTGAAGGCGCGGCTGAATTGATGTAAAATACACGACATCTTACTCTAAAAACAGCAGACGGCATAGAAGAATCAGCCACATCGTAATTATTAAAATCATCAAGATCATCAAAAGTATTAAGTGTTTCACCAGCTTCAGGTCCTAAGGAATTGGGTGCAGTCAAAGTAGTCAAACCAGTTATTGCATCATCAACCGTTGCTTCATCAAAAGCAAGTCTTGTTCCTCGTTCCATCATTGAGGCGGCTAAGGAGGTAGCAAGCAATCCAAATTTTGCGTTTTGCAGACTTGTTTGTGCTAATAACAGATTGCTATTAATTCTTAATGTTAAAAACGATAGAAGCATTATTGCTCCTAAAGTTAACATTGATTGACCGGTATTCATTTAATTATTCCTAAAGTATCGATGACTCTCTATACTTATTCTATTCCTGTGAATTTCTTAATAAAAATTGATATGGAAAAGTCTCATATAAAAAAGTTTTTGCTTATAATGATATATTGCTTACAGAATAGTAACTAAAATCTTTCAATTATAAAAAAAGAATTTGCAAAGAATATTAATCAAGTAACATGCCAGAATTGTTGAACTTTTAAATCGGGGAGAAAAATATTCTTTTAACCTAAAAATGTATATTCCATCCGGAGATTGGCTATCTAAAGAAAACTTTAATAGAGATATTTAGACTAATGTAGAAATTTGTACACGTAAGAATTACTTAATTATTTTTTAACTCTGAATATTATGTCATTCATAATCATGAATATCGATTTGAATTCGTTTAGAGTTTCAAATGTCGAACCAATGAAGTTGCAATTTACGAAATTATATATCTTTAAAATTTGTACCTCAGAGTATTTAGATAGTTTAGGTCTTAACAAACTTCTGAAATGTTCTCTAACTCTTTCGAGGTTCGCACTATCACATTGTTATACATTTAAATGATTTTTCTTTAGCTTGCATTTGTCTATATTTAACCTCTAACATTTAGAATTATTATTTAATTAACAGCTAAAAATGCAATGGGACAACAGCAATTATTATTAATTGTGTTAAGTGTTATAATATTAGCAATTGCCGTAGTTGTTGCAATAAATTTATATAATTCATATCTAATAACTACAAACGAAGAAGCAGTTGTTGCCGAAATTCTAAACTTAGGATCATTAGCCCAAACATACTATTTTAAACCGATTGCGTTAGTTGGAGGACAAGGTTCATTTGTCGGTTTTTCAATTCCGGGCAGTCTTGCTAATACCCCGCATGGTGTTTATACCATCACCTCAACCGAACAAAATGAAATTGTACTTATGGGTGTGGGGAAGATTGCGGATTCTGAAAACAAATTCGCCCAAACTGTGATAACAATCACCTCAAACAATATTGTGACAGCCGACCTAATTCGAGTTAGCCCTTAGAGGGGTCTCAGCCCAAACACAAAATAGTACATGAAATTTATAAAAGTTATTTAATAACTCACCTTAGGCAAAAGATATGTAAAAAACACTATTCGTCATCCCTCCCGACTTAGGCGGGTCGGGATCTGTTTTCCCCATAATATTTGGATGCTGAAATGATTCGCCGCGGCGAACAGCATGACATCTGCGTAAGGTGGGTTATAAGTAGAAAAAAATAGCGTAAGCGGAAATTATTACATGTAATAATTACGTATTCTCCTTTGACGTCTTCATTTTTAATGATTTATCCAATAAATTTTCTGGCATAATAATCGAAATATATTGTACGTCAATAATTTACCGTAATTAATTAAAAGGAATTCAAAATGGGACAACAACAATTGCTCTTAATCGTTCTTGGTGTTATTATAGTTGGTATCGCAGTAGTTGTAGGTATTAACTTATTTACAGCAAATTCTGTTCAAGCAAATCAGGATGCAGTAGCATCAGATGTTACAAACATCGCAGCACTTGCACAACAATTTTATCTTAAACCAACTACCTTAGGTGGTGGCGGAAATACTTTTACCAATTTTGCTATTCCCGCAAACTTACTTACAACAGCAAGTGGATCTTATTCTGCTGTAGTTGCTGCACAAACAGTGACAATTACCGGGCTTGGTACAGTTCAGGATACTGATAGTAAAGTAGCAAAAGTAGTAGTAGCTGTTACACCTAATGCAATTGGAGCCGCTACCGTTACACGAGTTGCACCTTAACAGTTTTTTATAACATTTTTTATTAGTTCTAAAGGGATTACTTTTTTAGTAATCCCTTTTTTATTTATACTGTGTTACTATTACTTGATTGGAGCGTGGAATCTTTTTTTGTAAATTCATCGAATAAATGATTATTTTTTAAGATGATTTTAATTATATTTCCAATAATGGTTTAAGTGCCTTATTTCAAGTAATTAATAAAAGAAAAAGGCTTCTATGGTCGAATATCGTTTTGTCGCACAAAATTCTGCCGGTAAAGTTATTTCCGGTACAATGTCGGCTACAAGTTCTAAGGAAGCAAAAGAGAAAATAAATACTCTTGTTGCCAAAAACATGCTGACTGTTACTTCTATTGAGAAGAAATCTACTTTCCTTTACAAAGCTAAAAAGGGAAATGATAAACCGATAAAAGGGGAGCAGAAAGCTTTTAACAAAAACGAAGTTGTTGAAGCCCTTAACCGCCTCGGTTACCAGGTTATTTCTGTCAATAAAAGTTTAATTGATTTCAACTCAAAACCCCCCACTTTTGATATTGTAAATTTCGTTAAAATTAGCGCGGAATTACTTGAGCAAAAATTATCTTACGGAGAGATTTTAACCCTTCTTATCAACGATACCCAAAATAAAACTCTTCGAGAAACTCTTCGCGATATAAATAACGAATTAAAAAAGGGAACAGACAGCCAAACCGTTTTTTTACGATATCAAAATGTATTCGGAAAATTTACTGCATACATGCTTGGGCTTGCATCCAAAAGCGGTAACATGACAGATATTTATCGGGCTACAGCAAAATTTCTTGAACGACAACAAGAATTTAAAAAGAGTTTAAAAAGCGCATTAATAACACCATTTGTAACAATCTTTGTACTTATGCTTGCAGTTTTATATTATGTCGGTTATATCTTTCCTGAAACAGCAAAATTATTTGTCCGCTTCAATATTGATCTTCCGCCAATGACTGCCTTTACATTGAAGGTGAGCGATTTTCTAACCGATTATATTTATGTTATTCTATTTTTTACTATTGTGCCACTCATAGTTTTATGGCGATTGGCAAAAACAAAAAAGGGACAGCTCTACGTTGATAGTATGATGATGAAACTTCCTGTTGTAGGTAATCTAATTCATAAAACTTTAATTGAAGTATTTTGCAGAGTTTTTTATACTCTTTACAGCGGCTCCGCTGAAAGTATTGAACCAATTAGAATTGCGGCTGAAGCTGCAGGAAATACTTATTTTGAATCAAGAATTAAAAACGTGGCTATTCCTTTGATGATAAAAAAAGGAGCCGGTATTACTGAATCTTTTGAAGCATGCGGAGTATTCACTGATACAGCTATCTCAAGATTTCACTCCGGAGAAGAAACCGGAACTATCAAAAATACTGCGCTGCAATTGGCTAATTACTATGAAAGTGAAACAGTTTATAAACTCAAAAATATCATCGAATTAATACAAGTTATTATTGCAATGGTAATTATGATTGTTATGATTTTGTTAACATTAGTTTCTGCAGAGACTGCCACAATATCTCCAAAAACTCCGGGGGCAGAAATTATTAATCAGTTAATAATCCGGTTTTTCGCATGATAGATAATAATTTAGAATTTACCGACAAAATCGGTTATCTTCTCTTTAAAAAAGGAATAATCGATGTAGTTACTTTAGAGAAAGCTTTAACTGCAAAGAGTAATGACCAAAGTAAGGTTAAAAGAAATCTCGCACAAATTCTTGTTCAAGATTTTAACTACGATCACGACACAATTTTCAGAGAAGTGGCACTACTTTACGCCTTCCGCGAGTTCGATGTAAAGATTGAAGAGGTTGCCAATGATAGACTCGAAAAAATAAAACAGATGGTTAACAGTGCGGGTGACACAACAAAATCACTTATGCTTGATCATCATGTTTTACCATTCATGTTTGATGAAAAACAAAGAGAAAAATTACTTCTTATTTCGATTGATCCGACAGAAAGAAATATTCCGAAAATTGCATTTGCATTAAGTGCAAAAAAATATGAAGTAATGTTCATAAAGAAAAAAGATTTTCAATTATTAATTGATAAACTTTTCCCCCCCGAAAATGAATTTTTAAAAGCCTTGGAAGATTCTCCTTCAGAAATGTCAGCTGAGGATACTGTTGATAAAAATTTAGATGAAGAAGAACTCGATGCTGAAATTAATAAAAGTGCACTTATTAATCTTGTTGAAGCAGCCTTGATTGAAGGTGTACGAAAAGGAGTGAGTGATATTCACTTTGTTCCTAAGTCAGCAAAAAAAATGGATATATTATTTCGTTTAGACGGTGGATTAAAAATTTGGCATAGTCAAGAAAATACTTCACCGGAAGCATTACTTGCAGTAGTAAAAGATCGTTCAAGAGGTTTGGATCGTTTTGAAAGGGAAAAAGCTCAAGACGGTTTTATTCAAAGAGAAATAGACGGACACATAATTAGATTCCGTGTTTCCATTCTACCGATGGTTGGAACTGAATTAAAAAATAAATTTGAAAGTGTCGTAATTCGTATTCTCGATGACCGAAAAGTTATTCGTGATTTAAGTTTATTAGGTTTAGCAGGATATGCTAAAGACGCTTTTGAAAAAGCAATTCGTCAACCTCAGGGAATGATTATTTTAACAGGTCCTACCGGCAGCGGTAAAAGTACAACACTTGTAGCAGCATTGTATCAGGTAATTGATCCATCAGTAAATGTATTAACAGTTGAAGATCCGGTTGAATATGTAATAGAAGGCGCTCGACAGCTTAAAATCGGGAACAAAATGAATTTTGAGCAGGCAATTCGTTCAATTTTAAGGCACGATCCCGATATTGTACTGGTAGGAGAAATGCGTGATAAGGAAACGGCTGAAGTTGCTATTAAGTTAGCAAATACAGGCCACTTAACATTTTCTACTTTGCATACCAACGATGCCCCTAGTGCGGTTGCTCGTTTGTACAAAATGGGAATTGAACCTTTCCTTATTGCTTATGCAATTAACATAATTGTTGCCCAACGTCTTATCAGAAGATTATGTACTAATTGTAAGAAAAAATTAAGTAACTTTGATCCTGTTTTAATGAAATCTCTTGAGCTTGATGTTGCCGGATGGAAAGACTTTACGGTTTATGAAGCAGTAGGCTGCGATAAATGTGGTGGCAGCGGTTACAAGGGAAGACTTGCGGTACACGAAGCACTTTATTTCACAAAAGAATTAAAACAAATAATTCTTCGTTCCGGTGATGAAGTTGATGAAGAGCAAATTCGTCTCCAGGCAAAAAAAGATGGGACATTAAATCTTCGAGAGAGTGGTCTTGAAAAAGTTAAACTGGGTATGACTTCGTTTGAAGAAGTTATTGCTTCCACAATGGATGATTAGGGTTACTCAATAAATTTTATGGTTTATCTATGATTGAAGAAGTAAAAATAATAATTGCAAAAATTACATCACTTGCTTCCACTACAATTTGGGGGCAGGACCGAATTAATTTTTTCATCGAAAAGATGACTAAACTAGCTGATGAGGAGAAAAAATTAATTTTCCAACTCTTCCATAAAATACTCTCCACTATGGTTGATAAGGAGTCATCTGACCTTGAATTTGGCGGTTATGGCAATGATCAATTTGTTTGGATGAGAACCTATGGTAAAAAAGAAAGAGTAAATGAACTCCCAAAGTTTACTCTTGATGAATCAACAATAATTATTTTAAATCTTCTAAATGAAAATCAAAGAAGATATCTTACCGTTACTAAAAGTTTAGACTTCAGTTATACTTTCAATTATGAAAGAAGAAAAACGGATGTAAGATTTAGATGTACGGTCTATTTTGACTTAGACCAGGTTGCATTAAATATGCGTGCAATCTCTAGCAGCGTAAGGTCACTGGAATCGCTTGACTTTAACCCTCATTTGATGCGGGCAGTCAGTCATAATTATGTAAAATTTGGTTTATGCTTAATCACCGGAATAACTGGTTCAGGTAAATCGTCTACGTTAGACGCAATAATTGATTATCATAATAAAATTGACCCTGCTCATATTGTTATTATTGCATCACCATTGGAGTTTGTACATAAATCTAATGTATCAATGATAAGACATCGCGAAGTAGGAAGAGATGTTTTATCTTTTAAAGAAGGAGTTGTCCAATCGTTGAGGCAGGATCCCGATATTGTTGTTATTGGAGAAATGAGAGATCCGGATACAATTATGGCAGCTCTTGAGTTAACAGATACAGGACATAAAGTTTTTTCAACTTTACACACTTCATCAGCAGTTGAATCTATTGACCGTATTATTGCAGAGGTACATCCTTCAGAACAGGATAGAGTTAGAAACCGATTGGCGGATGTTTTAGTTTCGGTAATCTCTCAAAAACTTGTTCCTACAACTACCGGAAAAGTAGCTTTAGCAAAAGAAGTACTTATTATGAATCCGAGTGTTAAAGCAGCAATAAAAAATAATAACACCAGCGAGATATATATGATGATTAACCAGGGGGGGCAAGTTGGTATGAACACAATGGAGCAAGACCTGAAAAGATTATACATTCAGAAAAAAATATCTTTAGAGAATGCAATGGCGTTTGCAAATAATAAAATCCGTATGCAGCAAATATTGTCAGCATAAAAATGAAACCAATTGTAGCTGTATATTGCGAAGGTAACGATACTAAGTTTGCCGTTTTCACAAAGGAAAATGGACAATTCAGAATGCTCAAAGCTGCATCAGTTGATGTTTTTAAACCTGGTAAATCCGGTGCTTCTGATAATGATCCGCTTGCATTGATTGATTCCGGTGGTGAAATTGCACTTGATTCTATTGACGCTTCGGGATTATCAACTTCTTCAGATCAGGGTGCCGCTGTTTTTGAAAGTATTGTAACTGCAGAACTTTCAGGGATAAAACTACACAAAGCACTTTTTCTTCCTGTTTTAACTGAACCGTCTGTCTTTTATAGTTCAAAAAATAAAAAGACATTCGAAGGTCATGGACTGACATCTGAGATGTCGACTGTTGTTGATGAATCCTCATCAAAGAAAAAATCAAAGAATGATGAAGTTAATAAAGTTGATATTGCAGACGGTGGATCGCTTTATGCTTATCTGAGTGCAGATGTTCCATGTTTTAAAATGATAAATTCCATTGCACGTCTTAATGGTAAAAGATTCTACAAAATCCAATCTGTAAAAAGTGCTGAAATATCTCTCTCCTACTATGTTGCGAAAAAGAAAAAGTTTTTTCCGGATGATTATTCATTAATTGTTTATATAGGGAAGGAGTATAGTAAACTAATTTTTCTTCACGGAAGAAAATTAAAACATATCGGCTCTACCCTTGATGTAGGCACAGGAAATCTTCACACATATGATGTCTATTTCTCAAAAATTCTTTTGGAAATGGAAAATGGAGGAATTCCGAATTTAGATAACATTGTAGTTTGCGGTGAAGATGATTCTGAAAATTTAATACTTTCATTTTACGGAACTTTTCCTGAAGCAAATGTAAGCAGATTAGAATTTGAGTCGATTGATGTCTCCCTTTTACCGGAAGAAGCAAGAATAAAAATATCATCGTATTCAGTACCAATAGCTGCAGCATATGAATATTTTGAAGAGCAAAGCAAAGAATATTCCGGTATTAATCTTCTTCCAAAATATATTATGGAAGAACAAAAGATTTTTCAATTTGCATGGCACGGTTATTTGATGCTTCCGATACTCTTTTTTGCGGCAATTTATATGACTACTCAAATTCTCCAATATAATAGTGAAATCAATATCCTTAATCAGGATATATTAAGTCAAACCAATCTTAAGCAGCAAAACCTCGCATTGCTTTCACAAATAGAAGCACTGGATCAAAAAATTAATAATTTTGATCAAACCCAAACCATACTTGATTCAGTTACGGTTGGAACCGAAGTGTGGGGAAATTTTTTAGGGAGAGTTTCAAATTTTATGGGGAAAAATAGAAACCTTTGGGCACGAAATGTTTTAATTGATGATAATGGTGAAATAGTTTTAGAAGGTCACGCATTAAATAAATTCTTATTGACTGATTTTGCTACCTTTATGCAGTCTGCAACCCTTAGAAAAATCACTTATGATCCTATAAGCAGTCAAGATGCATATAGATTTACTGTGGGACTAAAAGTAAAAGGCATTCAAAAAGCAGAAAAATGAATAGAAAAATAAAAAATACTTTAGCACTTGTTGCGGTACTTCTAACTATCCTTCTGCTTGGATATGGTTTTATTTTTATTTTACAGAAACCAAAAATAACAGAGAAGAATAAAGAAGTAGTTTCATTAAAACAATTTGATTATGATCCGGCAATATTAAATCAGCAGTTGGAGGAAAAACTAAAAAAAGCCAACATTCTTGATTCACTACTTTCTGCAAGAAAATTTAATATTCCTCAAAATCTTTCACAGTTACGGTTTTATGATTTTATTAATTTAGTGAGTACTAAACTTTCATCCGAGGCAAAGTTTGATGTTGAATATATTGAAACAACTCCATATAAAGAGTTTTATTACTTCGAATATAAAATAGGCGGTTACGGTAAGTTTAGAGATTTATATCAATTAGTTTATGCAATAGAACAGAGTAAGGAAGTAAAAAAAATTACAGAGCTGACTTTATCAAGTCTTGTTTCAGTAAGAGATTCTAAAGAACCTTTTTTCCTTGTAAACTTTTCTATGAAGGTGAAAGTCTTTTTTTCATCAGATGATAGATTTGCTTCTTCGGCACATGTTGAGAATGATTTGAATATCGGGTCGATACATGATATTTTCTTCCCGTTGATAAGAACAGATATTCCTCCAAATTTTGACGGACTGCTTGATGTTCAAGGTGCCCGGCTATTAGCTTTAGTTCCGGAAGGAGCTTTTGTATCAGACATGAAGGGAAATTCTTATTTGTTGATTGAGGGGGATCAGGTTTATCTCGGTTATCTTACTAAAATAGATTATAAAAACAATAGCGTGAAATTCATACTCAACAAAGGTGGTATTGTTGAAAATGTTTCTTTGGAATTAGAACGTGAATTTAGGCAAAACGAAACTAGAGAATTAAAATGAAAACTTTATTAATATTTATTTTCACATTCTGCTTATTTATTTATCCGCAGACAACCCTTGAAAAGAATTTACGGGGTTATACTAGTCCGGATGAAGTGATTACACTTTCAGCTAACATTCCTTTTTCCCAAGCGATAGAACTTTTAAGTACGATAAGTGAATTGAAAACCGGAAGAAAAATTGTTTCAACTATTACTCGAAACGAGCCTATAGGACTCGAAATTAAGAGCTTGCAATACGAGAAAGCTTTGCTCTTGATTGTTCAATATGCAGGGCTTGTTTATGATATGAATGAAAATGTAATAGTTGTTAAGAAAAGAGCCGAGCCGAAAGAAATTGAAGATAAAAATACTTATGCAGAATCATCAACTCGTGAAGTTAAAATATCTGCTGTATTTATAGAAATTGATGTGACAAAAGCCCGCCAAAGGGGGATCAACTGGACGTTTCTACTTGGAGACAAAAATTCTGAATTTGGTGGTACTGTACGAACTACGGGAGAAATTTTAAGTACTGATAACCAAAGCAGTGCTAGTTCGACAACTCAAAATCAATTGTCTACTGATTTTAATTTAACAACAAATTCCACTTTCCAAGCCGGGAGTTTTGTCGGTAATGCTTTATCTCTATTTCGTTTTTTGGAAAATGAAAATATTGGCGAAGTGATTGCAAGTCCAAATATCACGGTAAGAGATAGGCAGCCTGGAAGAATTCAAGTCGGTTCAGATATTTCGATTAAACAACGTGACTTTTCCGGTAATATTATTGAAAGTTTTTTTTCTACCGGTTCTATAATTAAAGTAACACCATATATTTATAATGAAGATAGTTTAGAATTCGTACTGCTTGATCTTGATGTAGAAAGAAGCAGCGGATTTCCTTCTGAAGTATCAACTGAAATCAAAAAAACTACCGCCAAAACTCAGGTGTTAATGCTGGATGGTGAGGAAACTATGATTGGCGGCTTATTCCTTAATGAAGAACAGAAAACACGGGTCGGAATTCCATTCCTAAAAGATTTACCATGGTGGGTTCTCGGTATTCGCTATTTAACAGGTTCCGATCAAACATCGGTTATTAAAAAAGAATTGGTAATACTTATTAAATTGGAATTGTTGCCAATGCTTAGAGATCGGATAAAATTTCCACTTGAGTCTAATGTTTTGGAAAATAGTTTAAATGAATTGAGGGAGCGGGCTAAACGGAATAAAGTTGATGAAAAATAAGTTTATTAAATTAATGGGATTATTATGGAATTCATTTTAATTGTTGATGACGATATTAATCTCTGCAAAGTATTGTCAGAAGAGCTTGATGAAGTAGGTTACTCTACAAATTTTGCTACAAATGCAGAGGATGCCTTAAAATTCATTTCACAGCGGTCCATTGATCTGCTTTTATTAGATTTGAAAATGCCTGAAAAGGATGGTTTTTTTGTTCTATCTGAATTAAACAAACAGTCCTATCCTTTTAAGACAATTGTTTTAACAGCATATGCTGATGTTAAGAGTGCAATTGAAGCAGCAAGAATGGGAGCGAGTGATTTCATAAGCAAACCATATGATTTTGACGAACTCTTAATTACTATACGTAAAGTCTTACAAAAAGATTCTTGAAATGAGAATCAGTTTTAGAATTATATTAATTAATTTTACTATTGTTGCAATAATTCTTGGCGGAGCAGGTACAGCATTTTACTCTATAATGTTCAATGTGCTCACTTCACAACAATCCAAATACCTTGTTAACTCTGCAAACAGTCTGGCGTATTCTTATGAATATTATAAGCAGGAAATTGATGATGAGGCTGTATTATTTATCAACAATGAAGACTTGAATTTTATTGGAAATAAGAATTTAGAAAAATATCGGAATTTAGATTTTTTAATAATGTCTGTCGAAGACACAATTCTAAATCTTCAGAATGCTAGTTTATCTACTAAGGTCATCTCATCTAAAAAGAACATCTCAATCACTGATTTCAAAAAAGTAAATCCTCCAATGATCATCAGTTCTTACGTTAATAAATCAGGGACAAAATTCTACTTCGGTAAAATATTAACTCAAGAAGTCTTAACACAATTAGCAAAAAGAATAAATGCCGATGTAGCTGTTATCAAAGATGAGAATATTTTCGATTATTCAAATGGAAATACTAATCAAGTTTTTTTTATTAATATCCAAAAAGCAAATAATTTCTTACGAGGAAAAGAAAGCTTTGTAATCTATTCCGAAGAAACAGAGAATAGTTATTTCTTAGCGACAACATATAAAATTAGTGATATTATCACTCCGAATTTACCTTTAAGAGTTATTGTTTTTACTAATATCAGCGAAGTTGCCAAATTATATAGTGCCTTAAGAGATTTTTTGTTTTTATTAGGTATAGCAGGTATCGCTCTCTCTTTAATTCTCACCCTGCTTTTCACATCAAAAATAAGAAAACAGATTTATAGTTTGAATGAAAGCACACGTATCACCACCAAAGGGAATTTTCAGAGCAGGCTCAAAATTGAAAGTAAAGATGAAATAGGTGAACTGGCTTTAGCTTTTAATGTGATGTTAGATGAACTCGAGAAAAATGAAAAAGCGAAAACTGAATATGCAGATTTTATAACTCTGATAAATCAAAATCCAACATTAAAAGAAATTACTGAAAACGCACTTAGAAAAATTGTAGGGGCAACGGGTGTAACTGCAGGAGCTTTATATTCTGTTATTGATAGCGAGATTCACTATATCAATTCGATTGGAATTAATCCTGAAACAATTCCCGCTTTATCAAATAGTGATTTTTTGAAATCAACTGTTGAAAGACGCGAGACAAAAGAAATAGTTTTTACAGATAATGCTCCAATTATTGAAACCGGTTTGTTAAAGTTAGAGCTGCATCATTTATTTATCATTCCAATTATTTACAACTTTAAAGTTATAGCACTTCTTGAACTTGCATCTGTTTCCAAACCCGCTCTTGAAGCTGCGTTATATATCGAGAAAATTAAAGAGCAGCTGGCAATTGGCTTAACAAATTCAATGGCATTATTACAATTAGAAAATTTGGTCTCAGAGCTTAAAGTACTAAATGAAGAATATCAGAGCCAAAACAAAAAAGTCAAAAAACAAAATCAGAGATTAGTTGAGTTGCATAATGAGATAACTGAAAAAGCTAAGGAATTAGAAATTCAGAAAAGAAAAGCAGAAGAATCAACTGAATTAAAATCTCAATTTTTAGCTACAATGTCACACGAATTACGCACTCCAATGAACGCTATTCTTGGTTTAACTGAATTGGTAATAGAAGATGGTTCTCTATCACCAAAAAATAGTGAACGGTTATCAGTTGTTCTCCGCTCGGGTAAAAGATTGTTAAATCTGATAAATGATATTCTTGACTTATCTAAAATTGAAGCCGGTAAAATGGAAATTCGCTATGAGGAATTTTTATTAGAGGATTTGATTTCTGAAATAGTTGCTTCCATGCAGCCTATTGCAATAGAAAAGAAATTAGACTTCAGAATTGTTAAAAAATCGACAACCAATATCTATTTAACAACAGATAAAGGAAAAATTCTCCAAATTCTAATCAATCTTATCGGTAATGCATTAAAGTTTACAGAGTCTGGCTTTGTAGAATTACAAATAAATATTGAAGATGAAAAGTTCTTAATATTTGAAGTTGCTGATTCCGGAATTGGAATTTCACCTAAAGAGATTGAAATAATATTTCATGAATTTAGACAGGCAGATAGTTCCCCGACCAGAAAATATGGCGGAACGGGTTTAGGTTTATCTATATGTAAAAAATTTGCGGAACTTCTTAACGGTAGGATTATAGTTACAAGTAAAATCAATGAAGGATCAATTTTCGCACTTAGAGTTCCTATCATTACCGCACAATCGAGTAAACTTGTTGATGTAAAAGTGAATGAAATTGAATCTCATCAAAGTAATAATATTGAAAATCCTATACTAATTGTTGATGATGATGTGAAAATTCGAAACTTACTTACTCAATTTGTAAATTCGAACGGGTATGAAACCGTTGCGGCAGAAACCGGTCAACGGGGGGTTCATTTAGCAAACAGGATAAAACCGTTTGTCATTATACTTGATACAATGATTCAAGATCTAAATGTATGGAAAGTCTTGAACGATCTCAAAAATAATCAATCAACTAAAAACATTTCTGTTGTATTAGTTTCAAGATTATCAAATAATAGACTTGGATTTGGTTTAGGAGTTCTGGATTATTTTATTCAACCCATCTTACTTGAGGATGCAGCACCTCTGTTAAATAGAATTCAGAGAGTAAACGAAAAACCTGTTTCTGAAATTTTCGTGATTGATGATGATGTATTTTTAAGTGAAAATTTAACAGAAATTTTTAGTAATTATAAAGTGAAAATTAATTGTTCAACCGGGCATCAATCCATAACTGATGAAATTCTGGAACATCGGCCGGATGCAATTATTGTTAATATCTCAATGATCGGGACAGATCCAATACTTTTAATTAATGAATTAAAAACCAATCATAAAACAAAACATATTCCGATAATTATTGAAGCTTCTAATCTGTCAGATGAGTCCGAAAAAAGATTGAGCAAAACCATTGAGAATATTGCAATAACTAGTAATGTTCATACAAATGATATTCTGAAAATCATTAGGGATTCACTAAAAATTCAGGAAAAAATATCAAATTTATCAACCACTACTATGGTTGAAGAAAATAAGGTTGTTAATGTTAATGCCTTGAATATTGGTCAGACTTCCAATGTTGAAAACGGCTTTATAGGTGAGGTGTTAATTGTGGATGATGATCCCGACAGCCTTTTTACAATAAATGAGATAGTTCAAAAATGCAAATGTAAAACTCTTTTGGCAAAAAACGGACGTGAGTGTTTAGAAATACTTGAAACAGCAAAACCCGACATTATTCTCCTTGATATTATGATGCCGGTTCTTGATGGATTTCAGACAATACGTATGATTAGGGAAAATCAAAATTTTAAAAATATCCCGGTGCTGGCGGTTACGGCAAAAGCAATGCTGGAAGAAAAGGAAGTTATATTCAAATATGGTTTCGATGGTTATGTTACAAAACCTGTAAATTCGGGTGTGTTGGCTTTTAAAATAACCCGGATTTTGGATCAAAAAAATAATTTGATAAATGATTGATTTGTTAGTAGAAATTTTAGATAGATTTTTATTTGAGTATACATATGTATAAAATTTTAGTTGTGGATGATCAACAAGAAAATGTCTACATGTTACAGGACAGACTTGAAACGGAAGGTTTCGAAGTTATCACCGCATATGATGGTAAAACCGGGATTCAAAAAACTATCGATGAAAATCCCGATTTAATTTTACTTGACGTTATGATGCCCGGAATGTCCGGTTTAGAGGTTTGCACACAGCTAATTAACAATCCGGAAACTTCATCAATACCAATAATTCTTGTAACTGCTAAAACTACAGCAGAAGATACAAAGGAGGGACTGCAAGCCGGAGCTTTTGATTATGTAAAAAAACCGGTAAATAAAGTCGAATTGCTTGCCAGGATAAATTCAGCACTTAAGCTTCGTGATGTGCAGAAAAAACTTATTGAAGCCGAGAAGTTAACTACTTTTGGAGCAACAGTAGTAACAGCTAATCATAAAATAAAACAACCTCTTACTTTGATTAAACTTGCTTTCGGCGCAATTATGAGGGAATTAAAAAAGGAAACTATTGATCGAGAATTGATAGAAAAAAAAGTACGCTATATTGAAGAAGCCTCGAATGAAATTACAGAAATATTAAATCAACTTAACAGTATTGAAAACCCTACAATTACAAATTATGTCAGGGACATAAAAATGATTGATACCCCTTGACTTACCTAAACCAATGCAGTCAACTTAAGAACAAAAGTAAATTAGCGTGTTCTAAATGTGGCTAAAGCCAATTCATTTTCTCCCTTTAAACCCGTTGCCTGAAGAGGCTGTGTGAAAAATATTAGTCAAGCAGTACAAAAATAATATGAATGTAGAAAAGAAATCAATAATTTTGCAAGAAAAATTTTGGTTAGAAAATGAAATACATAGAGTCGGCCGATAGACAACAATACCAACTGATGA
>JAUXVN010000145.1 GCA_030684555.1 Ignavibacteria bacterium
GAAAGATGGGACGGATCAAACAGAAAGAATAACCGAGTACAAATTAGAGCAGAATTACCCTAATCCATTCAATCCAGTGACCACAATAACCTATCAGATTAAAGAAAAAGGGTTTACCACTTTGAAGATATATGATTTACTTGGCAAACTAGTAACCACACTTGTAAATGAAGAAAAGGAGAACGGAAAATACAGTGTCGAATTTAACGCATCAAAACTTTCAAGCGGTGTATATATTTACGAAATGCGTTCGGGAAATTTTCTGGCAACGAAGAAGTTTATTATGTTAAAATGATTATTTTAGTAAAATAGAAGTGCATTTATTTTATGGAGTTCTTTATGAAAAAATATTTATTATCCTTTTTAGTTATAGTTTACTCATTTACCTTTTTCACAGGCTGTGCAAACGACCCTGAACCCCAGGATCAATATGACAATTATGTGCGTGACGGATGGACTGCTTTTCAGGGTAAAAACTATAATCTCGCAATTCAAAAATTCAATAGTGCAAAGGGTGTTTATTCAAATCGAGGAGCTGCATATTTGGGTCTCGGCTGGTCTTATATGCTAATCGATAGTTTAAATGATGCAGTTGGCGAATTTTCTGATGCGGAAAATTATGGAGAGCTTACCACAAATCTTTTTGCCGGATGGGCAGTTGCATTAAATGCACTAAAGCGTTTTGATGAATCAAATTTCAGAATAGCTCAGGTTTTTCAACGCGATACCGGTTGGGTTTTTCAATACGATACGCGTTATACAACAAATGATTTGAACATTCTTTCGGCAGAAAATTATTTTTTGCTTGGAGAATTTAGCAAAAGTCTTGACCAAATTCGTCTTGTCAATCCAGCGTTTACTGCAGATATTTTGACACCGGAAGGATTGATTGCATTAGCTGCTGAAATCGAAAGGCAGAAGAGAACAATATTCGTTGGCAAAAGAAAATAAGAATTATATTTCTAACCGTTATGAAGAAGATTATCCTATCGATAATCTTCTTTTTATTTACACATCATTAAACAATTATATATCGTTATGAAGATCACAAAAGTTTTTATTATTTGTTTACTACTTTCAATTTCAATCATATCTCAAACAAAAACAATTTTTCGAAACGGAAAGATTTATACTGTAAATCCAAAATTACCACAGGTCGAAGTTGTTATCGTTTTGGAGAACAGAATATTATTTGCCGGTTCCGAAAAGGAAGCAGCAAAGTATATCGAAAAAGAAGATAAAATTATTGATTTGAAAGGGAAGTTGATGCTTCCAGGATTTATTGATAATCATACTCATTTTATTAGTGGCGGGATGTATTTAAATGGCATCAATCTGCGTGAGGCAAAATCTGCCGATGAGTTTATTTCTTTGATTAAAACTTATACAAAAGAAAAAGAAGGAAGATGGATTCAAGGTGGTAATTGGGACCATGAAGCATGGGATTCAAAAAAACTTCCTTCAAAAGAAATGATCGATGAGTTTACAAAAAATACTCCGGTTTTACTAGATCGATTGGATGGTCATACTGCTCTTGCAAATTCGTATGCATTAAAACTTGCAGGTATTGATAAAAATACGCCAAATCCGGATGGAGGTTTAATTGAAAAAGAGCAATCTACAGGTGAACCGACTGGAATATTAAAAGATAAAGCTATTAATCTTGTCATTAAAATAATACCCGATCCAACTGAATCAGAAAATGAAGATGCACTAATTACCGCATTAAATGAGGCTAAGATTAATGGTGTAACTTCTGTTCAGGATATCACTTATAAAAATGATTTGAAAATATTTCAAAAATTTGAACTGGACAATAGATTAACCTGCAGAATATATACCCGCCTTCCGATAAAGGATTATAAATTTTTAACTGATCTTGGCATTAGAGCCGGATTCGGAAGTGATAAAATAAAATTAGGTTCATTAAAAGCATTTGCGGACGGTTCTTTAGGTTCATCAACCGCATGGTTTTGGGATTGTTATGCAATGGATACAACAACCCACGGACTTCCGATGGATATAATCACCAACGGCAAACTTCGTGAATGGGCTTTAGATGCAGACAAAAACGGTCTTCAACTTTCTGTACATGCAATTGGTGATAGGGCTAATAGTTATATGCTTGATTTGTATGAAGAAATTACAAAAACTAATCCAAAGTGGGATAGACGTTTTAGAATTGAACATGCTCAACATGTGAGATTTGAAGATATTCCAAGATTCAAAGAAATTGGTGTGATTGCATCTGCTCAAGCATTGCATCTTCTTGATGATGGTGAATGGGCAGAAAAGAGAATTGGTAAAGAGAGAATAAAATATACATATCCATTTAAAACATTTCTTAAAGAGGGAGTTCATCTCTGTTTTGGAAGCGATTGGGCGGTAGCTCCACTTAAACCGATATTGGGTATCTATGCAGCCGTTACAAGGAGAACCCGTGATGATAAAAATCCAGATGGCTGGGTATCCGAACAAAAAATTTCAGTTGAAGACGCTATCAAAGCTTACACAATAAACAATGCGTATGCATCATTTGAGGAGAATGAAAAAGGGAGTATTGAAGCCGGGAAACTCGCTGACCTAATTGTTCTTTCAAAGGATATCCTTACCATTGATCCAATAAAAATAAAAGATGTAAAAGTAGTTATGACCATCTTCGATGGGAAAATAATTTATGAAGCAAAGTAGAATGTTCATTAACAATTAAATAAAACGAAGCAAAATTTTTAACCTTCTATTTTTACTATTAATTTTATTCATCGGACCAATCTTTTAAAAAGAGGGAAGTTGGGATGATGAGAAAACAAAGAGACTTGTCAGATTAATTATCTCAAAATTAAATCTCCGATCAAACAAACCTGATTTGGTCAACTGAATTTTTAATTGTCAATTATTTACCATCATAAAGTACCATTTGCATTTAGTAAATATTTTAAACCTCTCGATTTTGCTTTCCAAAGTGAGAAAAAAAGTCCAATTATTAGGAATAATTTGCAATTAGCAAATTTTAACCTCAAAATCTCTATGAATTTTTGCAATTAATCCAATATTCCATGGCACTTAATTTGTAAATAGAAGACAAACTCATTGAGGAAAAAATGCACGAAAATATATTTGATCATTACGAAAAAAAAGATAAAAGTTCTTTAATCCCTCTTTTGCAAGATGTCCAGGCAATTTATGGTTACCTTCCTGAAGACGCATTACAAGAGATTTCCGATTATGTCGGACTCCCGTTAAGCAGAGTTTATGGAGTGGCAACTTTTTACAATCAATTCAGATTAACCCCACTTGGTAAAAATGTAGTCAGAATTTGCCGCGGAACTGCTTGTCACGTTAAAAATTCAGCTAACATATTATACAGCGTTGAGACTGAACTTGGAATTCAAGCCGGACAAACTACCCGGGATAAATTATTCACTATTGAAACTGTAGCCTGTATTGGTGCATGTAGTATTGCACCGGTGATCAACATTAATGAAGAATATTATGGAAGGGTGACAACAAAAGAGATTCCTAAAATTATTAAAAAATATCGAAGTGAAGTTCAAAAAGAAACTGCGTCCGGGAAAGTTACTGAAGGTGTGAAATGAAATCGTTCTTAGAAATTAAATACAATATTGAGAACCACACTCCTGTTAATCCGAAAGAAGACTTTATTGCAAAATGTACTAATCCGAAATTAAATCCGGGACAAGAAAATGAAGTTGAGCAATTCAATAAAGAATTAAGATATGAAATTAATGATGTTCCGGTGATATTTATCGGGATGGATACAAGCGCACTCGCTTCAGGCGCCGGAAAAGTTAAAGCAGCTTTTGAAAAGGAGCTGAAAGAGAAGAACATCGAAGCGAAGATTGTCGCCACAGGTGGAATCGGCTTCGGAACTCTTGAACCATTTGTTGATATAAAACTTCCGGGTGAAGATCGAGTAGTCTATTCTCAAATAAACGAAAAAGATGTTCCAAAGTTGGTAGAATCAGTCTTGATTAAAAAGGAAGTATTCACCAAAAAAGTTTTTGCAACTTATGGTAAAGGTACTGATACTCTTCCAAACATTAACGAAACCCCATTCTTTAAACCTCAATTGCGTGTCGTTTTGGAAAATTGTGGAATCATAAAACCGGAATCGATAGATGAATACATCGCTTGGGGAGGCTTCAAAGCTATTGATAAAGCACTTCGTTTATTAACCCCAGCAGAAGTTGTAAACGAAATATTAAAAAGTGGTCTTAGAGGACGGGGCGGTGGAGGTTTTCCTGCCGGGAAAAAATGGGATTTAGCACTAAAACAAAAATCAGAAATAAAATATTTAGTCTGTAATGCTGATGAAGGTGATCCAGGTGCCTTTATGGATAGATCTGTTTTGGAAAGTGATCCATACAAATTAGTTGAAGGTATGATGATTGGTGCTTATGCAATTGGCGCATCGTACGGATATATTTATTGCCGTGCAGAATATCCGCTTGCTATTGAAAGGCTTCAAAAAACAATTGATAAATGTAAAGAATATGGATTACTTGGAAAGAATATTCTTAACTCAGGATTCAATTTCGAATTAAAAATTAAAAAAGGAGCCGGAGCTTTTGTTTGCGGTGAAGAAACTGCTCTTCTCGCATCAATCGAAGGGAAACGCGGAATGCCTAAACCACGTCCGCCATATCCTTCAATTGCCGGATTATGGGGTAAACCAACTGTTATTAATAACGTTGAAACATTAGCAAATATTTCCTCTATAATTAATCGCGGTTCTGATTGGTTCTCTTCAATCGGTACTGAAAAAAGTAAAGGAACAAAAGTATTCGCTTTGAGCGGAAAAATTACTAACAGCGGATTAGTAGAAGTTCCAATGGGAATTACTCTCGAAGAAGTCGTCTTCAATATCGGCGGCGGAATTCCTGACAATAAAAAATTCAAAGCTGTGCAAATTGGCGGTCCCTCCGGCGGTTGCTTACCTGAGAGTGTTATTAAAACCCAGGTTGATTACGAGTCGCTTAAGGGAGTCGGCGCAATGATGGGTTCAGGTGGATTTGTTGTGATGGATGAAGATACTTGTATGGTTGATATTGCAAAATTTTTCTTAACATTTATTCAGAGTGAATCATGCGGTAAATGCGTTCCCTGCCGTGAAGGTACAAAACGTATGCTTGAAATCATTGAAAGAATTCCTAAAAGTTATAAGGGTACAACAAATAAACTTGATGAACTTCAAAGGTTCAAAGGAATTATTTATCTTAATCGATTATCTAATGTTATCAGAGACACTTCTCTTTGCGGCTTAGGGCAATCGGCTCCTAATCCGGTTTTATCAGGACTTCAATACTTCAAAGATGAATATGAAGAACATCTTTATGAAAGAAAATGCCGCGCCGGTGTCTGCAAAGATTTGTTGACATATTCAATCGATAATACTATTTGCAGTGGTTGCGGAGTATGTGTAAGAAAATGTTCAACAGAAGCGATAATAGGAGAAAAAGGGCAGGCACATTATATAATTCAAGATAAATGTATTAAGTGCGGTATGTGTTTTGAAGCGTGCAGATTTGACGCTGTATCGGTAAATTAATTTTGATTCTTTACGGAGATAATAATGGTTGAGTTAACAATAAATAATATAAAAGTAAAAGCTGAAGAGGGAATGACAATTCTTGATGCAGCTAAATCTGTTGGTATCGCTGTGCCGACTTTATGTCACCTCAAGGATTTAATTCCTTCAGGTGCTTGTAGAATTTGTTCGGTTGAAGTTGAAGGGCAGAGAGGTCTAATTCCTTCATGTGCATATCCTATTTATGAAGGGATGGTTGTAGAAACTAATTCCCCTCGTGTACGTGTTGCAAGAAAAACTATAGTTGAACTTTTAATTGAAAATCACCCTCAAGACTGCTTAATATGTGTTCGTAACGGTAACTGCGAGTTGCAGGATTTATCTGAAAAATACAGTATAAGAGAACACAGATATAAAGGAGAACATAAAGATCATGCTGTAGATATTTCATCAGCATCACTTGAAAGAGATCCAGCTAAATGTATTTTATGCGGAAGATGTGTAAGAGTATGCGGTGAAATACAAAAAGTCGGAGCTATCGATTTTATTAATCGAGGATTTACGAGTATAGTCTCAACCCCATATAATAAAGGGCTGAATGTCAGCGATTGCATTCTCTGCGGACAATGTATCCTTGTATGTCCAACAGCTTCGCTAAGAGAAAAAAGTTCTCTAAAAACAGTTTCGGATGCACTTAATCATAGGAAAAAATATACTATAGCTCAAATAGCCCCGGCTGTTAGAGCTACTCTTGGTGAAGAATTCAATATGCCGCTTGGCACAGATGTTACCGGGAAATTAGTTACAGGTTTACGCCGATTAGGTTTCAAACGCGTTTTTGATACTAACTTTGCAGCAGACTTAACAATAATGGAAGAAGCACATGAATTGATCAAAAGAATTACAACAGGCGGAACATTACCTATGTTTACAAGCTGTTGCCCCGGTTGGGTAAAATACCTTGAACAAAATTATGGTGACTTACTCGAAAACTTATCAACTTGTAAATCACCCCATGAAATGGAAGGAGCTTTATTAAAAAGTTATTTTGCAAAGAAAATGGGAATTGATCCAAAAGATGTTTTCGTTGTTTCAATAATGCCATGTACAGTAAAAAAATATGAATCCGCACGACCTGAACTAAATGTTGAATCTTTAACTGAAGTTGATGCTGTTTTAACAACGCGCGAATTGGTTAGATTTTTTAACATTGCCGGAATTGAGTTTGCTGATTTAGGTGAATCAGAATTTGATAATCCCTTAGGTGAATCAACAGGTGCTGCAGCAATATTTGGAACAAGTGGTGGTGTGATGGAAGCGGCACTTAGAACCGCTTATTATCAATTAACCAATACTCATTTAGAAAATGTCGATTTTGAACAAGTGAGAGGATTACAAGATATTAAGGAAAGTACAATCTCAATTAATGGATTAGACCTTAATATTGCAGTTGTAAATGGAATTGGAAATGCCGCACAAATTCTTGATGAAGTTCGTGAAGGTAAATCAAAATATCATTTTGTTGAAGTAATGGCATGCCCCGGTGGCTGTATTAATGGCGGCGGGCAACCGATTCATCAGAAAATTGATAAAGTCATAGAACGTATGAAAGCACTTTATGAGATTGATAAAAAAATGTTGTTAAGAAGATCTTATGAGAACGAATCTATAAAGAAACTTTATGCTGAATTTCTCGGAGAACCGGGAAGTCATGTTAGTCATGAAATTCTTCATACTCATTACATAGATAGACGTAAAACCCGGAAAATTGTAAATCCAAAATAACATCCACATTTGAACTTTCTTAATGGCTCTGATAAATAATCGGAGCCATTTTTTTTAAGTCAAGTTACTGCTTCTTGAACCCTTTATTACCAAGGATATCTGTTGTCTTTTAATTTTTTATTATTTACGTTTCCACTGTATTTTATTTTCATTTAATTACTTGACAAATTAGAAGATTCAAAATAATGAATTTTAAGGAGGAGAAAATGTCACGTAAATTGTATTTATTAGCTGTAATTTTTCTATTCACATTGTTTATTGGTTGTGAAGAAACAACTAATACAGAAGATCCAAAAGGCGATCCAGCCGGTGCTCAAGTAAAAGTGCAATTAGCAAATCAATCGCTTGAGTCAACATTCGTTACCTGGTCATCAAGTTCATTCAATAACGCAAACGACTTTGACAGGTTAAATTTTACCACTTCAAACACACTCTATAAAGAAGCTTTGGTTTTAGATCCTTCTAATACACAAGCAAGTTTTGGTGCTGCTCTTACTGAAATTCTATCTGCATATGCTGATCCAGACATCAATGCTATGATAAAAAAAATGGAATCATCTGCAGATTCGGGATTTTTTGGAAAAGCCCTTTTTAACATCGGACTCTTTCACTCTACTTCACAGATGAAAGTTCCTGTTGAACAAATTGCAACGAATTCATTTTTTATGTTTCAAAAAGCTATAACAGACCCTCCACTTATAAGTGAAGTTCAAACAGTTTTGAAGAACAAACTTATACCGAGAGTTGTTTACGCAATCGACAGACTTAACCATGTTGCTTCAACTGATACCTTCCGTTTTGAAGTTACCGGAAGAATGCAGGGTGATCAAAATAGAAGTTCTGTTTATCTCTATCCTGCTGAAGCACATTTCTTCTCAGCCGCCGTCAATGGTATTAATTCTATGCTTGAAGGTATGATGGTTTACAAATTTGAGATGGCTGATTATTCACAGGCAAGTATTGTGGCTGCATTAAATCAAGATAATCCTAACTTTTTCGGACTCGCATCTGATGGAACTACTAGATCAGCAAATGCTAAAGGTTCGATGAATGAGATGATAAATAAGTTACTTTCCGGTATTCAGAAATTAGAAACCATTTCAGGTAACAAAACAGATGCAGTTATTAAATTGGGAAATGACGGGATTCGACAAAGTGATTTAGACACTGTGAAAACTTATCTGAATAAAATGAAAACCGCCATGACTCAACCAGTCTCCATACATATCGAAAATGGTGATAGAGATGGGAATAGTTATGACATTCAAGTTTTTCTCGGGAAATTCTTTGATAATCCGGTTGCAAATCCTAAAAAATCTTTCTTACCTGCCTATACTGTCGAACCTGATGGTGAAAAGGGAATTCAGATGCATTTTAATGCGGATACCTATGATCAATTTATTTTCCCGGATCCTACTTTCGGTGGTGTTTTCCCGGGTATGACAAATGATAAATTGAAAAAATTAATGAGAATTGATGAAGAATTTGCATATCAATTAGCCGGAAGTATCCAAGATAATGGTTCACAAATGATTACAATTACTCCGAGGTTAAGGATTGTAACTCCTTCAAAGAATTATGAAATAACTGCTTCTCGATCATTTAATGGTTGGGAATATTACTATGAGTATGAATTTTTCATAATGGATCAAAATAATCAGGCTTATACTATTTTTATTGATTACGGTCAAGGTTATAAAGAGCTTAACAGTGCAGATCCTTTAGTAATTAGAGCGAAGGATCATATCTGGAAACAAATTTCATTCTACAATCCCGGACAACTTTCTGCGTTTGCTTATTCTAATCCGGCAAGAGTTACTTTGAACTGGTCTAATTGGTTAGAAAAATGTGTAATTCAGAGAAGTATTGGAAGCGGAACATTGGCAGATTATCAAAATCTTGATTATGCTTACTACTTCGAAGATTATAACGTAAGTACGGGAGTTACATATAACTATCGTGTAAGAACATCAACTGTTCCAAACAATTGGCAGTTTGTACTGAAAGATCCTTTGTACTCAAATACAGTTACAATAACTCCATAAGTTGAAATTACTTGTTCTTTCAGTTCTAATTTTTTTTTCGGGGATTTGGGAAACAATGTTTTCTCAAATCCCTGTTAATCCGGCTGATGATTCCTTCATCAGTTGTCAACTAAACTACAACTACTTTGACTTGTACAGAAGTGAAAGTAAATCCTCATATTTTAAATCATACCTTTCAACAAAATCTTTAAGCATCGATTATAAAAAGAATAGTTTCTTATTATCATTTTCAATGCAAGACCCCAAACTTTACATAACCAATAAAAATAATCGCGATGATAATTTCGCTTTCAATGGTATTTTTGGCAGAAGGAGTATTCAGCCCAAAATAGATTATGAAAATGATATTGTTAACCTTGGCAGCGAATTCACAATTTATGAAAATAGGAGATTAGCAGAATCATCTTTTAATTCTTATGTTGAATTTAAATTCAATACCACAATAATAAACCGTTTCAAAATTGGACTTGCAAAAGAAAGTGAATCACTCTTTACGGATATTTCATATTCTACCGAACGAATATTATTCGATAATGATCTCAAATTTTATAAACTGACACAATCATTTGAGGTTGGCAAAATATTTAATTCAAAATGGAGATTTGAAACATTCCAGCAATGGAAGTTTGATGAGGGGAATATTTCACAAACTCACCATTTAAATAATTCAGGTAATTTTTATGGTGCAAATATTTCTGCTGAATTTCTCGATAACAAATTAAGTCTTTCGTCAAACTACTTTGCAGGGGATGGTAAATTAATTTTTGAATATGATAAAAATATTTATGGCGAAGAAAAATTTTCAGACATTGTTTTTTTTAGAGGAGAAATAATTTCAACCCTTCTTTCTACTTATAATTTAATTGATGAATTTAAAGTCGGCTTTATGAATTTTCGAGGCAAATCTACCGGTGAAATTCAATCATGGCCTTTTACAGATGTAATTACTTCAGCAATTGCTAATCGAATTTATTTTCGGGCAAATTTTAATATTCAAAATTATTACTTGCAGTTCAAAAAACAATTCAAAATATCTTCATTCGAAATTACTCCTGAGATTTTATTTCTTCACCTTGTTCCCAAAGGAGAGTTTGAAAATTGGCAGCCACTATTTTTAGTTTTTGGAGTTAAGGACTTTAAACAATCAAAAATTTCATATAAGAATGCTGGATTTGCACATCTAACACTTCAGTTTTATATAGAAGTGGAAAAATATCATCTAACAATTTCCGGTGGACAACTAATACCGATATATCAAAATAAAATTGAATCAAGTAGTATTGGTGGACCCATAACCACCTCATCAGAAAAAGTTAAATCTGATGGCGGCAGATGGATTGAATTAAGTCTAAAGTATATAATTGGATTCTAAACTTCTCACATCTTAGAAAACCTTCCCGAAATTTGAAACAAATCAAAATTATATTCCAATCAGCAATAATTATCATTCGAAAATCGAATAAAATCAGGAAATAAGCCCTTTAGATTCGGTGGCATGAATTGTGCTAAAATAAAGCCGAAAAAGGGAAGAATTACTGGGGGAATGAAATTCGAGTTTTATTACCAGATTTTATGACGGATTTCAACATAATTCTTCCCTTTTTTCCTACAGAGGGAGCTTCAAATAAAAAATTCTACTATATTTAACACGTAAATTTCTTTAGGGTGCTACTAAAAATTGGAAATTAGCGAAGCGATAGTTTGCTTTCATTGCGGTGAAGAATGTGATAATGACTCAATTCACAAGGAAGAAAAATATTTCTGTTGTGAAGGGTGTAAAATGGTCTTTGAGATTCTTGACGAAAATAATCTCTGTTCCTACTATTCCTATGACCAAAATCCGGGTATAAACCAAAAATCTGTTGTTGCTAAAAACAAATATGAGTTTTTAGATGACGAGGATGTAAAAAAGCAGCTCCTCGATTTTACCGATTCAAAAATTAGTACGGTAACTTTTTTTATACCGGATATGCATTGTGCATCGTGCATATGGTTACTTGAAAACCTTATAAGATTAAATCCTTCAATACAAAATTCACGTGTTAATTTCCTTTCAAAAAAACTTTCAGTTTCATTTTTAACTCAAGAAATATCTTTAAGAAAAATTGTCGAGTTACTAACTGCAATCGGTTATGAACCATTGATCAGTTTTGATGATTTGGAAAAGAAGGACCTAACTGATTCAAATCGCAAATTATATTACAAAATCGGGATTGCCGGATTTTCTTTCGGTAATATAATGTTGTTAAGTTTTCCTGAATATCTCTCAATCGATACTTCGAGTGAAATTTTAAAGCAGACTTTCGCATTTGTAATTTTACTTTTGTCCCTGCCGGTTTTTTTCTATTGTAGTTGGGATTATTTTGAATCCGCATATAATGGTATCAAACAAAAATTTATTAATATTGATGTTCCATTGGCAATAGGTATTCTGGCATTATTTGGCAGAAGTCTTTATGAGATTGTCATGGGTTATGGACCCGGATATATGGATTCCTTCGCGGGATTAATTTTCTTCTTGTTATTGGGGAAAATATTTCAACAAAAAACATTTGACATCCTAAACTTCGATCGAAATTATAAATCATATTTCCCGATTTCAGTTACGATTATTAAAGGGAAAGAAGAGAAAGTGATTGCTTTATCGAAGTTGAAAATCGGGGACAGAATAGTTTTGAGAAATGGGGAACTTATTCCGGCTGATTCAATCCTTTTTAACGGAAATGGCAGTATTGATTATAGTTTTGTTACGGGAGAATCTGCTCAAGTAGAAAAAATGCCGGGAGAAATGCTTTTTGCAGGTGGAAGACAAATCGGAAGTAAAATTGAAATCGAAGTTTTAAAAGAGGTTTCTCAAAGCTATTTGACACAATTATGGAATAATTTTTCGTTCGATAAAAGGAATGAAGGTGGAATCACACTATTCGCTAATAATGTTAGTAAATATTTTACTGTTGTAATTTTGTTAATTGCTGCCGTTTCATTTTTTTACTGGCTTCCACAAAATATTGATACAGCTACAACAGTATTTATTGCAGTTCTAATTGTAGCTTGTCCTTGTGCATTAGCATTATCAACCCCATTTACAATGGGAAACAGTTTAAGAATTTTCAGTAAAAATAATTTTTTTGTGAAGAATATTGGTGTAATCGAAAAAATTGCAAAATTAAATACAATAGTCTTTGATAAAACCGGCACAATAACATTCCCATCTCGTTCTGATGTTGAATTTGTTGGGGACAGTTTAACCGATTCTGAGATGGAGAGAATTATAACTCTCATGAAAAATTCATCCCATCCACTGAGTAAAAAAATATCAGAATTTTTTGGTTTCAATTCGGAAATTAAGATTGAGAATTTTAAAGAAATTGCTTCTTTAGGAATTTCCGGTGAGGTGGACGGTTTAAGAATAAAAGCCGGTTCACCAAAATTTCTCTCAGATGATTTAATCGGTGATAAATTAGAAACAGATTCTGTTGGACATAGTTCTTCCAAAGTTTACATATCTATAAATAAAGAAGTTCGTGGATTCTTCAAAATAAAGAATGTTTATCGTGTTGGCATAAAAGAGATGATTAGATTATTAAGCAAAAATTTTGATTTGCACATTCTTTCAGGAGATAATTCTTCAGAAAAAAATAATCTAATGGAGATATTCCCGGGTTCATCCAATCTATTGTTCAATCAGTCTCCATTTGATAAGCTTGAATTTATTAGGAAACTTAAAGCAAACGGAAAAAAAGTTCTAATGGTTGGTGATGGTCTGAATGATGCCGGTGCATTATCTGAAAGTAATGTCGGTATATCAATTGCTGAAGATATTACATCATTTACACCTGCAAGTGATGCAATATTGAAAGCATCAGAATTAAATAGATTCGCAGATTTTATAGACTTCTCAAAAAAGAGTTTGAAAATAATTTATTACAGTTTCGGTATTTCGGTTGTGTATCATATAGTAGGTCTTGGCGCAGCAGTTCAAGGACTTTTATCGCCACTATTTGCAGCAATATTAATGCCTTTAAGCTCAATAACTGTTGTGGTTTTTACTACAGTTTCAACTACACTAATTGCAAAGAGAAAAGGGTTCTTGTAAATGAGTGTAATAATTATTTTGATTTTATTCAGTATTCTAATTGCAGGTGGATTTTTAATCGCTTTTCTATGGGCGGTAAAATCAGGACAGATGGACGACAAATATACTCCATCAGTTAGGATACTTTTTGATAATGATGAAGAAACAAAAATTAACAAAGAGAATAATAATTCAAACAAAAACGTATCCAAATAGATAGGAGAAACATTCATGCAAATGGAAACATTTAGCTACGACAATAAAATTGTAAAAGATTTTGCTGTCGCCACAGTCTTCTGGGGTTTAATCGGGATGATAGTTGGATTGCATATAGCAATTCAATTATATCTTCCGGCATTAAATTTTGGTATCCCGTATACTACCTTTGGAAGAATTCGTCCGTTACACACCAACGCCGTTATTTTTGCTTTTGTAGGTAACGGAATTTTTATGGGAATTTATTACTCATTACAACGTCTTTGTAAAGCCAGGATGTTTAGTGATTTCCTAAGTAAAATCCATTTTTGGGGCTGGCAAACAATTATAGTTCTTGCTGCAGTTACATTACCATTAGGAATAACTTCTTCCAAGGAATATGCAGAATTAGAATGGCCAATTGATATTTTAATTACTCTTATTTGGGTAGTTTTTGCTATTAATATGTTTGGAACGATAATCAAAAGACGTGAAAAACATATGTATGTAGCAATTTGGTTTTACATTGCTACAGTAGTTACTGTTGCGGTTTTGCATATTGTAAATTCAATTGCAATACCGGTTGAATTATTCAAAAGTTATTCTGCTTATGCAGGAGTACAGGATGCTTTAGTTCAGTGGTGGTATGGTCATAATGCGGTTGCTTTCTTTTTAACAACACCTTATCTCGGTTTGATGTATTACTTTTTGCCAAAAGCCGCTAATCGTCCGGTATATTCTTACCGTCTTTCAATTATACATTTTTGGGCATTAATATTTATTTATATATGGGCTGGACCGCATCATCTTCTTTATAGTGCTTTACCCGATTGGGCTCAATCATTAGGAACAGTTTTTTCATTAATGTTGATTGCTCCTTCATGGGGAGGTATGATTAACGGATTGCTCACGTTACGTGGTGCATGGGATAGAGTAAGAGAAGACGCTGTCTTGAAGTTTATGGTGGTTGCCGTAACAGCTTATGGTATGTCTACTTTTGAAGGTCCGATGCTGTCTCTGAAAAATGTAAATGCACTAATGCACTTTACAGATTGGATAATCGCACATGTTCATATCGGAGCATTGGGTTGGAATGGATTTTTAACATTCGGGATTTTATATTGGTTAATCCCAAGATTGTATAAGACTCAACTCTATTCAAAAAAATTAGCAAACTTCCATTTTTGGATTGGCTTTTTGGGAATTGTATTTTATGCCTCATCAATGTATTGGTCAGCATTAACCCAAACTTTAATGTGGAAACAATTCACTCCTGATGGTTTGTTACAATATCCTAATTTTCTTGAGACAGTATTACAAATTGTTCCAATGTATATTATCCGCTCTATAGGTGGACTTCTTTTCATCGTTGGAGTTTGCGTAATGATATATAATCTTTTCAAAACTGCAAAGCAAGGTAAGCTTGAGCCAAATGAAGAGGCATCCGCACCTGCATTGGTTTCATCTTCAGATAAATATAGAAAAGGACTTGGACACCGTTGGCTCGAAAGCAAACCAATTCAATTTACAGTATTGTCGCTTATAGCAATTTTAATTGGTGGAATTATTGAGATTGTTCCGACTTTTCTAGTAAAAACAAATATCCCGACAATCGCTGCTGTAAAACCTTACTCACCGTTGGAATTACATGGACGGGACATTTACATTCGTGAAGGATGTAATTCTTGTCATTCACAACTTGTAAGACCTTTCAGAAGTGAGACTGAGCGATATGGTGAATATTCTAAAGCGGGAGAATATGTTTATGACCATCCATTTTTATGGGGTTCAAAGAGAACCGGACCCGATTTGCATAGAGTTGGTCAAAAATATCCAAACTTATGGCATTATCATCACATGATGGATCCACGCTTAATGTCTCCGGGTTCAATAATGCCTCCTTTCCCTTGGTTAACTGAAAATATTTTAGATATCTCTACTACCGGAGCTAAAATACGAGCATTGCAAAAACTTGGCGTTCCTTATCCTGGTGGATATGACCAAACGGCAAATACAGATGTTCAGAAACAAGCTGAGGGAATCGCAATAGATCTTCAATCTAATGGGATAGCAATAGACAGTGATAAAGAAATTATTGCTTTAATAGCTTATCTCCAAAGATTGGGGACTGATATAAAAGTTAAAAATACAGTAATCAAGTAGGAAATAAATAAATGTTTAGTAACTATTTGTCATCAATCGAAGATATATCAATTTATCCGTTAATCGGATTGTTCATCTTCGTTCCAATTTTTACACTATGGTTGATTTATGCTCTTCGCCTCGATAAAAAAGAAATCGAAGAACTTGAAAATCTTCCATTGGATTCATCAACTAATGAAAATAATCAAAAGTAAAGGGCTTTTACAATGTTGATTAAAAAGAAAATTAAAGAAAGTACGAAGGTAAAAAAACACTTTGAATTAAATTTCAAATTGATTTTTACAATTCTGTTTCTATTTCCCTTCGTCCCAATATTTGCACAAGGGGGAGAAATAGATATGGTCGCTTACACAGATACTGCATTTCTCATTCTATTCCTTTTTATGATATTTCTTACAATTGTTTTTATGGTTTATCATGTTGGAATTCAAAAAATACCGGGGGAGGTTTCTCTCTGGGCTAAGTTTATGGATTTACTGATTGACGCAAAACCGATTGAAAATGAAAAAGAAATATTACTTGATCACGACTATGATGGTATTAAAGAACTGAACAATAATCTTCCGCCCTGGTGGAAATATCTTTTTTACATAACAATTGTCTGGTCAATAATTTATATGCTTGTCTTTCACGTTTTTGATATCGGTAAACTTATGGAAGCCGAGTATGCAGAAGAAATTGAATTAGCTGAATTACAAAAGGCACAATTCTTAGCAGGCGGTGAGTTTATTGATGAAAATAATGTTAAAGTTTCCATGGACCCAGGTACATTATTCAGCGGTAAAGAAATTTTTGTGAAATACTGCGCTGCTTGTCACGGTAACTTTGGAGAAGGATTAGTTGGTCCTAATTTTACTGATGAATATTGGATTCATGGTGGTGACATTAAGAATTTATTCTTAATAATTAAAAACGGTGTTCCTGAAAAAGGAATGATCAGTTGGAAATCACAACTTAACCCGAAAAATATGCAGGAAGTAGGAAGTTATATTCTATCACTGCAAGGAACAAATCCCCCGAATCAAAAACCACCTCAAGGTGAAAAATGGGTTGTTCCTGCTGATACTGCTGCTGTTACACAATAAATGAATTGATTAGGTCGGGGTAATTCCCGACCTTGTTATTGAAATATTTTTTAATGCTGAATATTATGGATGAAGTAAAAGAACAAGAAGCCTATCGGGATACCATTTCAACTATCAACACTGATGGTAAACGAGCCTGGATATATCCCAAAAAACCAAGTGGTCGCTATTATAATGCAAGAAATATTGTAGCAGTCATTTTATTATTGATACTTTTTATAACCCCCTTCATAAAAGTACACGGACAGCCACTTATTTTACTCAATTTACTTGAAAGACAATTTATTCTCTTTGGAGTAACTTTTGGACCGCATGATTTTTACATTTTCGTACTGCTTTTCATTACTACGATTGTATTTGTAATTTTATTTACAGCAATATATGGAAGAATTTTTTGTGGTTGGATTTGTCCTCAAACTATTTTTATGGAAATGGTTTTTCGTAAAATTGAGTATTGGATTGAAGGTGATTTCAACAAACAGCGTTCACTTGATGCCCAAGAATGGAATAATGAAAAATTATTCAAAAAGGGAACCAAACACATCATCTTTTTCAGTCTCTCATTTATTATCTCAAATTTATTTCTTTCTTATATAATCGGGATTGATCAATTATTTAAAATAATTACTGATCCTCCGATGGAACATCTTACCGGTTTAATAGCTATCACAATATTTTCATTCCTCTTCTACTTTGTTTTTGCAAAGTTTAGGGAGCAAGCATGCACAATTGTTTGCCCATATGGAAGATTACAGGGTGTATTGCTTGATAAAAATTCTCTCGTTGTTGCTTACGATCATGTTCGGGGTGAGCCTCGAGGAAAATTAAAAAAGAATGAAGAAAGAAGTTCAGGTGATTGCATAGATTGCCATCTGTGTGTTGATGTTTGTCCGACCGGAATCGATATCAGAAACGGTGTGCAACTTGAATGTGTTAACTGCACAGCTTGTATTGATGCGTGTGACAATGTGATGGATAAAATTGATAAACCGCGAGGTTTGATTAGATACGATTCACTTAATGGCATAATTGACCGCATCCGGTTTAAAATTACTCCAAGGATAATCAGTTATTCAACGGTACTTGCAGTTTTACTAATTATAGTGACGGTACTCCTCTTTACACGGGAAAATATCTCGGTAAATATTCTGAGGACACCGGGAATGCTTTTTCAGGATCAACCAGAAAATAAAATAAGTAATTTGTATAATATTAATATTGTTAATAAGACTTTTGAGACAATTCCAATTAATATAAAAGTTAAAAACATTGATGCCAATATTGTTGTACTTGGAAATGCTTATTCAATTGAACCTCATCAAGTATTTGATGGTAAATTTATGGTTGTATTAGAAAAGGACAAAATTGATAAATTGAACATGCCTTTAGAAATTGGTGTGTATGAAAAAGGTGTCGAAGTCGCATCAATTAAAACATCATTTTTATCACATTTTAGGACAAAAGTTAAATGAAGAAACGACTAAGCTGGGGAACGGGGATAGCAATCTTTATTATCGGATTTTTAATACTGAACGTAATCTTTGTTTTTTTCGCCTTCGGTGAAAAAGTAGATTTGGTTACAGATAATTATTATGCCCAGGAATTAAAGTATCAAGAAGAAATTGATAAGCAGAATAAAACTGCTTCACTTGATACCCAAATCCAATTCATTACTTCAGAAAGTTCTTTAAGTTTCAAATTCCCACCTCAATTACTTTCAAACGAGATTAAAGGTGAAGTTCATTTTTATAGACCTTCTAATTCTACTTATGATAAAATTTTCCCATTGGAGTTAAATTCATCGGGTGAATTTGTTATTCCGACTAATTCATTCAAAAAAGGTTTTTGGAAGATCAAATTGAATTGGGAGTACGACTCGGAAAAATTCTTTAAAGAAGAAAAGATCTTTATAAACTGATGGAATCTGTTCATATCACTGCCGGATTTATTCTTGGACTATTAGGAAGTCTGCATTGTCTTGGAATGTGTGGACCAATAGCATTAGCCTTACCATTAAATCAAACTACAAAAGCATCTTTTATCCTCAGCCGGTTTTTATATAATTTCGGTAGAGTTATTAGTTACTCTTTAATGGGATTGGTTTTCGGATTATTGGGAGATAGATTAAAACTTATTGGGTTGCAGCAGTTTGTTTCAGTTGGAGCCGGAATAATAATTTTAGTGTATGCACTTTTCCCTCAAAAAAGTGAAGCCTTAGTTCTCTCGATTCCATTTATGAAAAATGTTTTAGGGAAAATAAATAAAATTATTGCTCCATTATTTAAAGAGAAATCTGTTTACGCTCTTCTGAAAATTGGAATACTAAATGGATTTCTACCCTGTGGCTTTGTTTATGTGGGAATTGCCGGAGCAATAAGTACCGGAAGTCCTTTAAATGGGATGCTGTTTATGATGTTGTTTGGGTTCGGAACTATTCCATTAATGTTTACTGTTACACTTTTCAGTTCGGTAATTAATTTAAAAGCGCGTTTGAAACTTAGAAAAATTGTTCCTGCATTTGTAGTTGTACTTGCCATACTTTTTATTCTTCGTGGACTTGGTCTTGGTATTCCATATCTTAGTCCGAAATTAAATTCAGCTGCCTCCGGACATGATGTTGAGTGTGTGCACTGACTTATACAGGGTAGAGAATTGTAGCTTCTAACTATTAATAAATCTTATTAGTTTTACTCTTCAAAAATTAATCAATACTGGAAAGTCATTCTTGATGAAAAAGAAAAAAATTTTATGGATAGATGATGAGATTGACCTGTTCAGATCTCATATCATTTTTTTATCTGAAAAAGGATATGATGTTTCTACAGTAACAAATGGTGAAGATGCACTTCACTTATTAGATGAAGATGAAATCGATTTGATTTTCCTTGATGAGATGATGCCGGGTATGGGTGGTCTTGAGGTTCTAGGAAGAATAAAAGAAAAGCATTCTAATATTCCTGTAGTGATGGTGACCAAGAGTGAAGAAGAATCTTTAATGGATGAAGCCATCGGAGGTAAAATTAAAGATTACCTTACTAAACCTGTTAACCCAAGCCAGATACTTCTTGTTTGTAAAAAGATTTTAGAAGGTAAACGGATATCTTCTCAATTTGTGACTAAAGATTATCTCCAGGATTTTAATCAAATCTCAATGTTGTTGCAAAATAATTTAGATCACAATGAGTGGATTGATCTTTATCTTAAACTTTGCGCATGGGATATTGAACTCGATGTTCATCCTGAAACGGGTTTAAGACAATCTTTGAATGAACAAAAAAAAGAATGCAACAAAGAATTTTCACGATTTATTGAGAAAAATTATGTCAAATGGTTGAACACTTCAACTCGTGAAAATCGTCCGACTCTAACTGTTGATATTTTAAATGATCATGTAATTTCATCTATCGAAGAAGAGAATAAAACAATTTTCTTTTTTGTACTTGATTGCTTACGTCTTGATCAATGGTTAGTAATGGAAAAGCACTTAATTGATATGTTCAAAATCTCGAAGGAATATTATTATTCGATTCTTCCAACTGCAACTTCTTATGCCCGAAATGCCTTATTTGCCGGACTTTTCCCGTCTGAAATTGAAAAATATTATCCCGATCTATGGCACGGTGCTGATGAAGACGAACGAAGTATGAATAAATATGAAAAGGAATTTCTGCAACTATTCTTGGACAGAAAAAGAATCAAGTTAAAAAATGACTTTAAGTATATTAAGATTATTGATCCTGAAGTAGGACGTAACTTCGAACAAAATATTATGTCATATCAGAACAATCAGTTAACTGCAGTTGTTGTAAACTTTTTGGATATGATGGTTCATGGGCGATCTGACTCAGAATTACTAAAAGAAATTGCACCGGAAGAATCAGCATTCCGTTCATTAACAAACAGTTGGTTTACACATTCATCTTTACTTTCAACATTTCGATCTCTTTCTAAGATGAAAAATGTAAAAATAGTTATAACTACTGATCATGGAAGTATTCGTGCGATGCGTGGCGCTAAGGTTTTGGGAGATAAGGAAACTTCAACAAGTTTAAGATTTAAGTACGGCCGTAATTTGAAGGTTGATGAAAAACATGCAATTTTTATAAAAGACCCATTAGCTTATAAACTCCCAAGAAGAGGAATTACTATAAATTATATTATTGCAAAAGAAGATTATTATTTTGTCTATCCGACTGATTATCATCGTTTCCTAAGTTACTATAAAGATACTTTCCAGCACGGTGGAATTTCAATGGAGGAAATGATTTTACCGGTAATTACAATGGAACCAAGATAAATGGAGTTGGTTCTGGAAAAGCATATTCATTCTGAAGATGAAATGACAGAGTTTGCACAAAATTTTGCTTCATCTTTATCAGATGGGGCAGTAGTAATATTAAATGGAAATTTGGGTGCGGGAAAAACATTCATTGTAAAAGCGATTGCAAAACTATGGAAGATTGAAAATGTTACAAGTCCAACATTCGCATTGGTAAATGATTATACCGGGACAAAACGGGTTATTCATTTTGATTTTTATCGTGTTGGTGAAGAACAAGAATTGTATGATATAGGTTTTGATGAATATCTTTCAGATGAAAATGCAATCAAATTTATTGAGTGGGGCGAGTTGTTTCCCTTTATTTTACCGAATAAAAGAGTTGAATTAAAAATAATTATTGGCGATGGTGATTTCAGAACAATTACAGTTTTCAAATATGAATGAAAAACCGATACTGGCAATCGAAACATCGGATAAACTTTGTGGAGCCTCGGTTTATTTTAACAATGAAAAATATTCGGAAACTATTTTGATGTTGAAGAATAGTCATTCTGAAAAAATTTTTAATTGTGTAGATGTTTCACTCAAGCAAATTGGTGTTGAACTAAAAGATTGCAAGGTAATTGCGGTTTCTTCAGGACCCGGTTCTTTTACAGGATTGAGGATTGGTTTATCATCTGCTAAAGGTTTGGCTATGGGTTCCGGTCTGCCGATTGTACTTGTCCCAACTTTTGAAGCACTCGCTCTTGAGCTTCTACTTTCTACCAAACCGGGAGATGAATTTGTAATAGCAAATAAAGTGAATATTGAAGAAATATATTATGCAAGATTTAAAAATGACGGAAATATTTATAAATTTGTAGAGGATTTGAAATTAATTCGACAAGATGAATTAGAAAATCTCTCAAAGGGAGTATTAGTTTTCGGAAATGTAGTTAATTCAAATTTGAAAATTATTAATAAGTTTGCCCCTTCACCAAAAAGTATTGCGGAATGGTGCATGAGATTTGGTCAAAATCTGTTAACATATGAGTATGATTATCTTGAACCAAAATATTTAAAATCTTTTAGTATAAACAGGAAAGTTAAATGAAGCGATTAATTTTATTTATGTTAGTTGTAACTAATGTTCTTCTATTTGCACAATTGCAGAGTCCAAAAATATTTGTGCCTAGTGACTCGTTTGATTTTGGAAATATACCTGAAGGACAATCAGTAATACATAACTTTATTATTGTTAATACAGGCGGCGATATGCTTAAACTTGGACAAGTTATCTCTTCCTGTGGTTGCACAGCAGCAGAACCTGAAAAGAAAGAATTAAAACCGGGTGAAAGTACAACAATGAAAGTCGAGTTTAATTCGGTAGGTAGAGCGGGGAAACAGGTAAAACAGATTTCCGTTTCGTCAAATGACCCTGTTACTCCAAGAGTTAAATTTGTTATCTCCGGAAATGTAGTTGATGCTGTCACTTTTGCCGAACAAGCAACCGGGCCAAAGATAATCTTTGAGAAAAATCAGCACGATTTTGGAAAAATTTATGAAGGTAAAATTGTAGAATATACTTTCAAATTTAAAAATGCGGGCAAAGGTGTTCTCAATATTAAAGACGTGAAAACCACTTGCGGATGTACTGCCGCGGTAGTAACCGGAAAAAAATTAAAACCGGGTGAAGAAGGGTCAATCAAAATTGAGTTTGATTCATCAAATCGTTTTGGCAGAACAAGCCGCAACATAATCGTTTCGTCTAACGATCCTGATGAAGCAATCAAAACATTAACTATTTACGCCGATATCTTAAAGAAAGAAAGCTAATATGGCTTGGTTCAAAAGAGCGAAAGAAAATATCTCTTCTGATTCACAGAAGAAAGAACTCCCGGATGGGTTGTGGGAAAAATGTCCTTCATGCGGCGAAATAATTCATAAAAAGCAACTTGAAATTAATCACTGGTGTTGTTTAAAATGTAATCATCATTTTAGAATCGGGAGTGATGAATATATTAAAATTTTATTGGATGATGATTCATTCAAAGAGATAAACAAAAAAATGCGCTCTGCAAATCCATTGAATTTTGTCGATACAAAAAAGTACAACGATCGAATTGAAGATACAATAAAAAAAACTAATCTCTTCGACGCAATTAAAACCGGAACCGGAAAAATTAACAATCGTGAAGTTGCTTTTGGATGTATGGATTTTAAGTTTATCGGTGGTAGTATGGGCTCGGTTGTTGGTGAGAAAATTGCTCGTTTAATTGATAGGGCAATTAAAAATAAGATTCCACTCATTCTGATTTCCGCAAGTGGTGGTGCTAGAATGATGGAAGGGGCTTTATCATTGATGCAAATGGCTAAGACAAGTTCACGACTCGCAAAATTAGCAGATGAAAAGATTCCATATATCTCAATTTTGACTGATCCGACTACAGGTGGAACAACCGCAAGCTATGCGATGCTCGGAGATATAAATATTGCTGAACCAAAGGCGTTAATCGGTTTTGCAGGACCTAGAGTAATTAAACAAACAATTGGAAGAGATTTACCTGTTGGATTTCAAAAATCTGAATTTCTATTAGAACATGGTTTTGTTGATACTGTAATTGCCCGCAAAGATATGAAGAACACAATTTCTACATTTTTAGATTTGGTAAGCTGAGGAAATTATAAAAGTTATTACATCAATGTTGGAAATGCAGCAATATTCCAACAAGTTGCGATCCGAAGGTAAATCAATTGGATTTGTACCGACAATGGGTTATTTGCATGAAGGTCATATCTCATTACTTCGTGCAAGTAAGAATGAGTGTGTTGTTTCTGTAGTTTCGATTTTTGTAAACCCGACTCAATTTTCCCCTAACGAAGATTTAGCAAAATATCCGCGTGATTTCGAAAGAGATTTTTCTTTACTTGAAAAAGAAGATTGCGATATTCTTTTTTATCCTGAACCATCAGAAATATACCCTCCAAATTATCAAACTTATGTTGTGGTTGATGGGATAACCAATGTTCTTGAGGGACAATACCGCCCAACTCATTTCAGAGGCGTAACTACAATTGTAAATTTATTATTCAATATTGTACTTCCGCATAAAGCATATTTCGGACAAAAAGATGCACAGCAATGTGCAGTGATTTTAAAAATGGTAAATGATTTACGAATGAATCTCGAAGTTAGAATATGCCCGATTATAAGGGAGTCAGATGGACTTGCGATGAGTTCTCGAAATATCTATTTAAGTGATGCGGAGCGGATCGATGCTTTAGTATTATCTCGTGCAATAATTACTGCAAATGAATTAATAATTTCCGGGGAAAGGAATGTCGCTGAAATTTTAAATGCAATGGTTGCGATAATTAATCGTGCAAAATCTTCATCATTAGATTATATCGAGATTGTAGATTTTTTCACGTTTGAAAAAGTTGAAAAATTATTTAAGGGGAAGAAATATCTTATTCTCATAGCATGTAAAATTGGAAAGACACGTTTAATTGATAATGATATTATTACAATCAATAGTTAACCCATTTTTTCAGCCACACTTAAAATTCCGATCAACACTAAATCCTTTTCATACATAATATTTTTATCGAGATAGGGAAGAAGTTTTTTACTATTTCCGCCTGTAATAAATATGCTCGCATTTGTCTCATATAGCTTCTCAATTTTATTTATACTATGGCTTATGAAACCGAGTGTAGCATTAACAACTCCGGAAACAATAGAAGTTTCTGTTGAATTGCCTATAAATTCTGTATAACTATCAAAATTCAATTCCGGTAGTAGAGAAGTGTTTTTGTTTAGTGAGGAAAACATTGTAGAAATACCGGGAGCGATTAGTCCACCAATGAATGAATTTTGATACAACACATTAATTGTAGTTGCTGTACCACAATCGATAGTAATAATTAAATCAGATTTATGTGAATTTAATTGAGCTAATTTTTTTGCTCCAAGAATTCCACAAACCCTATCTATACCAAGTGTTTGCGGTGTTTTGTAAAGTATATCGATTCCTAAATTCGGATTAATATTTACTTCAAAAATTTTCTTTGTTTCAACACATCCCAATAATTCTGCAGATTTGCTCGGAACTACAGATGAAAAAAATATTTTTTCAACTATACCTAACTCATTTAAAAGTTCGTTAAATGAATTTGAAGTATTAATCGAAAAAGTCTTATCAATATTACTCTCTTTTACTATACCGACTTTTGTTCTTGAATTCCCAATATCAATTAAGGCAATCATTAATAAACACTCACATCACCAAAACTAATTTTTTCAATTCCATTTTTACTTTTTAAAAGTAAATATCCCTCATCATCAATGTCCTCAAAAATTCCATGTTTGGTTTCTTCAAGTTGAATTACTGAAATTTTTTCACCAATCAATTTGCAGCTCTTTCGCCATTCTTTTAGAATTGAATCCGGATCAGATTTCAATTTGTATAACATGCCTTCATAATTATTCAATAATTCGGCTAATAATTTTTCACGTTCAATAAACTGCCCATACTCATGTTTAATTGAAGTTGGTTGAATATTGTATTGCCCTTGAAAAATAGTTTGATTAACATTCACACCAATACCAACAACCAATTTTATCATTTTATTTCCTGACGAAACTGATTCCAGCAAGATTCCGGAGATTTTTTTTCCGTTAATCAGAACATCATTTGGCCATTTTAATTCAGGCTTTAATTGAAAAAGATTTTCTATCGTTTGGGCAACAACAACTGAAGAGCCTAAATTTAGCAAGTTAATCGACCTTCCAAATGATGCCGTTTTCGTTAAAAGAATTGAGAATGTAAGATTTTGTCCTTTAGTGCTATACCATTGCCTATCAAATCGCCCTCTCCCTTTGTTCTGTTTTTCTGCAAGTAATACAGTTCCGTCTGTTGAGATCTCATTCTTTTTATCAAGTAAGAAAGAGTTTGTTGAGTCAAGTTCTTCGATAAAAAGGAAGTTTCTTCCAATCCAATTTGTATCGAGTTTAATATCAAATTTTTCAATTGTGAATACAGTTGTTTCCATAAATTCTCTATTTTGTCATAAAAAATGTCGTTTTTGTCAATGTGAAGTCAATATGGCAGCTTTCCATGTCGTATTGGCAAACAAAGACTTTTGTTAATAATATTCATAACTTATTGTTTTATAAGCTGTTACCCATGATAATTAACTTTGGCATAATGGTTGTTAATATAATGCCAAAGATGAATAAGTAACGATACAAAAATAAGAATAAAAGGAGAATATGCCATGAGATTTATAAATTTTGAACCGGTTAATTTTGATTCAGTTAAAAACCTAAAATTTTACGGTGATGGAATCAAAAGTTTATTAGATGAATTTTCGGGATTACAATTCGAAAATACTTCAACCTTTAGTCCTAAATTTGATATTTCTGAAGATAAAAACAAACTCTTTTTTGAAGCTGAAGTTCCGGGAATTGCTAAAAACGAAATTAAAATTTCAATGCAAGATAATGTACTGACCATCTCCGGTGAAAAAAAGAGAGCTGAAGAAGTTAAAGAGAAAAATTATTTTAGAACTGAAAGAACTTATGGATCGTTCAAAAGAAATTTTACTTTACCTTCAGATATTGATGTTGAAAAAACAGAAGCAAAATTTGAAAACGGAGTTTTAACGATTTCTATTCCGAAATATTCAGTTGAAAGAAACGTTGAAAAAATGATCGAGATTAAATAACATTATTTATAATAGCGGTATACTGCCGCTTTCTTTATAGGAGAATAATAAAATGGGAAAGATAATTGGAATTGATTTAGGAACTACAAACTCTTGCGTCTCAGTGATGGAAGGAAATGATCCTGTTGTTATTCCGAATTCAGAAGGTGGCAGAACAACACCATCTGTTGTAGCATTCACTAAATCAGGTGAGCGGTTAGTTGGGCAGCCTGCAAAACGTCAAGCTGTTACAAATCCTAAACATACTATTGCGTCTGTCAAAAGATTTATGGGAAGAAATCTTAATGAAGTTATGGACGAAATTAAAAAAGTGCCATACGAAATTGTAGCGGGAGATAATGGTTCAGCAAGAATTAATATTAATGACAGAACTTATTCGCCTCCAGAAATAAGTGCGATGACTTTGCAAAAAATGAAAAAAACAGCCGAGGAATATCTTGGACAAGAAGTTTCTGAAGCAGTAATTACAGTTCCTGCATATTTTAATGATGCACAACGTCAAGCTACAAAAGATGCCGGTGAAATTGCAGGACTTAAAGTAAGAAGAATTATTAATGAGCCGACAGCAGCAGCTCTTGCTTACGGGCTTGATAAGAAGCATAAGGAACAATTAGTCGCAGTTTATGATCTTGGTGGTGGTACATTTGATATTTCAATTCTTCAAATTGGTGAAGGTGTATTTGAAGTTAAATCGACCAACGGTGATACTCATCTTGGTGGTGATGACTTTGATCAGAACATAATTGATTTCCTTGCTGATGAATTTTTAAAACAAGAAAGTGTTGATTTACGCAAAGATCCAATGGCTCTTCAAAGATTAAAGGAAGCTGCAGAAAAAGCTAAAATCGAATTATCATCATCTAATTCTACAGATGTAAATTTACCCTTCATCACTGCAAATCAAGACGGACCAAAACACTTGAACATTGCAATTACACGTGCAAAGTTTGAACAACTTGTTGACAATCTTATAGAAAAAACCAGAATCCCATGTGAACGTGCAATTAAAGACGCTGGTGTTTCTGCTTCTCAAATTGATGAAGTTATTCTCGTTGGTGGATCAACTAGAATACCGAAAGTACAAGAACTAGTCAAAACTATTTTTGGAAAAGAACCACATAAAGGTGTTAATCCGGATGAAGTTGTTGCAATTGGTGCAGCTATTCAAGGTGCAGTATTATCAGGCGAAGTCAAAGATGTTTTGCTCTTGGATGTAACCCCACTCTCACTTGGTATTGAAACTCTTGGTGGTGTTATGACTGTATTGATTACTTCGAACACAACTATTCCAACAAAGAAAAGTGAAATATTCTCAACTGCTGCTGATAATCAACCATCAGTTGAAATTCATGTTTTGCAAGGCGAAAGACCAATGGCTACTGATAACAGAACACTTGGAAGATTTCATCTTGATGGATTTCCTCCTGCTCCACGCGGAGTACCTCAAATTGAAGTATCTTTTGATATTGACGCTAATGGAATAATGCATGTAATGGCAAAAGATAAAGCTACTAATAAAGAGCAAAGTATCAGAATAACTTCTTCAAGCGGACTTTCACAAGATGAAGTAGAAAAAATGAAACGTGATGCTCAAGAACATGCGGCTGAAGATAAAAAGAAGAAAGAATTGATAGATATCAGAAATCAAGCTGACAGTCTGGTATTCCAAACTAAAAAACAACTTGATGAACTGGGTGATAAAGTTACACCTGACGTAAAAAACAGATTAGAATCTGAAATGAAAAAGATTGAAGATGCACTTACAACCAATAATGTTGATACTATTAAAGCAGCAGTTGATTCGATGAATAAAGTATGGAATGAAGTTGCTTCATCTTTGTATGCTCAAACCGGTCAACAAGGACCTGATGCTCATCAAAGTGAGACTCATGATCCGGCAAGCGGACAACAGCAATCTGCATCCGGTGCCGGTAAAGAAAAAGAAGTTCAAGATGCATCTTACGAAGTAGTTGATGATGATAAAAAATAAATAATTTCTTAAGAATAGTGACGGGCATCTTTATCGAATAATTTGCAGAGCAGATGCCCGGATTTTTTCTAAGAAGATTTGCCTAATATTAATAACATAAGGAGATTTAGTCATGGTAGATAACAAAGAAATGATCAAAGTTGAAAATGCAAATACACAATCATGGGAAGAAAGACTAGAAAAAGAGGTGGTCTATTCTCCGGCAGTTAATGTTTTTGAAAATTCAGAAGAATATGTTTTAATTGCGGATATGCCGGGAGTTGAAAAAGAAAACATAAAAATTAAGCTGCACAAGCGCGAATTAACAATTGTTGGTTTAATCAATTTTGATGAAGCTGTTAATAGAAAATATGTCCTTCGTGAAATTTCTATCGGAAATTATTATAGAAAATTTAACCTTTCCGATTGGATTGATGAGGATAATATTAATGCCTCGTATCAGAATGGGCAACTTAGATTAATACTCCCAAAACATGAAAGAGTAAAACCGAGAGACATTCAAATATTATAGCCAAACTCAACCCGTCCTAGGAAGGGTTTTTTATGTATAATACTCTCAAATTTCTTTTGAAATGAATAAGAAAAAAACACTCAGATTCTTGCTTCTAAGAACAGATTCTGCTTATATTTGTATCTCATTTTTTGAGTGTTTGCCGGGATGGCGGAATTGGTAGACGCACAGGACTTAAAATCCTGTGGGAAGTTTTTCCCGTGCCGGTTCGACTCCGGCTCTCGGTACGAAAATGTAGAATGTAAAATTAAAGTTTTATCACTTTGTTTTGTGTTCTACATTTTGCTTTAAGAGGGTTCTTAGCTCAGTTGGTTAGAGCGTCTGCTTGACGTGCAGAAGGTCATAGGTTCGAATCCTATAGAGCCCACAATTATTCGGAGGCAACTCCGTTTTTTTTTATTAAGTAGTGAATTTATGGAAGATAAAATTTTAATATCGTTTCCGGACGGAAATTCAAAAAAATTTCCAAAAGGAGTAACTGCATTTGAGATTGTTAAAAGCATTTCAAATAGATTAGCTGAAGAAACTTTGGTTGCTGAAATTAATGGAAAAGTGAAAGATCTTAATTCAAAAATAACAACCGATTCTTCAGTGAAGTTTTATACTTTCGATGATCCTAAAGGAAAAGAAGTATATTGGCATTCATCTTCACACTTGATGGCTCATGCGGTTCAATCAATTTTTCCTGAAGCGAAATTTGGTGTCGGACCTGCAATTGATGCAGGATTTTATTATGACATAGATATTAATACAAAACTTACGGAAACTGATCTCGACAATATCGAAAAGAAGATGTTAGAAATTTCTCACGAGAATAATTCTTTTCAACGTGTAGAATTGTTGAAAGAAGAAGCAATTCAATTCTTCAAAGAAAAAGGGGATCAATATAAATTAGAAATTCTTTCAGATATTATCCGTGATGAAGACCAGGTAAGTCTTTATCATGAAGGTTCATTTACGGATCTTTGTACCGGCCCACATTTACCGGGTGCCGGAAAAATTAAACATGTTAAACTCTTAACTGTTTCCGGCTCATATTGGCGTGGTGATGAAAAGAATAAACAACTCCAAAGAATTTATGGAATTACCTTCCCTAAGAAAAAACAATTAGATGATTATCTGACTTTCCTTGAAGAAGCTAAAAAAAGAGATCATAGGAAATTAGGAAAACAATTAGATTTATTTAGTATTCATGAAGAAGCCGGTGCCGGTTTAATTTATTGGCATCCTAAAGGTTCACGTATCAGAAATACAATCGAAACTTTTTGGCGTAAAGAACATTTAGATAATGGTTATGATCTTTTATATTCTCCTCATATGGGGAAAAGCTGGTTATGGGAAAAAAGTGGACATCTCGGTTTTTACAAAGAGAGTATGTACTCTCCAATGAAAATTGATGATCAAGACTATTATGTCAAACCTATGAATTGTCCTTTTCACATTATGATTTATAAATCTCAACTTAGATCATATAGAGACTTACCTTTACGTTGGGCAGAATTAGGGACAGTATATCGTTACGAGAAAAGTGGAGTATTACATGGATTACTTCGCGTAAGAGGATTTACTCAAGATGATGCACATATCTTCTGTACCCACGACCAAATGGAATCGGAAATTATTGAAGTTGTTCGATTTTCAAGATACATGCTAAAATCATTTGGCTTCGAAGAATTAGCATTTTATGTGGCAACAAAACCTGAAGGCTCGGTTGGTGATGATGAAACCTGGGAAACAGCAACCTCTTCTCTGAAACACGCTCTTGAAAAAGAGAATTTAAAATATGAGATGGATGAAGGTGGGGGAGCTTTTTACGGACCTAAAATTGATATTAAAATCAAAGATGCATTAAATCGTGAATGGCAGTTGAGTACAGTACAATTTGATTTTAATTTACCGCAGCGTTTTGAAATGAAATATATCGGTGAAGATGGTAAAGAGCATCAGCCTTTTATGGTTCATCGTGCTTTACTTGGTTCAATTGAACGATTTATGGGAATTTTAATTGAACACTATGGCGGCTCATTCCCTCCATGGCTGGCTCCCGTACAAGTTGCTGTTATTCCGGTATCACAAAATTATTTTGAATACGGGAAATTGGTAGTTGAGGAACTGAAAAAGCATGATTTAAAAATTGAATTTGATCAAAGAAATGAAAAAATCGGTTATAAAATTCGTGATTGGGAAACTCAAAAAGTTCCCTATATGATAATTGTCGGTGAAAAAGAGAAAGAATCAAATTTGATTTCTGTTCGTCAACATAAAAAAGGTGACCTCGGTTCTTTTGGATTAACCGAGTTTATTGATAAATTACAGTTTGAAATAAATCAAAAAAATTAGCGAATAATTTAAGAGGTTAAAAATTAGTCAAGCAGAAGAAATTCGTATAAATGAAGAAATCCGTGTTCCTAAAGTACGAGTATTATCAGAAGACGGAACCCAGATCGGAATTTTTACAATAAAAGATGCCCTCAGAATGGCAGCAGAGAAAACTTTAGATTTAGTTGAAATTGCTCCTAAAGCTGAACCACCGGTTTGTAAAATTATTGATTTCGGAAAATTTAAGTACGAACAGCAAAAACGTGATAAAACCCAAAAGAAAAATCAAAATGTTTCCGTCTTAAAGGAAATAAGATTTCACCCTAACACTGATGTCCATGATTTTGAGTTTAAAACAAAACATGCAATAAATTTCCTTGAAGAAGGGAATAAGGTAAAAGCAGTTGTTATGTTCAAGGGAAGAGAGTTAGCCTATACAAATAAGGGAGAAGAAATTCTCACTCGCTTTTCAGAACGTCTTGAAGATTATGCAAAAGTTGAAAGTCCTATCAAAATGGAAGGACGAAATATGAGTTTGATTATGGTACCACAAAAAAGTAAGAAAAAAACAACTAATCAATAACAAAAGGATAGATTAAAACTATGCCAAAAATGAAGAGCAACCGCGGAGCCAGAAAGTCTTTACGTGAGACTGCTTCCGGTCAATTCAAAAGAAAAAAGGCTTATAAAAGCCATATTTTAACATCGAAAAGCAGAAAAAGAAAGAGAAACTTGCGCAGCGCAACATTAGTTTCCTCTGCCGATGCCAAACGCGTTTTAATAATGATGCAATAGGAGGAATGAACTATGCCAAGATCTAAAAATAAAGTTGCATCTAAAGCACGTCGTAAAAAAATTCTTTCAATGGCTAAAGGCTATTGGGGAACAAGAAAAAATGTTTTCACAGTAGCTAAAAATCATGTCGAAAAAGGTTTGCTTCATGCTTACCGTGACAGAAAACTTAAAAAAAGAAATTATCGCAGTCTCTGGATTATTAGAATTAATGCTGCTGCAAGGCAACATGGAACTACTTATTCTCAATTAATGCATTCCTTAAGTTCTAAAGGAATTGGTATTAACAGAAAAGTACTTGCAAGTCTCGCAGTTGATAATCCAACTGTCTTTGCTGAACTTGTTTCTTTTGCAACTAAATAAATTATTCTTGCCCTCTTTTATCTTAATGACTTTGATGAAAGAGGGTTTTTCTATTTAAACCGGATTTTGTATGATTGAGAAAATAGAGAAAATTAAAATTGATTTTGAAAATGACGTTAATGCTGTAGTTTCTGTAAAAGAATTAGAAGATGTACGCATCAAATATCTGAGTAGAAATGGATCTATTGCATCTTTATTTGAGGAATTGAAATCAGTTCCAAAAGAAGAAAAACCTGCACTTGGAAAAGAATTGAATTCATTACGTAATTTTGCACAGACGAATTTCGATATTCGAAAAGAGGGTATTGAAAAAAATAATTCATCCTCAAAAAGTAAGTTGGATTTATCCTTACCCGGAAGAGAATATCTTCTTGGAAACAAGCACATTCTGACTCAAACATTAAACGACATTAAGAGTATTTTCAAATCACTCGGTTTTTCTGTTAAAGAAGGTCCTGAGTTAGAATCCGATTATTACAATTTTGAGGCACTTAATTTTCCGGCAAATCATCCGGCAAGAGATATGCAAGATACATTTTTTGTATCGAAAGATTTTCTTCTTCGCACACACACAACACCGGTTCAAATTAGAATTATGGAAAAACAAAAACCACCAATACGTGCAATAATGCCCGGTAAGGTTTTTCGAAATGAAGCAGTTAGTGCAAGAAGTTATTGTTTGTTTCATCAAGTGGATGGAATTTACATTGATGAAAATGTCTCCTTTGCTGAATTAAATGGAACGCTTGTAGCATTCGCAAAGCAGTTTTACAATGAAGATTTGAAATACCGTTTTAGAGCAAGTTACTTTCCTTTTACTGAACCAAGTGCGGAGATGGATATTACTTGTTTTCTATGCAAAGGAAAAGGCTGCCGTGTGTGTAAACATTCCGGATGGTTAGAAATTCTTGGATGCGGAATGATTGATCCAAATGTATTTAAGTCGGTTAATTATGACAGTGAAAAAATTACCGGTTACGCTTTCGGAATGGGAATAGAGCGTATCGCTTTATTAAAATATGGTATAAATGATATTCGGTTATATTTTGAAAATGATTTTAGATTCCTTAAACAGTTTTGATTCGGAGTTGTAGTGAAAATTTCTCTTAATTGGTTGAAAAATTTTATTGATCTCAATGGAGTATCTGTTGATGATATTATCGCAAAGTTAACTATGTCCGGACTTGAAGTAGAAGAAGTTATTGATCAAACAAAATTATATGAAAATTTTGTTGTCGGTCTTGTAATAGAAAAATCAAAACATCCGAACGCTGATAAACTATCTTTTTGTAAAGTCTCTACTGGAAATTCCATTATTGAAGTAGTGTGTGGCGCACCGAATGTTGAAGCCGGACAAAAAATTGTACTTGCTAAAACCGATGCTGTTGTTCCACAATCAGGATTCAAAATAAAAAAAATAAAAATTCGTGGTGTTGAATCAAATGGAATGATTTGCTCAGAAGCAGAATTAAATTTGAGTAATGATCATTCTGGAATTATGGTTCTTCCGAATGAATTAACAGAAGGAGAACCGATCTCTTCAGCTTTGAATTTGAACGACGTAATATTAGAAATTGCTATCACACCAAATCGTCCTGATGCATTATCCCAAATTGGAGTTGCACGTGATATTGCTGCTATATTCGGACTAAATGTTAATCTGCCAGAAATAAATATTGATAAAAATAATATTTCAAATAGTGAGATAAAATCACTTGCATCTATTGAAATTATGGACACCGTTAATTGTCCTCGTTATTCAGCAAAAGTTGTAACAGACGTAACTGTTAAAGAATCACCATTGTGGTTAAAGAAACGTATTGAATCTGTGGGACTCCGTTCAATAAATAATATTGTTGATGTGACTAATTTTATTCTTTATGAATTAGGACAACCCCTTCACGCCTTTGATCTTGATAAATTAAGTGGTAGTAAAATTATTGTTAAACAAGCAGGTTCTGAAAAAGTATTCACAACACTTGATTCAAAAATAAGAAATTTGCAAGATGAAACTTTAATGATTTGTGATTCTGAAAAAGCTGTTGCTATTGCAGGAGTTATGGGGGGAGAAAATTCGGAAGTTTCGTTGAACACTAAAAATATTCTTATTGAGAGCGCTTATTTTAATCCGATAAGTATTCGAAAAACTTCTAAGTTATTAGCATTAAGTACAGATGCTTCCTATCGATTTGAAAGAGGAACAGATCCGAATATCACATTATTTGCAGCTCAGAGAGCAGCTCAATTGATTCAGGAAATTGCAGGAGGAAAAATTGTTTATGGTGAAATTGACATTTATCCAACCCCGATAGTCGAGAAGAAAGTTCAACTTAGATATAGCCGGGTGGATAAAATTCTTGGATACAAAATTCATCAAGAATCCATTCATAAAATATTGACAGCTCTCGGTTTTCAATTAGATAATTATAAAGAAGATTCAGTTGATGTAACCATCCCAACTTTTAGACCTGATGCAGAACGAGAAATTGATCTTATTGAAGAAATTGCACGAATTGACGGATATGATAATATTCCTACCGTACCACGCGTTTCTATTGCGATAAAAAAACAAGAAGATGAAACCTCTTATAACGATGATATTCGTGAGATTGCAACTGGTCTCGGTTTTTTTGAAATTATCTCTAACTCTTTGCAATCAGAAAAGATTGCCGGAATAACCGGACATCCAATTAAAATGTTAAACCCTCAAAGTGCTGATATGGCATTTTTAAGGACTTCACTAATTCCCGGAGCGCTCTTAATACTAAATAAAAATATCAACTCCGGACAAAAGGATCTAAAACTTTTTGAAATCGGAAAAGTTTTCAATCAGCTTAATCCACAAATAACTTCCTTCGAGGACTTTGATGAAAGTGAAAGAGTATTATTTCTTTTAACCGGAAAATCTTCCAACAAGGAATGGTATGTTCAAGAAAAAAATTATGACTTTTACGATTTAAAAGGTTTAATAAATAGCTGTTTATACAAAAAATCACTTGACTCTGTTTTAAATGATTCATATAATCACGAAGGAAATAATATATTTGAATATTATTTAACAAAAAGTTACAATAATTCAGTTATTGGTACCGGTGGAAAGTTAAAAAAAGATGTTCTTTCAGTTTTTGGTCTTGATCAAGATGTTTTTTGTTTCGAGTTTATCGTTGATCATTTAAAACAAATTCCAATAAAAGAGAAGAAGTATTCGGAATTGTTGAAATATCCAAAAGTTGTAAGAGATTTAGCTTTTGTGGTAGATATAAATATTCAATTTGTTGAGATTCAAAATTTCATTACGAAGAACGCTTCAAAATTGCTGAAGAATATTTCATTGTTTGACAAATATGAAGGTGAACAATTAGGACTCGACAAAAAGAGTCTTGCGTTTTCTTTAGAATATTTTGATAATGAGAGAACATTGACAGACGAAGAAGTTGAGAAAGATTTCTTCACTATAATTGAAAAAGTAAAAAAAGAATTTAATGCTGTATTAAGAGGATAATTTGAGCGAACTAACTAAATACGAGATTGTTCTAAATGAACTAATATCGCTTGAAGTTCAAGTTTCTGCTTTAATTGAAAAAACTGATCTTTTAAAAAAGCATAAAAAGGAACAAGAACAAAAAATCATTACTCTCACAAAGGAAAATGAACTTTTGGTCTTGAAATTAGCAGCATTGGAAAATGAAATTAATAATCATAAATCCGGTAAACCGGGTTTATCTTCTTCCATCCAGTTGGATGAGAAGGAAAAAGAAAATATTAAAAACAAAATACATGAGTTAATCAACAAGATTGATTATCATGTTAAAAGTTCTTAAGTAAGTGGTTCGATTAATTGGAACGGCATAATGTCTGAAAAAAAGAAGCTAAGAGTTAAAATTTTCGATAAAGAGTATTCTTTGCTGGTTGATAATGAAGAGTTAGCAAGAGAACTTGCACTTTATGTTAACAAAGTTATGGAAGAAACAAAAGATGAGTTACCGGATCAACCGGCTCAAACAATAGCGATTATTGCAGCATTAAATATAGCTTATGATTTCTTTCTCGAAAAAAATAAAAATAAAGAATTTTTGATTCAAGCAATAGATAAAGTCAAAAAAATCAAGCTTCTGGTAAACCAATCGGAATTATCGCCGCCATAATAATTTTCCGCACTACCGGTGATGAAAACAAAAAAGAACTAACTTTACGCTCATAGGGAGATTGACTTACGGCGAGTAAGGCAGGCCTTAATTTGTTGAGTTCGCTCAACAAATATGCTTCGGCAACAGAGGAAGCAAGAAACGTTCGGGCTGTTTCCCACACTGATTATGATAGGGTTCTTTCCCTGTTTAGTCAGTCCCGGTAGTTGCGGTTTTAATCTGGAATAATGGAGGTACTATGGATCTATGGCTAATAATTGTTACTAATGTTCTGCTGGTAGCCATTTTCTTTTATTTAGGTTGGATTTTTAATTCTAAAGTCGGCAAAAAAAGTATTCTTGCTTCTGAAGAGAGATCGAAACTGATTATCAGTGATGCACAAAAAGAAGCTAATAATATTAAACGTGAAAAACTTCTCGAAGTTAAAGATGAGTGGTATAAGAAAAAAATTGAATTTGATACCGATGTAAATCAAAAACGACAAAAAATTCAACATACTGAAAAACAACTACTAAACCGTGAAGAAACAGTTGACAAAAAATTAGAACAATCAATTAAAAAAGAAAAGGAATTTCGTCAACTTGAAAAGGAATTAACGGATTTCAAGAAATCAATTGACCAGAGAAATTTAGAAGTTGAAAAACTTGAGAAAGAACAGAATCTTAAACTCGAAAAAATTTCAGGTCTAACTTCTGAAGAAGCAAAAAGAATGTTGATGGACAACATGGTCCAAACTGCACAAACAGAGGTGACTAAGATTGTCAAAGAAGTTTATGAAAAGGCAAAATTAGAAGCAAAAAAAGAAGCTCAAAAAATTATTGTTCAGGCTATTCAAAGAACAGCTGCAGATCATTCAGTTGAAACTACAGTTTCCGTAGTTCAAATTCAAAATGATGAACTTAAAGGTAGAATCATCGGAAAAGAAGGCAGGAATATACGTGCATTCGAAGCAGCAACCGGAGTTGATGTTATAGTTGATGACACGCCTGAAGCAGTTATTCTATCATCATTCGATCAGTTCAGAAGAGAAGTTGCAAGAATTTCTCTAGAAAAACTTATTGCTGATGGAAGAATTCATCCTGCAAGAATCGAAGAGATTGTTGAAAAAACTAGAACTGAACTTGAAGAAGAAATGTTTAAAGAAGGTGAGAACACTGTCCTTCAATTGGGTATACATGGTATGCGCCCGGAGATGATTAAATTTGTAGGTAAAATGCGATACCGCTCAAGTTACGGACAAAATCTTCTTCAACACAGTGTTGAAGTTGCATATCTTTGCGGAATTATGGCATCCGAACTTGGAATTGATCCTGTTCTTGCGAAACGTTCCGGTTTACTTCATGACGTTGGAAAAGTTGTCGATAAAGAAGTCGAAGGTCCTCACGCTCTAATCGGATTTGAATTGGCGAAGAAAAATAAAGAAAATCCAATTGTTTCAAATGCTATTGGATCACATCATGACGATATGGAAATGGAACATCCTATTGCCGCATTAGTTCAAGCTGCTGATGCAATTAGTGGTGCAAGACCCGGTGCAAGACGTGAACCTATTGAAGGTTATGTTAAAAGATTAGAGACTCTTGAAGCATTAGCAAAATCATTCGAAGGTGTTGCTAAAACTTATGCTATTCAAGCTGGCAGGGAAGTAAGGGTTGTGGTTGAACACGAAAAAGTGGATGATATTTTTGCTGACAAATTAGCTTATGACATCGCTCAAAAAATTGAGGCTGAAATGGAATATCCGGGACAGATAAAAGTGACTGTTATTCGTGAAGTTAGAAAAGTTAGTTATGCAAAATAAATTTTAATGGATAGTATTAAAACCCCTGACCAAATACGGCAGGGGTTTTTGTTTTAAAACCAAAAATAGTAAACATGAGTAATCCCAAAAAAAATAAACTTAAAATTGCTGTTACCGGTGGAATTGGTTCCGGTAAATCTACTTTCTGCGACTATTTATCTAACGAAGGTTTTTTCGTTCTGAAAGCAGATGATTTAGCAAAAGAGTTATTGAATTCAGACAACATTATTAAATCTAAAGTTATTAGAGCCTTTGGAGTAGATGCTTACACCGGGAATTCTGTTAATAAGATTTTTCTTGCAGAAAAAGTTTTTTCGAATCCACATTCAGTTCAAAAGATTAATGCAATTATTCATCCTCGTGTAATTGAGGAAACTGTTAAAGTCATCGATGAACAACTAAAAACAAATGATCTTGTTTTTGTTGAAGCCGCGCTGATTTTTGAAGCTAAAATGGAAGATCTATTTGATTACATAATAGTCATAACTTCAGATTTGGAAAAAAGAATTGAGAGAATTATAAAAAGAGATAATGTTACACGGGAAGAGGTTTTAAAAAGAATGGAAAACCAGTTATCCGAAGAAACGAAGCGAAAAAAAGCTGATTTTGTATTTATCAATAATGGTAATCAAGGGTTACTTAATCAAAATGCTAAATTTTTAATTTCTATTCTCCCTAATTTGAAAAAAAAACATGACTAGAGTTGCATTTCAAGGTGAACATGGTGCTTTTAGCGAAATTGCCGCGAAGAGATTTTTCGGTGATAAAACTTTGCTATTTCCGTCTGCTACATTTAATGAAGTATTTTTGAAGATTAAAAAAGGGACAACAGATTTTGGAATTGTTCCGGTAGAAAATTCTTTATACGGAAGTATTTTCGAAACCTTCGATCTTCTACTCAAATATAAATTTTATATACATGCCGAGTTAAGATTAAAGATAAACCATCATTTATTAGCAAAAAGAAATCTAAATGTTAATAAAATCGAAAAAGTAATTTCGCACCCACAAGCACTTGGACAATGTTCAAATTTTTTAAGTTGCATAAAAAATGTTGAAATAACACCTTCATACGATACAGCCGGTTCAGCTAAATATTTGTTGGAGAACCCTGATGCAAAATGGGCAATTGTAGCAAGCGAACAAGCGGCAAAAGTATATAACTTGAAAGTGCTTAAAAAAAATATTCAAAATAATCAGGAAAATTTTACACGTTTTCTTGTCATTTCAAAAAAGAAAAATCCGACAAAAATTTCTCTCCCAAAGTCATCGATATGTTTTGAATTAAAGAGTATGCCGGGGGCATTATTTAAAGCATTAAGTGTGTTTGCTTTAAGAGAGATAGATTTGTTAAGAATTGAATCAAGACCAATCCCGCAAAAACCTTTCCAATACAGATTTTACTGTGATTTTAAAGGTAATCTAAAAGATGAATTAATTAAAAATGCGATAAAACATCTTAACGAAATATCACTTTCAATTTATAAGTTTGGAAGCTATGAAGAGGGGAAAACTTTTCTAAAATAAATTGATATTCATTATTCTTGTAAGTTATTGATAGTTGAACTAATTTTGATTAATAATTTATTGGAGTTTCTGTGTCGTACATTAATAACCTTATTGTGACCTTTGTTCAACTACTCCCGAAATCTATAGTACGTGTTTTTTCAGGAAAATATATTGCCGGTGATACTTTACAAGATGCTGTTTCACTAACTCTGGAACTTAATAAAAAAGGCATTTACACTACAATTGATGTTCTAGGTGAAGACATATCTACAAGAGATGAAGCCATTTATGCAAAAAATGAATGTTCAAAAATTCTTGATGCAATTAAGAAATTCAAACTTAAATCTAATCTTTCAATTAAACCAACACAAATGGGGTTGATGCTAGATTCAGATTTTTGTTATCAGCAATTATCAGAGCTGCTTGATAAAGCTGTTGCAATAGATAATTTTGTCCGTATAGATATGGAGGATTCCAACACTACGGATAAGACTTTCGCTCTCTACAAAAGGCTGAGACAAAAGTACAATAATGTCGGAGTCGTTGTTCAATCATACTTAAAGCGGACATTACCCGATGTTAAATCACTTTTACCGTTTAAAACAAATTTTCGTTTGTGCAAAGGAATTTATATTGAACCGGAAGAAATTGCATTTAAAAGTAAAAACGAGATAAGGAAAAATTATCTCGATTCGCTCAGATTCATGCTTCAAAATGACCTGTATGTTGGAATAGCAACACATGATGAGTATCTTGTTAATGAATCCTACAAGATGATAAAAGAATTAAATGTTTCAGTAAACAAATTCGAATTCCAAATGTTACTTGGTGTTAGGGAAGATTTAAGAACCAAAATAAATGAGGATGGTTATAAAGTTAGAGTTTATGTTCCATTTGGAAAAGATTGGTATGCTTATTCGATTAGAAGATTAAAAGAAAATCCGCAAGTTGCTGGTCATATAGTTAAAAATCTATTTGGTCTCAAATAGATGAATGTAATTGGTATCGAAAGTTCCTGTGATGAAACATCTGTTGCAATAATATCTAATGGTGAATTAAAAACTAACTTAGTTTCGTCGCAGGATTTTCATATTGAATATGGCGGTGTAGTTCCTGAACTATCAAGTCGCGCTCATCTGCAAAGAATCAATCCACTTGTTAAAGATGCTTTAATTAAATCTCAACTCACTCTTGAAAATATTGATTTAATAACTGCAACCGCCGGACCCGGATTAATCGGAGCTTTGCTGGTTGGTTATACTTATGCTAAAGGATTGGCGTATTCATTAAAAAAAACTTTTGTTCCGGTGAATCATATTGAGGGACATATTTTCTCCGGCTTTTTGATGGAAGACAAACCCGAATATCCGATTTTAACACTTGTTGTTTCAGGTGGGCATACATTACTACTTATTGCAGAAAGTCCGATTAAAATAAGGATATTGGGAACTACAATCGATGATGCCGCCGGTGAAGCTTTTGATAAAGTAGCCAAGATGATTGGACTCGGTTATCCCGGTGGTCCAAAAATTCAATCCGTAGCATCAAAAGGAAATAAAGATGCGATTAATTTCCCCATAGCTGAATTAAAGCAGCAGTATCATTTTTCTTTTAGTGGATTGAAAACCGCTGTACTACGTTACATACAGGCTTTGACAAAAAATGGTGAATTAGGTGAGTCACAGTTGAATGATATCGCCGCCTCGTTTCAGAATGCTGTTGTGAAAGCGTTAAGCAGACAGGTTAAAAAAGCCATACAAAATTTTCAAGTAAAATCGATTTCTTTAGTTGGTGGTGTTGCAGCTAATAAAGCAATTAGAGAAGAAATAATTAATATCGGAAACAAACACGGTCTTAAAGTAGTTATTCCAAATTATGAATTTTGCGGTGACAATGCAGCAATGATAGCACTTCGTGGTCAAATGTTATATGAATCTGGCGAGAGATTTTCACTTGATACCCCACCTTTCCCATCATTGAAATCGAAATATTTTATTTAATGTTTTCTGCAAATATTGATTTGATTATCTTTGTTTAATGGAAAACATTTATAAGAAAATTGAAAAAGATCTTCATTCATTATCAACAGATGAACGAAACGAAATTTTATCTCGATTAAGGAAAGAAGTTGATTTTGTTGATAAAGAACTTGTTAGACTTCTTAGTAAGAGAACTCTCCACTCGGTTTTAATCGGAAGAGTGAAAAGATCTATGGGACTTGCAACCTATTCACCGCAACGTGAAAAAGATGTAAGTAAAAAAGTTAGTTCATTTGCTGAAGAACCACTTAGACCCGAGGCTGTGTTAAGAATCTATGAACGTATACTTGATGAATCGAGAGCAATTCAAAGAGAGGAAGCGAACAAAGGCAATTTGTATAAAATATTTAATTCAAGAGATAGAATTCCATTTAATAAATTATTATCAAGAAAAGAATTCCTGATTGTATTTTTTCTGTTCATTTCATTAATGACCTGGTTTTATTGGATATTCTTTTCACCTAATTATTACAGCGGAGAAGAACCAAAAGTTATTAAAATTACTAAGGGAATGTCTTTCGGACAAGTAACTGATACTTTAATTGCTAACGATGTTGTAAAAAGTAAAATTGCTTTTAAAATTGCGGGATTCATTTACGATGCTGAATCTAATATTAAGTCAGCTAGATATAAGATACCGAATGGCTTAAGTTATCTTGATCTTCTTGATATGCTGAAAGAAGGGAGAGGTGATCAACTTCGTGAAGTCAAAATTTATAATGGGATTTCGTTAAAAGGTCTTCAGAAGAAACTTAAAGCGGAAAATATAATTCTTAACAATAACATTGATAGTCTTCTAAAATCTCAAACAACTATCCGAACATTCGACCCAATAATCAAATCACTTGAAGGCTACTTTCTCCCCGGATATTATCATTTCTATGAAAATTCAGAAACGTTAGAGATATTGCAAATAATGAATGATTCACTTAGAGTATTTATTTCTGATACATTGATTAGTACAATCAAACGAAAAGGTTTATCAATTCATAGCGTACTCACAATGGCATCTATTATTGAGGGTGAAACTAATTTAACGGAAGAAATGCCTACCATCTCAGGTGTTTATTATAATCGCTTAAAAATTGGGATGAGACTGCAAGCCGATCCAACACTTCAATATTTGCAAGAGGGGGGATGGAAAAGATTATTATATTCTGATCTCAAAATTGATAGTCCATATAATACTTACAAGTACATTGGATTGCCTCCCGGTCCAATTAATAATCCCGGGAAGCAAGCAATTTTGGCTGCGATTTTCCCTCAAGATAATAACTATATATTTTTTGTGGCAAACGGTATGGGGGGGCATATGTTTGCAAGAAATTATTCTGAACATTTAAAAAACGTAAGTGAATATCGAAAATGGTTAAAGACTCAAAAAAAATAATTATTCTAATCTTAACTTTGATTAGTATGATGTTAGTCGGTTGTGCAAATCAATTACCGCCCGGAGGTGGAGAAATTGATTTAATTCCACCTGAAATTATTTATGTCCTTCCCGAATCAGGAACTACTAATTATAAAGAAGCATTCATAGAATTTGAATTTTCAGAATATGTAGATAAGAGAAGTTTTAAAGAAGCGGTTTTTATTTCACCTTCAATTGATGGAGATTTAGAAATTAACTGGAGTGGTACGGGATGCAGAATCTATTTCCCTTCCAAGTTAAAAGAAAATATTACTTATACTATAACGATAGGGACAGATGTAGTCGATTTCAATAATAAAAATAGAATGGCGGAATCTTTTAATTTAGTTTTCTCGACCGGTGAAAAAATTGATTACCGTCGTATTGAAGGGAATGTATATTTTGAGAAACCTAATGGCATTATGCTGTTTGCCTATAAGATTGAAGATCACGATACAATAAATCCATCCAAAGTTAAACCTGATTATGTTTCACAATCAGGAGATTTAGGGCAATACTCAATAGCGGGTTTAGCAAAAGGAAGTTATAGGGTTTTTGCAGTTAAAGATGAATATAAAGATTTTCTTTTCCAGGCAGAACAAGATCTGGTGGGTGTTCCGACACAAGATGTTTATTTATCAGAGGAAGATTCATTATTCTCAGGATTGAACTTCTACTTATCCAAAATTGATACGATAAAACCAAGAATACTCTCTGCACTAATGACTGACAGAAATCATATTCTATTGGGTTTTAGTGAAGAAATTGATCTTACAAAATTATCAAAAGAAAATTTTAAGTTTGTCGATTCAACAGAAAATCTTGAATACAAGTTGAGGCATATCTATAAGGGAAGAACCAAAGTTAACGAGGCTGTTGTCACATTATCAGACTCTTTACCTATTGAAAACAGAATTTATTTAATCGTAAATAATTTTCACGATCTGATTGGAAATATTAGTAAATATGATTACACAGAAGTCACTGTTTATGATAAGTTAGACACAACATCAGTTATGCTAGTATCTACAACACCAGATCGTGGTAATGATCAAGTTGATTTTATCGATACGAAAATATTATTCTCTTTTGATGATGCATTTGATATTGACCCTGTAAGAAAAGGAATAACTTTCTCAGATACTAGCAAACAAAATTTACAATTTGACGTTGAGCGAATTGATGATGCTTCTTTTTATTTCATTCCCAAAAATCAGTTGAAACCACAAACTTTTTATAACATCAATATAAATTTTAACTATTTTAAAGATGTCGCAGGTAATTCGATTGATTCAATTTATCTCTATAATTTCAAAACATTTAATGGACAAAATTTTACAGGATTATCAGGTTCGGTTATTTATGTAGAGCTTGACAAGAATCCAATTTTGGTTTTAGAGGATATTAAAGATAAAAATAACACGTATAGATTGAATCTTACCAAATCAAAATTTGAATTTGCAAGAGTTAAACCAGGTGAGTACAAAATTTCTTGTTTTTATGATGAGAATAAAGATGGAAAGTACTCTTATGGTTTTCCGTATGAGTTTATTCCGGCAGAGAAATTTTTTATTTCCACAGCAGACTTGAATTTGCCACCACGCTGGTCGGTAAGTGATTTTGAGTTTGTTATTATAAGATAAAAAGCTGTCGTATTGTAAACTAAACCCGTTAAATAAAATTCCAGAATTTTAGTTACTTATTAAATAATACTGCCAATCGTAAATAAAACCACGTATTCTGAAACTCATCAATATTTATTTACTTCTAAAATCTCCACCTTTGCATTGGTGTTTATAGTTTAAATTGGAGAAGTCAATCATTACAGAAATGGGCTGACTGAGTCATTTGACTTGATACTCGTTATTGGACTTACTCTCACCGTAATATTTTATTCCACAAGTGCCAAAAACTAATAATGATGTTACACAATAATATTTGCAAAGTTTCATTCAGAATTGAAGTCGGGTGGGGATTAACCTCACATTTTTCAACTTACGAGATTTTCAAGAGATAAAAAAAATTAGCTCACTGTTGACTTTTAAAAATAACCTTCATATAATTATACCTAAAATAATAATTATTATAATAATAATAAAAATGCAATTTTATCTTCGAGAAAAAGAACTAAAACAATTAGTGAATGTAGTTGATGATAAACATCAAGAGAGTAAGTTCATTATAGTCTCCGGTAGTAGAAAAGTAGGCAAGACTACATTAGTAAATACTCTTGTGAAACAAAAGAATGGGATTTACATTACTATCAGTGCAAAAAGCAGTTCAATGCAGTTGAATGATATAAGTGATTACTTGCGTGAAATTAATCCCCCCGGAACCTTCATCCCGAGATTTGAAAATTGGAAGCATCTGTTTGAGTATTTTTTTATGCTTGCACATGAAAAGTCGGTTATTGTTGTTCTTGATGAATTTCATAACCTTTGTAATATCGATTCGGATGTATTTATCGACTTTAGGACAGTCTGGGACATACATGCTTCTAAATCTAAGTTATGTTTAATCTCTGTTACTTATGATCTCAACTTTATTAAAATGAACTTCCATAATGAAGATAGTCCTTTATATAGAATCATGAATTTTTCTTTACGGCTTACTCCATTCACACTGATTGATGTCATATCATTATTCAAATTGAATAAATCGAACATTCCGATAAATGAAATTATAGATCTATATATTGTATTTGGCGGGTATCCCAAATATTACCATTTGTTTGATTTATTTAATCTTTGGGATAAAAACCTCCAGGAGATTCTCAGAATTCTTGTTTTTCAAGCTTATGCTCCACTTGCAAATGAACTTAACGATATTATTATCAATCTTTTCACACGAGAGAATAAGGTATATATTTCAGTTCTTCAATCAATAGCACTTAACAACCATACAATAACTCACATTGCAGATAGCATAAATATTAAAGCAACTACCTTATCTAAATATCTTTTAGAACTAGAGAAAAAGAAACATATAATCAAAAGAAAACAGCCGATTAATGTTTCATATGTGGAGAATTCCAAATTCGGTATGTATTACATAAGTAGTTATTTCGAAAACTTTTGGTTCAGGTTTATTCAACCGGATATAATAAGTTTCGAAAATGGACAGTATGATAGAATGCTTCAAAATATCAGTCAAAACTTTGATGAGTATCGTAAACAAAGGATACCATTAGTAATTAGAGAATTAATGCAATATTCCAAGGAGATTGAAAACCTAAATGCTATTTTCCCTTATGATGTAACATCTGTGGGCTCTTTATGGAATCGTAAAAAGATGGTAGACATTGTTGCGATTAACGACGAAAAGAAAAAACTTCTTCTTGGATCTGTTTATACCGGAAATAGCACCATGAAAGTTGAAACAATCAATGAACTTTTTTCGACTATGACTGAATTTGAAAAACAATTTGTTGGTTATGAAATTAGAAAAGTATTATTCCATAACTCAACTATTAGTCTTGATTTGTGGAACCAATTAAAAGATAAAAACCAAAACATTTTTTCTTACTCAAAATTATTAAAGCAAATTTATGATTAGATTATTTAAAACTTATCTCATTGTGTTCAGGCTCCGGTAATATGGAACAACTCCAAAATAGAATTTCGATCAAATTCTTGAATAGTTATGAAGCTCATTACGGTTATACTTTCATTAAAAAATCGATTGATATCTCTCTTTCATTAATTCTTCTAATCCTTCTATTTCCGCTCCTTCTGTTGATATTATTTATTGTGTCTGTCGAGACTAAAGAAAATCCACTCTTTATTCAAAAACGGGGATTGACATTGACTGGAAAAATATTCCATATCTATAAAATTAGGACTCTTAAATCTGAACATCACAAAAAAAATATTCATAGTGAAACTGTTTTTATAAAACCCGATTACTACACAGCTCTGACGATTTCAGGAAAATTCTTACGCAGAACAGGTCTGGATGAATTACCGCAACTTATTAATGTGCTTCTCGGCGATATGTCCTTTATAGGTCCAAGACCATTATCATTACACGACCTTAACCTACTTCAAAAAAACGAATACAATCTTTATAGAAGGAGAGAAAATATTAAATCTATTCCCGGTATTTCCGGCTACTGGCAGATTTTTGGCAACAGAAACGCCGGTCTGAAAAACTTAATTGAACTTGACGAATATTATGATTCGAACAAATGTATTAACCTGGATATTTTTTTAATGATGTTGACAATCCCGGTTGTTCTTTTTGGTAAGCATAGTGATGCAATTGCAAATAGCGAAACAAATAAAAAGTATGCTACAACCCCAGACTTCAGTCTGAGAAAGAAATAATGCAACAACCCCAGACTTTAGTCTGGGAGCAAAAAGAATGCAACAACCCCAGACTTTAGAGGCTGTGTGAAAAATATTAGTCAAGCAGTACAAAAATAATATGAATGTAGAAAAGAAATCAATAATTTTGCAAGAAAAATTTTGGTTAGAAAATGAAATACATAGAGTCGGCCGATAGACAACAATACCAACTGATGA
>JAUXVN010000146.1 GCA_030684555.1 Ignavibacteria bacterium
TTCTGTGGCTCATTTAATTTCTTTTATTTATTACTATCGTAAAAATACAACTTTACGATTTATCTTCCATTCTTTCTTTTACTTTTTATTAACTCTTGGGTGAGTTTTTAGAGATGCCCTTTAGAAATGCCCATTAATAAGCGGTAACCATTTTAGACCAGCCGGATTATTTCCAGCGTAATTCAATATTCCTAATTGCACGCCGTGAAGTTCTTTTGAGCTATTGAATAACGCAATAGATACTCCATTCATTTGAGAAGTTTTTGCATAACCAGCAATGGCTATTCCGTTGAAAGCATAAGATTCCAGATAACCGGCGGTAAGCGCAATTCTTCTATAATTCTTTTCACTTGAAACGTATGCCAGACTGGAAGCAACTCCATTTATATCTCCATCGGTACCAACCGCTAATCCGCAAACTGCAATTCCATTGATAACCTTTCTGGCTCCAATACCTAAGCCTGATAAAGCAAGTCCATTGATAGAAGATTCGGGACCATCAGCCATTGTTAATAAACCGCTTACCATCAACCCCTTCATCACTCCGCTTCCGCCTATGACAATTCCGCAAAGGTTAAGTCCGTAAAGATCATGTGCACCACCGACGCCAAGCAGTCCAACATTAACACCTCGCATAGTTCCGCCGGTTGGGATTACTCCGACGCTGATGCCGTTAACAACAGACTCTTTGTTCCGGAACATCTTAAACCAAAACGTTAGATTCAAACCATTAACTTCTTCAACATTTTCATCGGCAAAGTTTACGCGGATGCCGTTAAAGCGATAAGAGTTACCGAAGCTTAGTCCGTAATGTTCAACCGGAACGTTAACTGATTTCGCATCTCTCAAAGTATCTTGAGCAAATAGATTATGTGCGCCAATAAAAAGAGCAATCAGAATAAACACTTGAAATTTTTTCATAGTAATAACTCGTTAATGTTTAGTTATAGATCACCTTACACAAGACCAAAAGTGATTTCTTAATCTCGCTCATAATCATTTTCTTAATCTGCTATAGCAGTCACAAATTGAGTAAGATTAAGAATACGATTATGTACAATTACAACAATCTGTGAACAAAACCTGCGTAATGAGACTTCTAAAATATTTGATAACCGAAAGATCAATCATCAATCAGGAAAGCATCTTTTAATGGTTCGGATTCCATAATCTCTTTCATCATTGATTTTATTTTTTCGTTCGGTTCGAAGAAATCAACAATCTTTTCAGTAACATCAATTGTAACAACATCGGCGCCGTTAAAAACAAGTTCCCATTTAGAAACGATTGCGGAAAGATTTTCATCTTTGGCAAGTTGCGCCAATTTCTCTTTTATAGCACCAGTGACATTATTGATGGATCCTCTCCCGAAACCTTGTTCATGCATCATTACTTGCCGCAGAGACGCCTCTCGCTCAATTTTGGAGATGGCATCCTTATCGTCTTTTTCTTTTGCTTCTTTCATCCGCGTACCTAAGGAAGCAAAAATTTGTTGATTGGTTGAGAATTTAGAATTGTAAAAAGCAACAGCAACTGCTCTCGAATCGAAAACTCCAATCCGCAGTTTTGATTGAGCGTTCGTTTCTTTTCCCGGGTTGAAGAAAAGTCCAAGAAGAATTAAACCAATTAAAGAAATCGAAAAAGAGCACTTTTGTGAAGACATAACTACTCCGTTTATGGTTTTGAAATTAACAACTAAATATCAAATCTTAGGCAAAGAGTTTATTCGTAATCTTATTCTTCATCAGATTAAAAAAAAAGCACGATCACGATTGCGAACAAGATCAAAAATTTATTACCATTGTTATAAAAAATTATTCAAGAACATCAACAGTAGAATCCGCATCAATCCTATCACCAACAATCAGACTAACACCGGCAGTTACCAACGGGACTGAAACAACTACTGCGGTAATTATTTGTCCGATAATAAATCCTTTGCTAAGAATGAAGATGAGAAGAACTACTGTTATCGCAAGAATAATTCCGCCAATTGTTCGTGGGAATTTTTTTGACAACCAGCCTAATCCAACAATTCCCCAAAATGGAGCTGATTCAATTAACATTCCAATTGAAAATCCATTTTCTAATGAAACGAACAATACCATCATCAATCCAACACCCATAATTATTTTAGTTCCCGATTCGCGGTAATTGCCTATTAAAAAAACATTTGATAAAGCCTTTGCCGTAAGACCAACAACAACAATCGCACTAAAAAATTCCCAGCTATGGTCATCCTTGCTGCTTTGATACACAGACATGATTATGCATCCGATAATCATAGTTGCAAATGCAATATTTCCCGAACGGTATTGGATGCTCATTTGTCGTTCATCAACAAGTGACTTGGCAATGTTCAGCGAAGCCAGAGTTGGACGAAGCAAATACGAACCGGCTAATAAAAACAACCACAATTGATTTTGGGTGATTCCAAAAATGGCAACACCTACAATAAAAATGAATGTTGCCAGCCAAAAAATGGGGTCTTTTTTAGACATTGTCTTTCTCCTCAAGTTGAAATAGGTTTTCTACTGTTGTGTTTAATTTGCGGGCTAATTGCAAAGCAAGTTTAACAGAAAGATTATAATCGCCCTTCTCTATGGCTACGATGGTTTGCCGGGAAACTTTTACTAAATCGGCGAGCTGCTGCTGACTTAACTCACTATTTTCAAATCGGTATTTTCTTAAATAGGTTTTGATAGTGGACTCTTTAATAATTCAATAAAATTTTACAGAGCAAATGTAAGGTAGACTTGACATATTGTCAAGTATTATTTACTTAGTGGTCGGTTTTTTCTTAGTTGAATTGAAATAAGACACTGGTTAAAAAGTTTTTTGTAATTTAATTTTCTCCCGGCTGTCGAGAAATAGTTCTCTACCTCCTTGGAATTATGGTCTCCAGGTTTTATGATTTATCATTAACGGAGAAATTTCCATCTTTGTAGGGAACGGTCGCGACCGTTCCCTACATTTTAGTAATTGGACATTCTATAGTAAGTTCTTCCGGCAGTCGAAAAATTGTTTTCGACCTCCTTGGAAAATCTCAAGTTTATTTTAATACCACAAACTTCTTTATTGATGTAAAATCATTTGCTGTTAGTCTATAGATATAAATTCCGGTAGCTAACTCATTCGCGTTAAAGTTGATTTGATGATATCCGGCTGCTTTGCTTTCGTTGTTGATTAGTGTTTTTACTTTTTGTCCGACTATGTTATAAACTACGAGAGTAACTTTTGAATCCATCGGAAGAGCAAATTTTATTGTTGTACTCGGGTTAAAAGGATTCGGGTAATTCTGATAAAGTGCAAACTCAGTCGGAATGTTGTTGAACTCAACTTCTACCACATCACTGTATGTAGATTTACCGTCTATATCAATTTGTTTTAATCTGTAAGTAAGGTTAAGGTTGAGATTGAGGTTAAGCATCTTATCTGTAAATGTATACTCTTTAGTTGAATTGGAATTACCGTTGCCTTGTACAAAACCAATTGTGGAAAAACCTCCGAGGTTTGAATCTTGATTTCCATTCTGTAAACCTCGGAGGTTTGCAGCCCGTTCAACCTCAAACCCGTAATTGTTTACTTCTGTGGCGGTTTGCCAAATTAGATTTACACTTTTATCATTTACATTTGCTGTAAAACTTGTTAGTTCAACCGGAAGCGGTGAATTACCATCTCCCGCTGCCCAATAACTAAAGCTGTTTAATCCCAAAAGACTTATCGTATTATCTGTGGTATTTACGGATGATGAACTTTCAACTCCCCAAGTCGAACCGTCAACAGATTTAAATAACTTGAGATTAGCCTCCGTAATACCATTTAATTCATTATCATTGTAATAAAATATCAAGTCTGCACTTGTCGGACTATTTGCAGTGGTTATTTGATAATGTCTTTGTATTGCATTCGAACCTTTTGATTCGTGTCCTCGAATTATTGTCGTATTTCCTAAGTTTCCATCTTCAGTTATTTTTATTCCAAGTCCCGCAATATTTTCATTAATATTGTTTAATTCTCTTGTAGTCTGAATTGTTCCGGTTGCGCCAAAAAGTCTGTAACTTCCTTCGGATAAATAACCGGTTGAGCCAAGTGTTATTGTTTTACCATTCAAATCGATATTCTTTTCAAGTAAAAGATTTCCGTTTACATTAAAATTTGAACTCAATGTTGGTGCAGCTGTTGAAGAGAATAATAAATGATTTACAGTAGGTGTTCCGCTAATTGTGGTTTCATTTGCCAAATTCAATTTATAAATACCAACATTATCTGTTGCTGATGGAACCGAGCCGCTGCTCCAATTTGCACTATTTGTCCATTCGGTGTTTTCAGAGCCAATCCAGGTATTAAAAACATTTGAAACCACCCAATCTGTTGCGGCGTCCATATTTGTTAAAGTACCATTATTTCCATTTATGGAATTATCCGCCAAAGTTGTTCCGTCGTAATAATCCATTCTGTAATATGCCGAAAGAGCCGTTTCTTTGCCCGATAAAGTGCGAAACATATTATCGCGAATTTCAGTTTCTGCTCTTACTGCGTTCCAAATTCGAACTTCATCCAATTTTCCCGAATATTTATAACTGTTATCACCACGTCTTGCAAGTGAAACCGGACTTGCAGAATTAGCAACTGCCGTTGTCAAATCACCGTTCGAAAGTGTTAATGGCTTTTCAATTCCATCCAAATAAAATTTTGCTAAACTTATAGAAGGGTCGTAAATAAATGCAATATGATACCATCGATTAGTTGTAAAAATGTTTGCTTCTGTATCAAGATGGACTAAAGTTGTTGGAATAAATCTCATTCCCAAAGTTGATGTAGTGTGCAATTCCATTTGTTCAATTGCCTTTCCAATCAAAAACTGAATTCCGCTGCCTGTCCAGTTGAACCACATTTCAAGAGTCATTTTAGTAACATCAAGAGAATAATGGTCTGGAATTGAAACATAATCGTCTGTGCCGTCAAAATCCAAAGCGTTTTTACTTCCCGAAAATGCGCCGGAAGTTTTCCAAGTTGGATTTCCTGTCAACGTTCCGTGGTTTGATGTGTATCCGCCATTATCCGAAAGAGTTGTACCCGTTCCATCGCTCATTTTGTAATAAGCTTTTAGATTAGTAGATGGATTTACCTCTCTATACATAGTTGTTTTAATTTCAGTTTCGGTTCGCACAAAATTCCAAATTCTTATTTCATCCAATAATCCGTTAAAGTAAAAACCATCTCCGGGGAAGCGACCAATATTCAGTGGCGCATCGACATTAAAATTTCTTGCGGTCCCTTCAATACTGTTGTCTAATTTTCCATTAATATATAACGAATGCGTTGTTCCGTTACGGACAAATGAAATGTGTGTCCAATTTGTTCCAACCGTAGAATTTGAAATAATTCCAGTGCTGTTACTTCCATCGTAAGTAGTAGCATAAATTTTATTATCCGAGCCGATGTAAAAAGTAATAACTTTATCAGAAGCATTTTTTTCTAAAATATTATGTCTTGCGTTTAATTCAGAACGTTTTACCCAAACTTCAATGGTAAAATTACCGGCACCAAAATCAAGTGAACTGTGATATGGAATATTAACATAATCAGTAGTTCCGTTAAATTTAAGTGCATAACCGCCTTGTTCGTCATACGTTTCTTCTCCACCACCAGCCGCACCACCGCATTGCGTTCCATCGCCAGTTAAATTTCCAGAGATATTTCCTGTAGAAGTAGCGCAAATATCAGCTCCGGTGGTAACATTTATTTCCGCGCCTGTTCCAATGACAATTGATTGCGCATAAGAATTGCAAAATATTCCAACAAATAAAAAAGTTATATATAAAATTTTCATGTTTTTCTCATTATCAATTATTTTATGGATTACTAATTGGCATAGTATTTCTGAAATCAGGCAAAGCAAAGGTGCCGTTTGATGCATCTCCGCCGTATTTATTAACTATTAAAGCATATAATGCTTGATAGGGTGCTATTATTTGTAACAATTGTCCACTACAAGACATAAAATTTTGGGGAATTTTGTAAGACGCAGTAGTTCCAGCAACCATTTTAATTTCGCCAATAAATGGACCTGTTATTGGGTCTTCGGAGGATGGAAACTGTTCACCGGTTACACAAATTATAAACATTACTGAAAGTTTTTTATTATCCACCCAAGAAGAAGTTCCATCAGCATTTGACGATATAACTTTACCAGCGCCTGCAACAAAGGTTGGCAATGAATAAGTGTTTGCACCATTTGTTACTGTAATTTTTCCGTTCAGATTTAAGTCCCCATTTATTGTTGTGGCTCCGTTAATGGTAGCTGAACCCGATGAAGTAACCTGAACCAAATCCGTTGATGCTGAATTTTTAACTTTAAAAGTTCCATCTACTCCAAGAGTATTTGTAATATCTTGAGCAGAAGTGGAAATAGTAATTAAGAATAGAATAACTGAAATGTTACGTAACATTTTAACTCCGGTTTTGATTATTTGAATATTGTTTCATTAACTATTGCAAATCGATTGTTTAGAGTTTTCAATTGCTTTTCTAATTCTGTCCTCAGCGCGCTCACTTTACTCAATTCGTCATCTAATTTGCCAATGTTCGAAAGCTGCTCTTTCAGATATTTATTTTCCAACTCCAATTGAACGTTTTTATTTTTAATAAGATTTATTTCAACTATAATTTCACTTGTTCTTTCTTCCAGAGCCTTAACTCCTGCTAAAGAAACTCCCTCAATACAAATACTATTAATCCCAAGACTATCTGTCCCGCCGAGTTGAAATGCTTTATAAAAATCCTGGGCTACCGGTCCTATATATTTTATAGAAGGATCACCCGATTTATAATTCCATTTTGTTATGGGGAGTTCTTTTATTTTACTCAGCAGCAATTCCCCGTCAACTGTTTCAAAATTTTCTTTCAAGTTTCTATCACAATAGTTACTCCAGCCGCTCATGTTCCCCCTCATATAAACTCCAGAATTGGAATCTGGAGTCGAGGTATAAAACCTGTAACCTCCAATAAAACGCGTAGTTAATTCGTTTGGCTGCGATGAGTAGGCTATCTGGAATTGAGCATTATCGCCTATTACCATAGAGCCGCTTTGAAAATTTGTACTAGCTCCTCGCCCGATAGCTATTGAATAATCGCCTGAAGCAACTGTACCAGTTACACTTCCATCACCAATTGCAATTGCACCCACTCCCATGGCTTCGGTTGAATTCCCCATTGCAATAGAGTATAACCCAATATTTGAATCGTTCCAGTGAGTTCCTCTTACAGCTCCCACTCGAAAAGCGGCTTTTTTAGGATACCAATGGAGTCTGGAACCAGCGCCCAAATTCAGAGATGTACCACTGCCAACAGTTCCTGTACTTAGAATTCCTTCTGTTCCACCTACCTCGAGTTGTGCGCGCGGGTTTGTTACGCCTCCAAGTCCCAATAAACCGGTACTTTGTTTTAGATAGAAGAAATTGTTAGTAGCATCTTTAATAACAAAATTTCCGTCGGTTGCTATGGTAGCGGTAATATCCTGTGAAAAACTATTTACCGTTAGAAGAAACATTACTGCAATTAATCTTAAAAGTGTTTTCATCAATTCATCCTTTTTATGTTACCAATAATTATTACAGATAATTCGGTAATAATGACACTATTAAATTATTAACCGTTATATGCTTTATCAATAGCCAGTTTGTGTAAGTGTGATGTGGTTCTCTGTGGAAGTCTGTGCTCTCTTTGTGCTCTCTCTGTAATTCAAAAAAAATCTGTCACAGAGTACCACAGAGCGAAACAATGAGAACCACAGAGAAAAGAAGGCAGCCCTCGGCTGTCGAGAACCACTTCTCGACAGAGGAAGTAGTAAAATAAAAACACAAAGAGTAAGCAGAACGCTTGTGCAGAAAACAAAATTAAAATATTGTGGAGATGAGATTCTATAATTAAATCCCGGTCGAGAAATAGTTCTCCACCTCCTTGGAATTATGGTCTCCATGTTTTATGATTTATCATTAACGGAGAAATATCCATCTTTGTAGGGAACGGTCGCGACCGTTCCTAACATTTTAGAAATTGGACATTCTATAGAAAGTTCCCCCGGCTTTCGAATAATTGTTCTCGACCTCCTTGGAATAAAACTAACTTCTTTATTGATGTGAATTTGAATTGCTATTACATTCAAAAAAACCTATCGTTTCCAAAGTTCCCAAACCTCCGAGGTTTTGAAAACCTCGGAGGTTTTTTATGCAGCATCTTCTAGCAACGAGGAAGATCCCGACCCGCCCAAGGCGGGGCGGGATGACATTGTTTACGGAATGACTGCAAGGGTGGGTATTTGCCATGCTCAACTTGTGTTACTTCATCAAAACAAACTTCTTTGTTGATGTGAAATCATTTGCTGTTAGTCTATATATATAAATTCCGGTAGCTAACTCATTCGCGTTAAAGTTTACTTGATGATAACCGGCTTTTACGCTTTCGTTGTTGATTAGTGTTTTTACTTTTTGTCCGACTATGTTATAAACTTCAAGCAAAACTTTTGAATCCATCGGAAGAGCATATTTTATTGTTGTACTCGGGTTAAAAGGATTCGGGTAATTCTGATAAAGTGCAAACTCAGTCGGAATGTTGTTGAACTCAACTTCTACCATATCACTGTAGGAAAATTTGCCGTCGTTATCGATTTGTTTAAGTCGGTAAGTAAGGTTAAGGTTAAGGTTGAGATTGAGGTTAAGCATCTTATCTGTAAATGAATATTCTTTAGGTGAATTGGAATTGCCGTTCCCTTCAACGAAACCAATTGTTTCATAATTTTTAATTTCTAATTTTTCATTTTTAATTAATCGTTCAACCTCAAATCCATAATTATTTACTTCCGTAGCAGTAGTCCAATTTAATACAACAGCGGTTGCTGAGCTTGTCGAAGCAGCCGTAAAACTTGTTAGTTCAACCGGAAGCGGTGAATTACCATCTCCCGCTGTCCAATAACTAAAGCTGTTTAATCCCAAAAGACTTATCGTATTATCTGTGGTATTTACTGATGATGAACTTTCAACTCCCCAAGTCGAGCCGTCAACAGATTTAAATAACTTGAGATTAGCCTCCGTAATACCATTTAATTCATTATCATTGTAATAAAATAACATGTCTGCACTTGTCGGACTTTTTGCAGTGGTTATTTGATAATATCTTTGTATTGCATTCGAACCATTTGATTCGTGTCCTCGAATTATTGTCGTATTTCCTAAGTTTC
>JAUXVN010000147.1 GCA_030684555.1 Ignavibacteria bacterium
GCTTGCTGTCCTGCTGCTAACAGAACAAAATCAGAAGCTTTATTTGCCCTATTAAGTGTGTTCGAACGTGAATAATCCCGGTATGAAGAAAATATTAAACTCACTATTCCAAATAACGCTATTACTCCAATTAGTATGACAATCATACCGAGCTTATGGTTGATTTTAAGATTTTGAACTATAGTTTTCATTGTGTTTTTCATTCCATTTATTTTTTATAATTGATTCATAAACTTTTTTCACGATTACCTGAAGATTTAGCGGCGTCTACTTGCTCTAAAATCTTGTTGATATTGAGCAGTATAAGCAGTCGATCTTCAAGTTTTCCTACAGCTTTTATAAATTCAGAATTTACTCCGGTTACCATATCAGGCGGTGCCTCTGTTATGTTGGATGGAATTCTTAATACTTCTGTAACTGCATCAACTATAAAGCCGACTGTTTTTCCAGAGACTTCAACTACAACTATTCTTGTGTTTTTATCGTGCTCTTTTCGTTCCATACCAAGTTTAAGTCGTAAGTCTATTACCGGAATTATTCTTCCCCTCAGGTTTATTACTCCGTCAACAAAATCGGGCGCATTTGGTACTTTTGTAATTTGTACCATTCTGTTAATTTCCTGGACATATCCAATATCAACACCGAATTCTTCTTTCCCAATCAAGAAGCTTACAAGTTGAAGCAGCTCTGTAGTTTCCTTTTTGTGCAAATCAAAACTTGCCATTTCTAATCTCCTAATTGATAAAATATTTTTATTCCGCATGAATCCGGTATCTTATAAAATTATTATCGAACCAATTTCTATTTACTTAAATTATCACTCTTTAATAATCTCAAATTATTAACCACCTCAACATAAGTTCCCATTGAGGATAGAGATGACGGTGTTTATTTAAACAATAATTACTTATGAACAATTATACCATTTGAACGAACTATCAGATCCCTTTTGGTTACACGGGTTCTCTCATTTCCATTGGAGGAAGTTCCGTCTATCTTAAAACGTGAGGTTAATTCTTGAAGGTTGACTGTTAATCTGTTCAAGTCTTCTGCGGCTCTGGCGATTTGCTGTACGCCTGCCGCGCTTTCCTGCGTTACACAGCTTATTGCTTCTATGTTCTTACTTATCTGTTCCGCAGCACTTGACTGTTCTTCACTTGCTGCTGCTACTTGGGTGGACATATCCAGAACTTGTTCTACACCTACTATTATCTCTTTCAATGATTTGCCTGCTTTATCGGCAAGCGCTTTTCCTTTTTCAACTTCTTCCGTTCCTTTATTCATCGAATCTACTGCTCCATTTGTATCTTTCTGTATCTGCTTTATCATCACGGCAATTTCTTTGGTTGCTTTGGTGGTTCGTTCGGCTAACTTTCTTACTTCATCAGCTACCACCGCGAATCCTCTTCCTTGTTCTCCGGCTCTGGCAGCTTCAATTGCAGCATTCAATGCTAAAAGATTTGTTTGATCTGCAATGTCATCTATTACTTGAACAATTTCCCCGATTTTGTCACTACTTGTTCCAAGTTCTTTAACTATACATGCAGCTTGTATAACGACTTCAGCAATGCTGTTCATTCCAATTATCGTATCATTCACAACACTTCCACCGTCTAGGGCAATATTTCTTGATTCTTTAGCCGCTTCAGATGCACGGTTAACATTTGTTGAAGTTTCAATTATAGTTTTTGTCATTTGTTCTACTGCACTGGCTATTTCTGTGGTTTGGCTGCTTTGTTCTTGTGCACCGGCTGCCATCTCTTCCGAAGAGGATGATATTTGACTGCTTGCACTTGCTGTTGCTGCTATAGCTTCGATCACCTTTTCTATCATCATCCTGATGTTTGATACAACTTTATTAAAACCGACAAAAAGTGATCCTATTACATCATCTTTTTCTTTTTCAAGATATACGGTTAGGTCGCCGGCAGCAAATTTATCCATCTCACTTAAAATTGTTTCGGCACTTCGTTCTAAGTATTCTCGTTGTTCTTCCGAATCTCTAACCGCTTTTTCAACTTTTTTTTCAACACTTTCTTTTTCAGTATGTAAATCATTGTAAGCAGTTCTTAAATTTTCTATCATCTTGTTAAATGCGGAAGATAATTGTCCAATTTCATCCTTCGAATTGTAATTAATAGATTGGTTTAGATCACCTTCACTAACTTTTAATGCAGAAGCAGCCAAATAATTAATAGGTTGTGTAATTAATTTTGCAATCCACACAGAAATGAATAAGACACTAAGAAGAACAAACAATAATAAACCTGTGAGAAATAAGCTGTATTTACTTGCACTGCTTTGTTCTTCGGCTAATCGTTGAGCCTCTCGACTAACGGTTTCCGATACTTTTAAGATAGAATTAATCCCGGATGTGGCTTGTGCAATCCATTCAGAAGTGCTTACCGGGTATGGTCTATTATTTACCCCGGCAAAATAAATTGATTCTCTTGTTTTTTGTAGTTCAACAAGAAACGACTTTTCCATTTCATCGATGGCATTCCTGATTGCGGGAGTTATATTAGAGTTTTCTTTTAATTCAAGAATGGAACGTATATTTTCTTCCACTACACCTCTAAATCGCATCAGGTCGTTTAATTTGTCACCATTAATCTGAAGTTGGTTGCCAATTAACGCACCTATTTCTGCTCTCTCACGTCCGGCAAATTCACTTGCATAAAAAATTGCGTTTTTAACTAGACTGTTAAACTCCAAAACACTTTCAAGTTTATTATCAGATACAAATAAAGATTTTGCTAAGTCGTTACTAATCATAATTAGTTGGGTTTGAATATTAATCCAGGAAGTTATTAACATATTATCGGCATTGGAATTTGTTAAAGTCAAATCGACTTTTCTACGCAACTCGTCCCGTTCGTTTCTAATTCTGATCAGGTTATTAAGTTTATTTGTAATTATATCTTTTCCATCAGTTAGTTCTTTTGCAATAGCGAGTGTAGAATCCAAATAGAGGTCGCCTGATTTACGAACAGGATTTATTTTTGAATAAGAGCCTAAATCATGGGGATTCGACAACACGGTAGCTGTTAAGCCGCGTTCCAATGCTTGCTGTCCTGCTGCTAACAGAACAAAATCAGAAGCTTTATTTGCCCTATTAAGTGTGTTCGAACGTGAATAATCCCGGTATGAAGAAAATATTAAACTCACTATTCCAAATAACGCTATTACTCCAATTAGTATGACA
>JAUXVN010000015.1 GCA_030684555.1 Ignavibacteria bacterium
GAATCATTTAGATAAAATGATAAACGAGAATACAAAAGAATATAAAATCAAAAACAACATTAAATAGCTTTCTGAAAAAACGAACTTTTTCTAAAGTCTGCCAGTCGATTTATAAAATGCTGTTTTTAGAGATGCACTTAATAAAATGATAAAGATTCTAAATCAAAATGCTGCGAAGAAAAATATTCAATTAATTAATAAAATTGATTCCCAAACTAAGGTCAATGCAGATATAAATATGCTTCGCTCGGTTTTTCAGAATCTAATTACAAATGGAATAAAATATACCGAAACCGATGGAGTTGTAACTATCTCTGCCTCCGAAAGAGAAGATTTAGTTGAAATCTCAATAACAGACAATGGAATCGGAATGGATTCTGAACAAATCTCAAATGTTTTTCAGTTTAAGAATATCAACTCTACTGATGGAACATTAGGAGAAAGAGGAACAGGACTGGGACTTATACTTTGTAAAGAGTTTATAGAAAAAAACAGCGGCAAAATTTGGTTTGAAAGTGAATTAGGAAAAGGAACAAAATTTTTCTTCACACTACAAAAAGCTGTTTGATACTTGTCATGCTTGCCCGCCTTAGGCGGGTCAGCATCTTTTTGTAAGACGGAGATCCCGACCCACCTTAGGCGGGCGGGATGACAGCACTCGAAAAATGTCATGCTGAACTTGATTCAGCATCTTAACGCAATAGGGAGATTCTGAAACAATTCTCCCTGGCGAACAAAATCACAAATAGTGTTTTTTCCATATCTTTTGCGTAAAGTGACTTATAATACATTAACGCTTTTTACATTGGATGTTTTAATGCTTTTTGCAAATATCTGTTGCAAATAGTCAGTAATTCAACTAAATTTGTTAACAATATGATTACATGTAAGTAAAGTCTGTTTCAAATTGTGTCTATATTTATTAACAATTGGAAGCTTAATGAAAAAAATTCAGATACTACTTATCGAAGATAACCGCCTGCTGCGCGATGGCATTTCCGCTATGCTAAACAAACAAACTGATATGCATGTTGCTTCCACCGTGAGTAATGGTGAGAACATTTTAGAATTAATGAGGAAATCAAAACCGGCACTGATTCTTCTCGATCTCGGTTTGCGAAATCAAAATAGTTTGAATATTGTAAAATCGTGTAAACAGCAATTCCCCGAAACAAAAATAATTGTGATGGATTTAATTCCATTGCAAGCTGATATTTATGAGTTTGTACAAGCCGGTGTATCGGGCTTCATAGTTAAAGATGCAAATTACGCTGACTTTTTTAAGACTATAAGATTGGTAAACGAGGGGCTTCAGGTTTTACCGCCTCAGCTTACAGGCTCACTTTTTACAGAAATTGTAGATCACGCACTGAAAGTAAGTCGTCAATCTGTAATTGAAAAATCAATTCGCATGACTAAACGTGAGCGTCAAGTAATTGAATTGATAGCTGACGGATTAGCTAATAAAGAAATTGCTCAGAAACTTCATCTTTCCACTTATACTGTAAAAAGTCACGTCCATAACATCCTCGAAAAACTTACACTTAATACGCGGGTTCAAATCGCTAAACATGCACATCTCTCCAACGATTTTCAAAAAACTCTTGCTAATACTTCATTAATTGAAGAGTAACTCCTAACAATAACCTTTTAAAGGATTAGTTCCTTTTTCATCCTTTTGCCCTATGTATTTGATTCGTAAATATTTCTATAATTACTTAAGATATTATAATTAAAAGCCAAAATCTCTCATCAATGGTTTTACAAAACCTATTTGATAATTGATAATGGTTAGCAAAATAATTATTGGAAAAATCTAATGAAAAAAAACTCACTCATATTTAAACGAACAACTCTTCTCAAATCTCCAACTAACATTCAAGGATTTGACGAAATAACCGGCGGCGGATTGCCCAAAGGAAGAACAACTCTCGTATGCGGTGGAGCAGGATGTGGGAAGACATTATTTGCGATGGAATTTCTCGTTCGCGGTGCAACTGTTTACAAAGAACCGGGAGTTTTTTTCTCTTTTGAGGAGAATGAAGATGAATTGACTGCAAATGTAGCTTCTTTAGGATTCGATTTGAAAAAACTTTCTTCCCGGAAAAAAATATTACTCCAGCATATATTTATTGAACGGGGTGAAATTGAAAATAATGGTGAATATGATTTGCGAGGATTATTTGTCCGCTTTCATGAAGCAATTGAATCTATTGGAGCAAAACGAGTAGTAATAGATACAATCGAATCACTCTTTTCAGAAATCTCAAACCATCAAGAATTACGTACGGAACTTAGACGTCTATTCATTTGGCTTAAAAAGAAAGGTGTTACTTCAATAATAACAGGTGAGAGAGGTAACAGTACTTTAACGAGACACGGATTGGAAGAATATGTTTCTGACTGTGTAATTTTGCTTGATCATCGTGTAAGCGAACAATCATCAATACGGCGATTGCGTGTTGTTAAATATCGTGGTTCAACACATGGAACAAATGAATATCCTTTTTTAATTGATGAAGATGGGTTTTCTGTTTTGCCTGTTACATCATTAGGATTGAATCACTTATCATCAAGAAATAGAATATCTTCAGGTATACCGCGTCTTGATACGATGTTTTCCGGAAAAGGATATTTTAGGGGGAGTACGATTCTCGTATCAGGATCTGCAGGAACCGGAAAGACAAGTATAGCTGCTAAATTTGTTGAAGCTGCATGCAAGCGCGGTGAGAATGTTCTCTATTTTTCTTTCGAAGAATCACCAAGCCAATTCACACGGAATATGTCTTCAATAGGAATACACTTAGAACAATGGGTGAAAAAAGGACTCCTTACTCTTCATTCCGTACGCCCCACTCTTTTTGGATTGGAACATCATCTAACCACAACAATAAAATTGATTAATAAAATTAAACCGCAGATTGTCATACTTGATCCTATCGATGCCTTTGTTATTGGAGACAATCATACCGAAGTAAAAATAATGCTGCTACGATTAGTTGATTTTTTAAAGATGAAAGGGATTACAGCCTTCTTTGCAAACTTGACTGGTAAAGAAGGGGGGCATGAATTGATGGATATGGCGATCTCATCTTTAATAGATACATGGCTTCTTCTGAAGGATATTGAAATAGGTGGTGAACGCAATAGAGGATTGTACATTATTAAATCACGAGGGATGTCGCATTCTAATCAAATTCGTGAATTCAAATTAACAAATAATGGAATAGAATTGCTTGATGTTTATGTAGGAGCTGAAGGTGTTCTAACAGGTTCTTCTCGACTGGCTCAGGAAACTAAAAATAATGAAGAGCAATTTTTACTTCGTCAAGAAATTGAACGTAAAAAATTCGGCTTAGAACTTAAACGGGCTGCAACGGAGGCACAGATTGTAGTTCTTAAATCTGAATTCAAAGTTGAAGAATCCGAAACATTAAAAATTATTGAAATGGAAAAAGAAAAAGCTGAAAGGTTTTCACAAGATCAGAAACAGATGGCAAAAAGCAGAAAGGCTGATAAAGTTACACACATCAACAAAGCGATCAGAAAAGTAGTTTCGAAACGTGAGAAATAGATATTTTTTCATCCATTTGTTTGATTGAATATTTTCAAAATAAAAGTATAGATGTTACATCTATACAAGCGTTAATTAAATTATAAAAGAGGAAAATCAATATGCGTTATTTATTAGGATTAATTATTTCAATATGCTTCGTTACTACTTCATACTCTCAAATTAGTGTGAGTATTAATTTGGGGAGTCAACCGGTATGGGGTCCCGTTGGTTATGATTATGTAGAATACTATTACCTTCCCGAAGTTGATGCCTACTATGATGTTGCGCGTCAACGTTTTTACTATTATGAAAAAGGAAAGTTGCTTTACAGATCAACATTACCGGCTCGTTACAGTCATTATAATCTTTACAATACCTATAAAGTAGTAATCAATGAACATCAACCATGGCGTAAATATAAAGATCACAAAATAAAATATGCGTCATACAAAGGTCATTATGATCAAAGGGCGATTCGTGACAGCCGTGACTCAAAATACTATGTAATTAAAAAACATCCCGAACATAAAAATTGGATTCAAAAACAAAGTAAAGATTTGAATAAGAAAAGCAGCAATAATGTGAAGCAAGTTAAGCAGTCCAAAGGCAAGAATAAAAAGAGTAAATAAATTGGAGAAAAGCATTAAAAATTCAACTCTCAAGCGCATTGCTTTCATCGGGAATTATTTACCGCGTCAATGTGGAATTGCAACTTTTACAACTGATTTATGTGAAGCAATCTCACTACAATTTCCCAATACAACATGCATTGCAATTCCCGTAAATGAAACATCAACAAGTTATGCGTATCCATCCCGTGTTCGATTTGAATTGTCAGAAAAAGATATCGATTCATATTTACGAGCTTCTGATTTCTTAAATATTAATAATGTTGATTTAGTCTGCCTACAATTTGAATATGGAATTTTTGGCGGTAAAGCCGGAAGTCATATTTTAACTTTATTACGCAGATTAAGAATGCCAATTGTTACAACTTTGCATACGATATTAAAAAATCCCGATACTGAGCAACGGCGGGTATTGGAAGAAGTTGCTGCACTTTCTGACCGATTGGTTGTAATGAGTGAGCGGGGCGTGGAGTTTCTTCACGATATCTATAAAGTCTCTTTAGATAAAATTGATATGATTCATCACGGAATTCCTGATGTTCCATTTGTTGATCCAAGTTTTAACAAAGATTTATTCGGAGTAGAAGGAAAAACTGTACTACTTAGTTTTGGTCTTCTTTCTTCAAGTAAAGGGATTGAAACTGTAATATCAGCTTTGCCCGAAATAATCGATCACTATCCTGATACTGTATATATTGTTGTTGGGGCGACACATCCCCATGTACTTAGAAATGAAGGGGAAACGTATCGAATTTCCTTACAATGGCTGGCTTTACAAAAAGGTGTAGAAAATAATGTAATCTTTTATAATAGATTTGTTAGTTCTGAAGAACTTGTCGAGTTTATAAGTGCTGCCGATATTTACATTACTCCCTATTTCAATGAAGCTCAAATAACATCGGGAACATTAGCTTATACAATAGGAGCCGGAAAGGCTGTTATATCAACTCCATACTGGTATGCACAAGAAATGCTGGCAGATGGACGCGGTGTTTTATTTCCCTTCAACGATCATAAAGGATTGGCAGAGAAGGTTATAAATTTATTAGATAATGAAGCAGAGCGTCATGCTATTCGAAAACGGGCTTATCTATTCGGGCGGGCGATGATTTGGTCCGAGGTCTCAAATAAGTATATGAAAAGTTTCGAACGCGCCCGAACTGAGAGACGTTATTATATACCGCCGGGATTTAATACAAAGGTTTTGGATAAATATCCTGTTGAATTACCAACTTTAAAATTAGATCACTTACGGAATTTGACAGATGATACCGGAATGTTTCAACATGCTCTTTTTACAGTCCCCAATTATGCGCATGGTTATACCACAGATGATAATGCACGGGCATTATTGGTGAGTGCTCTATTGGATGAACTTGGAGAAAGTAACGGATTCAGATTGTCCTCTCATTATCTGGCATTTCTTGGATATGCTTTTAATACACAAACTGGTCTATTAAGAAATTTTATGGACTATCAGCGGAATTGGTTAGAAGAGAAAGGTTCGGACGACAGTCTCGGACGCTTACTTTGGGCACTTGGTACTGTATTGAATCGTAGTAACATAATTGCACAGAACGGTATAGCTTCGTGGCTCTTTGAAAAAACTTTTCCTGGAATTCTACTAACTTCAAGTCCAAGGGCTTGGGCTTTCGCTTTACTCGGTCTTGAAGAGTATTCTCAAAAATTTGCAGGTGACCGGAGGGTTAGTCAAGTCGTTGAGGAACTATCAGAAAGACTTTTAAAGTTGTATCAAAATAGTCGTTCGGATGATTGGCAATGGTTTGAAAACTCTCTTACATACTGCAATGCAGCACTCCCCCATGCTTTACTGACATCAGGTAAACTAATCTCAAATAATAGAATGACAGAAGTAGGATTGGAATCATTAACCTGGCTTGCTGATTTACAAACCTCAAAGGAAGGACACTTTGTTCCAATAGGTTCAAATGGTTTTTACCAAAATGGCGGGGTGCGTTCCCGTTTCGATCAACAACCTGTTGAAGCTCAAGCAATGGTTTCTGCATCGTTAGAAGCTTTCAGAATTACCGGCGATAAGTTTTGGAGCAAAGAAGCACGGAGATCATTTAATTGGTTTCTTGGGCGGAACGATTTAAATCTTTCCGTCTATGATCCTACTACAGGTGGATGCCGGGATGGTTTACATTCTGATAGATTGAATGAAAATCAGGGTGCAGAATCAACTTTAGCTTTTCTTCAATCATTATTAGAACTGCGTTTGACTGAGAAAACACAAATTTTATCGGAAGGAATATTAAAATGAATAATCAACATTCAAAACTTTTTACACGTAATAAATTAAATCCTATTCTTACAGCAGATAATTGGCCTTATCCAATAAATAGTGTATTCAATGCCGGGGCAACTCTTTTGAAGGATGGAACAACTTTACTTCTCTGTCGAGTAGAAGACAGGCGTGGACTATCACACTTTTCCACAGCTCGTTCTGCAAACGGTGTTGATGGCTGGCTGATTGACCCTAAACCAACATTATCACCTGATCCAGAAAACCATCCGGAAGAATTATGGGGAATTGAAGACCCCAGAATAACTTTTGTACCTGAATTAAATAAGTACGCAATTGTTTATACTGCGTATACCCGCGATGGTCCCGGTGTTGCATTGGCTCTTACAGAAGATTTTATTAACTATGAGCGAAAAGGTATAATAATGTCGCCCGAAGATAAAGATGCTGCTCTACTCCCTTATCGGATTGGAGGTCATTGGGCATTGATTCATAGGCCTGTGAGCGCACCAAGAGCTCATATGTGGATTTCTTATTCTCCCGACCTAATACATTGGGGAAGCCATAAATTGATGATGAATGCCCGTAAGGGGGCGTGGTGGGATGCAAATAAGATAGGTCTCTCCCCGCCTCCAATTGAAACATCTGAAGGTTGGTTAATAATCTATCATGGTGTTAGACAATCATGCGGTGGATGTCTGTATAGATTAGGACTAGCTTTGTTTGATTTAGAAAAACCCGAGCTTTGTTTAAAACGCGGCAGTGAATGGATATTCGCACCTGAGGAACCATATGAACAGTTTGGTGATGTTGGCAATGTAGTTTTTCCATGCGGATATACAATTGCACCGGATAAAGATACAATCAATATTTATTATGGGGCAGCCGATACATCAATTGCATTAGCTACAGGTAAAATAAGTGAGATGCTTGAGTGGCTCAATCAACATAATTCATAAAGGAGAAAAATAAAATGAGATTAGCAAAAGCTACACCACTTGCACTCGCATTCATTCTTATTGGTATTGTTACATTATTTCTTGGCGGTATTTCGTTTGCACTGACTATTATGAATAACGAATTAAATCATCACGGAATGATGAGCAATATAAGTTGGATGTGGGTTCCAACGGTTATAACCCTTATAATAACTCTCTTACTGGGTTTGGCGATCTTTTGGAAAAGGAATAATGAATAATTAGAACTATTTTTTATTTAATCGATGGAGAAGTTTATGCAAAGAATAGAATATTTTGGAAATTCATGTTTGGGATGGATAGAAAAACCTGCTCTGGCAGCCAGCAATTCAACCGATACAATTTTCCGGGTTACAAAAACTACTGTAAATGAAATAGATATTCATATATCTAACGGTGATGTCCCCGAGGTTATGGAAAATCTTATTCTCACCCATGAAGGTCTTATTTTGACGGACGATGGATACCCGGGAATTTCAATTTTGAATGTTGCGAATAAAACTTTTATCTCATATCACATTTTGCGAAAATAGTAGAGGGATCGGAAAGATTAATCACTCACTCACCTTATGCAGATGTCATGCTTGCCCGCCTCAGGCGGGTCAGCATCCAAATATTATGGGGAAATCAGATCCCGACCCGCCTAAGTCGGGCGGGATGACGAGTAGTGTTTTTTATATATCTTTTGCGTAAGGTGAGTTAATCAGTAATTATTTTTTTATAGAAAGAAGATTATGAAAGCATTAGTATACCACGGACCGGGTAAACGGAATTGGGAAGAGAAGAGTAAACCAATATTATCAAATCCTTCAGATGCTATTTTAAGAATATCAAAAACTACAATATGCGGAACTGACCTTCATATATTAAAAGGAGATGTTCCAGGAGTGATAGATGGTCTTATACTTGGTCACGAAGGAATTGGTGTTATTGAAGAAGTTGGTTCCAGAGTTTCAAATTTCAAAGTTGGTGACAAGGTTTTAATTTCATGTATTACCTCTTGTGGAATTTGCGATGCTTGTAAAAAAGGGATGTACTCTCATTGCGAAACCGGCGGTTGGATACTTGGTCACTTAATTAATGGAACTCAAGCAGAATATGTTAGAATTCCACATGCTGATACAAGTCTTTATCATATTCCAAATGGATTAGATGAGGAAACTTTAGTAATGCTAAGCGATATATTACCAACCGGATTTGAATGTGGAGTTCTTAACGGTCAAATAAAACCGGGGGATACAGTAGCTATCATCGGAGCCGGACCTATTGGACTCGCTACGCTTCTAACCGCACAATTCTATTCACCTGCAGAAATTATTATGGTTGACACAGATGAAAACAGATTATATGTTGCCAAAACTTTTGGGGCAACAAGACTCATCAGTAATAATGCAATTGAAGAAATAATGAAACTTACTAATGGAAAAGGTGTCGATGTAGCAATTGAAGCAGTTGGACTTCCGGCTACATTTGATATTTGTCAATCTATAATCGGCGCCGGTGGACGGATAGCAAATGTTGGAGTTCATGGAAAAAGTGTTGAGTTACATTTAGAAAAATTATGGTCAAAAAATATTACTATTACTACCCGTCTCGTTGATACAGTTTCAATACCAATGCTATTGAAGACTGTTCAATTAGGGAAACTAAGTCCCGAAAAACTTATCACGCATAAATTTCCGTTAAACGAGATTATGAAAGCTTATGATATTTTTGAAAATGCAGCAAACGAAAAAGCTTTGAAAGTAATTCTTACAAATTAAATCAAGTACTAAACATATTTTGAAACTTAGCAAATCATATTATTGAGGATCGTAATCATGAACATAAAAACAATCGGACTTATCATAGTTATTATTGGACTTATAATGACACTTTATAACGGTTTTAATTTTGTTACTCAAGAAAAAGTTGTAGATATCGGGGAGATTCAAATAACTCGTGACAAAGAACAGACTGCCAGCTGGTCACCATTCATAGGAATAGGAATAATGGTAGTTGGCGGCGGTGTTTATTTATTCGGTAAGAAGAAATAGATATGTCAAATCAAGAATAATTTTATTCTTTATAAATTTATAGATTATTAAAATGTCATTATTAAGTTTACTAATTGTACTCATAGTCGTTGGACTCTTACTTAGAGTTTTTAATAATTATTTACCCTTTCAAGCACCAATAAAGAATATAATTAATACTATTATTATTTTCGGAATCATACTATGGTTACTCGGTATATTCGGAATAACAGATACTATTGAAAATATTCACATCGGTTAATCTTCATCAAATTAATACCGTCTCCCCCATAGGATGTAGTTCCTTTTTCATCCCTTTTATCGATTGGATACTTTATTAAATCTCCTGATTATTATTTCGAAATAAAACTTATTTATTACCAGATAAAATAATGATACTTGTTAGCATTTCTTCATCTGAAGAAAAATTTGTTATTCACTTAAAGCATAAAATCAATTTAGTTATTGAGAAGAAATTCGGTAACGCAAAAGCTTTAAACAAAAAAACCGCTTATGTGTTCATTCTACTTCTATTATCATTTCTAAATCTGTTATTTAAGGAAATTTTCTTGAGGCATCGTTTATGAATATACTGATGGTCTATCCTTTGTATCCGGATACATTCTGGAGTTTCAAACACGCTCTAAAGTTTGTATCGAAAAAAGCAAGCTTCCCCCCATTAGGATTATTAACGGTCGCTTCAATTCTGCCCAAAGATTGGTGTAAAAGGCTACTAGATATGAATGTTAATCATTTGACGGACGATGATATTCTTTGGGCAGATTTTATTTTTATTAGTGCGATGTCAATCCAATCTGCATCAGCAAATGAGGTTATAAGCCGGTGTAAAAAACTTAATACAAAAATTGTTGCGGGAGGTCCTTTATTCACAAGTAGTCCGGAATTATATATGGACGTTGACCATCTCGTTCTTAATGAAGCGGAAATCACTCTTCCCTTATTTATTGAGGATTTGATAAATGGTAAAGCGAAGCAAATTTATACATCTGAAGAATGGGCTGATATTACTACTACTCCTTTACCTCAATGGAATCTTGTAAAACAAAAAAATTATACATCGATGAATATTCAATATTCACGCGGCTGCCCTTTTGATTGTGACTTTTGTGATATTACTGTTCTTTATGGACGCAAACCACGAACAAAATCTAAAGATCAGGTTTTAGCAGAATTGGATGCCCTATTTTTTACAGGTTGGCGTGGACCGGTCTTTTTTGTTGATGACAATTTTATTGGTAATAAGCCTAAGTTGAAAAAGGAAATACTTCCTGCAATTATTGAGTGGAATGAGAAAAGAAATCATCCATTTTATTTTAATACTGAAGTCTCTATTAATCTTGCTGATGATGAGACACTAATGGAGTTAATGGTTCAAACCGGATTTGAATCAGTCTTTATCGGTATTGAAACGCCGAATGAAGAAAGTCTTGTTGAGTGTAATAAAAACCAAAATCGAAATCGTGATCTTATTCAGAGCATAAAAAAAATTCAACTTACCGGATTAGAAGTTCAAGGCGGTTTTATTGTTGGTTTTGATCAAGACCCGCCAACCATTTTCGATAAATTGACAAATTTTATTCAAGATAGCGGAATCGTGACTGCAATGGTCGGATTACTAAATGCACCGAAAGGGACTAAACTTCAGAAAAGACTTCTTGAAGAAGGAAGATTATTAAAAGACTTCACCGGTAACAATACAGATTTTTCTATCAACTTCATTCCTCAAATGGACTCCGAGATTCTACTCAACGGTTACAAAGAAATACTTAACACAATTTATTCTCCAAAATTTTATTACGAACGTGTTATGCGGTTCCTTAAGGATTTTGAACCAAAGCAAAAAAAGGTTTTTCATCTTAATCCGAATTACGTTCTCGCTTTATTTAAATCAATAATCAGATTGGGATTAATCGGTGAAGAAAGAATTTATTATTGGAAATTATTTTTCTGGACTTTATTCCGTAAACCTCAACTTTTTTCATTAGCCATATTATTTACGATCTATGGATTTCATTTTAAAAAAATCTCAAGTCAATATTGTTAACTGTTATTACTTTGCAGATACTTGAGACTACAAATGTTGGCAATGAGGCTAATCTGTGTATTATGTATCCTAAAAAAAATTCGATTCATTATTAAAAATAATTAACCAAATAAAAAAGTTTGCATGAAAATACACTGACCTTGTAATCCAAAATGTAGAAGTACAGTTTATATTGATCTTGAAAAAAAGGTCGTCCAAATTAACAGACGACCTTTGAAATAACTAAACAAACAAAGAAGAAACAAGTTTATTTAGTAAGCACCATCTTTTTAGAATAATTGAATTCAGGGGCAATAATGCGATAAATATAAACCCCGCTTGCCAAATTTGAACCGTCAAATTTCACATCATGCCAACCAGCATTAAGTTCTCCATTAATTAATGTATTGACTAACTCACCTGAGACACTATAAACATTCAATTTTACATTTGAAGCTTTAGCAATGGCAAATTTAATTGTAGTGCTTGGATTAAATGGATTTGGGAAGTTTTGAGACAATGTATACGCAGTAGGAATTTCAGTGTTTGCATAAATTGAATTAATTCCGTTTTGATGAATATTAACAGCATATTGTGCAGCCCAGGAGACACTTTGACTAACATGACATTGTAAACAGGTATAATCGAGTGTTAATCCTGACATATTATTCGCATCTCTCTTAATAAAGAATTTTCCTGAAGCAACTGTAGTATCGAGATTAGCTTTCATATCGATGGGTGAAGCTAGGATTTTCCAGAAATGGGTACTTTGCTCGGACACATATTTTGTTAAACCAACAGCATTTCGTGCAGCAAAAGGCATATGACAATCAACGCACTCAGCTTTATCTAAGCCATGCCCTTGAATTTCTTTGTTAGGATGACAATTTTGACAACTTCCCGAAGCTTTTAATCCACCAAGTTCAAAGTAAACACCCTTATGTGGTGCATGACAGGTAGCACATGTCATTCCAGCATTATGATGTTTAGATGCAAGCATCATATCCCCTTGTTCTCTGTGTCTTATAAATCCGGTAGCCTGCCCCGAAATAGTTGCAGGAAGCCATTCAACTAAATTATTCCAGGCATACGAAGTGCCACGGTCACGAGCATGACAATTATTACATGTGTTATAACCTTCCTTAGGTGGCTTATTGCTTGGGTTAGTAGTGTGTGCGCTCGAAGGCCCATGACAACCTTCGCATCCCACACCTGCTTCTGCCCAACTACCTTCGATGCCTGGATAAGGATCAAAAGCCGGAGTTTTTGTTGGACTTGCACCGGTTGTGTGACATTTGTAACATGAATATGTATAAGGGGTTCTTCCGGGAGCAGATTGAGTATAGGTAACCCATTTGTTAGTTGGTAAATTAAATTGAGCACTATCACCCCAAATTACATAACCTGCCGTATCGATGAATCTTGCATTTGAGTGATATCCCCCCATAACCCAGCCAATCTGAGACCATGTATATCCTTTCGGTGGTTGAGGTACACCCGGAACTAACAAATAACTAACTTCCGGTCCAACTGTTTTTTGTGAAGATAGACCAGAAGGATATGTTGGAGGAAGTGCATTTTCAATTTTTTGAATTTTATAAGGATGACCCGACTTTTTCCAGTCTGTATGTGCAGTTGAATGACACATGGCACAAGCCTGACTACCTGCATAATTTTGTGCTTTAACAACTGCCGGTAGAAGCAAAAAAGTAACCAATAATAAAAGTAGATTTTTTTTCATTTTGAACTCCAAAATATTTCAATAAGTACAAAACAAAATTATTACAGTGACTGCTACGAATCACGAAAACAATTATGAAATCTTTTTCACTATTAACAATTGTTTTATAATCCCGAATTGAATTAATTTCGGATAGTATAAAGTAAGGGAATTGTAATGAGAATTTTAATAGGCGAAGATGAAGCCGATATTGCAAATTCATTAAAGAAAAATTTTCTTGATGAATCATTCGAAGCTGATATTGCTCTGAACGGTGAAGAAGTATTAATTATGATTAATCGCATCAAATACGATTTGCTTATTCTTGATTGGCGGATGCCGAAATACAGTGGTATTGAAGTCTGTTCTAAACTACGCGCTCATGGGAACAATATTCCGATATTGATGCTTACAGCACTTGCTGATATTAATAATAAAGTTGAAGCATTAAATATTGGTGCCGATGATTATTTGACCAAACCTTATTCATTCAAAGAAGTATTAGCCAGAATTAATGCGCTGTTAAGAAGAAGTAATTCTCAAGTTTCCATTCAATTTGGGAGTATGTCTTTAAATTTACCCGAGCACAAATTATTTATTAACAATATTGAAATCAAATTAACCGAAAAGGAATTTGATCTTCTTAAATATTTTATTTCTAACAAAGGAAGAATTATCGGTAAAGAAGAGTTGTGCAATAGAGTTTGGGGATATAATTTTGTACCCGAAACAAATATTGTCGAATCTGCAGTAAAAAACTTAAGGAAAAAGATTGAACCTCACTGCAACAGAAGTCTACTAAAAAACATTTACGGGGAAGGGTATTTATTAATTGAAAATTAATTATAAAAATTTTTTGTCTGATTCTATAATCAGAACTACCCTTTGGAATGTTGCAGTTATTATTGGATTTTATTTACTCTTTAATTTTTTTGCAGTTATTAAACTACTTGATTTAGCCGACCATGAGTTAGACAAAAAAATACTTCATGAAATTGAACACATAGACATATTCGTCGATTTCGAAAATGATTCATTAATTTTTTATTCCGATCGAGAATTTGATGAATCTGACTTTAAAGAGATTACAGCCAATGCATACTTATTACAAATTTATGATAAAAATGGAAAGATACTTTTTAGGAGCAAAAATTTAGAGAAATTTGGGGAAATAACTCTTTCAAAATTTCAATTAAAATCCAATGAAGAATTTTCGAACGAGGTTCATAATGATATTGATTTGCGCTGTGTATATAAAAAAATGGATTCCAAAGATGACATTATAATTCAGTTAGCAACGTTTCGCTCTTCTACAACTAAATTGGCTGAAGAATTTGAATTATACGCACTTATTACTTTCCCGATTATTCTAATATTGATATTAATTACATCATTGTTCCTGTCAAGAAAAGCCTACTCAAATATTAATAAAATAATTGACTTAGCAAATGAAATTTCTGCGAGCAATCTTTCACAAAGAATTGTTTATAAAACTAGACCTAATGACGTTTTGGCAAAACTGAGAGATACATTAAATGAACTTTTCAACCGACTTGAGAATCAGGTTTCAACAATTTCAGAATTCACAAATAATGCTTCTCACCAATTAATGTCTCCGCTAACAGCCATAAAAAGTGAAATAGAATATTTATTAAAAAAGGAAAGAGGAAAAGAGGAATATATTAACTCATTATCAGTTTTAGGCACACAGAATGATAAACTTATTAGTATTACTAAGAGTCTTCTGATCCTTGCAAAAGGATCAAATCATAAAGGATTAATTGATAATGTTTTTAGCCTCAGTAAGTTAGTTGAAACTGATTTAATAGACACAATAAACATCAATAGGGTTATTTTTGAGATTGAAGAGAATATATTTTTAAGGGGTAACTCAGAATACTTTTCGATTGCACTTTATAATCTTATCGAAAATGGATTAAAGTATTCTAATGATGAGCAAAAAGTGATTGTTAAAGGATATAATAATAACAATTCAATTATTGTGAATGTTATTGATTCCGGAATCGGAATATCCGATAAAGATAAGTCGTTAGTTTTCGACAAGTTTTATCGAGGCACAAATTCTTACAAAACCGATGGTTTTGGACTCGGATTAAGTTTAGTTTCTACTATAATAAAGCAGATGCAAGGAACTATTTCCGTTAAAAATAATACTCCAACCGGAACAGTATTTGAGTTGATCTTTCCGGCTATTAAAATGGAGGAATAAATTTTCAATTATAATTTAGTTTTAAAAAGGAATCTGATATGAAATTAGGAATCGTGATTCATTCAAATGATGCCGAAACAGTATGGAATGCTTTTAGACTTGGCATTTTTGCACTTCATGAAGGTGACAGTGTAAAAGTATTTCTTCTTGCAAAAGGAGTCGAACGGAACTTGTCAATAGAAATGAGACAAATAGTTTATTTAATTAAGCAACATATTTTAATGTTAGATCGTCCGTTTTAGGTTTATTTATCCACACCATTGTATCTGGTTTTTTAATTATTGTAACACCTTTTACAAATCTC
>JAUXVN010000016.1 GCA_030684555.1 Ignavibacteria bacterium
ACTGCCAATGATTTAGCAAACTGTGTGTATTTTTTCTCGCACACACGGTTTGCAAGTTAATTAATTAATACGATTACCTTTAACAAGTTTACCAAGACGGAACGATAAACTATAAAATTTCACAATGCCAAATGCGAAAACGGCGTCCGCTTGATTGGCTGGTTATATAACCGGCTACAATTTGTATCCTAAACCAACGGATATATTGCCTTGAAAAAATTTATGATTGTAATTGTTTAAATCTCTACCTTTATCATTTTCCCAAACAGAAAACAAATACCTAAGCTTTATATTTGCAACGATTGAAAATTTTTCAATGCTTGGAATTTGATAACTCAAGCCGAATATGGCATTACCACCTATAGATAACATATTCAATTTATCTTCAAATAAATTTGGCTCATAATTCTTGTTTAATTTAACTTCACGGTTTATTCCTTCAACGGAAACACCAAGACCATATTCAAATAATGTAAATAGTTTTCTTGTCACTGTAATATCAATCGGGAATGAGTACTGGATTATGTCAATGTTAATTTCAAGTGGAGTACCAAATTCAACAGTGTATGTTTCTGATATTACATTCTTTACAATTGTTGATAAATAACCGCCCTCAATTTTTAATCCAAATTCTTCACTTAAATCGAATTTGTATCCAACTGCTAAACCAAAAGTATTTGTAAAATCTTCATCTCGTGTTATTGGCAAAGAGTTATCTGAGTGATACAAATTATATCCAATTATTCCGTTTATACTAAAAATTTCTTGTGAAAATGAAATGCTAGGGGCTAATAATAACCACGATAAAATAATTATTTTTATTTTCACGGTACTTCTATTATTATTGTTTGTCTTTTAGAAAATTGACCATTTATAAATAATTCAAAAAAATAAATTCCTTCAACAACTTTCTGGTTGTTATTATTGGTTCCCATCCAAGTTACTTGGTATACACCAGCTTGTAGCTCTGAATCAACCAGAGTTCTTATATGAGTGTCATAGGAATTTATCACATCTACTTTAACATTTGAAATTTCATTTAAACTATATTGAAATGTTGTAGTAACTCCGCGTACTTCTTGCGGGTCATTTATACCACAAGAAGTAAAGAAAGTCATAAATGAAAAAATGATAATTACTCTTGTCATATTATTCTATCTCTTTAGGTTATATAACGGCGTTGTGGCTAAGGCGCAGCCCAAAACAACAATGCCGAATTTATTAAATAATTTTTGTGATTAGAAAAATTTTTCATAGCAAGACTACCTTAAACAAGAAACTTGAAACGAAACAACCAACTCTATAATTTGTAAAATGCCGAATACGAAAACGCTGTCGCCTTGAGCCACTTGTTATACGGTTACCTTTTTATTATTTAAACTATCTATTGAACTTTTAATTATCCCGGACAATAGTCTTGATACAATATCTAAAAACTCATCAATGTATTTATAATCATTAATTATAAAATATCCCGAAAAAGTATCTAATTTTATTCGAGGTTCGCCAATTATATAATTATACATACTCTGTTCTTCTATTTTTTTGTCTCTCCTCTTTTTTACATTTGAATCATTATGCACAATAAGATTTCTAATTTTTTGAAAGTCTTTTATTTTGTCAAATTCATTTTTTAAGAGTTCTAAATTAATATTTGCAACTTTTGAAAAATATTTATGACATTTATCTATAGTATTATTACCAGCTAAATCATACAATTTTATTTTCAGTTCAAGAAAATCATCAAGGAGATTAATTATTTGGATAAGTTTAGCTTCCATAAATGAAAAAGTACTGACAAATATTGAATTATTAATAACCTTAGGGAATTGTTCAAAGTTTAATCTATACTCTTCATAAGTTTCATCAAGTATATCTTTTCGGCTATTCGGTCTATTCTTTAACAATTCATCATACTTCTTGAAGAAAGTTGTCTGCTTTTTTAACAACTCAACATTATTTGTAATTAAATATTCTTTTAGAAATATGATTTCATCTTGGAAAGATTCACCAAATATTGGCAAAACATTTTTAAACCATTCGTAATCTTTTTTATTCATACCGTATAACGGTGTTGCGCCTAACCCGCCGCCAAGAACAACAATGCAGATTAGTATGCAACTGCCAATGATTTTGCCGAAGGTGCGTATCTTTTTTTTACACGCACCGTAGGCAACTTTATTAATTAGAACAATCACGCTGAACAAATTAACCTAACGAAAACTGTAATCCCGAAACCACCAATTCAGCCGAACCGTATGAGCGGTCGGGCTGAGGCGCTGGTTAGGTGCTGCTTTATATACGTTTGGTTAATTTCTTAAGTATGGACATTTAAGAATACAGATCATACAACCGTTATCACCTAAGCAGGTTTTAATATCTAATACTTCTTCTCGCGAATTGGGATGATCATCAAATTGACATAACTTTAATGAATTCTTTGGACATTTATCTATGCATACTCGACAATCTCTACACAAATTTTTAATTGGTTCATCCGGATTTAGCTTCATATTTGTTAAGATTGCAATCAATCTATGTATAGGACCATATTTTGGTGATATAATTAATAATGATCTTCCTTGCCACCCTAAGCCAGCTTGCTTTGCTAATATTTTAAGAGATAATAATCCCATTCGATTCTCGGAATCAAATTCATCTTCTGGATGGATAACAAGATATTGATAATGTCTTTCTTCAAGATATTCCATTATATCATAGGCAATTTTTTCAAGATAAATTGCAGTTTCATCACCAGAAGCTTTTTTACTTATTTTACCATATTGAGCGCCTACAATTATTGCGTAAGGATATTGTTGAAATAATTGTGAGCAATTTATATTTAGTCCGACGGGAATACCTTTCAATTCATTTAAATTGGCAATTCCTATTATATCAATTCCAAGATTATGAATAAAAGATTTAACATTCGTTGTTGATTCAATTATATCTAAATCTCTCATAAAATTCATTTCTTTTGAATTTAATTTTATTCTTCAGATTAAAATAATTTTTATAAAGATAACTAAGATTAATTCTTCAGCACCTAACGGTGTTGCGCCTAACCCGTCCGCCAATAACAACAATACAGATTAGAAAACAACTGCCAATGATTTAGCAGGAGGTGCGTAAATTGTTTTCACACGCACCGACTGCAGATTTATTAATTAGAACACTCACGCTAAACAAGTAACCCGAACGAAAAAACAATTACCCAAAATCCCAAATTAGCCGAACCGTATGAGCGGTCGGGCTGAGGCGCTGGTTAGGTTGCACGGAACTTGTCAATAGAAATGAGACAAATAGTTTATTTAATTAAGCAACATATTTTAATGTTAGATCGTCCGTTTTAGGTTTATTTATCCACACCATTGTATCTGGTTTTTTAATTATTGTAACACCTTTTACAAATCTC
>JAUXVN010000029.1 GCA_030684555.1 Ignavibacteria bacterium
GCACTTATCTTTCTTTGCAAGTGCAGTTTGCAACAATGTTAATTAATAGAACTACTTTGAACAACAAACTTAAAACGGAACAACCAACCCGATAATTTGTAAATTACCGAAAGCGAAAAGGCGGTCGGGTTGATTGGCTGGTTATACAAACTTTTCGTATTACTTAATCTTCATTCATTTGTCTAAATCTTTCTTTCGGATCATCAAAAGATATATCTTTGGAATCAAATTTTTCTGGATCAAACTCTCCGCCTAACCATTCAATCATTTCATTGTATTCTTCATTTTTAGGATCACTTAGGACAGACAATAAATTGTAATAACCACCAATTCCGCCACAATCTTCTGGTGGACAAGCCTTTTGACCATCAATACATTTTGGATATTTCTCGCCATCTGTCGCTTGTATGATTTTCTCAAAATTGATTGTGTGTATCCACGAATCTCCAAAATCATACTCATATCTGGCATTGCGATTATTCTCATTAAAATATTTCGATATTTTTACTTTATGGTCTGGCAAAACTTTTCTATCAAATGCATCATACTCTTCATCGGGGATTCCAATTTCGACTTTACTATTTGTTATTGGGTCTTTTATTGAAAATGAATGAAGATGGTAATCAAGCCAGCCCATAGAATCTTGAATAGCTACGTGTAAATCCCAGAATGAATAATGAGAAGGAACTAATATCCTTCTCCAAATTGATGGTTCGGAACTGGTTAAAGTGATTTTGAATTGATACACTTCATTTATTTTTTTAGCCATAATTTTATCCAATCAATTTTTTCGCAACATAATTTAGTTGGTTTGTATAACGGCGTTGCGCCTAACCCGCCGCCAAGCACAGAGTAGCAGGGTAGAAGGACAACGTCAAATTTATTTAATTGTTTATTTAGTTAAAACCCTTAGCACAAAAAACCCGAACGAAATTAACAAACCCGGAAAAACCAATAACCCCGAACCGTTTAAGCGGTCGGGGTTGAGGCGCGGGTTAGGCATTTCTTAACAATTAGCCAAAATAATTATCTAAGATTTTTATCAATTTCAACTTGGGCTTTTCTTTTATCGAGTTCATCCCGAACTGCTTGATGAACACATTTTTTATTAACGGGATTTAAATAAGTTCCTAATGATTTTGCTACAACTAATGCTGGCGGAATTCCAATTAGAGTAATAAATAAACCAACAACTTGAAAAATTGCGAGAATACATAGGATTAAACCAAAGGGGAAATATATAATCATCACAATAGTAGAATAAGTTTTCCAAGCTTTGTTTTGTTCAACATTTAACTCAGATTTACTGACCATAGCGTGACCAAATGGCGCGAATAAAAATTTCCCAAATTCCATTAGTCCTAGTCCTATTGGTGCTGCTATCACGGTTGCTGTGAGCAATAACCCTAGCAAATAAACAAGGATCGCATTCACAAATCCAAGAAAAGGAATGTGCCACAAGATGTTACCTAAAGTTTTCATAAAATACTCCGATATATAATTAAAGCAATGTAAAATTATGTTAAATAGACAAACGCACATTGCCAATAAGCGAACTGCCTAACGACGTTGTGGCTAAGGCGCAGCCCATAACTACAATGCCATACTGGTTAACAATTTATATAATTAGAAAAATCTTTCATAGCACAACTACCTTGAACAAGTTAGCCGAAACGGAAAGACTAACTCTAAAATTTATAAAACGCCGGATGCGATAACGCTGTCGCCCTTGAGCCACTGGTTATGTGGCGTTTAAATTTCCACCGAGAATAAAATCTTTACAAATAAAAAAATAATTGATTGTATTCTCTACAAGTATAATTGGTTCTTTCAACTGAGTAAATTTCAGATTATCATAATTATTGTAATCTCTATAAACACTCTCAATACTGTATTTGGGATTTTGTTCAAAGTTAATTGCAATACCAGTAAAAGTTGGGAATAGTCTTTTATAATCAAATAATTTTTTAATGTCTGTTTTGAAGTCTGAATTTTTATTGTCCCTCTGACCTAATTTTACTTCTACGGCAAATAAACATTCCAACATATAGTGATTTGAAAAACTTGCAGGAATAATACCTTTGGGATTTATGTAAGCAATATCAAAACGTGTTGTTGATGGATATTCAGCTTTAATACCAGAAATATTTATTTCCTCATCAAAAATAGTTGCGTAGTCGCGAAGCCATTCATTTTTAGATGTAATTGGTAATTTGATATTGAATGATGTTTCTTCACATAATTTAATTAGCAAATCAGCTCTTACATCTTCCTCATAAAAATATTTTATTGGATTTATTTGATAGTTGATTACAAAATTATTTAATACGTTCTGTAAAGTTTGTATTTCCATAATTATTAACTCATCGAATAACGAAAAAATAAAGTAAAGTTAGTGCAACAAGAATAGGAAGAACGACAAATAAAAGTATTTTAGTGTAATCTAAATAAGAAGCTGTTGCGCCAATAATATTTTTACCTTTACCAACTATATAAATAGAGTTCTCTTTCTTTCCATCATTTAACTTTACACGTGTTAAAGGAATTGTTTTTAAGTCGTATCCTTCAAGCAGAACACGCCCATCTTTATGAGCTGGTTTTACATATTCTCCTAAATTCAATTCTTCTGCTATTTCAAAATATTCAGATGGAATAGTTTTATCTGAATTAAACCAAGCGGATTTCACTTTATCAAAATTGGAAACTATAAAATTTTGCTCAGATGGTTTGCAATTTGCAGTAATCATATCGCAAGTATAGAGTTGATGATAGCCAAGACAAGTTGTGCAAGTTATTTCCCCGCTTCCTTTACATTGGTTACAAGTTATTAAAAGCTGACCTTGACCACTACATTTAGGACAACGTTCACTAAGATAACCACGTGCATTACAACTCATACATTGAACTTCTCTCGAAGAATATCCAGCTCCAGCACCAATTCTTTTTCCACCACCAACTGTGATTTGACCTTCATTAACTTTCCCACGTCCATTACAAGAAGGACATTTATTTTGGATTTCACCTTTGCCATTACATTTGTAACATTTCTCATAATATTCGCCTTTGCCTTTACATTTGGGGCATCTGATTAAACCTCGACTATCGCAAGTCCCACAAGGTGATACTTCGGCACTTCCGCCTCGAACCCATTGAAGTTCTTTCTTCGTGAATTTATCAATTAGATATTGTGCCCATATGTCTTCAAGTTCTTCCTCAAAACCAACTTTTGAAAATTTATCAGGATCATAAGGGACAGTTTTACGTTCAACTTTTCTCGTTTCAAAATGCCGTTTTTGGTTTACACTAATAGCAAATGAGTTTTCTACACTAAATGACATTTTACTGAAATCAATATCCTTTTTTGAAAAGAAACCTCCTTTAACTTTTTCTTCAACAAGTTTTTTCGCTTGTTCTTCACTTATGGAATTTTCCTTTACAATAGAATGGATTTTACTTTCAATATCTTCATCAATTTCAGTAAACCATTTTGGAAAAGATAAAATTGATTGTTCACTCATATTGTTGCTCCATTTTTATTAGCCACATAACGACGTTGCCGATAAGCGGCGCCCCAAAACAAGGATGCCGAACAATACCAACAACTTTTTATTTCATAAAAATTTATTTTTCGAACAACTTTGAATAAGAACCTTTACACGGAAGAACAAAGTTAATAATTACGAAA
>JAUXVN010000053.1 GCA_030684555.1 Ignavibacteria bacterium
TAGAAAGCATTAATTCTAAAATTCAATTGGCTAAAAGAAGGGCAAGAGGTTTTAGAAATACTACTAACTTTATCAACATGATTTACTTTATTGCCGGAAAACTTAAATTTGATTACCCACTATAAACAACATAGACCCAAAATGAAAGCTCTTATAGTTGATGATGAAAGATTAGCCCGCGTAGAATTAAAGCGGCTTTTGGAACCATTTAAAGAAATTCATGTTGTTGGAGAAGCGGTTAATGTAGATGATGCGGTAAAAAAAATTGCTGATTTAAAACCCGACCTCATCTTTCTTGATATTCAAATGCCCGGGAAAACAGGTTTCGATTTATTAGAGGAATTAGACCGGGTTCCTAATGTTATCTTCACAACCGCTTATGATGAATATGCACTTAAAGCTTTCGAATTCAATGCTCTTGATTATCTATTAAAACCAATTGAACCAAAACGTCTTGAAGATGCTATTAAACGGGTAGTTGAGCAAGAAACACAAGAATTGTTGTTACAACATTCTTCTCATCTATTGAAGCCCGATGATCAAGTTTTTGTTAAAGATGGTGAACGTTGTTGGTTTGTGAAATTGGAAGATGTCCGTTTACTTGAATCCGAAGGAAATTATGTCCGCTTATATTTTAATGATTATAAACCTCTTATTCTTAGAACACTTAATTATTTGAACGATAGATTAGACCAAAAAACATTTTTCAGAGCCAACAGAAAACACATTATCAATCTTAAATGGGTTGAAAATATTGAACCATGGCTAAATGGCGGATTGCTTGTTAAGTTAAAAGGGGGACAAAAAGTTGAAGTTTCCCGTAGACAATCAATAAAGTTCAAAGAGATGTTAAGTATATAGTTTTGCTTAAATCAATTTTTTTCTAAATTAAATGGAGCCGGTATGAAGATTCTTATTATGTTATTAATTGTTAATTTACTCTCTCTAAATTCTGTTATTGCACAAACCACAAAAGGAGAAGTCCCTTTGATTCCAATGAAAGATTTTTTCAAGAATCCCGAAAAAACTGCTTTTCAAATCTCACCAAATGGCGAATATCTTTCTTTCATGATGCCATGGGAAAGCAGACTTAATGTTTATGTTCAAAAAATTGGCGACAAAGAAGCTAAGCGATTAACCAGCGCAACAGAGCGCGATATTGCCGGTTATTTCTGGGCAAATAATGAGCGTATCGCTTATGTTCAGGATAAAGGTGGCGATGAAAATTTCCGTCTTTATGCCGTTAACATTGATGGAACAAACGAAAAAGATTTAACACCATTTGAGAAAGTTCGTGTTGATGTTATTGATGATCTTGAAGAAAATCCGAATGAAATGATTATCGGAATGAATAAAAATAATCCTCAACTCTTCGATGTTTATAGAATAAATATCAACACCGGTGAGTTAACCGAAATAGCAACCAATCCTGGAAATATAACCGGCTGGCTTACTGATCATGAAGGCAAATTGCGAGTTGCCGTTACAACGGACGGTGTTAATAATAGTCTGGTTTATCGCGAAAAAGAGACTGATGAATTTCAAGTCCTGATAACAACTAGTTTCCGCGAAACAGCTTCACCGGCTATGTTTACATTCGATAATAAAAACCTTTATTTAATTTCTAATCTTGGACGCGATAAACTTGCTTTAACTCTTTATAATCTAAATGATAAAAAAGAAGAAAAAGTTATCTACGTAAATGAAGAAGTAGACATTGACAATATTCTTGCTTCAAAAAAAATGAAAAAACTTACCGGTGTCACATATACAAAAGATAAACGCTCATATCATTTTCTTGATGAAGGAACGAAGACTATTTATGGCGAATTAACTAAACTTCTGCCGGGATATGAAATCGCAATCGGTGGAAAAAACAAAGATGAAGATAAACTTCTTGTTAGAACTTATAGCGATAAAACACGTGGTTCATATTATTTCTATAATACAAAAAGTAAAGAGTTTTTTAAGCTTGCGGATATTAGTCCCTGGCTTGATGAAAAAAACATGTCCGATATGAAACCAATTAGCTATAAAAGCCGCGATGGAAAAACTATTCATGGATATTTGACTTTACCAAAAGGGAAAGAAGCAAAAAATCTTCCTGTGGTTGTTAATCCGCATGGCGGTCCATGGGCGCGTGATCAATGGGGCTTCAATCCGGAAATACAATTTCTTGCGAATAGAGGTTATGCGGTTTTACAGATGAATTTCCGTGGATCAACAGGTTATGGCAAAGAATTCTGGATGTCCAGCTTTAAGCAATGGGGCAAAACCATGCAAGATGACATCACTGACGGAGTTCAATGGTTGATAAAAGAAGGGATTGCAAATCCCAAAAAAGTCGGAATCTACGGAGGTTCTTACGGCGGATATGCAACTTTAGCCGGATTGACTTTCACCCCCGATTTATATGCTTGCGGAGTTGATTATGTAGGTGTATCAAATCTATTCACATTTATGAAATCTATTCCACCTTACTGGAAACCATATCTTGATATGTTATATGAAATGGTCGGGCATCCGGAACAAGATTCAGTATTGCTGCACTCATCATCTCCTGTATTTCATGTAGATAAAATTAAAGCACCTCTTTTTATTGCACAGGGAGCAAATGATCCGCGTGTAGTAAAATCGGAATCGGATCAAATGGTTGAAGCATTAAAAGCTAATGGAATTGATGTTCCATATCTTGTAAAAGATAATGAAGGACATGGATTCAGAAATGAAGAAAACCGATTTGAATTTTACAAATCAATGGAAGAGTTTCTTGGTAAATATTTAGGTGGAAAAGTAGGAGCGCATTAATTTAGTAACTTGTTTTATAAAAAGGCGGTTTTAACCGCCTTTTTTATTTAGGGCAATTCTAAAAACTTTATTTAGCTCTCTTCAAAAATCCGGTTTGGAAGCATATACCTGTTATCCGCTAGTCAACGGATTAGTTTTTAGAGGAGCCCTTTACTTAAAATCTTAAGTAAATCACTTCCTAAACTTTCTTCGGGGGTTTCGATTATTCTTCCGAGTTCTTTTTCTTCTTTGTAAAAGATAAACGTTGGAACAAGTTCAATATTTAATCCGTTCAATTCTTTAACATCAGCTTCTTTTTTTCTATTCACATTTATAATGGTAAGTCTATCAACCGGAAATTTAAGTTCGTCCAATATTTTATAAAAATGCGGGACTTCCCTCCTGCTGTCGCTGCACCAAGTTCCCATTACAACAAGAATATTTATATCTGTAATTAGAGGGATAATTTTGGCAACCGTTTCATTATCAAATTCATAATCTTCATAAGCGGAATTAAACCACCATGAAAAAGTTGTATCGCTGAATGCATGTCGATTTGTATATCCGATCAGCATCGGTTTTTCAGACTTTTCGTCTATAACTATTTCATTATAAGTTTGCGCCGGTAGATTAATAGTTATTAAAAATAGCAATATCAGTAAGCGATACATTCGAACTCCCTTTTTATGATTTTTCTGAAAATTTTCTGACATCTAATCCCCACATAAGTTTGTTTCTTAAAATTTCAAAATAACTAATGCTTTCAGTTTTAATTAACTTAAGCGGATGTTTACTTTTTGCGATTGATATTTCAACAGGGGGAACAATCTCAATAGTCCTTTGTCCATCAGAGTGAATTTGAATTTTGTTATGTTGTGATTCAACAGAAACTTTAATCTCATCATCACCGGGGAGAACTAAAGGACGCAAATTTAAACTATGTGCAGAAATGGGACTAAGAGTAATTACATTTGTCCTGGGACTTACAATTGGTCCACCAACCGATAAAGAATAACCTGTTGAGCCGGTAGGCGTTGCAATTATTAATCCATCGGCTGAAAATGTTGTGACATATTGACCTCCGACAGTTACCGCAACCTCAATCATTTTTGCCCATCCTCCTTTATCAATAACAATATCATTCACCGCAAATAGAGGAAAAGATGTTTCATGTTTACAAAATCCTTCGAGTATCATTCTTTCTTCAATTGAAAATTGATTATTTTTTAAAGAGATTAAGCAATCATTAACAGCTGAAATATCTACTTCTGTTAGGAAACCAAGTTTACCAAAATTAATTCCGAGAACGGGGGTATCATTTTCGTGAGCAATTAATGAAGTAGAAAGCATTGTTCCGTCACCACCAACGGAGAAAAGAATATCACTTATCTCCGCAAGATTTTTTATCGATAGAAACTTGTTCTGCGGTATTAAGGTTTTATTATCAATGAAATCAGACAAAGCCTCCGCAAGGAAGTAGTTTATTCCGTGCGAGTCAATTTTTTTAATAATTTCGGTAATCACAATACCGATTCTATCTTTCGAAGTATTGCCGACGATCCCGATAGTCATAACTTGATCCTTCTTAAGTTTTTGTTATTCAAACAAGATTATTTTTTGTTTGATGCTTCCCAAATTTTTGCATATTTAGTAAATACATAATTCGCCGAAAAGACAGAAAGGATAAATCCGTGTCTGCCGTCTAAAAACCCTTTTCTTATAATATACATCTTCACAAAAATGAATATTGGACGGAGCAATAAATCGGCAAGTGATACTTTTGACTTTTTTTTGAAAGCATCTTTTGCGGCTAAAGATGTATAACGATTAAACTTATCATAATAATGTTCAATTGAGGGATCTGTGTAATGATTAATATCGGTTTTTAATTCTCCGACAGCGCCATTCACGTTTAACCTTTCATGAACATCATTAGTAGAGAAAACAGATTTTTCCTTATCGAATAAGCGAACAACTCTTCCCGGATACCAGCCGCAATGTTTAATCCATTTACCAAGAAAAAATGCTCTTCGCGGCATTGAATATGCACTAAACTCGGGTGTACTATTTTTAAAATCTAAGATATCTTTTTGCAATTCCGGGGTTAGTTCTTCATCAGCATCTAACCACAAAACCCAATTGTGTGAAAGCTTTGTTAATCCGTAACTTTTTGTTTCGGAATAGCCAAGCCATTTTATTTTTTCATATCGAACTTGCGGATACGTTTTAATAATTTCTTCGGAAGAGTCAGAGGTTGAATCATCAAGAAGAATAAATATTTCATCAATGCAATTAAGCTGGCTTTCGATGCAGCGTTTTATGTTTGCTTCTTCGTTTTTAGCTATGATTAATGAAGATATTTTTATCATTTTAGATAATACTCAAATCATATTAATAATTAGTTGAAAAATCTATTTACAAAATAAACTTTAATTTTAATATATTTAACACTGTCAAACTTAATAATAAATTATGAACTGTTTCACATTCCGGTTAACTTTTTAATGATCGACCTTATAGGAACGGTTAGATTAATCAAAGAAAAATTTTCCGCACAAAATTTCTCGGAGATAAGCTGGGTAGTTATAGGACAAATTCTAAACGTCCTGTTAAATTTTCTTATAATTAAACAACTCGCTTCCCTCGGAACAGAATCTTATGGAATTTATGCCCTCATATTAACCATTAATTTATTAATGGGATCGCTTCTTTACGGACCAGCCACACAAGCTTTCACCCGATTTTATTATCATTATCGTGACAAAGGAGAAATATCTCTGTTTATCCGATTGATGTATAAATTTATTTGGCTCTCCGCAGTATTGATTTTACTTATCGGGATAATAGCATTGTCTTCTTTTTACTTAATCGATTCTAAAATCTCAACAGTTATTATCTTAATCTCTACACTATTCATTGTATCCTTTAAGACGAATGAATTTTTCAGCATCTCATTAAATATAATAAGAATGCGAAAACAAAATTCGCTTCTACAAAATATGGAGAGATTGTTGAACATCGCCATTCTTTGGCTGCTTTTCAGATATGGAATGCTGAATCTTACTTCTGTACTTATTATATTTTTTGGAACATCGTTATTATTAATGGGTATAAAGTTTAGAATCTTTAATAATCTGCATAAATCTTTTTTAAAAATTAATGTCGAAAATCCCTTTACAAAAAGAATGGAAATTAAAAAGACTTTGTTGAGTTATGCCTTCCCTTTTATTCTTTGGGGAATAACAGGATGGCTGCAGTCTAACGGTGAAAAGTGGGTAATATCCAATTACTTATCCACATCTGATGTCGGTATTTATGCCGTTATGATGACCCTTATAAGTGCTTTAATTATTCTCCCAAATAATATTATCTCCGAATTCAGTATGCCAATAATTTTTCAATACTTCAGTGATTTGAAAAACAAGGAGAGAGTTGAATCTGGACACGCTTTAATAAACTTGATTATTGGTTCGACTATTGTTTTCACAGCAATTGCTTCACTTGTAACATATTTTTTTGCAAAAGATTTAATAATTTTAATTAGTTCATCTGCTTTCGCTTTGTACTGGTATTTACTCCCAATGTTTTGTATAGGAACAGGCCTGTTTTATACCGGGCAGGCGATGTGCAATGTCGGGATGGCTTTAAATCTTCCTCAAAAGTATTTAGTACCAAAAATATTAGCCGGTGTTTTCTCGGTTTTTCTTAATATTGTTTTTATAATTTATTTTGGGTTGAATGGAATCGCATATTCTATGGTTATTATTGGTGCGGTCTATTCATTCTATATTTTGCTGATAAATAAAAAACTCACAAGAGATTTTTCTAAATAATGATAAATAAATATTCTATAACAAATTCAGTTAAAAAAGCTGCCGTTGTTTTGATGCGTTATGATTACGGGATTAAAGAACGCGGCTTCTCATTTGAATATGTCAATATCTATCTCCCCATTTGCGATTTACTTGGAAAAGAAAATGTTTTAATCTTTGATTTTTTTGATGAATATAAATCATCGGGCAAAGAGTCGATGAACAAAAAACTAAAAGAATTTATCAAAACTGAAAAACCTGATTTCACTTTGTTTTGTCTTTTTGAAAACGAAATGGATGAGGCTGTTATTTCTTCTCTCCGTGAATGGACAAAAACAATAGTATATTTTTTCGATGATCCATGGAGACAAAAATTTGTACGAAGCTGGATTAAACATTTCGATTATTTTTCAACTTCTGATTATTATATATTTAAGCAGTACAAATTAGAAGGAATAAAATCGGCTCTCTACTCCCCCTTCGGATTTAATGAAAATGTTTATGTAAAAAGAGAAACTCAAATTAAATATGATGTAAGCTTTGTAGGCGGTTACAGCCCTTTAAGAAAGTGGATTGTTAATCAATTACTTAAAGATGGTATCAACATAAAGGTTTTTGGACGCGGCTGGGGAAGTGATTACAGTTTTATTTCGCAAGATGAAATGGTAGATGTTTTCAATCAATCAAAAATTAATCTGAATTTATCGAACGGAATAAGTAATGATATCGGACTTTTATTCAATTCACTCTATTCATGGAGAGCAATAAAGCATATTCTCTTAAATAAAAAAAACAAAGAGCAGGTTAAAGGACGGCATTTTGAGATTAATGCTTGCGGAGGATTTCAATTGAGTTATTTTATCCCGGGATTAAATCTTTTTTATGAAATAGATAAAGAAATCGCCGTTTATGAAGACGTTTATAATCTTTCCGATGAAATCAAGTTCTTTCTGAATAATGATGAACTACGTTTAAGTATAGCAAATAAAGGTTACGAACGCTCGACACATGAGCACTCTGCACAAAAATATTTAAGTCAACTTATAAATAATATGTTTAATAAATAGTAGTCAACTTTGAAATTAAATCAATTACTAAAGACTTCCGGAATCGATATAAAATCTTTCATACTTGCGTTAAAAGGTTTACCGGCGTTTTTATCGAATTATAAAAAGATTAAGGCTGCCACCTTAAACAGTAATAATGAATTTCCCATCACCGAGTTGTACCCTTGTTTGAGTGATCGATTTGACAAAGCCGGTTCACTTCCTCTTCATTACTTTTATCAGGATGTTGTTGTTGCCGGAAAAGTATTTAAAAATAATCCCGTTAAACACGTTGATATAGGTTCACGTATAGATGGATTCGTGGCGCATGTCGCATCGTTTCGTGAAATAGAAATTTTTGATATTAGAAGTTTTTCAACCGATTTGCCAAACATAAAATTTATTAAAGCAGACTTAACAGAACAAAATTTTCCGCTAATTGATTATTGTGATTCTATTTCATGCTTGCATGCAATTGAACATTTCGGCTTAGGAAGATATGGCGATAAACTTGATTATAATGGTCATATTAAAGGACTTAACAATATTCACAAAGTATTGAAAACAAACGGCAAATTCTATTTTGCAACTCCAATCGGTAATCAAAGAATTGAGTTTGATGCGCACCGTGTTTTTTCTATCACTTACTTGCTTGACTTCTTTAAGAATAAATATATACTTGATTCGTTCTCATACATCAATGATAAAAATGAATTGTTTCTCGATTACAATTTAGATGAATCAAATATCAAAAATAATTGCGGCTGCCATTACGGCTGTGGAATTTTCGAATTAACAAAATTACAAGTGTAATATGTTATCAAAACCTTTAGTATCGGTTGTTATTACTACCTTCAATTGCGAAAGTTTTATAAAACAAACTCTTAACTCCGTTATCAACCAAACATACAAGAATCTTGAAATTATTGTAGTTGACGATGATTCAACCGACCGAACAAGGGAAATTGTTGAAAACATATTACTTAGTGATAAAAGAATTTCTTTTCACATTATTGAACATGCGGGTCGTCCTTCTGTACCAAGAAATTTTGGCATAAGTAAAGCATCGGGAGAGTTTATCGCTTTTCTTGATGGGGATGATGTTTGGGTTGAAAACAAAATCGAATTACAGTTGACAAAACTTATTGAATGTGCGGGTTCTGTGTTAATCTATTCAATGAGCATTACATTCGGCGATGTAAATATATTTTCTCCCTTTTTTGAAGTTCTCCCCTTGTTAAATCGAAAAGCTCTAACGAGAGAGGAACTTATTAAAAACGGAAACTGCATTCCGACTTCAACAGTTATTGTGCGAAGCGAAAAAATAAAAAGTGTTGGTGGATTTGATGAAGACCCTCAACTTAAAGTTGAAGATTATGATTTATGGATACGACTTGGAAATCTTGGAACATTCTGTTTCCTGCCAAGAATTCAAACATATTATCGCGTCCATAAAAATCAATTTTCGGGCAACTGGGAAGTCAAACAAAACAACATTAAATACCTTGCAGAAAAAAACAACTATGAGATTCCAACATACAAATATTATCGCAACAAAGGTTTTTTCCTTTTGATGTTAAGGAACAGTTATCACGTTCTAAATTATTTAATTGCCGGTCTCGGTTCAATTCTTGATAATATAAAAGCAGTTACATTAAGAAATCATATTGAGTGAGAAGCTTAAAATATTGATGATTACTGCCCGCGCTGATTATGGCGGCGGACCCGAGCATTTACTCAATTTGGTCATTCATCTATCTAAGAATATTGAAGTATATATCGCCGCACCAACGGATGAACCATATTTCAAAAAGTTTTGTGATTTTGTTGGTGAAGAGAGAATTCTTCAAATACCACATAGAGAATTTAAATTAAGTTATTTAAAGAAAATTATTTTTTTTATTCGAAAGAATAAAATAAAATTGATTCACTCACACGGCAAGGGAGCCGGAATCTACTCCCGTTTAGCGGCGGCTGTTACCAGAACAAAGTGCATTCACACGTTTCATGGAATTCATATTGCCGAATACTCCGGGGTTTCAACTTTTCTATATATTAAAATAGAACAACTCCTTTCACTATTTACTTCAAAAGCGATAACTGTTTCCAAAGGTGAATACGAAACTTGTGTATCATTATCACTAATTAATAAAAAGAAAATCGTTGTAATCGAAAATGGAGTATTTTATCCGGATGAAAGTAACAATGACCACAATTATCAATCTCCATTTAGAATACTAACCGTAACCCGATTTGATTATTCTAAGAATAGCGAACTAATAATTGAAATAGCAAATGAATTGCTTAAACGAAAGTTACTAAACGACTTTGAATTTCACTTCGTCGGCAGCGGTCAAGGAGAATCACAAATTAAAGAAAGCATTAAAAATTCTCTGGTCAATGATCGCTTTATATTTCATGGATTTCAAAAAGATCTTACAAAATATTATCAGAACGCATTTGTCTATTTATCTACCTCGCGATGGGAAGGGCTTCCACTTTCAGTTTTAGAGGCTATGTCGTTTGGTGTTCCGGTTATTGCAACAAATGTAAGAGGAAATAAAGATGCCGTTCTCGATAAGTTGACGGGATATTTGTTTGATCTTGAAAAACCTGAATCTGCCGCAGACAAAATAATCGAATTAAGAAATAATAAACAATTATGGATTTCGCTCTCACTTGCATCCCGTGAGCGAGTACGCAATAATTTTACGATTGAAAGAATGGCAGAGCTGACTGAAAAACTCTATTTTAGTATTAATGCAAAATAAATTTTTCTAATGAGGGAATAATAGTTGCCTAAATATGTTATAGTTCATGAATGGTTTGATGGTTATGCAGGCTCTGAGAGATGTGTTGAGTCATTTAATAATCTTTATCCGGATGCTGATGTATTTGCTATTGCAAATTATTTATCCGAAGAGGAGCTGAATCAAGTTTTAAAAGGGAAAATACCGAGAACATCATTCATACAAAATGTTCCGTTCTCCAAAAGAATATTCCGCTCACTTCTTCCACTATTTCCATATGCGATTGAGCAATTTGATCTTTCTCCATATGACATAATAATCTCCAGTACTCATGCGGTTGCAAAAGGAGTACTCAATAATTCCAACCAACTTCACATCGCTTATTGTCATACTCCAATGCGTTATGCATGGGATCTCTATTTTCAGTATATGAAAGAAGCAAAATTAGAAAAAGGGATTAAAGCTTTTTTTGTAAAATATTTTCTACACAAAATTAGAATATGGGATGTTATTTCTTCAAACCGTGTTGATCACTTCATAGCAAACTCAAAGTATGTTGCCCAAAGGATCAAAAAAGTTTACAGACGCGATGCTGATGTAATTTATCCTCCGGTTGATGTCAATAAATTTCCACTTTGTGAAAAAAAGGAAAATTACTACTTAACCGCATCCCGATTAGTGTCATATAAAAAAGTTGATATTATTGTAAAAGCATTTTCTAAAATGAAGGATAAGAAACTGATAATCATAGGCGATGGACCAGAGATGAACAGTTTGAAAAGTATTTCTACATCGAATATTGAATTTTTAGGTTATCAGTCAGGCTCAGTTTTGGCTGATATGATGCAGAGAGCAAAAGCTTTTGTTTTTGCAGCTAACGAAGATTTTGGAATAACAGTTGTTGAAGCTCTTTCATGTGGAACTCCGGTTATCGCTCTTGGTTATGGCGGTACTGCCGAGACAGTCATTCATGGTGTAAACGGAATTCATTTTTCCGAACAGAATGAAATCTCAATACAAAAAGCAATTATAGAGTTTGAAAAAACTTCAGACAAATTTGATCCCAAAATTATTTCACAAACTGCACAACAATTTTCACGCAGTCGCTTTGAAAAAGAGATTGATGAATATGTCAAATCCAAGTATGACGATTTTCTTAAAAGGACTTAATTAATATGATTGTTAATCAACGTTCTTTGCAAAACTTACGCCTGCTGATTGATCTGCTGATTATAAATTGTGTTTTTATTACAGCCGCTTCACTTGCGCAATCGTTTGATATTTTGACATCACGCAACTACATGTTTATTCTTTTACTAATGTTAAACATCGTTTGGTATTTTTCATCCGCAATAATTAGATTTTACGATGAATCGGGATTGCGATATTTATCATTTCAGTTTATAAATATCGCAAAGAACAGCTTTATACAACTTATGGTTTCCGTGGTTTTCATTTTTATTGCTAAGGAAGATCTTTTCACAAGGAACTTTATAGTTTTTTATTCGATTGGAATCTTTTTTCTCGTTTCAATGAGAACTGTTCTTTTTAGAAAATTCCTTTCTTCCCTAAGATCAAAAGGGAAAAATTTGCGTAACACTATAATAATCGGGGCTGGAGAAATTGGAAATAATTTTTCTAAGTTGTTGAATGACAATCCCGATTTTGGTTTGCAGTTTTTAGGTTTTGTTGATGATGATAATTCAATTAATAAATCAATGCTGCTCGGCAACACCGGCGAACTTTCATCAATTCTAACAAATAATAAAATTGATGAAGTTATAATAGCACTGCCGGCTTATGCATCTGATAAACTTAATGAGGTTATTAAAATTTGTAATACAAATGCGGTAAGGACACACATCATTCCGGATTATTTCAAATTCATTTCTAAAAAATTCCAATTAAATATGATGGGAAATTTCCCCATCATCACTGTCAGACAAGAACCATTAGATGAATTTCAATGGCGTTTTATTAAACGATCATTTGATCTTTTTTTCGCCATTGCGATTATAATATTTATCTGTTCATGGCTGTTTCCATTAATTATTCTATTAATAAAAACATCTTCAAAGGGACCTGCAATCTTTGTACAAGACCGTATCGGTAAGAATAATAAAATATTTAAATGTTATAAATTCAGAACAATGTATATTAACTCCGACAAGAAATCATTCGTCCCAACCACCAAAGATGACCTGCGCGTAACCGGAATCGGAAAGTTTTTGCGCAAATCAAACATGGATGAACTTCCCCAAATATTTAATGTGCTGTTTGGTGATATGTCTTTTGTTGGTCCACGCCCTCATCCAATAGCCTTTAATAATGCTTACACAGAACTTTATGATGAAATAAAATTGCGACATTTAGTGCGTCCCGGAATCACGGGCTGGGCGCAAGTTCATGGTTTGCGCGGTGATGTTCTTGATGAAGAAGAACAAAGAATCAGAACCATTAAGCGTATAGAACATGATATCTGGTATATTGAAAATTGGACATTCTCACTCGATTTACAAATCATCCTTTTAACTGTTTGGCAGATGATTAAAGCTGATACAAAAGGATTTTAGAGTTCTATTATAAACAACTAAAATCTTTGTTCGACAAATACATTCTTAACAAAATCGATAAGTAATAAGTGGTTACTAATATGAAAATATCTTTATTTGTTTCTGTTTTTATCATAACTGTTTTTATGGGATGTTCGAATTCCAATGTATCGACCGATCATGTTGATAAGAACGATTTACAACTGACCGGAAAATATTTTAAGTTAATTGAACTTATGGGCAAACCGGTTAAGATGTCTGAAAATCAACAAAAAGAAACTCACATTATTTTTAAGGAAGAAGAGAGCAGAGTTAACGGATTCGGAAGTTGCAATACATTTTTTGGTTCATTCGAAATAAAAGCGGGTAATAGAATTTCATTTTCTAATATTACCTCTACACTTAAAGCATGCCCGGATATGGAAATAGAAACCGAGTTTTTCAAAATTCTTGAATTAACACTCAACTACAACTTCGATGGCAAGTATTTACAATTGAATAGAGAGAAAATGGCTACGCTTGCAAAGTTTGAAGTAATTTGGTTTGAATGATTTAGAAATAATCTTAACATCCATTCATCTATCAATAAATATGCACTGCAATCCAGATTGAAGCTTCCCCTTCTTTAGTCATTTCAACGCGATGTTTTCTATGTGCGGGAATGAAGATGTAATCACCCGCTTTTAACTTCATTGGTTTATCATCTCCTTCGAGTAGAAGATCAGCTTCGCCTTGAATAAGTATAGCCCATTCATCCTGCTTTTGATCATACCATTCACCCGGAGGAGTGGCTTGTCCCGATGAAATAATCCTTCCGATTTTAACATTTTTTTGCTGAACAATATCTTCAAAGATTTCTTTTTCAAAATTGATATTGAGGTTTGCAAAAATATTGCCGTCCGGTATTGTTGTTTCGCCCATTGAAATTCCTATTTTATTTTAGATGTTTAGCATACCAGAATTTTCTTTCTTCATCAACTTCTTTTCTGTAAGATTTCAGAAAGTGATCCCCATTTTCATAAATGATTAATTTATAAGTTTTTCTTTCTTCTGAAAATTTCTTTGCCATATCAATCGTTTGAATTGGTGAAATAGTTTCATCAGCACCACCATGAAGAAGCAAGTATTTTGTCTCTTGCGGAAGATGTTTTGTAAAAAGAATTGGAGATCGTTTATCTAACTCTTCTTCTGTAATCGGTTGATTAAAAATATGATCAAACAAATCATGAATCCTATTTGCACCGCTAAGGCTCTTTCTCATATCTGCAATAGCACCATTAAGAACCGCACACTTGAAACGGTTATCTCTTTTTAATGCGAGGTATGTCATTAAACCACCACGGCTCCACCCCTCTATTCCCCATAAATTTGTATCGGCAAATACAAACTCATTGGCAAGGGGAATTAAATTAAGAACATCATCAACATCAACACCTCCAAATTCTTCTTTCCCATCGTTTTCATAACTGCCTCGATACATTGTTGCCATAACAAAGTATCCCCAACTTGCCATAAGTCCGAACATCCCGCGTGCATTGAATTCATCGATATATCCGCGATTTAGTGCTCCGCCTCTGTTCCAAATTATACATGGTATTTTCTCTTTACTTAATAATTTTGGATATGCAATGTAACCACGTACTTTAACTTCTCCGGAGGAATAAACAATTTTTAATACTTCCGTATCACTGACAACAGATTCTCCCCAACCACTCGCTATCATTTTCTCTTGCTGTGGGGAAAGTTTTATAATTTCTTTTTCGATTATGTGAGGTTTCATTTTTTTATTCAGTTATAAAATTAGAAAGACACCCGGAACGGTCACGACCGTTCCCTACATTAATAGATTTGAGGGATTGTATTTTTCTAGTTCCCATTTTAATGGATTGCCTGATTTTGTATAGTACAAATTAAGAGGTCTCTCGTTTTATTTGCAAATTAAATGATAGGACAAAACATTTTTGCATACTGTTTTAAGAATGATATTTCGTTTTGTTGAAGGAAATATTGTAGGTGTCTACTAGAGAACTTCTATAACTATTTTTTCAATTAACATATCAGTTTTTATCTCGAGCGGATCAGAATTGAATTTACAAATATAATTAGCTCCTCCCGGCTGTAATGTGAGACTACATTCTCGTAGTTCCTCTTCACCGGTTGAAAAACAATAAAGAAGTTTTTGGGTGGGTGTTGAAACAATTCGACATAAAAACTCTTTAGTCTCCGAAAAAAAAGAAGTTGTTGTAACTCTGGCTTCATTGTCTTCAGAACACGCGGCTAAACGCATATGATTATAACTGTTATTCGTAGTAACAGGAAGGAGTTCGTACTTACGAATAAACTTATAGATTGGTATTTTGGCAACAAGCGCCTTCTTTTCCTCTAAGCTTACATTCTGTACAATTTCATTCTTTAACTCAGAATAAAAATGAACTGCTTCATCATAAAGTTTGTTAGTAACAATCTCACTAATTATTTTATCAGTTACTCTTTCTCTATAAAATATGTAGTTAAATATTTCTCGTTCTGTTATCATTTCTATTCGCACTATCTTTCTTATGTATAGTTCTAAATTTCGTCTCCTCCGAAATAACGCAGAGAATAATTAAAGTTGCGCTCTCTAATTTTGTTTAAATACAATTACCAATATATCTTTATTTATCAAACATTTTAAACTTCACATCGTCTGCTTAAGTTCTTCCGCTATGTTTTGTTTGAATATCTTGGTTAAATACTCAAAAATATTATGATACTTATTATGAAATTCTTCTTTTGATATCACTGAGGTGACCTGCTCTACATAATAATAAAGATTCGGCTTTAATCCCCCATCTTTTAAATCCTCTCCCATTTCAAATAAGGAACGTTTAAAGATCTCGCTTACTTCTAAAGATATTTTTCCTTTTTGAACATATGATTGCTCAAGTTTTGTAATAGTTTTTTGTATCGATGATTCAATTACTTCGTTTGCAGAAAAAGAAATATTAATCTCGCCACACTCGTCGACGACAAAATCACTTAAATCTATATGCTTTATTTTTTGGATAAGGGGATGCATTGGTATTGCGGGGTAAAACCCTAAGTCACCGGATAAATGTGAAAAGATATTCTGAAGCATCATTTTCCTATCAATAAAAAGTGATGCAGGAAGAACTTCAAACGAACTGTCGTCTATAAAGAAAGTATTTATCTCTGTAATCTTCACTTTACAAATAAAACATGAACCAAGATAATAATCTTTTATACAGTTTTCTTTTTTAATCAGGTAGTCAACAGAATGTAATATTTTTGTATAGAAGGGATCATAATACGATAATGCTGTCTGATATTGCTGATAAACTTTCCGAATTACCAATGAATTGATAAAAAAAGCAGCTTCCTCTTCGGTTCTTATTTCAGGTTGCCAATTATTATAAGATGAAATAAGCTGAGCGTATGGTGACTCATTCCCGCTTGAAAAGAGATCTGCAACAGCATCAACGGCTAAATCGGTCGCTTTAATCTCTGAATTGTAGTAAATATTGGGGTTTTTCTGCAGATGATGTTTGGCACTTCCTACAGCTAATCTATAACAATACTCAACAAAGGAGTTAATCTCCCTCTGCCCAATTCTTCCCGATAAAATGAGATTAAAAATGGGGAGCAACTCAATAGTTTTATGATTTTGCATACACAAACATAAAAAAAGGAAGTATTAATTCAATGAATTATTTCCTAGTGAAACAATCCAAAATGTAGGGAACGGTCGTGACCGTTCCGTTTTTTCTCTTACATTGCAATTAATGTAGGGAACAGTCGCGACTGTTCCGATTTGTTTAACCCATATGCAAAATACTTATTCATAAACATCCCCCTAAAAACACAAGGAACGGTCTCGACCGTTCCCTACAAAAAAACAAAACGTTTTCGGAGAGACTGTTTTTTGTAAATATTAATTAAAAAGATAATGGATTTGCTTGAAACCATGAGGAGAATGTTTGCATACGGTCCATGAATATTAAGGCGAACTTGCTTCATAAGACAGCACATTAGAATTTGTTCTCTTGTTGGGGGTAGGATATCTCGAAATTTGAGAGTCAGAACTTGGGCATTTGGGTATTAAGAATTTTAATACTTGATAACTAGTTTAATTTAAATAAAAAGGCAACTATATGAAAGTCATTACGTTTCTACTTCTAATTCTAATTATACCTATGATATTCCTCGGATGTAAAGAACCCACGGCACCTGAAGAGCAAACTGTTTTTATAATTAAGTCAATAGAGGCTACCCCCCCTATTGTTGCAAAAAATGACAGAGTTGTGCTTTCTACAGATGTTTATTTCAATGGTCAAGATTCAAAAAGTGATATTTTATATCAGTGGGAGTGTAACCAAGGGACATTTTCATCAAGCAATTCACAACAAACGATTTGGACTGCTCCAAGTACGCTAGGAAATTATGAAATTAAACTTACCATAACTCATGCACAGAATAAATCTTCTGGTAAGACAACAGTAAAAGTTGTGCAGACTCCTGCATCTGGTTATGGTTGTGTTAGTGGATTTATGGAAGACGAATCCGGCAGACCAATTACTAATAAAACAATCGTACTTGGAACGGGGGAATCATCCAAAAGCGACACAAAAGGATACTTCTTTTTAGAAAATGTTCCTCAGGGTTCAAATGATATTGATTTCCCCGATTTGGGGTATTTGTGGGCGGCTTCATACAATAAAGACATTAATGTTTTGGGAGGGCATATTAATCATCTTGGTAGAATAATATTATATACCAGTAATGCGCCCTCCATCATCTCGATAAAGCGAGCGTCAGGCAAAAGAATTATCTTAAATTGGACCCCTTCAGATTTGAATCTTTATCAGTTTGTCGATTTGTACCAAAACGAAGTTAGGATTCGTCGTTATTCTCCGACTATAACTTCAGAAATCCTTCAATCTGATGTGGAAGGTCCTGTATCCTTCAAACTTAGATCTATTCCATATCATGGCAAACTAAGCGAGTTTTCTAGTAGCGTGTCTTCCTCCTTTGTGAATGCTATAGATCCGCCGTCATCTACCTCAACATTTACTTTTCAAAATTTTTATTCAGCTATCTTAACGTGGCAAACATTAGATAACGAACAATTTTTAAGTGGGTTTCGTATTGCTTATCTGGGCTCGTTTTACTGGTATTTCTTAACGAATCTTTTACCCTCTACTTCACACCAATATACTTTATCAACTTACCCAGGAGATCAAACAGTCTATTTTATACTTTCGATTGCTGACGATGGTAGTTATAATGGGTTGCAACCGAATACACAACGGCTTAACATTAACACTCCAAGTCTTGCTGATGTAACAAGCCTGACAGCTACGGTTAGTTCTTCTCCGATTAAAACAGATCTAAACTGGATAAATATAACGGGCAATGATTCTTGGTACAATGGGTATATAGTAGAAAGAGCATTGGGTTCTGGTACAACCGTTGGGAGTTATCAACAAATAGGAGTAATATCTAATATTACTTCCAATTCATATTCTGATTTGTCTGCAGTGTCAAAAACAACGTATACATATAAGCTACGTTCGTTTGCGGTTCGATCACAATCTGCAGACACCTCAAAATCTTCAGGAGTAATTGTTGTGGCTACATTGCCTTAACGAATAAACGTTCCTAACAAGGTACTGTATTTAAAACAGATGGCAATGATGGAAACAAAAACTCGAGTGAAGTATATTAACAATTATGAGCAGTTTATTTTGAGATGAGATGCCCTTGAATCTCAACAAAACTATGGTTGCTAAAGATTGTTTTTATACAATTATTTTTTGGTGTCTTTTATATTTAAGCAGAACACATACATGTTCTGCTTCAGGGTGTATAATCGTTATTTAATTTAGAACTATTATAGGTATAATTTTATGAGTAAAACAATTCTTCTTGCTTGCATTAATTTTTTATTTATAATCGGATGTTCCTCTACTAAATATCTTCAAAGTTCAGTTGTGTCCGATTTGGGATCAAATATAAAAAACGTACAAGTATATGTAAGTTATTCTCCAGGAAATGCGATGCTTTATTTAGTTGGAGAATCTCCGCTTTACAGAAAAACTGTTTCCACTTCTAACAATAGATCAGTCGTTTCATCAGGTGGAGTTAAAACGGAGAACGATAACTATACGAAGGAAAGTGAAATAAGTATTAGCTTTGATACACCTGGGGTGATAGATAATTATGGCGTGGGTTGGGTAAATGTTGATTTTGGAGATGATGTGATTTTAAAATTTAGGGTTGGGGAAGACGGGCTGTACTTTTTGGATAAAACAGGAATTTCTATAAAAGGTGTTAGTTATGATTGTATTCGTTGTGGTGATTATGCCGGGGGTTATGTATTAAAATATGCGCGTGATCATAAATCAAATTTTGTTAAAGAATATGAACACAAAAACGTACCAGGTAAAAAAGTAAAATAATTCATGAAAGTGAAAATACACTGTTTAATGGAAATCGTTTTTGGGTTCTTGTTTACCGAATATTCATTATCCCAATTTTTACTTAATACAACCTAACTTCAACTCCTAGAAAACAAATCGAATTTCTAAGGGGTTAAATAAATAAATGATAAGAGGCTTCTTATGTCTAAAAGTTCGTTCCTAATTCTTTTCCTTGCTTCTACACTTCTTTGGAGTCAATCGCCTCAGTTACCTTATCCAATTATTTTTGTGCACGGGATATGTTCTAATAGTCGGATTTGGACTGAGGGTGAAAATAATATGAAAACATTTTTGGAATCAAAAGGTTTACGCTTTGGAGGGAATTTAAATATTACTCTCGATTACCAGAGGAATAACCCGGCAGCGCCTGATACAAAGGAAAATGATGTCCATTTGTTTACAACTAATATTAATATTGGTGATTTTTATACAGTAAACTTTGCAACACATGCATCCGGATATTCAAATACGAATAATCCCGACTATCCTTATGATCCGTACTATAACACAGCCATATTATTGCCAAATGAAACAAACATCCCTATTTTTGCGATAAGGCCTGGAGAATATTTCATTGGAGATATTTTGAGGATAGAAAATGAGTTCTTACAAGTAATAAGTGTAGGGACAACCTCAATATCCGTTACGAGAGGTCAGTTCGGAACTTTGCCCTCAACTCATTTTTTGACAAATTTGTGGAACCTTTCCAGTATGAGCAACCAAGCCTCAATTGCCAAACAAGGTTGGGGCTTAAAAAAAGCTATTGAGGCTGTAAAAGCAGCAACCGGTGCATCTAAGGTTATCTTAGTTGGTCATTCGATGGGCGGACTCAGCATTAGACAATATATTCAATCTGTTTATTATCAGGAGGATATAGCAAAAGTAGTGACAATAGGTACGCCACATTTAGGAGCAAAATCAGATGAAGTTAACAATTGGTTTACAGCTCAACCGAAATTAGACAACCGGCAGGCTGGTATGAGGGATTTAAGATACAACTATGGGTGGCTTATCGGTAACGCGCCATCTCCACCATATGGCGACCCTCCGGATGATGGTATATTTTTATTTGGAGGAAACGAGGGTGAATCTTTGACACAGTTTTATGAAACTGATTTTAATGCCAATGGACAAATAGATATAATTCCTATCAATGGAATGAGTAACCATGTTTCAAACCTCCCGACATCAATCAATTATTGTTGGGCTGTGTCAAATTTGTCTGGAACAGGCGGAGATATTGCCGTCAGAGCAGATAGACAGTACCCTTGGGATGAAATGGGAACAATCGGAGATACTGTTAATACTAATAAAATTCACCAAGATGAACCTAATGATATCTATACATTAATTCGTGCATTAGATGAACCCGGTAATTATTCATCAAATTACAATATTTATTTTGACAAAACTTATTTGGGATTTATCACTCATCGGACAAATTACAATTTTGGAGATTTTGATTATTACAAAGTAACCCTGCAACAATCCGGAACACTGAAATTTACGTTCACCGGGTCTCTATCAGGAATAGATACATATATTTTATCAGATGGTTCGGGTAACGCGATTACGTACGGCAGTCTAAATTCATTACCTTTTACTTTTTCTAGAGAGTTACCCGCAGGCTCGTATGGTATAACACTGGTAGGGCATGCAAGCAGTACAACATGGCAAAACCCATATACCATAACCCCTAACTTCGTTCCCGCACCTCAATCGCTTTCCTTTGATAATGTAAAGCTCGATAAAACTAGTTACTCCCCCAGTTCAAGCGCAACTTTAACCGTTACTTTGTCCAATCAACTCACGGGTGCCAATGTGAGTTTTATCTTGGATGGAACAACACATACGTGTTCTGAAATCGGCAATGGTGTTTACAATAAATCCTTCCCCGTTCCAAATAACTCGGGAACATATCCCATAAGTATCTCGGCATCCAAAACAGGATATATCAGTTGCAATTCTCAAATCAATCTAATTGTTAATCCTGCCGGTAATTCCTCACTAACTTTAAGTGCAGATCCTGGTTCAATACCATTTAATGGAGTTTCATCTTCCACCATTTACGCAACAGTTAAAAATAGCACCGGACAACTGCTAAGTGGTGTTGAGGTCCAATTTACTCCGCCAATGACAGGTCCTGGAGGAAGTTGTACGCCGGGGACTGCTACAACTAATTCAAGTGGGGTAGCGACTTCAGTATATTCTCCGAGTGGTATAGGATTGGCGGCAATACAAGTGCAAACAAATAACAACCTAAATGGTTCTGTTAATGTAGATGTGTATTCTGCCGGATCAAATACTTATACAATCAAAATGACAAGTAGAATAATAAGCCAAACAGCAACAAATGTTGTGTATGAACTTAATCCTTATGTCACTTTAACGGCTTCAGGAGCGTGTGTTGATGCCATAATTTGCACAGTTCAAACTGATATTGGAACTTTTCAAAACGGAACTCAAGCAATAGCAAATATTCTCGGGAATGGGGGATATGGATGCGGTCGCATGGAACAATTACCCTTGTTGACCTTCACACAGAGTGGTACAGCCAAAATAAACATTAAAGTCGGACCTACTTCTCAAATGTACAATTTAACAGTTATGGTCGGATTGTTGCCTAACGTGCAATCATTTTTAACTATACCGGTATCTGGCCCTGTTGGGTTAGATGTAACAGAACCAAATATTCGCTGGTCTCCGGATGGAAAATATCTCGCTAGTATGCCTGGAAAATTATTTAAAGTACCTTCTTTTACGGAATTGTATTCAACCCCAAACTGGACTCAGACTGTTTCGTTTTCAAAAACGGGCAAAAATATTATCTTTGGCAGAAATACAGATAATCCGGTGTGGTATACATATAATACCGAACAACAACAACAAACTGAAGTGGGTAACCCTAGCAGTACAAGAATATACTCACTTTCATGGTGGGATCAATCAGATGAGAAGGATTTTGTAATGAGTAATGGTTTTACTGGTTTGAGGAACCAGATTAAATTTTACACAGGCGGGACAAATCGATTTATTAATACAACAGTTACGGATAAATATATTACCTCGATTGAGTGGAGCGGTGATTATCTGGCGGTTGTACAAGATTATGACATTTATCTATATAACACTACGTCTTTGCAGCAACTATGGAAATATAGCCTTGGAAGAGCAAATAAGTCTACAGCTGCATTTTCCCCCGATCGTTCTAAATTAGCTGTTATTGGTCGGTCGTATACGGGTTATAATTGTCTTTTCGTTTTTAATGTCAATAATCAAACACCGATTTATGAATATACATTATCGGTCAATAACAACACCTATTATTCCTTAAGCTGGTCACCTGATGGGAGTAAACTTGTATGCAGCGGAAATAATGGATTCTTAAAAATTGTAGATTATACTACAGGAATTGAGGAATATAATCTTGTAGCAAGTGGACCAATTTACGGTGTTAGCTGGGGTAAAAATAATTTGATTGCCGCTTGTAGCAACAGTTCAATTTTTCTCTATGCACCATTTGATAATGACGGCCCTTCAATTTCGGTGAAATACCCATCTGCAGGTTTTCGCACAATCCATGATACAGTAAATATTAGTGGTTTTGTAAATGACCTGATTGGACTTTCTTCAGCTGAATTCAGTCTTGATGGGACGAACTTCTCACAATTAGCTATCACTAATGACACTTGCTTTTCGCAATTAATTAATTTAACCCAAGCGGAAACATTAATTAGGTTAAGAGCAACCGATAGGGGGGGAAGAACCACTGAACAGATGATTACAATTCTTCGGACCATGGTACCTTCACAACCTGTTCTTGCCGCACCTGCCAACAATACAACAGGCGTATCTAGCACCGTAAACCTTGAATGGTTTCGGACCCCAAATGCTTCGAGTTACAATCTTCAGCTCGCTTTGGATTATTCATTTACTCAACTAATCTTTAACGATTTTGTTTTTGATACTATGAAGACGTTTACGGATTTGGCTACTTTGACAACATATTATTGGAGAGTAAGTTCAAAAAATCTTGCAGGACAAAGTAATTATTCTGAAATTTGGAAGTTTACCACTTCGGTACCAATTCCACAAACCCCATTCTTGGTAGAGCCCTCAAACAACTCAATTAATCAGCTTGTCAATGTTTATTGTAAGTGGAAGAAGGTTGAATTTGCCGATAGATACCACATACAAGTATCAAAAAACATGAATTTTACCAATATTATTTTTAATGACTCAACTATTTTAGACTCAATGCACCATATGACCAACCTTGATTATTTGACAAAATACTATTGGCGGACAAGAGCGATTAACCAAGCAGGTATTAGCAGTTGGTCTTTTGCTTATTCATTCACAACAATAATTAAAGCCCCAGAAACTCCACAATTGAGCGAACCTACAAATGATATCACAAATTTATTGTTACCAATAACTTTTAACTGGTTCAAATCCCCTACGGCGGATCTGTATAGGCTACAATTATCAACTGATTCAGCTTTCGTATCAGTTGTATTAGATAATGCAATTCTGGACACATCTAAAATATTTGGCGACTTAACTAGTTTTACCAAATATTTTTGGAGAATACTATCTTCAAATTCAGGAGGGAGCAGCGCGTGGTCAACTATATGGAACTTCAAGACATTAGGCAATCCTTATTCAAGTAGCTTAATAACACCTAATAATAACACAGTTAGTCAACCTATAAACGGGTTAGTATTTAAGTGGACAAAACCGGAAGAGAGAATAGAGACTATATTGAAGTATCAATATCAGTTATCAACAGATTCACTTTTCGGAAATTTTGTAGTAGACGATACAACATTAACAGATACAACAACAACAATAAACGGATTAAACTATCTAACAAATTATTACTGGCGGGTAAGAGCAACTAACGAGATGGATTGGGGAGATTGGTCTGAAGTATGGAAGACGACAACAATAATCGAGAAACCGACAGTTCCAGTATTGGCATTACCGATAAATGACAGTAAAGGATTACTCAATCCGATAACATCAAAATGGAATACTTCACTGAGAGTAGAGAAATACATATTACAGTTATCAACCGATAATCAATTTGCCAATCTAGTAGTAAATGATAGCACTCTGACGGATACGACAAGATTATTACCACCGTTATCAGATTATACTCAATACTACTGGAGAGTTAAAGCAGTAAATGTTGGTGGAGAGAGTAATTGGAGTGAAATATGGAACTTTAAGACACTTGGTAATCCGTATTCAAGTAGTTTAGTAACACCTAATAATAACACAGTTAGTCAACCTATAAACGGGTTAGTATTTAAGTGGTCAAAAGCGAAAGAGCGGATAGAAACAATACAGAGATATCAGTATCAACTATCAACAGATTCACTCTTTAATTTTCTGGTATTAAATGATACAACACTATCCGATACAGTAAAGACAGTGGATGGCTTAACCTACTTAACCTCATATTACTGGCGAGTAAGAGCAAATAACGAGACTGGTTGGGGAGATTGGTCTGAGGTATGGAAGACGACCACAATAATCGAGAAACCGACAGTCCCGGTATTGGCATTACCGATAAATGACAGTAAAGGCATAATTCTGCCTGTAACAGCCAAATGGTTAAAAGTTCTTCGTGGCCAAAAATATATTCTTCAGATTTCCTTAAACTCAAACTTTACTAGCCATGCTTTTATAGATTCAAGTGTAACGGATACGTCAAAGCTATTATCAGGATTAAATGATTACACCCAATACTATTGGCGGATTAAGGCAGTAAACATAGGTGGAGAGAGTGGATGGAGTGAAGTCTGGAACTTCAAAACACTCGGAAGTTCTTTCACTGTTGAACTTGTAATACCTGATAATCAGTCGATTTATCAGCCGGTAAACGGATTAACATTCAAGTGGAAAAAACCGCTAGAGCGAATTGAAACGATATTAAAATATCAATATCAGTTATCTAGTGATTCTTTATTCGGAAGTTATACGGTTAACGATACAACATTAACAGATACTATTAAAACTGTAAACAATCTAAATTATCTGACCAAGTATTTCTGGCGTGTAAGAGCCGGTAACGAAACGGGTTGGGGTGATTGGTCAAGTGTTTGGCAAACTACAACTATTATTGAGAAACCAGCAACTCCAATATTAGCTCTGCCTCTTAACAATGCAACTAAACTATTGAACCTGGTCACTCTAAAGTGGAATAAAACTCCCCGTGCAGAAAAGTATAGACTCGAGGTAAGTGAGTTCGCAAACTTCAGCACTCATCTTCTAATTGATTCTACATTTACCGATACAGTAAAAGTATTACCTCAATTAGAGTTTACTAAAACATATTACTGGAGAGTTAGAGCAAGTAATATCGGCGGCACAAGTGAATTTTCTGCTATATGGAACTTCAGAACTCTCGGTTTACCATTAGTTGTTGAACCGCTTCTTCCTTCAAACAACAGTGTTAATCAACCGATGAATAATCTTCAATTCGTTTGGAAGCGAGGCGGTGAACAAACACTCATGTTAAATGCAAAACCGATTAAGGGGATTCCGAATAAAGGAAGCAAATTGATTAGTGAAGATCAAAATGATGAGTTTATTTCACAAATTCAAAAGTCGGGTCATAGTAAATCGGGTAACGATGGAATACTCGCCGGTAATCCTGAATCAATACTCAATTATTGGTTAGAGGTTACTCCGGATACAAACTCGAACAACTACTTATATAAAGATTCGACATTAACCGATACAACCAAAATAATTTCGGGCTTTAACTACTACACAAATTATTATTGGAGATTGAAGGCTCGTAACGAAAACGGATGGAGTGATTTCACTTCATGGTTTAAGTTCAGAACGATAATTGAAAGACCATCAAAACCGATTCTCGCATCCCCCGTAAATAATAGTGTTGGATTGATCCAACCAATAACACTGACTTGGAATAATTCAATCAGAGCCGAAAACTATACTCTTCAGGTAAGTAAAGATCAATCTTTTACAAATGTAGTATATACCGATACAACTCTTGCAGATACAATCAAAGCACTCCCTGAGTTAGAAAAACTAACAAATCACTTTTGGAGAGTATTTGCAAAAAATATCGGTGGAATAAGCGATACTTCAGAAGTCTGGACATTTAAGACGTTGGGAGTTCCAACAACGGTTATATTAATTAGCCCGGAAAACAATGCCCAAAACATTCAGACCGGAGTTAATTTCAAATGGAGCAGAGCTAACAACCAAGAATTAGCAATTAAGTACTGGATTGAAGTAGGAACTGATACGATAGGGACAGTTGTAGCTATAGATTCAATGCTGACAGATACAACAAAGTTTATTCAACTTGAAAATGATAAGAATTATTATTGGAGAGTAAGGGCTGAAAATGAAGCCGGATGGGGCAATTTCACAAATTGGTCGAACTTTAGAACTATTGTTCCGCTCCCCTCAATTCCGGTGCTAGTAAGTCCGGTGAACAATACGGTATGGGTAAGAATTAACCCACAAATGGTATGGAATAAAACTACATATACTGAAAAGTATCATTTACAAATAGCTGCTGATTCTCTATTTACCGGTATAATTATAAACGATAGTACAATTACCGATACATTAAAGCAAGTAGATACTCTACAGTATAAAACTACTTATTATTGGAGAGTCAGAAGTATTAATGTTGCAGGATATAGTAATTACTCAACTGTTTGGGACTTTAGAACACAAATTAAATCTATAATTGCACCGACCGGATTACAAGCAACTGCCTCAATTCCTGGTAAAGTTGATTTAAGTTGGATTGATAATTCGGTTAACGAACTTGGGTTTGCGATAGTGCGAAAAGAAGGTGACAGTACAAGTAGTAATCAACTTACTTACATTGACACTGTATCCATGAATATTGTCTCATTTACAGATACGACAGTAATAGATTCAGTCAAATACAGCTATTTGGTAGGGGCGTTTAATTTAGATACCGTATCAGCTCAAAGTAACTACGCAACAGTAACAACACTTACGGGTATAAAGGAGATATTTGCCGGTCTCATTCCTACAGAATATTTGATTGAGCAGAATTACCCGAATCCGTTTAATCCTAGTACAACACTTAGATATGGATTACCGTTTGAGAGTGAAGTGAAAATCGAGATGTATGATATAACGGGTCAACGTGTAACATCACTCGTAAATGAATCACAAAAAGCGGGATACTACGAATTATCATTCAAGATAGACGGACTCTCTTCCGGAATTTACTTCTACATCATAGACGCAAAAGAAATAGGAGGAACCGGAAACTTCAGAAAAGTTAAAAAGATGATTTTGATGAAGTAAAATTAAGGGGGCTTCGGCTCCCTTTTTTTTGCAAGCTTAAAAATTCTCCATTAAAGTAGTTGTTGTTTATACTCTATTATCTGACTCTATATTAAACAAAAAATAATCAGATGATGTGCTTTCCATAATAGTGAGCAATATCGGGTTGTTTTTCGAATGTCTTCTCAATCTCATTTGTTAAAATTCTATTGTAAATGATTTGGCATTACCACATAATAATCCAACTCGACATATTGATAATTTTGATGAAGCCAAAGCCATTGTTTTTCAACGATATTACCAAAATCATTTTTTATCATTATCTCATTTTCAACCTTCCCGAAATAATGTTCCTTACCCAAAGTGCAGATTGTAATAAAGTAATAACCTCCCTTTGAATAATCATATTCCCTCAAACGGTTTAATTTTCTAATTGGTAAATCATTATTCATTTTTAATTATTAGGGTTGTTTCTCGAAATTTAATAAATATTCCGATGTGTAGGGAACGGTCGCGACCGCCACAAACAAAAAAAACTCGAATATTTTCGGAGAGAGTAGTTTTTGCAAATATTAAAGAATAACTTAAATCTGTATGAATTTAGAGGATTGGGTCATGCAGTATTTAATGTATACCCAACCGTCCCAAAAACAAAAGAAATACCATTATTCTTGGTTCGGAAATAATTTAACCACAAATAAGGAGTATAGAAAATGAAAAAAACAAGTTCAGTGCTATTGTTTGTTATTCTTTATTCATTTCCAATATTTGGCCAGGGGTTTCTAAATAAGTTGATGGATCGGGGTAAAGAAGCTGTAGAAAGAATTTCTAATTCGAATAATTATGAAAATTTAGAAAGGACGATAAGATCAATAAATCCAACAGAATATTTATCAGGTATAATTGGTTCAAGACTCCGTATTCAAAACCCTTTCTCTGGGTTAAACCATAGGTTTACCGAAATTCAAAATATAATTGATCGGCAGACATCACTATTTACTAATGACAATACTACGGTACAATCTTTATTCAAAAGACCCTCTTCACCATCAAATTTTAATGCGAATATGAGTTTCTTAAAAAGCGTTAACCTTTACGCAATGAATTCCAAACTAAAAATTGATGGGAGAGAATATACTGCTTATATGATGAATGGTAAAATACTCCTCCAATCTACTGATAATTCTTCCATACCATTAAATGATGATTTACAAAAGGGAATAAAAGTTCTATTGTACAAAGCCAGCATTAGCAGACTCAATGGTACATACATAAGAAATTTGCAGAATATTTCTCAAATTGCTTATACTGTCTCGTCAACATCATATAGTTTTTCTTCAATGATAGAAAGACAACTTAATAACATTGGTAATTTAGAATATGGGGGAGTGACAGCAATTCAGATACTCGATCCAATTACAGAAGCCTCAACAGGGGGGATATCATATTCCGATATAACTAGTTTCACAGGTTCGCTTGCAGATGCAAGTAGGAATACAATGAATGTCGCAAAAAATATTCAGCGGGCTGCTCAAGATATTAACTCAACCATAAACAGATTAAACAATAATGTTATAGACTATCAATCTGTCATAGAGCTTGAAAATGGTCTAAATACAATTTCTACCGAAGTTAGAAACTTGGCATCAAGCATAAACGAAATATCGTCTTCAATAAAAAGTTCTTCGGGCGATTTTACTCAACTAGTGTAGTGCCACAGAAATAGCTTTACAATGAGATAAAAAATCATTATCTTTGTAACACAAAACAAAAGAGATAATGATGAATAAAACTGCATTACATAAATTGATATCGGGGAGAAATACTGCACAGAAAGTAGTGA
>JAUXVN010000054.1 GCA_030684555.1 Ignavibacteria bacterium
GTCTTATAAATATTATCTTACTGCTTTGGGTAAAGAAGCTATCGTGGCTGCACAACTTGTTAAAGAAGTAATTTTGGTACCCGCTTTCAATTTCTAAATATTCTGCCAAATATTACACGAACTTTACTGTTAAGGTACTAACATTTCAGATACATTTGATTTGGTTAAAAAAACAATTCCAACCATTAAGACTGCAATTGAAACAAAACCAAAACTGATTTTTCTACCGATAGATTTTGTAATGCTGCTGAATAAGTTCATTCTCTTTCTCCTTTGATATTTATTATACTTAAATTTACTTGTGAATGTTAAAAAATGATAAGGTCATCATCTTCATTCTTGCCGGAGTGTTCCGTACAAATATGCGATTAATATTTTCAAACAACTTTTAGCAAGACATCAAACCAAGTAAACCTTTCATTGCTTCTTCTGATTTTTTTGAACTATCCCCAACAACTAAAAACTCAATTATCGAAGATTTTCATTTATAGTTTAATGCATCTACCGATAAAAATATTTCAATTGTAATATTACATAATTTCACCCTGTTCAACTCTTTACTCGCAACTTGTTTTGCTATATATTTTCAGGTTCCATCACAATCTCCAACCGAACGTTGTCTTCTTTTGATAAAATTTTTTCAAGATCAATTAATATTAACAGACGGTCTTCAAGTTTACCCACAGCTTTAATATATTCTGAATTCACACCTGTAACCATATCAGGCGGAGCCTCTATAATATTAGATGGAATTCTTAAAACTTCTGTAACTGCATCAACAATAAACCCGACTGTTTTGCCTGAGACATCTACAACGACAATTCGAGTGTTTTTGTCTTGTTCTTTTCTTCCCATACCCAGTTTAAGCCGAAGGTCAATTACCGGTATAATTCTTCCACGTAGATTTATTATACCGTCAACAAAATCGGGGGCATTTGGTACTTTTGTTATTTGTACCATTCTGTTTATTTCTTGAACATATCCAATATCAACGCCAAACTCCTCCTTCCCAATTAAGAAACTTACTAATTGTAAAAGCTCAGTTGACTCATTTTTCTGTGTTTCCAAACTTGCCATTTTTCATCTCCTAAAAACAAAAATCTAAGTATTCCAAAATAGATATTATTACATATTCCCATTATCGTGCCATTCTGCCATTTCTTTAATTGCTTCGCTTAGGGCAATATTTAACAAAGTTAAAATGTTGTTAGAAATGCATTTTTTTGAGCAAATGGCTAAAAATAACCATGTGGCTTCTTTAGTCAAATTTAAAAATTAATGAGGATTGAAAAATATTGCGTTACTGGCTGAAAACAATCACTTTTAATCCTAATAGAACTTATTAATTTCTTGTTTTTAATCTTCAGTTTAGTTAATGTTCTCTTACTCGTTGGAATTATTTAATCCCCTCATATAGCTAACAGTAGATTTTATAATTTTCATTTAAAGTAAAGGAATCATTTATAAAGTACAGAACAAGTTTAACAAATTGTTTGATATAGCGGTTGCTGCGTTCTCTACCGAAAACTGGTAATTTTCAAACACCGAAGAACAAGCAAGATTGTTGTGTCCAAATACTGGGCGCGCTTTCTTATTGTTTTTCTGTGTGGGTATACCAGTGCCTCGGTAGATTATAATAACGTAAGTCGCGTCTTTTTTTTTATAAACTCAATTATTTTTTTTAACCTAAGCAATTTTTTTGGAGTTAGCTGCAAATGCAAACAACCATTGCTAAAAAGATAGCTTTCCCTTTCTTAATTATACTCCTTTTACTTATCGGGATGATTGGCATTACTTATCAAGGTTTTAAAAAGGTTACCGCCAGCCTTGATAATATGGAACTTGAAGCTGTGAAGCGGGGCATATCGGGAAATTTACGTTTTCATATTACTCAACTCTTAATGCCGGCTAATGACTTTATTATAACAGGGCACCAACACTATGAGTCTGCCTTCGATAGTTTAAATAATATTGTTAATAACAACTTTTATGAATTTAGTAAACTGCTTCTTACAACTACAGAAAAGCAGCTACTTATCAAAATAAAGAGTAATTTAGATTCCATCCGTTCATACTCAAAACAGATATTTTCAATACCGGAGCCACGGCAGTCACAGCGAGCAATTCAATTAATGGAAACGATGGATTACCGTTTTGGGGAAGAAGTTACTAGTGTAGTGCCACAGAAATAGCTTTACAATGAGATAAAAAATCATTATCTTTGTAACACAAAACAAAAGAGATAATGATGAATAAAACTGCATTACATAAATTGATATCGGGGAGAAATACTGCACAGAAAGTAGTGA
>JAUXVN010000055.1 GCA_030684555.1 Ignavibacteria bacterium
TCACTACTTTCTGTGCAGTATTTCTCCCCGATATCAATTTATGTAATGCAGTTTTATTCATCATTATCTCTTTTGTTTTGTGTTACAAAGATAATGATTTTTTATCTCATTGTAAAGCTATTTCTGTGGCACTACACTAGGTTTATGGGAAGCGGGGGGAATTCCGTTGTTGGCGCATCAGGAATTTAATGGGCGTATCACAATTCTCGATGGTAGTGTTACTGTATCCCAACATGCTACTCATGTAGCCGGAACAATGATTGCAAGCGGAGTTACTCCATCAGCTAAAGGGATGTCATATGAGGCTAATATTAGCGGATATAGTTCCACAAATGATCTTAGCGAAGTATCTAATGCTGTAGCAAATGGATTAAAAGTTTCCGGACACTCTTATGGGGCTGTTGTTGGTTGGCGGGCAGATTATAGAGGGGACGGGCTATGGGCATGGCTTGGTGATCCGGCAATAAGTGAAACTGAGGATTGGAAATTCGGTTTCTATACATCAACCTCTGCCGGGTGGGATAATATGATTAGAAATGCCGAGAATCTTGTTGTAGCAAAAAGTTCAGGTAATGATAGAGGTGATGGTCCAAATGGTTCTGTAACTCACTGGGCTATTATTGGTGGTAGTTGGGCTCAATCAACAACTGTTCGCGAGAGAGATGGAGGTGCCGATGGTTATGATTGTATAAATGATCCTCGAGGTATAGCAAAAAATACTTTAACCATTGGAGCGGTTAACGATCTTCAATATGGTTATGCCGGTCCATCAAGCGTAGTGATGTCCTCTTTCAGTAATTGGGGACCTACTGATGATGGAAGAATAAAACCCGATTTGGTTGCAAACGGAGTTGGGTTAAATTCATCTTCTAATTCTACTAATACTTCATATGCTTCTTTGAGTGGAACATCAATGGCTACACCAAATGTTTCGGGTTCGATTGGTTTAATTCTTCAACATCAACAAAACTTGCATGGAACGGCTAATACTCTCAAAGGCTATTTATTAAAATCTCTTCTACTTCATACAACTGATGAAGCCGGTTCATCAACCGGACCTGATTATATATATGGATGGGGATTAATGAATACCTTTAAAGCAGTCCAATTAATGTCATTTGATGCCGCTTTGGGCAGTAATAAATTACTTCGTGATCAAAGTGTAACTCAGGGGAATACTAACGAGTATCAGGTAATTAGTGATGGAAAACAACCATTGAAAGCTACTATCTCATGGTTTGATGTTGCCGGTGCACCTGCCCCAACTTCGTTGGATCCAACTAATATTATGCTGGTGAATGATCTTGATCTAACTATCGTTGGACCAAATTCTGTTGAGCACCAAGCGTGGGTTTTAGATCCTTCAAATCCTTCCGCAGCCGCTACAAGAGGTGAAAATATTAGAGATAATACAGAACAAGTACTTATTGAAAATCCTTCCGCAGGTACTTATACAATTAAAGTAAGCTATAAACCAAATTCATCTATCGACCCACAAAAATATGGACTTGTAGTAAGTGGAGTTCAATTACCAGAACCGGGTGTTGTGAATCTTCTCAGTCCAGCCAATGGTGCTACGGGATTCTTACCTCCGCTGAGATTGGAATGGAGTGTTTCAGAATTAGCGCATTCATATGCTTTAGAAATAGCATTTGATTCCAATTTTACAAACTTGTATATAACTGTTGATTCACTCGAATCAGCTGCATACATCTTATCTCAACTACCAAGCAGTGAAACACTTTATTGGAAAGTAAGAGGTCGAAACTCATCTACTCTTGGCGAATGGTCACAAGTTAAAAAATTTAGTACAACTATATCAATACCAATAGCTCCTCAAACAGTTTATCCTGAACTTGCACAAGTTATTGCACCAACCGAAATTAATTTGATTTGGAATTGTGTTGAGTATGCTTCAAATTATATTCTTCAAGTTTCAAATAATGCTCTCTATACATACCTTGCAATGACGGATTCTTCTATTACAGATACAACAAAATCAATCGATTCTTTGGGTGATGGAAGAAGATTTTATTGGAGAGTGAGTGGTCAGAACGCTAGTGGTGCTGGACCCACGAGTCCACCAAGAAATTTTATTACAAAAATATTTACACCGGATTCACTAGCAGGAACCGTTGTTAACGAAAAATCTGTCTTAACCTGGGTTGACATATCTACTGTTGAGACAAAATATATGATTTTAAAACGAACCGGGGATTCAGTATTTGAAGTATATGATTCAGTAAATGCAAACATTACAACATACACTGATCTCAATTATGATATGAACGCAGGAACTGAATACCGTGTTTTTGCAAAAAATGCATTAACGCAATCCGATACAAGTAATCCGGTTTATTTCCTTGGAACTACTTCCATCAATGATAATATGCTTCTTCCAACGGAATATTCTTTATCACAAAATTTCCCAAATCCATTTAACCCATCGACTGTAATTAATTACACAATTCCTTCTACTGTAATGAATGAAATAGTGCTACTGAAAATTTATGACATTCTCGGAAATGAAGTTGTTACCCTTATTAATGAATCAAAGGATGCAGGTTATTATCAAGTTCAATTTGATTCACATAATCTTTCAAGTGGAGTTTATTTTTACAGATTATCTGTTGGAAATTTTACTTCAATAAAGAAGATGATCTTAATCAGATAAAAACCGAAAATCGTTTTAGATATATTTAGATATGGTCACGGATTTTTCAAATTCGTGACCGTTTTTTTTGTAGATTTCTAAAACCTACTCAACCAACTTTTTAATCAATTTTAAGATAATTAATTTATATAAATTTACACTTTCCTTATATTAATCAACTGAATTAAGAATTTTTTAAATTCAATCGGAGAATTAATGATCAATTTTTTAGGAACATATCAAGTAATTCCTTCACTTCCGGAGAAGTTGGAGAAGTTAAGAGAATTAGCTTATAATATACATTGGAGTTGGAATCAAGATACTCTATCACTTTTTAGAAGACTAGACAAAGAATTATGGGAAGAGACTCATCATAATCCCGTAAGAATGTTAGGCAAAGTAAGTCAGGACAGATTAGAAGAAGCTGCAGCCGATGATGGTTTCGTATCTCATTTAAACAGAGCTTATAATAACTTACAGATTTATTTAACAGAGCAAACATGGTATGAAAAAAATAACGGCAAAGTAAAAAATTTCAGCGTCCTTTATTTTTCAGCGGAATTTGGATTAACTGAATGTTTACAGACTTACTCAGGTGGGTTGGGAGTTCTTGCCGGTGATCACCTGAAATCCGCAAGTGACTTAGGTATTCCTCTTATCGGTATGGGACTTCTGTATAAAGAAGGATATTTTCAACAATATCTAACTTCAGATGGGTGGCAGCAGGAACGTTACGAAATAAATGATTTTGAAAATCTTCCTATGAAATTAGTTCTAAATTCAGACGATAAACCATTAATGTTGTCGGTTACATTTCCGGGAAGAGAAGTTTATTTCCAAATTTGGAAAATTCAAATTGGTCGTAACCCGCTTTATCTACTAGATACTAATGTTCAAGAAAATAATTCCAATGATAGAAAAATTACTGAATCGTTGTATGGTGGAAATAGTGAAACCCGTATTCAGCAAGAGATAATTCTTGGAGTTGGCGGCATTCGTACAGCACAAGAGTTAGGAATCAAGAATGTAGTTTGCCATATGAATGAAGGACATTCAGCGTTTCTTTCTCTTGAAAGAATGAGAGCATTGATTAAAAATTTCGGGTTAACTTTTCATGAAGCCATGCAGGTTGGTTTCTACTCAAATATTTTTACCACTCATACACCGGTGCCAGCCGGAATTGACGTTTTTAGCATCGATCTTGTTGAAAAATATTTTGGTAAATATTACCGTGAAGAACTTGGAATTAGTGATAGGGAATTTTATTCTCTCGGAACAATTATGAAAGATATTCCACCGACAGTCTTTAACATGGCGCATCTCGCAATGAACACTGCAGGTTTTATTAATGGGGTTAGTAAACTTCACAGTATTGTATCAAGGAAAATGTGGGCTTCAGGTTTCAAAAACATTCCGTTCAATGAAATACCAATTGACTTTATAACTAATGGTGTTCATACTCGTTCACATCTTTCTAAAGAGATGGAAGATTTATTTAAACAATATCTTGGTGAAAGTTGGATTCATAATCCGGCAAATAATGATATATGGAATTCAGTTGATAGAATTCCGGATGAAGAACTTTGGAGAACTCATGAGAGAAGAAGGGAAAGATTAGTTGCTTTTGCTCGTCGAAGATTAATAACTCAAGTAAAATCTCGAGGTGGAAGTTTAAAGGAATTGCAGCATGCATCTGAAGTACTCAATCCAAATGCGCTTACAATAGGTTTTGCCAGAAGATTTGCAACTTATAAAAGAGCAACCCTTATTTTTAGAGATATTGAGAGACTCGCTGATATACTGAATAATCCTGATTTTCCGGTTCAAATTATTATAGCGGGTAAAGCACATCCTCAGGATGATGAAGGAAAGAGTTTTATCCAAGAAGTTTTTCAAATGGCAAATGAAGAACAATTTAAGCGGAAAATAGTTTTCATCGAAAACTACGACATGAATGTAGCCCGTTATCTCGTTGAGGGTTGCGATATTTGGTTGAATAATCCGCGTCGCCCACTTGAAGCTAGCGGAACTTCCGGAATGAAGGTTATTGCTAATGGTGGATTGAATCTTAGCGTTCTTGATGGATGGTGGGATGAAGGTTTTTCTCCACGAGTAGGTTGGAAAATTGGTAATGGTGAAGAATATACAGATCTCGATTATCAGGATGAAGTTGAAGCCCGTCAGATATATAATACTCTTGAAAAAGAAATAGTTCCCTCTTTTTATCAGCGTGACGAAGATAAACTTCCGCGTAAATGGATTTCGATGATGAAATCTTCAATGAAAACTCTTACTCCATTCTTTAGTACAAGTCGAATGGTTGTTGAATATTACGAAAAGTTTTACGAATCATCCTGGAAAAAGCGCGAAGCATTACGAAGTAAAGATTGGGCTTTAGCAAAAGAAATCGCTAATTGGAAAAATCATGTAACTAATAATTGGCATCAGATAAAGATATCTTCTGTAAACGATACAAAAATTAAAGACGTTTTTGTCGGTAAATTTTTCAACATCAATGCAGAAATTTATCTTGGTGATTTAACCCCCGATGATGTTGATGTTCAGATTTATTATGGATTAACCGATAAACAAAGTGATCCAGGGAATAACTCATTTGTAATAATGAAACCAACAAGCAAAAAACCGAACGAACAAAAAACTTACAAATATTCAGGTGCAATCCCTTGTTTGGAAAGTGGTTTACACAGTTGGACAATCAGAGTATTACCGAGTCACCAACTTATGATTCATCCTTATGAACTTGGAAAGGTTTATTGGGCGCATTCAATTTAATTATTTTATATTGCACGTATGATTTTAGAAACATTAGACGTTAAGAATAACGACATTTTTATTTACAGCGAAAATAAATTCGATCTTGCGAATAACTTTAAGCTAATCAATAAAGATGCAAAAGTTAAGAAACCAATAAAAATACATTACAATGATGTAATCGGTTTTATTAACGATCATAACCCAAAAAATTTGGTGATGTACAGACTTTTAACCAACATCACTGATTTTGATGTTAATTTGATTAAATACGGACAGCCTATTAATGTAAATGGGATTGAAGAATTTTTTCATTTCGATCCCATTTTTGCTATTAAAGAACTTGAACAATATGGCGATTTGCATCAATATCCATTCTTGAGATTCAGGATTCAGCAGGTGGGATTAATAACTCAACTACGAAGTTTTGGAAAAGTTAATTATACCGAAGTTTATTGTTTCGACTTGCTGGCAACCGAGGCTAGATGGCAAAATGATAGAGTATTTGCAGAAATGATTTTTGCTTTTGACAGCGTTGATTTCAGCTCAGATAAATTAGAAAAACCGATAAGTAAAGTTGTAACACCACCTATAACAACTCAGAGAAATAATACTCTAAAACCACTTCGCTATACAAATAAAGACAATCTTGTAGAAGAAGTAAAAGATATTGACGGTGCAAAAGTTAAAAAACTCTCAACTACTGCTTTTAATATTCCTCCATCAACTCCTCGTTTTCAGAGAGTTAATTCTCCAAAAGTGGAGCAAGAGCAAGAGAGGCAGCCTGTTGGGAAACCAAATCGTCAGAATTTACAGCCTGCACCCGGACCTCAATCAACTGAAAATAAAACAACTTCGCCACAACATAAAAAGCTGTCTGATTTGTTTAAGTCTTCAAAATCTATAAATGATTTTATAGCGGAAAGAGGGAAACAGCAAATCGTTTTAAAATTAAAAGAAGAAGAAAAAAACTCTAAATAAGTTTATTAATTTCTTGCAAAATAACTTCTGAAGAAATCATCTCCATACAATTAGGTTTAAAATCACATCGCGGTTTATAACAGACAAGACAATCCAATTCAGGTTGAATTTTTATAACTCGACCGTAATCTTCAATTTCATGCGATGATGTTGGACCGAAGAAAGCAATAACATGTTTCTTCAATGCTGTTGCAGCATGAAGTCCCATTGTATCACCGGTAATAAAAATATCTGATAAATCTACTAAAGCAAAAAACTGTCGTAAATTATTTTCGGAACCGGTATCAATTATTGAAGGGAAGAGGTCTTTAAGTTTTTGATTCCTCTCAATTTCTTCACTTCCGCCATACAAAAGTATTTGGATATTTGGATTTTTTTGAAGCTCTGAAATTACTTCAATAAAACCTTCTAATCTCCATTGCTTCAATTGCCATCGGCTTCCGGCACCGGTATTCAGCCCAATAATAGTTTTATATTTATCAAGATTATTATCAATTCGGAATTTATCTCGAAATGCTTTTTCATTCTCAGTCAGTTTAACTATTATTTCACCATTCTCGAAGTTCAGTCCAGCAATCTCGTGGATAATTTTCTGATAACTTTTACTATTGGCTTTTTTCATCTGGTCGAATGCTCCCATTTCAAACCATTCTTCAGCTTCGCTATTTGCTGTTACAACTTTTCCTTTTTCATCTAGAATAAAACCAAGCTTGATTTCAGCCTTTATTAATGAGGCATAAGCTGCACTAACAGGAGAGGCATCCGGGTGAATTAAAAGATTGAACCGCTCTGTTTGTAGTCGGGCAATTGTTTCATTGTTATCAGAGAATAATACTTCATCGACTAAGTTATTATTAATAAATATTTCAGATGCATTCTTTTTGGTTAACCAGATGATATATGAGTTCGGATATTTATTTTTTATTGAGTGGAGTATCGAAGTGGTTCTTAGTACATCACCTATTGCATCAAACTTCACAATTATAATTTTAAATTTGATTGGGGAGTATTCTGAACAATCGGTACAAATTGTACCATAAACTTTATTTTGATGGCATGGTTTATCGCCCGGGAAATGCTTGCAATCAGTTTTTAAAATCATTTCTGAATATCATTTAAAATTTGTTGAAATAATGGAACAATATTACCAAAGTTATTTCGTTGAACAAAATTTTTTATATTGTCTTCAAAATTTACAATGCTTCTCAGTTCAGTAAAACGAATTACTCCCCGAAATAATTCATCTGGGGAGTTTGGCTTTACAACAAATCCGGTTTTATCTTCTAAAACAAATTCAGCCAATCCGCCGACATCTGTCACTAAAACCGGTTTCGAAAACCCATATGCTACATTTAAAATACCGCTTTGTGTTGCACTTCTATAAGGTAAAATAACCAAATCAGAAGCATGATAATACTTTGCAACTTCTTCATTAGGAACAAATTTATTTTCTAAAACTATTTTATCTGCACAACCGCTATTCTTAATTTTGTCTTGATAAAATTTAATATCATCATAACTCTCACCCACAATTAATAATTTAGAGTTTGGTAGTTTTTCTTGAATTTTAGGGAATGCATCGATTAATAAATCCAAACCTTTGTACTTCCTAATGTAGCCGAAGAAGAGTAAAACCAGATCATCATTTAAGAACCCAAAATTTTTGCGAGCAGATTCAGAATCAATTTCAGTATCAGAATCATAACAATCATATATAGGTAATTCTGAACGGTAAATTTTTCTTCCATTTGAAATTTCTTTTAGCTCTTCTTCAACTTTTGCAGAGAGTGCTAAAAACGAATTTGCATTTTTAAGACCAATTCCTGTTAAAAAACGATCGACAAAATTCCCCTCGTGTGAGACAAAATTTTCGGTGATAAATAGTATTTTCTTTTTTAACTCTTTATTAAGAAACTCAGAAATCCCTCGATGACAAAACGAAAAAAACGGGTGCCACCAATCAAAGACAATTAAGTCCGGATTTTCAGCATTGATTTTTTTTGCAACGTTAATCCAATTAAAAGGGGATATTGAGTTTACAAGGCGTTCATTAGGTGCCTGTTTTATTACTTCACTACTTTTATCATACTGTGATGTACCGGGAAATAGAATTGACGGATAAAGCAACTTGTAATTATAAATAATCACTTTAAAATCATTTTTCAATGAATCATAAAGATATGATACGAAAAGAGAGTTTCCGCCACGATAAGGATAAGCCGGACCAATTATGATTATTTTTTTCAATTCACTTGTCCACCGGTTAATTTTTTAACCTGATTATTTGCCTGTAGATTTTTAGGGTCAAGTAAGAGAACTTTTCTAAAATTCTTCAGAGCCAATCCTTCGTTCTTGTCTTTCAAATATGCATTTGCTAAACCTAAATAAACATCGGCTGATTCAGGAAATTCTTCTAAAATTTTTGTGTATGTAATAATTGCATCTTGATTAAAATTATTTACTAAAAGATCATTTGCTAAATACATCCACTCTCGTTTGGAAAAATTATAATTTGAATCTTGTTGAATTACTTCGTACAATTTAAGTACCGAATCAATTCCAAATTTTGTTGTGACATTAAAAAACATATCTGAGACAGGTTTTTTAATATATTCCACAGAATCCTTAAAGTTTAAATGTGCCAATGCAATCGATGGATTATCGGGATTTCTATCTCTAAAATTCATTAAGTGCACAACCACAACTTTTTCTTTTGGATATATTTGAAGATCGGAAGAGTGCCATGAACCTGTATGCCCGAAGTAATATCTTTTTGATTCTTCACTGCTGAATGAAAAACCTAAACCATAATTTCTTTTTTCCCCTGACGGAAGAATTGTTGGTTTTAGCATTGAATCGATAGTGGCTTGTTTGAGAAGTGTATTATTTAATAGTGACGACCCGAATTTTAATAGGTCTTCAATAGAAGAGATAATTCCACCACCGGGAAATTTAAATGTGTGATCAACTAAGGGAGCATTTTCAATAACACGTTTTTTGTTTCTTGTATACATTGAAGCACGCATTGGAATAATTTGGTTGTAGTAATCTAAATAACTGTTCTTCATCCCGGCGGGTTCAAAAATATTTCTTTTCAAATATTCATCAAAATAAAGTCCTGTCACATTCTCAATAATAGCCGCTAAAATGTTATACGACAAAGTTGAATATAGATATTTTGTCCCCGGTTCATATTCCAATGTATCTGAGGCTAAATATTTAATAATATCGGAAGTTGTCTCGTAATTAACTTTGCTGTCAAATTCTGCCTGATTCTTATAACTACGAATACCGGAAGTATGATTTAATACTTGACGAATTGTGAAAACCCAATTCTTTTTGGGAAATTGAGGAAGATATTTTCTTATATCATCATCTAATTTCAACTTACCTTTTTCAACTAATTGCATAATTGCAACAGCCGTAAATGATTTTGATATTGATGCGACTCTGTATGATGTTTGCGGTGATGCGGGTACAAAAAATTCCAAATCAGCAAAACCGTAACTTCCTGTCCATACGATTTTTCCGTTAGAAGCTACTCCGGCACTTAATGAGGGGACATCATAATAATTGACCCAATCTTTCAGAAGTTTTGTATACTTATCATTTCCGTTTTGTGCAAACAGAAGATTTGCAAAAAGAATAAATACTATAAATATTTGTTTTTTCATTACTACTTTATATAACTAAAAAGGCTGCTTTAACATCTATAAGGAATTAAGTATTGTATAATTCGTGGACGTTAAAACAGCCTCAAAAAAATAAAACCGCGTTAAACTCTTTTTTCTAATATATTATCAATAATTTTATACTTTTTGGCTTCTTCCGAAGACATAAAATAGTCACGTTCACAATTCTTAAAAATTTCATCATACGATTTCCCTGTATGTTCAGCTAAGATTTCATAAAGTGTATCACGTGTTTTGATCATTTCTTTTGCATGAATTTCAATATCTGTGGTTTGACCTTGAAGCCCGCCAACCCATGGTTGATGTATCATAATCTTAGAATGAGGAAGGGCTGTTCGTTTATTAGCTGCACCACCGGCAAGTAAGATTGCTCCCATACTCGCAGCAAGTCCAACACATATTGTAGCTACATCGGGTTTTATATATTTCATTGTATCATAAATTGCAAGACCAGCAGAAACGCTGCCGCCGGGAGAATTTATATACATATGAATATCTTTTACAGAATCTTCAGATTCAAGAAAAATTAACTGAGCTATTGTTAGGCTTGCAACATGATCATCAATAGCTGAACCCAGGAAAATAATTCTTTCACGCAATAAACGTGAATAAATATCCATACCGCGTTCACCACGTCCGGTCTGTTCGATTACATAAGGTACTAACTGATTATAAATTTCGTTCTTCATATTAAGCATTCTTCATTTGTTTGTTATATTCGTCGGGATGAATTTTATTTATTCTATTATTTTCCTTTAAAAACTTATATAGTTCACCGGTTAACAATTGAGATTTCATCTCATCTGATTTATAATAGTTTGTAAGAATTTCAACCGAGACCCCAATTTTTTCAGAATTCTCTTTTGCGATTTCTTCAATTCTTTCATCAGTGAGAGTTAAATTTTCTCTTTTCGTAATCTCATCTCGTAGAAGAATCCATTTTACAGAATTTTCAGCTTTGGCTTTAAGTGATTCTCGCAGCTTTTGTACATCCGGAAATTTCTTCTTCTCTTGTTTTGCTTTTTCAGTTTCCTGTTTAACCAATTCATTTAGATAATTTTCAACAAAAGTCGATGGGGGAGTAAATTGATTATTTTCAAGAAGTTTCTTTTCAAGTTGAAGATCAGTCATCTCCTCAACAGTTGAATCATAATAACTCTGAATATCTTTCAAAATATTTTCACGCATTTCAGTTTCGTTTGAAGCTTTTTCACGTGTAATTCTTTTGATGAATTCTTCATTCAATTCAGGTAGAGTAACTTTTTCAATCGACTTTATTGTCGCACTGTAGATGTAGGTGTGATCATCATGATTTTCTTCATTTTCGCTGTGTTGATGATGGGTATGATCGTGGAAAGAGAAGGAAAATACATCACCAACTTTTTTATCCTTTGCGTTCTCAATAATCTCTTTATTTACATTTTCGTTGTACAGTTGAATCTTAACACCATTTTGAACTGCACCTTCAATTGGTGTTCCTTCTTTTGAAATTCTTTGAAGATCCACATCAATAACAAAATTCTCATTTTCAACTACATCAGCAGGTTCATTAACGGCATTAGAAAATTGAATTCGTTTAATTTCCTGGTTTACTTCAATATCTGAAGCTACTAAATCAGGAATATCTATTTGATTATCCTTATAATCCTTTATTTCGATAACAGGAAAAACTTCAAAACGTACTTTGAATGAAAAATCTTCCCCCGGTTTGAACTTCATGTCAACAAGTGCGGGTTCGCCAATGGGACTTAGGTTTTGAGATTTTACATTATCCCAAAATAATTTGTTAGAAATTTTTTCAGCAGCATCATACTCAAGAGCATCTCCATAAATTCTCTTGATTACATGCATAGGAGCTTTACCTTTACGAAAGCCGTCAATTTGTATCTTTTTTACTTGCTTTACAATTTCGGCATCAAGTTCGGGTTTAATTTCTTCGGCGGTGAATGATAAAGTTAATTCTTTTTCTGATTCGGAAAGAATTGTGATAACTGATTCCAATTTAACCTCTTGCTAAATATATACGATATCTTAGTCTTAAAAACTGTGCGAAAGGGGGGACTCGAACCCCCACACCTTGCGATACTAGATCCTAAGTCTAGCGCGTCTGCCAATTCCGCCACTTTCGCAATCAGAATAACTTATTAAAAAATGAATCACAAATATAACTTGACTTCAATTCTTTACCAAATCTTGACTGATTTCTTTTTAAAATTGATTTTCCGGAAGCAACTAAATTCGCTAATGTGAGGGCTAAAAAATTTGTTTACAGAATTATTTAATTTTGAAAAAAAATCCTTATAATTGTAACAAAGAATTGACTAACTTTAACTAATTCTTTGTAAGAAGTAAATAGCGGGGTAGCGGTGCCTGAATTTAAGGCACATCAACCATTTTTTTTTCACTTAATCAGAAAAACCCTTTCTTGAGAACTTCTATGATTTTGAGTTACATTTATACTTCTAAAACAGGTCTTAAAAGATCAGTAAATGAAGATTTTGCAAACGTTTTCGAACTTGATGATGGACTGCTTTGCGTAGTTTGTGACGGACTCGGTGGAAATAATGCAGGTGATACAGCTTCAAAACTTGCGGTTTCTACTATCGAAAATTATTTTCGAATTAATACCCATGAAGAACATCTAACAAGATTAAATAATGCTATATTAAAAGCTAATGAACAAATAGTTAAAGCCGGAAAATCAGATTCTCAGTATAAAGGAATGGCGACTACGGCTGTTGTTCTATTTATTCATGAAAATAAAGCTTGCTGGGGGCATGTTGGTGATTCTCGCATTTACCTCGCTAAGCACGATTCCATGATTCAACTCACCAAAGATCACTCATTAGTTCAAAAACTTGTAGACAATGGTTACATTACGGAACGAGAAGCTGAACAACATCCTCAAAGGAATATAATTGTCAGAGCTCTGGGTGATAAGCAGGATGTGATAGTAGATTTTGATTACTTTTATTTAGATGAGAATGAATCGTGGAAATTCTTATTATGTACCGATGGAGTAAGCGGTGTAGTTGATAAGGAAGAGTTGTACAGTTATTTAAGAAACGAGAATCTAAATGAAATATCAGCACTACTATCAAAGGAAATTGAAGAACGTGGTGCACCTGATAATTTTACATTTATAATAGTAGCGAACAAAAATTCATTAAATAAATAATACAATATTATGGTTGGCAGCGTATTAGATAGTTATAAGGTAGTTTCAGTCCTTGGTGAAGGGGGCATGGGTATTGTATATAAAGCTCTCGATCTGAAACTTGAACGGTTTATTGCTTTGAAAATTCTTAATGCATCTTCTGTGAATAAAAGTCAGTTCATTGAAAGATTTAAGAGAGAAGCAAGAAATCAAGCTAAACTTACTCATCCCAATATCGTATCTGTATATGGATTTACTGATGCAGAAGGTATTCTCGGGATTGTGATGGAGTATGTAGAAGGCGAAACTATTGAAAAGATGATTCTACGCAAACAAAGATTAGAAGTAAAAGAAGCCCTTGGTATTTTACAACAAATTCTTGCGGGGGTAGGATACGCACATCAAAAGGGATTTATTCATAGAGATATAAAACCTTCAAATGTTATTATCAACCGTGAGGGAGTTGTAAAAATAATGGATTTTGGAATTTCTAAATCCATTTTTGAAAAAGGAATTACTAAAACCGGAACAAAAATAGGAACTGTTTTATACATGAGTCCGGAACAAATCAGAGCTGAAGAACCGACTCAACAAAGTGATATTTATTCTATCGGAATAACTTTTTATGAGATGTTGTTTGGTAAAACACCATTCGACCTTGAAACCGAATATGAAATCATGGAAGCTCATCTTAAAAGGACTCCATCCCGTTTATCAACAAATATTTCCAGCATACCGCCTGAAGTTGATAAAATGATAACTAAATCGCTCGAAAAAACAATTTATAAAAGATATAAACGATGCGAAGAGATGTTAGAGGAAGTTAATGGAATAATGGCTCGATATAGTAATGAAGAGATACCGCGAAAGAAAGAAAGTAAAATTGTTGAACCCGCTAAATCAAATCACAAATTGCGCGCTCTCTTTTTTGGTTCGATTGCACTGATTGTAATTGCTCTTGTTAGTTATGGCGTAATTACTACAATAAACGAGTTTTGGCCGGACTTGAGTAAAAATATTTCTGAAGGAGCTGATTCTACAGTCAGTTATACCTCTAATCCGTCATGGGTTTCTAAATCGAATTGGATAACCATGCCCAAGGCTTCACATAGTAATTTATCTTCAATTCACTTTGTTGATCAAACAACCGGTTTTACATGCGGCTCGGAAGGTACTATCCTAAAAACTATTGATGGTGGACAAACCTGGAAAATTATACCATCGCCTGATTCATTGAACCTAAATGATGTCAAGTTTATAAACTCATTAAATGGATTTATTATTGGTGAAAGTGGTAAAGTCTTAAGAACAATGGATGGCGGTGAAAACTGGTTCAAAATTGATTTAAATACAACCGATACTTTTTTTAAAATATTTTTTATTAACAGTTATACCGGGTTTATCGTTGGTAGTAACGGACGAATAATGAAAACAAATGACGGTGGTAATAGCTGGCGTCAAGTAAAAACGAATACTCAAAGTCTGTTATTCAGTCTTTATTTTCCGACTGAATCAATTGGTTATGCTGTAGGTTGGAACGGAACCCTCCTAAAAACAACCGATATAGGAAATTCATGGAATCCGCTCCCATCATTTACAGAAAATTATTTACGTGATATTTATTTCCACGATAATATGAATGGATTTATTGCTGCAGGCGGCGGAATAATTTTTGAAACTACTGATGGTGGTTTGAATTGGAAAAAATTTGAAACAAAGTTAGTCTCAGGGTTAAGTAGTATTAATTTCATCGATGAGCTGAATGGATTTGCTGTCTCTAATAAAGGTGAGATTATAGAAACTATTGACGGTGGTAAAAGCTGGAAAACAAATAATAGTGGTAATTTTTATTCGCTATCAAGTATTACAGTAACACCCGCAAAGGAAATCTTTATCGCCGGGATAAATGGAACAATTCTTAAACTAAAGTAATTTTGGAAAAGGTTTTAGTTGGATAAATTTATAATCAACGGTGGTAAAAGATTACAAGGCAAAGTTCAAATAAGCGGAGCTAAAAATGCATCTTTAGCTTTGATGCCTGCCACAATTTTAGCTTCCGGAGAATCAGTTTTATACAAAACTCCCGAGTTAAATGATGTCTTCACCATGATTAAATTATTAAATCAACTTGGAATTGAAACAGAATTTAGTAATTATATTTTATCCTTAAACACAAATAATATTACAAGTCAAATTGCACCATACGAGCATGTAAAGAAGATGCGTGCTTCAGTTTATGTACTTGGTCCTCTTTTGGCAAGGTATGGTTATGCAAAAGTTTCACTACCCGGAGGATGTGCTTGGGGACCACGACCGATTAATCTTCATATTGAAGGATTAAAAAAACTTGGGGCCCAAATTGAACTTGAGCAGGGTTATATCATTGCTAAATCAAATCAATTAGTCGGTGCTAAAATTAATTTTGATAAACCTTCAGTTGGAGCAACCGGCAATATTTTGATGGCTGCATGTTTAGCAAAAGGAACAACAGTACTCAATAATGCCGCTATGGAACCGGAAATCACTAATCTCGTTCAGTTTCTAATTAATATGGGAGCAAAGATTAACGGGATTAATACTTCGATTTTAGAAATAGAAGGTATTGATGAATTAAAACCGGCAGTTATAAATACTATTCCGGATAGAATTGAAGCCGGTACTCTATTAGTTGCAGCTGCGATGACTAAAGGAAATATTTCGATTGAAGGGGGAATTGATAGTCATTTGTATTCAATCCTTTCAAAATTAGAAGACAGCGGTGCAAAACTAACTATTTCAGAAAATGAAATTTCTATTGATGCTAAAGATATTGTCATAAATAATGTGGACGTTACAACCGGCGTTTTCCCGGGTTACCCAACAGATATGCAAGCTCAATGGATTGCTTATATGACTCTTGCTAATGGTGTGAGTACAGTTATTGATACCGTCTATCTTGATCGCTTTAGCCACGTTGGTGAATTAACAAGATTAGGAGCAGAAATCACTGTTCAAGATAATAGTGCAATAATCAGAGGCGTTCCAAGATTAAACGGTGCAAAAGTGATGTCGACTGATTTGAGAGCGAGTGCATCTTTAGTTCTTGCCGGATTAGCCGCTGAAGGGACAACTGAAGTTTTACGCGTTTATCATCTTGATCGTGGTTACGAAAAATTAGAACAGAAATTAAAGAGTTTGGGTGCTGATATTGAAAGAGTATCAAGCCCCGAATTTTAAATATTAAACTGATTCAACAATCATGAAATTTTCTCTTTTCAATAGAGATAAAATTTTCAACATATCTCTTTTTTTTATACTCATTTCTTTAAATTTTTTCTTACTAAATCTTCCTCTCACAAAATATGTAAGTTATGAGTTCTTTGCATTAAACGGATTATTCATATCGGTACTTTCAACCCTAATTTATTTGAGATCAATTCGAAAAGAGATTAAATATTCAATTACTATTAATTTCATTTTTTCGAAATCAATACTTCTTTTAATTTCTATTCCGATACTAACTGCTTTGATTAAACTGTTTTTCGGTGGAACCTGTTCGGTTAATGAAGCACTGCAATTCTATTTAGTTTTTACAATTCCGACAATTTTTGTAGGATTAACGATAGCCTCTTTTTCGTTCTATATGAGTTCAAAATATTCTTATCTCATTTCCGTTTTAATTTTATCATTCTTCATTCTCCTGCCGATATCAGATTTTTATTTTTTCCCGCAAGTTTATTTCTTCAATCCTTTAATAACATATTTCCCGGGAACAATTTATGATGAATCAGTCGAAGTAAATCAAAAAATCATTTTATATCGATTATTGGTTACCTTGTTTTCTCTCTTGATATTTATATTTATAAACAAATACTTAAATCGACTTGAAAAGAATTTTATTCTACTTAAGATTTCATTTGTTTTCTTTCCCATTGCTATGCTCGCATCAACATATATAATTTTTCCACGGATTGGTTTTTCCACAACTTCAGAAAGATTAATTAATACTCTTAATAAATCAATAGAATCTCAACGTTATAGAATCCATTTTGACTCAACTTTTTCTTCAACTGAAATGGAGTATATCAATAAACTTCATAAAATTTATTATGATGAACTAAAAGAATATTTTTCCACCGAAGTTAAGGGAAAGATAAATTCATTTGTATTTAGAAATTCTAAACAGAAGAATGAATTTCTTGGAACTGAAAATGCTGATGTTGCTAAACCCTGGCTTAAGCAAATTTATATAACTGCCGATAGTTATGAATCAACATTAAAACATGAATTAGCTCATATTTTTGCAGGTGAATTTGGTACTTTCCCTTTTAATGTGCATCCATATTTAAACTTCGCTTTAATTGAAGGGATAGCAATGGCTGCTGAGGATGATTTTGCCGGTTATCAATTGTTTGATATGGTCGGATCTTCAAAAAATACAGATTATGAGATGAATCCATTTCACTTTTTTTCGGGAGCTAATTTTTTTGTAAGTGCTTCAAGTCTCGGTTACATAAATTCAGGTGTTTTTGTTCAGTTTATAATTAACAAATTTGGAATGGATAAAATCAAAAGATGGTACTCGGGAGAAAGATTTAGTAAAATTATACACAAATCCCCGGGAGAATTAGATTCACTCTTCAATGAATATGTTCTTTCAAAACAAAAAGAGTTAATCCCTCCGGCGGCTCTTCAATACTATTTCGGACGTGCATCAATATTTATGAAAGAATGCCCGCGATATGTAGCAAACAGATTGAAGGAAGCATATAAATTATATTCTATCGGAGTTTATAAACAATCGCTTTTAGTATTTGAAAAATTGAGTACAACTACAAACAATCCGCAAGTATTAATCGGAAGAATTTCTGCTCTTTCTGAATTAGGTTTAAAAGATTCCGCTCTAAATCTGCTCAATAATCAGATTGATATTTTCAAAAAAAGCGGAACCTATTATAATTTACTTTTGAGAAAAGCCGACTTACTTTATGAAATAGAATCAACTAATGAAGCCATCGCTATTTATGACACACTTTTAAATCTTCAAATAACCCCTTATCACACATCAGCAATAATGTTGAGAAAATGGCTCCACATGAATGGATTTTTAACAGAGTATTTTAGTTCCAAAAATGAAAATAAATTAGGACGGATTTTTGAATTAATGAAAAAAGATTTCACCCCGGACAATTTACTTTCACTTATAAACAGAAATGAAAAATATCAAGTTGATATCGATTCAGTTCTAACCCACTTTATAACATCTTTAAAATCCGGAGTGCAATACGAACAGTTTTTCAAAAATAAAATATTAGCTGAACAAACTATCAAAAACATAATACAATACTATGGAAGAAGAGGGGAGTACGATAAGGGGGAATATTTATTGAATCAAATAACTGAACCATCAATAAGTTTTTCAAACTTTTCTGCTCGTTTTAGAAAATTGAAATATTAGAGTTTAAGAATCAAATTTTTGAGATGTTTAACTCTTAGTTTTGCTTTGTATATTAGAAATCATTAATTATGAATTTGTTTACCAATACAAAATAAAGAAGAATCAAAATGCAGGAAAAGAAGGGAATAGCATCAGCAGCCGGATTGACTAATATTTTTCTCGGTATTATTACTACTTTTGTTGTCATTATAGTATTAATGGAAATTAAATCAATATTGATTCCGATAACATTCGCAGTAATATTGACATTTCTATTTCATCCGGTAGTACTGTATGCACAAAAATTTAAAATACCAAGATTTGTTTCGATTATTGTAATTTTATTTCTTGTATTTATTGCTGCCTACATGTTGTTGTTAATTTTAGTTTCTTCACTTCAAAGTATATCTGCTAAATCAGCTTTTTATGGAGAGCGTTTTGAATTATTAATGCTTACAATACTTGAACCATTCAATTTAACCATTCATGAATTCTTCTCATTATTAAACATTGAAGATGATAAGAATATCTTAAATGAAGTAGTCGAAAAATTATTCTCTACAGGAATTGTACAGCAGACATTTGTTTCCGTTTCATCTTTTATAGGTGATGTTTTAATAATTCTGATTTTTTGGTTATTCATGATTTTCGGAAAATCTAAGTTTGATTTAAAGCTTAAGTCGGCTTTTGGATCAAGCGGTGATGGGGTTTTTAGCACTATTAATAAGATTAATGAGCAGGTGCAATCATACATTTTTATAAAAACAATCATAAGTTTTGGAACCGCGTTTATATGTACAATTATTCTATTTCTTTTTGGAGTTGACTTTGCACTCCTTTTCGGTTTCCTCACGTTTACTTTAAATTATATACCTAACGTTGGTTCATTGGTCGCCACTATATTTCCGCTTACAATTGTATTATTACAATTCGGTTTTGGATTTTATTCTATAATCATTATTTCACTTTTAGGTCTAAATCAATTTATAGTCGGTAATTTTATTGAACCGCATTATCTTGGAAAACATCTCAATCTTAGTCCGGTATTCGTCCTCTTTTCATTGATATTATGGGGATGGTTATGGGGAATTACGGGCATGTTTTTAGCTGTTCCGATTGCAGCAATTTTAAAAATTGTTTTCGCTAGTATAGATGCATTAAAACCATTAGCTATATTAATGGGAAGTAATACCGAAGAATTGAATCTATGAGAAAAAGAAGATCATTTAAGAAAGAATTAAATCAATTCGAATTCCTATCTGTTGCCAAAGAGGTAACTGAGTTTACAGGATTCGATATTTATATAGTCGGTGGATTTGTACGGGATCTTATTTTATCAAGAAATAAATTCGAGATCGATTTTTTGGTAGTTGGTGATGGATCGGCTTTTGCGACTCAATTTGCAAAAGAACTTGGTATCTCTCACATTAATATTTTTAAGAATTTCGGCACGGCTCATTTCAAATATGGTGATTATGATTTTGAATTTGTAGGGGCGCGAAAGGAATCCTACAACAAAGATTCAAGAAATCCATCAATAACCAATGGAACATTTGAAGACGATATTCACCGTAGAGATTTTACTATTAATTCATTAGCAATCTCACTAAATAAAAAGAATTTTGGCAAGGTTGTAGATATTTTTAATGGTTATGAAGACATCAAAAATAAATTAATCAAAACTCCGCTTGATCCCTTCGTAACTTTTAACGACGACCCTTTGAGGATAATGAGGGGAATCAGATTTGCATCTCAATTAGGATTTGAAATAAGTGAATCCACACTTGATGCAATGAACCAAATGAGAACACGTTTATCAATAATTTCTCAGGAAAGAATTACTGATGAATTATTTAAAATTCTTGCTTCACCTATTCCTTCTGTCGGATTAAAATATTTATACGATACTCAAGTTCTTCACATCATTTTTCCAGAGATCGCAAATTTAGCAGGAGTGGAACAGAGAAAAGATTTTCATCATAAAGATGTTTTTTATCATACTTGCCAAGTGGTTGACAATATTGCTCAAAATACTGATGATGTTTACCTTCGTTTTGCAGCATTAGTTCATGATATAGCTAAACCTTACACTAAAAGATTTGTTGAGGGAACGGGCTGGACGTTCCACGGTCATGAGGATTTGGGAGCAAAGTTGATGAAGTCTATTTTTATAAGACTAAAACTACCAATGTACAAGCTTGAGTATATCAAAACTTTAGTAAAGCTGCATCTAAGACCAATTGCTTTAGCAAAAGAAATTGTAACTGACTCTGCAATAAGAAGGTTAATAGTTGAGGCGGATGAGTTCCTTGAAGATTTAATCACTCTATGCCGTGCGGATATAACCAGCAAAAATCCAAATAAGGTAACTAAATATCTTAAAAATTATGATCGTGTGATGGGTCGCGTTCTTGAAGTTAAAGAAAAAGATAGACTTAGAGCATTTCAATCTCCTGTAAGAGGTGAAGAAATTATGACTCTCCTAAATCTCAAACCCTCTAAAATTGTAGGTGTTATAAAAACTTCAATAGAAGAAGCAATCCTCGAAGGAATTATCCCGAATACATACGAAGTGGCATTAGAATATCTGATGCAAAATTATAAAAGATGGATTGAAGAGTATAATAACTCAAAAACCCTTTCGACCTAAAAAGATTAACCCGCATCAAAATTTTTAACATGCCAAATTAAACCGAATATTTATTCTAATTACCGTTCATAATTAATTGAAAATTATGGGTGACGAATTCCATATTTTAGCCAACAGAATTTCTGATAATTATTCTGTTAAGCAAATTCCAATATTAAATGTTTTATTGAATTTTAATTCTTATTAAACATATTTAGATTATAAAGTTGAATAGAAACTTTTTAAATCCAATTTCGGAGTAAATGATGTTATACTTAAAATATTTTGTGATTCTTTTTCTAATCTCATCAAGCACATTCGCACAAAAGAATATGAAATTGAATGATGCGGTTGAAATAGCTTTAAGAAGGAATACACAACTTCAAAAATCGATGGAATCAATCAAGAGTTATGAATCAAACACTAAAGCTGCATTTGGTGCACTGTTACCAACATTAAGTGCAAGTGCAGGTTGGAACTGGACCCGTTCGGAAGATGAAGGGGGAGAGATTAATATCGGCGGTAGTATTATTCAAGTTCCTAAACAAATCACCGAGTCAAGAAATTATTCCGCAGGATTAAGCAGCGGATGGAATTTGTTTGACGGACTCTCAAATTATGCTAACCTTGCAAGAAACAGAAATAACCTTGAAGCCGCTAAATACAGTATCGAAAGAATCAAACAGGATATTATCTACCAAACTGTCAGTTTCTATTTTGATGTACTTAATGCAGAAAAGTTACTCAAGGTTAAAGAAGAAGACCTAAAATGGAATCAAAAAAATTACGAAATTATTAATGAAAGAAATAAACTTGGTGCAGTTACGCTTGCCGATGTTTATGCTCAACAAGTAAAATTAGGTAATGCCGAATTAGAATTAATTAAAGCGAAGAATAGTTTAGAAACAATTAAAAGCGGAATGCTCTATTACTTAGGACTTGATGTGCTCGATGTATATTCATTTGAAGACCCGCAGTATAAAACTAATGATATTGATCCTTCAACCGATGATTTTGTGATTGATTCAAATATTTCTGAGTTAATTAATAGTGCATTAAAAAATAGAGCAGATTATAAAAGTTCACAATTCTCACTCCAAAGTGCAAACGAAAGTATAACTATGGCAAAAGCCGGGCATTTGCCTTCATTAAGAAATTATGCCAGCTTCGGACTTCGTTCAAATCAATTAAAAAATTTGATGGATTCCAGAACTTATCAAGTTGGTCTTTCACTCGATATCCCGATATTTTCAGGTTGGAATGTTGACAACAGAATTCAATTAGCAGAAGTTGAAGCTAAAACCCGTCAATTAGACCTTGCTGATCTGGAAAGATTGATTAAAAAAGATTTACAAAAAAATTACCTCGATTTAACCGCATCTGAAAAACGAGTTGACGTATCAAAAAAGAATGTAAATGCTGCTGAAGAAAATAGGAAAATTGAAGAAGAAAAATATTTTCTCGGTTCAACTACACTGCTCAATGTTTTGATTGCGAACTCAGAATATACCAATGCTCTTAGCGGTTATATCAACGCACAATATGAATACCTGAAATTAAAAACTCAAGCAGAATATCTTTTAGGAACATTAAAATAGTTAATTAGAATTTCAATCTGTTTATTAAGATTTATAGATATAAAGGAGTGCTATTATTATGGCAAACGGAAATAAAAAATCAAAGAAAAAATTATACATCTTTGGTGGTCTCGGATTACTTTTAGTTGTAGTGGTTTTATTAGTAATCTTTCAAGGGAATAAAGAGGAAATTATTCCTGTTGTTATAGAAAAAGTTCAGAAACGAACTGTTACACAAACTGTTACGGCAACAGGTAAAATTAATCCCGAGTTTCAAGTGAAAATTACTCCCGAAGTTACCGGTGAAATTGTATTCCTTCCTGTAAAAGAAGGGGATCGTGTAAAAAAAGGGGATGTATTAATAAAAATTAAAGCAGATGCTTACTTAGCGCAAAAACAAAGAGCTGATGCAAACCTACAGTCTTCTAAAGCCGGTTTAGCTCAACGTAAGGCAGAGCTTGATAAAGTTTCATCAGATTATAAAAGAGTTAAAGAATTACATGCTAAAAATTTAGTGAGTGATTCCGAAATAGAGGCTTCAAAAAGCCAGTATTTGTCTGTTCAGGCAATGTATGAAGCAGCACAAGCATCAGTATTGCAAAGTGATGCTGCACTCCGTGAAGCTTTGGAACAACTTTACAAAACAACCATCACCTCACCAATGAACGGTACTGTGAGCATTCTCAATGTTGAGCTTGGTGAACGTGTACTTGGTAGTGGTTTCAGTCAAGGAACAGATTTAATGACTGTTTCAGATTTGGCTAACATGGAAGCTATTGTTGATGTCGATGAAAATGATGTTCCATTAATATCTGTTGGTGATACTTCACGAATTAAAGTTGATGCTTTTGGAGATAAAGTTTTTAGCGGAGTTGTAACGCAAATCGGTAATAGTGCAAAGCAGTCAGGTTTTGGTACTCAAGAACAAGTAATCAATTTCGAAGTCAAAATTAAATTGGTAGAGATTGATAAAAATCTTAGACCCGGTATGTCATGTAACGCCAAAATTGAAACCGAAACTAAAGCTAATGTTGTAACTGTTCCAATTCAATCAGTAACTGCGAGAAGTGATTTCAAACCTGAAGAAGAAACTGAAGGTGAACCTACTAACGGTAAGAAAAAAGAAGACGAAAAAATTCAAGAGATTGTATTTGTCATCGAAAATAACAAAGCAAAATCAGTAAATGTTGAAACCGGAATAAGTGACGATAATTATATCGAAGTAAAAAAAGGTCTTGATGTTGATGCTGATGTAGTTACAGGCAGCTATCGTGCAATATCTCGCGAATTAAAAGAGGGAAGTATAGTTACTGTTGAGAACAAGAAAACTTTCGGTAAAGAAAAAAAATAGAACATCTTTAATTAAATCTTCATAAAAATTATTGTGAAGTTAAAGTATAAAAATTTTCAAATTGGCAGAGATATATGAATATTATAAATATAGAACATATCAGCAAAGTATATAAAGTTGGAACAGAGGAAGTTCATGCCTTAAGGGATGTTACTCTAAGAATCGATAAAAATGAATACGTTGCAATTATGGGTCCATCCGGCTCAGGTAAATCAACATTAATGAACATGCTTGGATGCCTTGACACTCCGTCATCAGGTATTTACCAATTCAATTCGATTAATGTAAGCCAGATGACAGATAATGATTTGGCAAAAATCAGGAATAAAGAGATTGGATTCGTTTTCCAAACATTTAATCTGCTTCCGCGTTCAGATGCACTCCATAATGTTGAACTCCCGCTTATTTATGCCGGTATTCCATCATCCGAACGTAAAGAACGAGCAAAAAAAGCTTTAGAGGATGTTGGACTTGGAGACAGAATTCATCATAAACCAAATGAATTATCCGGTGGACAGCGACAGCGAGTTGCAGTGGCACGCGCACTTGTTACTAATCCATCTATCATTCTTGCAGATGAACCAACCGGAAATCTCGATTCGAAAACAGGTGAAGAAATTATGGGTCTATTCAATGAGATTTATGAAGCCGGCAATACGATTATATTGGTTACGCATGAAGAATATATCGCCGAACATGCGGCACGTATAATAAGAATTAAAGACGGGTACGTTGAAAATGATGAGTACGTGACTAAACGATATATACCTAAGAAGAATAATGATTTGAATGAAAATCCGGTTTAATTATTAAGCTTTAAAACAATAGTTTTTTTTCATGAATTAGCGTTCATGTTAAATCTATAAGTTAATATGTTAAAAAGAATTAATCCGATTACAAAAAATTAAGAGAAACAAATTGGAAAATCTATTTTTTGAATTAAAAGAAGGACTCATAATTGCATTCCGTGCAATTAGAGCAAACAAAGCGAGAGCGGTTTTAACAACTCTTGGAATTGTTATCGGAGTTACATCGGTAGTCTTGATGTCAACCGCAATTAAAGGGATTGACACCTCATTTCAGAATGGGATAAGTTCACTTGGTGCAGATGTATTATACATTGATAAATGGGCTTGGTTTTCAAATGTAGATTGGTGGAAAGTTCGAAGAAGAAAAAATGTAACCCTCTCTGAATATGAAAGATTTAAAGAAATGGCGAAATTGCCTGCTGCAGTTTCTCCTACAATCTGGTCAATCGAAACAGTAAAATTTAAAGAGCAAAGTCTTGAAAATATTTTTGTAACAGGAACAACAACTGACTATGTAAGAACAAGTAACTTTACATTTTCACAAGGGAGATTCTTTTCTGATGTTGAAGGCAAAGCATCAAGATATACAGCGGTTCTCGGTAGCGAAATTGCTAAAAAATTATTCCCGAGGGAAAATGCTCTTGAAAAAGAGATTAAAGTCGGTGGTTTGAATTATAAAGTTGTAGGTATTCTTGAGGAACAGGGAAGTTTTATGCTTGGCAGTTTTAATCCCGATAATCAAGTTTATGTACCGATAGGAACAGTATTCAAACACTTTGTTAATGACAATGCCCGTAGTTTAGCTATTAATGTGAGAGCTGTTAATACCGCAGCAGTAGCAGAGACCAAAGAAGAAGCTGAAGGTATAATGAGAAAAATCAGAGGGTTGAAATTATCAGAAGAAAGTGATTTTTCTATCAATCAGCAGGAAGGATTAACTCAAAATTATAATCAAACAGTAGGTGTTATTCAGATAGCGGGTTTTTTTATAACAGGACTATCACTGTTCGTTGGTGCAATTGGTATTATGAATATAATGTTTGTATCAGTTAAAGAAAGAACCAAGGAGATTGGAATCAGAAAAGCAATCGGTGCAAAACGGAGAACTATTATGATGCAGTTTCTATTGGAGTCTTCTGTTATTTGTTTGATGGGGGGATTAATAGGATTAATAATTGCAATTATTTTAAGCATGGTTGTAAATCAATTTCTTCCTACATCAGTTCAAACCGATGCAATTATACTTGCAATAACAATTTCATTAATTACCGGAATAGTTGCTGGATTAGCTCCGGCTTATACTGCCGCTAAAATGGATCCGGTTGAAGCTTTGAGGTACGAATAATGAGATTTACTGAAACTCTAACCCTGTCATTAACTTCTTTAAGAACAAATAAGTTAAGAACTCTTTTAACAATCATTGGTATTGTTGTTGGTATATTTTCTATCATTGTGATTATGACAATTATTACGATGCTTCAAAATAGTATTGAGAGCGGTATATCCCAGCTTGGTAAAAATACTTTCCAAATTCAGAAATGGCCTGCTGTTCAATTCGGCGGACCAAATTCACGTGCAAGATATCGTAACAGACAGGATATAACCCTAGAAGAATTTTTACGATTTCAGGAAATTATGAAAGGGGCAAAATATATTGCGGCTGAACAATGGCGGGGTGGCAGATTAATCAAATATCGTAATACGGAGACGAACCCAAATGTGCAAGTTTGTGGAGCTTCTTCTGAAGCAATAATGACTAACGATTGGGTTATTGAAACAGGTAGAGATATCCGCCCTTCAGATGTTGATAGAAGTACCCCCGTTATCATTCTCGGTAAAGATATAGTTGATAAACTCTTTGTAAATATGGACCCAATCGGTCAGCTTGTTAAAATTGATGGAAGACCTCTTACGGTTATAGGTGTATTTGAATCGAAGGGACAACTTTTTGGTCAGAGCAGGGATAACTTTGCATTAATGCCTATAACGACATTTCAAAGTATTTATGGTAGAAGAAGTAATAGTGTCAATATCACAGTAACTTCTTTTGCAAAAGAAGATTATAACGAAGTAATTGAAGCAGCTATCGGGCATATGCGGACAGTTCGAAAAGTACCTCCCGGTGAAGAGAATGATTTTGATATTTTCAGTAATGAATCTGTAATCTCCGAGATAAACAGTGTTACAATTTATGTTGAGATTGGTGCAATGGTTATTTCGTTTATTGCATTATTAGCTGCAGGAATCGGAATTATGAATATTATGCTTGTTTCGGTAACTGAACGTACTAAAGAAATCGGAATTCGAAAAGCAATCGGCGCAAGGAAAAATCATATACTATCTCAATTCCTCGTCGAGGCTATCGTACTCTGTATTTTTGGAGGTTTAATCGGAATTGTCCTCGGTGTGGGAATAGGAAATCTTGCCGGCAGTTTTTTAAATGCTAAAGCAGCAATCCCTTTTAATTGGATAATGATAGGAATAGGCTTATGCGTTATGGTTGGTGTTATTTTCGGAACTTATCCTGCTTATAAAGCAGCTAATCTTGATCCTATTGAAGCTTTAAGATACGAGTAATAATTTTGTACGGTCATGCTGCCCACCAAAGGCGGGTCAGCATCTTTTTGCAATATTTAGACTCTGATATACATCAGAGTGACAAGTAGTTTTTTTGTCATGCTGATGACAATCAGCATCTATGTACCTTTGTTTAGATTCTGTCCGCGGCGGAGGATCCGTCAGAATGACATTTATTGAATAACCTTAATAGCATTACATTTCTACACAAAATCACTATATTTGTTATACCATAAAATTTAGTCGATTCCCTCGAATGTTTTACGACTAATTATCTGCTTAATTTACCTGATATATAAAGGGGAACAGCATGAAAATTAGATTTTTTTTTATTGCTCTTATTTTAATGTTCACATCACAATCATTTCCCCAACTTAACAAAGTTTTAAATAAAGCAGATTATCCGTTCTGGCTCTACCTACCCGCTGACAGTATAATGAAATCGAATCCCCCCGTATTAATTTTTTTGCACGGGAAAAGCCTTTCCGGGAATAATTTAAATAATGTTCGCAGGTATGGTGTTATTAATGCAATTGAGAAGAGATTGAATATGCCTGCGATTGTTATTGCTCCTCAAATTCGGAGGGGACAATCGTGGATTCCTTCAAGAGTTTTGAGCACTCTGAAATATGTTATGAAAAATTACAATATCGACACAAACCGTATTTATGTTGCCGGGATGAGTCTCGGTGGTTCAGGAACATATCTTTTTGCGAGCAAATATCCCAAACTTATTGCCGCCGCAGTAGCAATGTGCGGAAGAGGAAATTCTGCCGATATGTGTAACCTTGCAACGCTAAACTTATGGATTCATCACGGAAAACGAGATATAGATGTTCCTCTTTCTGAATCAAAAAAAATTGTTAATGCAATCAAAAAATGTGATAAAAATGCAAATCTTAAATTTACCATTCACGATAACTACGGACATAGAGAAATTGCACGTCTTTTCTATCAAGATGAAATCTATGACTGGCTGTTTAAGTTTAGAAAGAATGAGAAGAATAGTCAAATTATAACTGATGTTAAAGCGGTAAAGTAATTAACAGAAGAAATTCGTACAGTTTACATTATTATTGTGTGTATCATACATGAAAGAAAAATGTGGTGTACTGATCATTTGTCAAGGTGAAAAAGCATCTTTTCGCTTTGCAGATTCTGACATCAGTCGGAATGACGGGAAATTGTTATTTTGACGATTCGCTGTAGAGGATTGTTAGTTTGACAACCTAACATTATGAGACATGTTATCCAACAGGTTCGGAACACCCT
>JAUXVN010000057.1 GCA_030684555.1 Ignavibacteria bacterium
ATCTTGGACCTATCTACCAGTTAACATGGAAAGATTTTTATTTTACAACCTGTATTTTAATTGGAAATAAAAATTTTAGATACCCAAGATTATCTTATTCGATTGGTTATAATTTTTCATTTTGAAAATATTTCCTTTTAACCTCATCACTTAATTTATTGGTTAGGTTTATTCTTTTCTCTAAATCAGTTTTAAAGTACATTTTATCGAAAACGATTCATGTTAGGGCAGCTTCCGAAGTCCGACCACAGAATAAAATCTAACTTCGTCTATACTTTCGTGACTTCTGCCAATTAGTACGACAAATCAGGAGAAATACTATCTTTTGTTCTATTTCCCAAATTTTTTTTAACTTTTTAATAGTGGCTGAAATCAAGAATAAAAAATCCTCTATCTCAGATGAGGAAATAGAGGATTTAATAAATGCGTATTAACACTAATAACTTACTTAAAGATTTTTCTTTTTAGATAATATGGAATTCGATTTAGGATTTTTAACAATTCTATTTTGCAGACGTCCTAAACCTTCAATTTCAAGTTCAATCAAATCACCTTCATTTAACCAAACAGAAGTATATGACTCTCCTTTAGTTTTTGCTTCGAGTGACCGGGTTCCATTTAATTCGAGATAACAACCAGTACCAACAGTACCCGAACCAATTACATCTCCCGGGAATAAAGTAACTCCGTATGAAGCTCTTTCAATAATTTCTGCAAATGTCCAATTCATATCTTTGACATTTCCATCAGAAATTAAATTGCCATTGTGATAAGCAGTCATTCGTAAATCATACTTATCACCAAAATCAGTTTTTATTAGTTTCGTCTCCAGCTCATCCACAGTAACCAAATAAGGACCGATTGAAGTTGCAAAGTCTTTTCCTTTTGCTGGCCCAAGATTTAATTTCATTTCTTCCATTTGAAGTAGTCGCGCGGAAAGATCATTCATAACTAAATAGCCGGCAATATAATTATCTGCTTCAGATGAATTGATATTTCTTCCCTCTTTACCAATAACAATCGCAACTTCCAGTTCAAAATCAAGCTGTTTAAGATGATCGTCTTCAACGATTACATCGCCTGGACCGATAATGGAATTATGATTAGTAAAATAAAAAATCGGATATTGATCAAACTCGGGTATCATCTCAACTCCACGATTTCGTCTAGCAGTCATAACATGTTGACGAAAAGCATAACCATCTCGAAATGACGGTGGCTTTGGAATGGGAGCATGTAGTTTTATATCTTTTAAGCTGTAACTGATTACATCTTCCGATTGAGAGTATTTATCGACTATCTTCTTAGAAACTGATATTGTCTGCTCCCAATTTCGGAGTAAGCCATCCATCTGTTCCGGTAATGTATGACCGATTTTTGTAGAATTGCTTCCGATAGGAAGTACAACTTCGCCGACCAAAATGCCGGCAATTATTATATTCTCTGATTCAAATGATACGAACTTCATTTCACCTCTTATTAATAATTAGCTATATCATTACTTTACAAGTAGTTACCATGCTTTAATTATTTTAACATTTCCCATACTTCGTCTATAGCTTGAACAGCAAATTCAGTCTCATCATCAGTACCGGAATTGATTCTAACACCGACCGGAATACCAAAGGTATCAACATGTCTTAAAATTAATCCTCTATTCAAACATTCGATTGTAAATTTTTTAGCCAGCTCTTCAGAATCAAAAATCATCATTAAAAAGTTTGCGGCTGAATCTGTGTACTTAATTTCAATTGCATCAAGTTTTTCACGGAGCATAGTCAAAGAACGTCTATTCAATTCTATTGTTTTTGCTATAAACTCTTCATCACTAATTGCAGCTATTGCGGCTACTTGAGAGAGTGATGATGGTTCAAAAGATAACTTAACTTTAAACATATGTTGGATTAAGTTTGGATAAGCGAATGCATAACCGACTCGTAATCCGGCAAGTCCATAACTCTTCGAAAAGGTTCTAGTTACAATCAAATTTTCTCGCAAATAATTGACTCCATTTGGGAAGTCGAGACTATCATCCACGTAGATTGTATAAGCTTCGTCAAGCACAACCAACACATTTGAAGGGACTTTTTCGAGAAAGTTTTCCAACTCTTTCGATGAAAAAATTGTCCCGGTCGGATTATTCGGATTTGCTAAATAGATTATTTTGGTTCTCTCAGAAATTGCTTCTGAGATTGTTTTTAGATCATATTTATAATCGCTCGTCAAAGGAATCTTTACAGATTTTCTACCGAGTTTATCGGCATTTACATACCAGCCTATAAACGATCCTTCGGAAGTAAGTAATTCATCACCTTCTTTTGAGAATGTCATGATAACATACTGAAGGATTGCATCTGACCCGCTTGCTGCGAAAATCATTTCGGGAGCAAGTTTGTGTATTTCAGATAGATGATGAGTTAAATTGTGGCAAAGTGGATCTGCATATCTGTGCGATTCGCTAATATAATTATTGATTGCTCCCATTGCTTTTGGGGAAGGACCAAGCGGGTTTTCATTTGATGCTAATTTAACGATTTGTGTGAGACCTTTCTCTCTCGCTAATTCATCAATTGATTTTCCTGCTTTGTAAGGGACGAGATTCTGAACGAAGTCAGGTATTGTAATCATATATTTTACTTATAGTTAGTTATAGTTATTTATTTTTCTAACCATGATTGTGAATACTCATCAATCATGGTTTCTTTCACATTTTTAGTTACTTCGAGAGGCTCAAATGTATCTATCATTATCGCATATTCTTCTGTTTCTTTCTTCCCGATTGAAGCTTCCGTTTTCCCCGGTTGAGGTCCATGCGGAATCCCCATCGGATGAAGGGTTATGCTCCCTTCCGTGACACCACTCCTCGACATAAAATCACCATGTACATAGTATAATACTTCATCACTATCTACATTTGAATGATAATAAGGAGCAGGTATTGCCAGTGGATGAAAATCATAAAGCCTCGGCACAAAGTTACACACCACAAAATGGGCAGTTTCAAACAAAAGATGAATTGGTGGAGGTAGATGAATCTTTGCAACCTTAGGTGAGTATTCCTTTATATTAAAAGTGTAGGGATATAAAAATCCATCCCAGCCGACCACATCAAACGGATGATGCGGTAATTGATATTCAAAATATCGATTTGCAACTTTGATGATTAATTGAAAATTTCCAGGCTCATCAATCGGTTCCGTGTATTCAGGAACGTTAAAATCTCTCTCATAATATGGGGCGTCTTCTTTTAGCTGCCCGTATTCATTTCTGAAATGTCGTGGGATTTCAAATGGCGAATCGGATTCAACTACTAAGATTTTAGCATTGGAGTAGTCCTTAAATTTCAATTGATATGTTGTCCCTTTTGGAATTACCACATAATCCCATTCATTCAATTTAAGACGCCCGTATTCAGAAAGTAATTCACCTTCACCGTGATGAATAAAAAGAAGTTCGTGCGAATAACTGTTCCGGAAAAAGAGATTTGTTTCTTCGGTTATCTCTGCTGTCCCAATTGAGCAGTGATTATTTTTAAGAAAGACATTTCTAGCAGATAAATAATTACCGCTACTCTTTTTCTTTCCTGTTACAAAATGATAATATTGAAGCGGCGCATCTTTCCACGAATTATCTTCAAACGGATTAATTTCTCTTATGGCCTCAACTTGTGGAGGCATATAAATATGATATTTATTTGAATAAATTCCCGAGAAGCCCTTCGTACTGAACAGTTCTTCCCGATATAAAGATTTTCCATCTTCTTTGTAGAAAGTTATATGTCGTTTTTGAGGAACTTTCCCAAGCTTAACGTAAAATGGCATAACAATTCTCCTTAAAAAGGGTTATGAAAAAGTTAATTATTCTTTGTCAAAATTTCCGCGCAATATTTGGTCTCTTTCAATCGACTCAAACAATGCTTGGAAGTTACCCTGTCCAAATCCTTCGGCTCCTTTTCTTCTTTGAATTATTTCGAAGAAAAATGTAGGTCTATCCCCAATCGGCTTTGTGAAGAGTTGAAGAAGATAACCTTCTCCTTCAAGGTCACATAAGATTCCATGCTTCTTTAGTTCATCAATATCTTCAGTGATTTCCCAACCTTTTTCTTTTAACATTTCATAATATGTATCGGGAGGAGTGCTTAAAAACTCAATTCCGTTCAATCTCATGTTTTTAATAGTTTCGATTATATTATCAGTTGAAATTGCGATGTGTTGTATACCGGAACCTGTGTATTCATCAATGTATTCTTCGATTTGAGATTTTTTTAATCCTTCATAAGGTTCGTTTATGGGATTTCTAATAATTTTATCTTTTGATCTTACAACTTTTGATAGCAGTGCTGAATATTCAGTCGAGATATCTCCGACTCCGAATTCAAGAAATGTTTCGAGTCCGAGAGTTTTATTCAAATAATTAACCCATAAATCCATTTCATTTTCACGGACATTTCCGACAATATGATCAACCTTCTCTAATCCGGTATCTATCGTTTCGATGTTTATATTTAATACTGGCGCACCGAATCCGGGACGAAAATTTCCTTTGTAGTTGTCATTGTTAAAGAATACTATTTCGGCATCATCATAAAGTTTAATTGATGCCTCTTCGACATATCCGAATTCATCCTCAATTTTCTTTGGTCTCCTTGATGGAATTCCACCATTCTTAGTTGCAAAATTAAAAGCATCAATAACATTATTAACTTCTAATGACCAGCGTTTAACGCCGTCACCGTGTTTGTTCACAAAATTTAAAACATCAAAATTAGATGGCTTCACTGCTGATGTGATAAGGAATTTCATATTATTTTTTGTTAGTAAGTAAGAAACTCTATCCCTAACCCCTTTTTCAGGTCCGCTATAAGCAGTAATCTTCATCGAAAAAGCTTTAGCGAGCCAGTAAGTCCACATTTTTGCAGACCCCACATAAAATTCAATAAAATGATATCCCCTTACACCGAGTGAATTACTCATCAATCCTCCGATTTAATTATATAGTTAATTTAGTTGACTCTTTAATAGTTTCTAATACAATTGTTGTACTTGTCGATTTAATGTTTTCGATTTTACCGAATTTATTTCTTAACAGATCGTTGAGAGAATTTGTATCCGCAACTTTTACTTTTACCAGAAAACAATCTTCTCCCGCAACGATATGAACTTCTTGAACTTCAGGAATTTTTCCGATTTCTTTAGCAGTTTTTGTATCCACAACGGGACCGTTTGATTTAATCATTATGAACGCCGTTAGAGTTACTCCAACTTTATGTGAATCAATAGAGACAGTATATTTTTGAATAATCTTTTTCAATTCGAGCCGTCTCATCCGCTCCAAAACTGCTGATGGCGCCATATTGATTTGTCTTGATAAATCCGCATTGGTAATTCTGCCGTTAGTTTGCAGAATATTCAATATTTTTTTATCTATTTCGTCAATCATTCGGGTTTTTACTTATTTTATAGAAGATAGTGCGTCAATATAATGGTTTTGTAGAATTAAAGGCAAGATGGTTTTGAATGACAAGTTTTAATAAAATCTCATTTTTTCTTTATCAATTGAGCAATAAGTTTTACTAAACTTCATTAACTAAAGGTGGATCATTTTAAGCTGTCAGTTCAAAATTGGTAATAACTCTTTCTTCTCCATTTACGATGAGAGAAAGTTTTTGTTGCCCATAATAAAATTGTCGTGTTGTTATAATTCTGAAACTTTGTTTGCGGGTGATTTCGATTTTTTCGTTTGGTTGTAATTGTCGTTCACTTATCTTGAAAACTTTTTTTGATAGTTGACCGTTTTTTCGCAGATAATGTATAGCATATTCAAGTCTTACTGATTGAGATTTTTTATCGATGTTTTGAAGTTCAAATGAAAACTCTAAACTATCACCTATAGCTATTTTTTCCTTTCGGATTTTGAAATTTAATACTCTAACATTTTGATTATTGGTAAGTCTGAAATGCTTTAATATTTCCGGGTGTCCTTGTTTTAATAATGTTCTACATGCATGCTTGATTACAGCATCTGTTTCTTTACTGAAACCTTTCCATTGTTTTGCAATCTTGATTACAATTTCAGGATTGTCTTTAGCAATGTCATTCAAATTGTTTGCAACACTTCTTCTAACATACTCAGATGAATCATTTTTGAGGTTTTCGAGTATAGGAAGTATTGGTCTCGGATCTTTTTTAAGTGTTGGTAAAGCCATAGCCCATGGGAGTCTTGGTCTTGAACCTTCACTTGATAGTCGTCGAACGTGATGGCTTTCATGCAAACTCCATTCATACATTTGCTCGATCATTTTATCACCATACTTGATAATGAATGGTCTCACTGCAAACTCGCAACTAGTAAACTGAGTTACAAACTCAATTGCATTTACAGATACATCAAAATGGTTGATACCATACTTTTCGATATAATCGGGTAAGAACATAAATTCGATGCTTGTTTCTGTAATTTGTTTTTGGCGGAGTTTGATAATTATTTTCTTTATTAGTTTTGTTGTCGATTCAAAGTCTGAGGGAAAAACTGAATTCAAAATGAGTGAAGTATGTTTCATCCGTTCTTTTAATTCTTTGCTTTGCCAATTTTCATCAAAAATTTGCTTTATAAATTTCTCCTTATTGAATGAAGGAATAACCTCCAACAGGATTTCAGAGAATTTGCTATAAAACTCAATTGAGTAAATATCTTTTAGTAAACTGCTCATTATGTTGGATTGGTTTATTGTAAGATGTTAATTAGTTATGTACGAAGTGTATTATCTAAATGAAGGTGGCAATTTGATATTACTAAATTGCCACCCGGTCACAAAATCTCATTTCGAAATCGAATCTAGAACTAAAAAGCTAACCACCGGAAATTTCAAACGCTTGTTGTGTTTGGTTTCTTTTTTTGAACAGTTGAAGTTTTTATAACATTGAATGTAATCCGATTGTGTTTCCTTCAGTATCCATTACTATTGAGCAAAATCCATACGTGCCTATTGACATTTTAGTTTGCAGTACTTTACCGCCTGTAGTCTCTACACGGCTCTCTTCAACGGAACAATCATCGCATGTAAAATAGACGAGTGTACCTCCACTGCCCGGATTCATATTTTCCATTTTCGTCAATGCGCCGCTAATATTAGGCTTTCCTTCAGCCCAGGGAAAGCTAAGCATTTGCATTTCCCCCATTCCTTCCGGCATCGGAAGTTCGGCCATTTGAATTTCTAATACCGTTTCGTAAAATTTCTGAGCTCTGCTCATATCTTCTACATAAATTTCTATCCAGGTGATTGGATTTTTTGTAGGTGCTGCCATCTTTAGCTCCTTTTCGGTTTGGTTAAAGTTTACCTTCTTTTGAAAGTTGATTTGTAAATTTAGGAAATGCAAAGTAAAGTGCAAATCAATTTTTGATTAGAGTAATTTTTTTTCACTGATGTAAATCATATCTATTACTGTAGTGAGAGCATTAAGTTAGGTGAAAGAAAAAGTAATCAAATTATAAAATGTAGAGTAGCAATTGGCGTTTGCTCATGGGTTCACATTTACATTCGAATTTATTTCTTTTCATATTTTATCTTCAAGAAGTCAATGGTTTCTTTTATTAGTTCTTTTAGGACTTCCTGGTTAATATCAGAAAGTTTTTTGATATAGATACAAGCTTTACCCATTTTGAATTTTCCTAAATCTTTAAGTAAATACTCGTGTTGTTTACTGCCTGTGTAAACATAAAGCGATATGGCAGCTTTGCGTGGTGAAAATCCGATAAGAGGCCAATCACCTTCCTGCCGGCTTCTATCGGATTTGTAATGGAAACTTCCAAAACCAATGATTGTTGGTCCCCACATTTTCGGTTCAAAACCGGTGAATTCCTGCATGAGTTTTATTAACTCGAAACTGTCTTTCCGTTTCTGTTCAGTATCAGTAAAAGTGTTGACAAATTCAAGTACATCAGCATTAGTCTGTTTTGTTTTTATCTCTGCCATCAATACTCCTTTTGAATTTAATTAAATGGATGTTATAAATCATGTTTTCGGGATTGCCGTAAGTAGTGGAATTAGAAGCACAAAACTGTCAATTTACTATCAATTTTATCAGTTGCAATACTCTTCAAAATAGTACTTTCCGTCCGCTTGATTTCAGCACTTGTCGGCGGTGTGTGACTTTTATTCACGCCTTTAGTCGGATAATTTCTTGTTTAATCTCCTCAATGACTTCTTTGTTTTTTATAACTTTCTTATCACCTGTTCTCGTAGAAAAAATGACAAATACTTTTCCTCCAAACTTTTGTTCAAAATTTTGAAAACTTGAACTCATTCTCTCGGTAATTTTATAATTGCCAAAATTTGCATTTGCAGTTATTGGCTTTATTTGTATACCGAACGCTTTATTACCAACTTTTCCAATATAATCAATGTCTCCGGCATGATCCAATTCGGAGTCGCTTTCTTCAAATTCAATTTCTGGGAATATTTTTGAAAGCCCATCATTAATTACAGATTTCTCAAGTAAGAAGCCATCATATGTCCGAACTATTGTAACTTCATAAATGTAATTTTTACAATCTTGTAAAGTTAAATCTTCGAATGCAGCTGTCCACTCTGGTATTACTACTTCAGTAATTTTAGAAAATAAACGCTCACCTAATTCGTCTAAAATTTCTTTTGTTATTTTTATTTTGTCTTTATTCTTTGTATAGGCTTTCTTAAAATAGAATTTCTCCCATTCTTCTATTGCTTTTGGTTGGCATTCCCTAATCAATGCCATCACTGCATCAACCTTGTTTGGTCTTGTAAGTTGATATGTGTTACTTGCGTAATTCAATACCTTTTCCTTTTTTCCGAAAGGCTTTGCGAATTTCTTGATTTCTTTTTTACTCATCTCAATAATCCCATATTCTTTGCTGTTCTTCATTCATAATCTTGCTTCACTTAAAAGGTTTAAGAACTTATTCTTGTGTTTGTATTCAATATCACTTTCTACTTGCACTAAACCATTTTTAATTAAATGTGCATTTATAAAAGTTTTGTTTTCCAAATAAAGATAGCAAAGCAAGTTGTTTTCTATATCGTACTTTACATTATCATATTTTAGAAATACTCTTTTGCCCTTGGTTTTCTCAATTAGAAATGAAGTTGCATTACCATTTGCTTTTGGGTCTTCCTTGATGCCAATAAGTTTTACAGTTAAGTCATTACTGAGTTTAATTAGTACAGGGCTAATGACTTCTTTCACTGTAAAAAGTACTTCTCGTTGAGTTGAACTGTCCTTGTCAATTTTAGAGCCGAACTGTAACTTTTTTACATCAATTTTTTTGTCCAGAGTGTGTGGATCTTTGAAGATGTATGGCAATTTATTGATTTCATATTCAAAATCGATTGTTAATTGATCTTGAGTTGTAAATTCATAATTTGTTTCATTCAAGTCCCTTTGGTGAATTTCCAATTTTTCTTTTATGAATGGAATAAATTCAGGATTGATTTCGAAACCAACAGAATTCCTGTCTAAATTCTTTGCAGCCAAGGCTGTAGTTCCACTTCCTAAAAATGGGTCTAGAATAGTTTCACCAACAAACGAAAACATTTTAATTAGTCGGTTTGGTAATTCTGCCGGGAACATAGCGATGTGTCCATTTTGTCTTGCTCCTGCAAAATTCCAATGTCCAGCAAAATTAGTATTCCATTCTTCGGCAGTCATTTTAGAAAGTTCCTTCTGTTCTTTTGTCGGCTTTGGTGCGTCACCAAGTTTTTTAAAAACGAGAATAAATTCATAGTCAAGTTTCAAAATACCGTTTCTCGGATAAGGATATGAACCCATCTGGACACCTCCGCCCGTAGTGTTTGAAGTCGTAACTTTTTGCCAGATAATTGCACCCATATAGTCAAATCCTATGTTCTCAGAGAATTTAATTATTTCTTCACGAATTGGAATGACTTTATAACGTCCATAATAAACTGCTCTTGCAAATTGGTCGCCAATGTTTATGCACAATCTGCAACCATTGTGAAGCGTACGGTAACACTCTTTCCAAACTAAATTCAGGTTATTGATATAGTTTTCATAACTGTCGTGAAAGCCGATTTGATTATCAGTTCCGTAGTCCTTCAGTTGCCAGTAAGGAGGAGAAGTAATTGCTAAATGTACTGAATTGTCAGGCAACTCAGTCATTTGTCTGCTATCTCCATTTATAATTTTATGATGTGTTTTCATTCAAATTTTATTTTCTGCAAAGTTACTTAAACTATCTGACTTTTTCTCAGAATTTCAAAGTAAGAGGTTTTTTCTACATTCAGCACTTACATATTTCTTTGCACAATATTACTCAATTCATACTTTAAAAACCATAGTTGATGTATGAGAACCATAAATTACAGGTAATCAATATGTATGGGATTGTTTACCTCTTCCACACAGCATTAAGAGAAACTCAACCCCCTTGACAAGAATCGGATAGTTGCCTATATTAGCACTCGTTCTTTAAGAGTGCTAATAATTTTAATAAAAACTAAAATATAACAAATGGAGGAATACTATGAGTCAAATCAATCTTAGTCCGTTATCGGACAGAGTGATTATTAAAGCAGCTGCTGCTGAAGAAAAAACAAAAAGCGGAATCATCATTCCAAATACAGCACAGGAAAAACCAATCGAAGGAACCGTTGTTGCAGTTGGTAGCGGCAAAGTAACAGATGCAGGCAAAACAATTGCCATGACTGTAAAAGTCGGTGATAAAGTTCTTTACGGAAAATACAGTGGAACAGAAGTATCCGTTGAGGGTGAAGACTATTTAATAATGCGCGAAAGCGACATTTTCGCAATTGTACAATAAAATTTTTGAAATAAATTTGGAGGAAAAATAATATGTCAAAATTAATTGAATTTGATGTTGAAGCGCGTACCAAGCTAAAAAAAGGTGTAGATAAATTAGCTAACGCAGTAAAAGTAACTTTAGGACCAAAAGGTCGTAACGTAATTCTTGAAAAGAAATTCGGTGCGCCAACTGTAACTAAAGACGGTGTATCAGTAGCAAAAGAAATCGAATTAGAAGATCCTGTTGAAAATATGGGTGCTCAGATGGTTCGTGAAGTTGCTTCTAAAACCAGTGATGTTGCCGGTGACGGAACTACCACAGCTACAGTTTTAGCTCAAGCTATCTATCGTGAAGGTTTAAAGAATGTTACTGCAGGTGCAAATCCAATGGACTTAAAAAGAGGAATTGACATCGCAGTTACAAAAGTTGTAGAATATTTAAAATCAATAAGTAAAGAAGTTGAAGGACGTGAAGAAATTGCTCAAGTCGGTTCAATTTCAGCAAACAATGATAAATCAATTGGAAACTTAATTGCTGACGCTATGGAAAAAGTCGGTAAAGACGGCGTTATTACTGTTGAAGAAGCTAAAGGAACTGAAACAAATCTTGAAGTTGTAGAAGGTATGCAGTTTGACCGCGGTTACCTCTCCCCTTACTTTGTTACAGATGCTGAATCAATGGAAGCCAATCTTGACGATCCATTTATATTGATTCACGATAAAAAAATCTCTGCAATGAAAGACCTTCTTCCGGTACTGGAAAAAGTTGCTCAAAAAGGTAAATCACTTTTAATTATTGCTGAAGATCTCGAAGGTGAAGCTTTAGCTACATTAGTAGTTAACAAATTAAGAGGTACATTGAGAGTAGCTGCAATTAAAGCTCCCGGATTTGGTGATAGAAGAAAAGCAATGTTAGAAGATATCGCAGTATTAACCGGTGGAACAGTTATTTCTGAAGAAAGCGGTTACAAATTAGAAAACGCTACTATCGAATATCTCGGCACTGCAAAAAAAGTAGTTATTGATAAAGATAACACTACTATAGTTGAAGGCAGTGGAACAAGCGAAAATATTAAAAAGAGAATTAACGAAATCAAAGTTCAGATAGACAAAACTACTTCTGACTATGATAAAGAAAAACTTCAAGAAAGACTTGCAAAACTTTCAGGTGGTGTCGCAGTATTAAAAATCGGTGCTTCGACTGAAGTTGAAATGAAAGAAAAGAAAGCTCGTGTTGAAGATGCTCTTCATGCTACCCGCGCTGCAGTTCAAGAAGGTATCGTTCCTGGCGGCGGTGTTGCTTTCATTAGAGCAATCAAAGCTATTGAAGACCTTAAAGGTGAAAATGCCGATCAAACAGTAGGTATTCAAATAATTAAAAAATCTCTCGAAGAACCATTACGTCAGATCGTAAATAACACCGGTTTAGAAGGTTCAGTTATTCTTGATAAAGTAAAAGAAGGTAAAGATGATTACGGTTTCAATGCTGCAACTGAAGTTTATGAAAACTTGGTTAAAGCAGGTGTTATCGATCCAACCAAAGTTGCAAGAACAGCTTTAGAAAATGCTGCTTCAGTATCTGCTCTACTTATTACAACAGAAGCTGTAGTATATGAGAAAAAAGAATCTGATAAAGCTCCGGCTATGTCAGGTGGAATGCCAGGCGGCATGGACGGAATGTATTAGTAGATAATCTAATTCTACAAAAAAAGGGATGCAAATTGCATCCCTTTTTTATTTTATTTTTCATCTTCTTAATATATTCGACTTCGTTTCTGCAGGTAAGCAAAAAGTGCTTTATCAAAACTCATTGATGTATCAATAAGATTATATTCTATTCCATTATTTAAACATTCATTTTTTAATCCTGATGTAAATTCATGCATAGCTTCTTTATAAGCTTTTTGAATCTGATGCGGCTGAGTTGTAATTTCTTCTCCCGATTCTAAATCAACAAATATTGAATCTCTTCCAAATGAAAAATTTCTTTCATAGGGATCAAGTATTTGAAATACTATTACTTCATGCTTCTTAAAAGCAAAATGTTTAATTGCCGAATATACTTTTTCAGGTTCATCAAAAAAATCAGAGATAATTATTACCATCCCTTTTCGCTTAATGTTTTCAGCATAAAGATTTAGTGCTTCGGCAGTATTAGTTTTATTTGATGGCTCAATTTTATTCAGCGCTAACAGCAGTTCCCGAAGATAAATATTTGATGCTTTTGGCGGTAAGTTTTTAATAATTTTATCAGCATATAAACAGATACCAACTGCATCTTTCTGTTTTAATAACAGATAACTAAGACTGCCTGCAAGTAATGATGAATACTCAAGTTTGCTTATTTGTTTATCGGAAGCATAAGTCATAGACTTACTGATATCCAGGAGAATATGGCACTTTAAATTAGTTTCTTCTTCATACTGTTTAACAAAAAAGCGGTCTGTTTTTCCATATACTTTCCAGTCAATATCTTTTAAAGCATCTCCCTGCATATATGGACGATGCTGACTAAACTCAATACTAAAGCCATGATAAGGACTACGATGAAGCCCTAAAAGAAATCCTTCAACAATCATCCTTGCTTTTAATTCAAATGAAGAAAGCTTAGAAACTATTGAAGGATTAAGATACTTTGTTAAATCATCATTTGAAGAATGCATTTATTTTGAAGTTACAGATGATTTTTTCTGAAGAATTTGTTCGGGAGAAAGTCCCATATAATTTAGTTCATCTTGAGCAGAACTTGTAAGATCATGATTTGGATATTTTTCAACAAATAACTTATAAGTTTTTGTTGCTTCATCAAGTTGATTTAAATCGTTGGCTAAAATAAATCCTTTCATGAAAAGTGCGAGAGGGGCTTCCGGACTAGATGGATGTTTCTGATAAACTTCATCAAAATAGTAGATTGCCTTTGTAAGTGATTCAGTTTCATTTATATTTTTTAGCAGTTTACTTTGATAAATTTTTCCAAGTTCATACATCGCAACCGAAGCTTCCCGGCTTTCAGGATGTTCCTTAATAATTTCCTCAAATAACACGACCGCTCCGGTAATATTATTATTTTTTATTAATTCTGATGCATCTCCAATTAACTCTGATGCATCCTTTTTACCACAACCAGTTAGTAAAAATAGGAATACAAATAATGACAGATATTTTTTCATCGAAACCCTTAATGAGTAATTTTAAAATGTGAGTGTAAAGCTATTAAATTAGTTCATGTAGAACAATAGTATTTGACTTCTCTTTATGTTAATATTATCTAACTATTTGGCTCCTCTTAATTGAAGTTTTATACGATATTTCACCCATTAATTAACCTCCCCAAATTCTTACTTTACTGTTGATTTATTAAAGATTCCTCTATATGTTACACCGTGTTATGAGAAACATTATTTTTAAATAAAAAGTCTACCCGGCTTCAGCTGAATAATTTTTTTAGTGAATTTGTAGAGTTTAGGGAAACAATAAAAGTTAGTAATTGATTCGGTGGATGTGCTTCAAATCACATACTTTAATGTTTAATTTATTTATTTTGCAAGCGACAAATGAGGTAACTATTAAAGTTTTGGAAAATATGAGAACAAGAGATATTTTTCTGCTGTAAACTAAATTCTTCTTTCGTTGAGAAATTTAAACTAAGTTCAAAACTATATATTTAGTTCCTTCTAATTTTTTTTACAAATGTATTGGAGGATACAATGAAAAAGAGGCTAACATTATGGAGAGTATTGATTTTCTCATTACTCTCATTCACTTTTAGCACCGCTCAAATTCATACATTCAGGCTGAATGTATTCACACCTTTACCACAATTAGATTTTGCTACTTTTGCGGTAACAAATGATTTGCAAGGTGCCCCTACAGTCTTTTCTGTAGAAATTTTACCTGCTGATGAATTAGTTATTTTTGAAGGATCTTTTGAATGGAAAGACGTCGGTGAAGCAGGATATACATTTTTTACAAAATTTAGAACAAGACCTTTTAGATCACGTGTTTTCTTTAATAATACTTTAGGTTCTGAGATTAGAATTGAATCTTCGGAAAATAATAGTAATAGAATCACACAGGCATTGAGAAAAGGTAAACCAACAGGTAATTACATCCTGACATTGAAATTGTTCAAAGAAAACGGAAGCCCTTATATTGATCCATCAACAGGACAACAATTTGTGACTTCTGCAGCACTTGAATTTTTAAATCCGACACAAACATTAGAAATTTTACTTCCAATTCCATCAACCCTACAGGATGTTGGACAGGTAATTGCTAAATGGACACCAGTGCAAGGTGCATCTAAGTATTTTATCAAAGCAAGTTTGAGAAGAGACAATCGTACCTCCCTTGAAAATGCACTCAGTTCAGGACAAGTATTGATTAATAATGTTGAAGCTAAAGATCCAACGGGACAGCCTACAACTGAGATTAATTTGAGGAATTTACTTACCGGTGCGGAATGGTTTGGTGGACAAGAAGTTGTTTTCCAGGTTACAGCATTTGTAGAAGGACCCAGCGGAGGTCAAAGCATTTTTAGTAATTTGGTTAATTTCTACTTGAAAGATGCTAACACAATGGCATACATGACACTTGTGGGAAATATTGTTTCAATTATGCAATCTTTACCCGGGGGAGTAATTCCTCAAAGTTTAATTAATGATTTTATATCCGGTGCCCTGCAAATAACGGGAATAAAGAGAGATGATGGTTCTGATATGCCAATATCTGAAGTTATGGCTTTATTTAATTATCTTGCTCAGAACCCGGGTGAACGTGTTGTTAGTGCAACTTTCAATCAATAAATAATAATAGAAATTGAAAAGAGGAAAAAAAATGAATTCCATAATTAAATTAGCAGTATTATTCCTTATACTTCCCGTATTATTATTTGCAGCTGAAAACCCCGGCAGTAATGTTTCTAAAAGTGAAAACCCGGTTGCAGTAGTAATGAAAGTTGTTAAGGAAGTAAGTACAAAAAAAGAAGGGACTGATTGGGCTACAGCAAAAATCGGTCAAACATTAAAAACAGGCGATGAAGTTAAAACAGGAGACAAATCTCTCGCTTTAATTAAATTCACTGATAATTCTTTAATCAGAGTCAGAGAAAATTCATCATTAAAAATCTTTGCTGACAAAAAAGATAAAACCATTTCAAAAAATACTCATATTGATAAAGGAAGAGTTGGTTTTGAAGTTGCTAAACAAGAAAATGAAGAGTTTAAGTTTACAACCCCAACGATGGTGGCGTCTATCCGTGGTACAGAGGGATTTTTTGATGTATTCCCGGATGGAGCTTCTTTATTAGTAGTTGCGAGAGGATTAATTGAAGTACTTGGAACTCTTGGTAATAAAGACGGCGGTAATGTTGGTGCAGGTCAGTACGTTATGTACAATAACAATGGAGATATGACTCTTGGCGATGCAACAGAAGGAATGATGAAAGATCAACAAGGAACAAGATCAACGAACCTAAAAAAGATAAGGATTCAAACCAGTCAAGGTGAATTGGTTATCGAATATTACGCAGAATAATCTTTGAAACTCGACATTATAATTTTAATGTCGAGTTTTTTTTATACATATGGAAGATTGATTATCGTTTTTGTATTTTATGTGGGTTAATCTTCGATAGTTTTAATCAACAGTTGTTCAAAAGATTCTTGGAGGGCTATACATGAACTCAAATTTTACTTCACTAAAAATTTTCCTTTTCACATCTATTTTTTTAATATTTACTTTTTCTACTGCCTATTCTCAAATGAGTAGTTATATTTCCTCTGTTAAAGCATTAGATGTTCAAGAAAATGAAGAAGCGGAAATTACTCTTAATTTTTTTCAAACACAGGGGCTGAATAAAGTTCTACTTGCATATAGAACTTTTGGTGAAAGTGAATATAAAGAGATGGAGGTGATGGTCTCCGGAACTAATGGTAAAGTAAATATTTCGGCTGAGAATGTTACACCTCCCTTTATTGAGTACTATTTTGTTTTACAAAAAAATACAGGACAGAGCGAAACATATCCGCTTGGTTTTCCTTATGAAAGTTCTCCATTACAATTGAGAGTCAACTCAGCTTCTCCAAAAGATAAAGAAGTTATTTTGATGAGTCCCGAAAGAAATTCTCAAATTGCAGCAAGTGATTTTTTTGTTTCTATTTCACTTCTGAGAGCATCAGATGAAATTGACAAAGCTGCAACTAAAATTTTTATAGATAATACAGACATCACTAACCTTGCATTATTTGCAGATGATCTTATTATTTTTTCCGCAGAAAACTTTCCAAAATCCGTTAGCCTTGGAACTCACTTATTAAGAATTGAGGTTTACGACAAATCAAATCAATTGTATCACACAATATCTTCAAAATTTACAATCTTAACATCCGAACAAGCTGTTGCAATGGGCGATAGGGTGAATTACAGAGTAAATGTTACCGGAGAATCCCGCAACGAAAATATTAAGTCAAATTCAAATTGGTTTAACAATATAAATGTTGATGCAACTGCCGATTATAAATCGTGGGAAGCAAGAGCCAATATTTATGTTACTTCCGAAGAGAAAAAATATTTGCAGCCATTTAATCGCTACAGTCTAAATGTTCGCAATGGTTGGTTAAGTGTTGATGTTGGTGATAATTACCCAGTTTACCCTTCAAATATATTAAGTGGTAGAAGAGTACGTGGTGTAAACGGAAGTTTAAATCTTGGATTTTTTAATTTACAGGTTACTCTTGGTGAGACTGAAAGAGATATTGAAGGGCAATTACTTCAGGTGCTTTCCGATACCAGTACTTCACACTCATTTAATACTATCCAAATCGACTCAACAAAGTACAGAGATGCAGACGGTAATCCTGCCAGTAGAGGGATTGTAAATATTGGAACGTATAAAAGAAATATTTTTGCGGTACGTCCTTCTTTCGGAAAGGGAGAGAATTTTCAATGGGGATTTACTTATCTTCATTCCCAGGACGATCCTAAGTCTATTGAGTTCGGTGTCAAACCTCAGGAAAATCTTGTTTTAGGAACTGATCTTTTGGTTGCATTTGATGATCAAAAAGTAATGTTCACGGCTCAGGGAGCATTCAGTTTATTAAATAAAGATATTGCAACAGGAGAACTTAAAGATGAGCTTATAGATTCTCTTGCGGTTGCTATTGGAACAAGTGCCAGCACATTTAGAACAATCAGAGATGTATTAGGTACATTTATTACTGTTAATCAATTCCTTATACCTCTAAATCCTCAAGAATTACCAACGGTAGCTGCAGAAGCTGCAATGGCAGTTAACTATTTCGGAAACTTCTTCAAGGTTAGTTATCAATATAGAGGTAATGATTATGTTTCATTTGGTCAAAACTTTTTGCGTACTGATATTGCCGGTATTAGTTTGACTGATCGTTTACGATTATTTCAAAATAAATTGTTCTTATCTTTAACCTATGAAAACTTGAATGATAATATTCAGGAGACAAAACTAAATACAACGAATTATCAAAATTTAAGTTCTTCAGTTTCTTATTATCCAAGAGTTGATTTACCTAGTTTTACTCTTTCATATGCAAACTACTCGACAAAAAATGATGCACCTGAAAAAATTAATGATACACTCAATATAATGTATCTTAATAGTATAACCGGACGAATGGGATTTCAGGTCGCCTATGACTTTTTCTTTAAATACCGCCATCAGGCTTCACTAAGTATTAATTATACAAGCGGTGATGACAAAACATTCCGCGATTATGATATAACTAATCTTTCATTATATTTAGTAACCAATACAACATGGACTGACAGACTTCAATCCAACTTCAATATAAGTATAAACCAAAGTGAGGTAGTTAAGACAACATTCAATTACACCACACTTGGAATAGGCGCAAGATATGTACTTATTAAAGATAAACTAAACCTTAACGGTTCATATAACCCGAGTTTTGGCGATTTAAAAAGAAATCTTTTAGAAATAAGTTCACAATATTTTGTGATGAAAAATCTTAATCTACAGTTGAATGTTCGCTGGATAAATTATGCAGGTGGATTTAATGACACATTCTTTGGTTTAACTACAAATTATTCTTTCTACTAATAAGTATGAAATTTGGGAGAGAGAAATTAACTAAAGCAGCTATAGCACTCGCAATAGCTGCTTTCTCACTAATTATCACCCAGGATATTTATTTTTCAATTGGTCCCCTTGATTCACTTAGACAAAGTTTTATTGATCAACGTTTTTCCGACCGCGGCGTTGTACCTATCAAAGAGAAATCTTCCGTTGTTATTGTAGAAATTACAAGAAATACACACGAAGGTATTCCTGCCCCCTATAATACCTGGCCTTTTGCTCGTTTTATTTTTGCGAAATTGATTAAAAATTTGTCGGATGCCGGAGCTAAAGCTATCGGAATAGATATTGTTATGTCAGCACCTGATAAAAATAATCCGATTTATGATTCACTAATGATTGATGCAATTCGCAATAGTGGAAACGTTGTTGTTGCCGGGAAAATTGAAGAGATTTCAGGAAATGTAACTGTCCAAAATGTTAGTGAAGATTTCAGTGTTTCTGTCTCAGGACCATCATTTCAAATTACTCGTGTTCATGAAGATTTTAGCAATTACTATTTTCAAGCCGACAGTTCTATTGGGATTGTTCAAGTAATTGGTGATAATGATGGTGTTTATAGGCGCTATTTACCTTTCATGTATTCAACATCTGCCGATCGTTTAGTTCCAACTTTTGGTTTTGCTCTTCTGAACAAATACTATGGTTTGAATAAAGACTATCTTCCCAAAAATTCTACTAATCATTTTGTACTTGGCGATATTAAAATACCCAAGTATGATAATGTTTCTATGCTAATCAATTATTATGGACCGGATGGAACGTTTCCTAAAGTTGATTTTATAGATGTAATAGATGACAGCGAATTTCACACTTCTGATGAAATTGAACTTGAAACTGATATTAATACCTGGGATGACCCCGAGTATGGATTAAAATTTAAAGATTTTTTCAAAGACAAAATTGTTTTAATTGGTTCTACCCAGCCGGAAGATAAGGATATTCTCCCTGTCGCTTTTGCTAAAGGTGAAAAGACCGGCGATAATAATATGTACGGAGTTGAACTCCACGCAAATGCTATCCAGAATATTATTAATCAAGACTTTTTAATAAAGTTACCAAAATTATATGAAATTTTTATTTTAGTTCTTCTTTCACTTGTTAGTTTCTATGTCTCTTCATTTTTTAAATCAGTTAAAACCAAATATGGGATATTTTTAGAATTTGCTAATCTCATTGTAATAGCATTAATACTTGTCGGAATTAGATATTTTTCTTTCTCGATATTCGAGAACAACAATTTTATTTTCCCGATTATAAACCCCTCATTAACAGTTGCACTCGGATATTTTGGAAGTACTGCCTATCACTTCATTACCGAACGAAAACAAAAGGCAATGATTAAAGGCATGTTCAGTCAATATGTAAATGCAACTGTGGTTAATGATATTGTCAGTAATCCCGATAAGTTAAAACTTGGTGGTGAAAGGAAAACGCTTTCTGTTTTTTTTAGTGATATTGCCGGATTTTCGACTTTCTCAGAAACAAAAGACCCGGCAGAGTTAGTCTCTTTTCTGAATGAGTACTTAGGTGAAATGACAAAAATAATTTTTGAAAACAAAGGGACTCTCGACAAGTATATTGGCGATGCTGTAATGGCTTTTTGGGGAGCTCCAATTCCATTCGACAATCATGCTTCCTTAACTTGTTCCTCTGCACTAAAAATGCAGGCACGTCTATCTGAAATGCGAAAGAAGTGGGAAACCGAAGGTCAAACTGTTATTGATATAAGAATGGGGATTAATTCCGGTGACATGATCGTTGGAAATATGGGAGGTAAAGAAAGATTCGATTATACTGTAATGGGTGATAATGTGAATCTTGCCTCACGATTAGAAGGTGCAAATAAAGAATATAGTACGCGAATAATGATTTCTGAAATGACTCATGATATTGTTAAAGATGAGTTTTTCACAAGAGAGTTAGATGTAATTGTTGTCAAAGGAAAAACTAAACCAATTAGAGTTTTTGAACTTTTGGGTAATGATGAATTCCCGCCAAGCGAAACGCTTAAAGAATCTTTTGCCTTTTATTGTGACGCGATGAAAGAATATAAAAGCAAGAATTTTTCAAACGCTATCTCTCTTTTTGAAAATGCCTTGAAAATAAATCCCGAAGATGGACCTTCAAAAGTATATATTAAAAGATGTAAATTATTTTTAGAAACTCCCCCGCCTGATGATTGGGATGGTGTTTTTATAATGAAAACAAAATAATACCTAATTATCGAATCCTTTCCCTTCACAATTCATCCCACCTGCAAAATTCAAAAGGATTATTATGCTCTCTTCAATTCATATTGACAAAATCAAAAGCGGATTAAGTTATCAACAATTCATCGAAAAAACTAAAAATAAAATTAATAGTTCCAATGAAGAAATAATCGATTTCGAAAAATTTGAATTTACAAAATTGAACCTCCAAAGAAGCTCAAGAATAGAAAAAACATACTCTCCTTCAATCGAAATAAGAGATGTAATGGCAAAGATTTCTTCTCCTCAAATATGGTTAGTTTTAACTGAAAATTGGTGTGGGGATTCAGCTCAAAATTTACCTTACATTGCTAAATTTGCTCAACTCAATAGTAAGATATCATTCGTCATTTTAGAGCGAGATAAAAATCTAAACTTAATGAATAACTATTTAACCAATGGAACATTAAGCATTCCTAAATTGGTTTCGTTTGATGAGAATATGAATGAATTATTTCAATGGGGACCACGTCCGGCAGATGCTGTTTCATTAGTAGCGAAGTTAAAAAGTGAAGCAAAAACAAAAGAGGAGTTAATGAAAGAGTTACATCTTTGGTATTCAAAGAATAAAGGACGTTCAATAGAAAAAGAATTTATTTCAATTCTCAATAACTTGATGTATACTGAAACAAGCACTAAGTCTCAGAAACTATCGATTCATTCTCTTTAACAAATGAGAGTATAATCATACCAACCAGGAAGAAAAACGCAATAGATATAATTGCTAATCTTTGATTCCCTGAGTAATAACTAATCAGACCAAAAACAAGCGGTCCAATTATAGCAGAACTTTTCCCGAAGAAAGAATAGAAACCGAAAAATTCTGTTTTTTTGTCAATTGGAGTAAGGTGTGACATAAGTGAGCGACTCGTTGATTGACTTGCCCCCATCGCTGCCCCGGCAATTAATCCAACTATATAAAATGTATTCTTTTCTTCAACCAAATATGCTAGGACTATGGTTATTAGCCACATTATTAAAGTAATAATTATTGTTCGCTTTTGCCCGATTGAGTCAGCTAAAATACCAAGTAAAATCGAACCTACAATTGCAGTAGTTTGAACAGTTATAAAAAAAAGTAATAATTCAGTATCAGAAAAACCTAAAGTTGTGCTTGCATAATTACCCGAGAAAAATATTACAGTATTTACTCCCTCGATGTAAAAAAAGTATGCTAATAAAAATAGAGCGAGATTTTTATACTTTGGCAGATGAGTAATCGTACTCTGAACACGATTAAATCCAATTCGTAATGAAGTTAAAAAGCTTGCTTTCGGCTTTCTATTATCTTTTAAGAAAATAAAGATCGGTAATGAGAATATCAGAAAAAACAAGGCGGCGATAGGAAATGTTTCTTTTATCATTTCCATTTGTATAAATGGATATACAATTCCCAATGTTACAAGTGACCCGACATAACCCATTCCAAAACCATAACCGCTAACTCTTCCGAAGTTTTTTGGAGAAGTAATTTCAGGTAAAAATGAATCATAAAAAACTAATCCGGCTTCAAATCCGATATTGGCAATAATAAAAATCACTAATCCCCAAAAAACATTTCCGGGACCCACAAAATAAAGCCCGGATGTAGCAACTACACAAAGAAGAGTAAAAAAAAGGAGAAATCTTTTTTTGCCCGCTGAATAATCTGCAATGGCTCCAAGAAGCGGTGAGATTATTGCTGTAACAATCATTGCTATGCTTGTGCCGAGACTCCAGTAAAAATCACCAATCGCTTCGCCGCCTGCAACCACTTTTTTAAAGTAGACTGCATAAAGAAATGTTACTACAACAATTGAAAATGAAGTATTGCCAAAATCGAAGAGTGTCCAGATGAAAATTTTTTTTCGTTCTGTCATTACGTTAAATCATTCTTTGGAATCGTTTCTTCGATTAATCCTCTCCCCTTTTTATTAAGTTGATTGTTCTCTTTCAAATTATCTAAATAATTATCAAGTACACCGTTGATAAATTTTCCGCTGCTTGCCGTACTAAAGTTTTTTGCAATTTCAATTGCTTCATTAATAGTTACTTTTGGGGGAATATCCGGGAAATATAAAAGTTCACACATCCCCATTCTCATTAGGATTCTATCAATTATTGCAATTCTGTTAAACTCCCAATTATTCACCCGATTTTTTATCTCTTCATCAAACTCGGGACTATGAATAATAACCTTATTGATAATTGAACGGGCAAATTCACGATCATCAATATTCTCAACATCAGCCATAACACCATCAATGAGTGCTTCAAGACCATCTCTATTTATTTCATAAGCGTATAAAATTTGAAGAACTTTTTCGCGGACAATTCTTCTTCCTAATCTTTGTTTCATTAAAATATATCTCTCAACTAAATTTATTCGTAAATATTATCTTCTAAAAAAGTGATTGAATTTCCCGGAGAATTCTGACCTACCGGAATAAATTCTATTAATCCCGCCGACTTGTTCAATTCTTTGTTCAGCTAGTTTATTTGATGCCTCATATGTCGGAATATTTTCTTTCTTAGATGTAGCAAAAACACTCTTGAGAACCGTATAAATACTTTCAGCCTGAGCTAATGCACGGTCTCTAATATAACCTTCAAGCTCGTTGGCTACATTGATTAACCCACCAGCATTGATAACATAATCAGGTGCATACAAAATTCCTTTATCAACTAACATTTTGCCATGTTTTTTTTCATCTTTCAATTGATTATTAGCACCCCCGGCAATAATTGGAGCTTTAATTTTATCTATAGAATCATCATTTATTATTGCACCGAGTGCGTTTGGTGAAAATATATCTGCATCAATATTAAAAACTTCTTCAGGTTTAATTACCGTAAGTTTTACTTTTGACGATAACTCTTTTACTTTGTCTTCATTAATATCGCAAACATACAATTCAGCCGATTCGCTATCGAGATGTTCGCAAAGATAACTTGCAACCTTACCTGCACCCTGTACAACTATTTTTTTATTTTTTAAGGAATCACTACCCCACATTTCACTTGCACAAGCTTTCATGCCAACGTAAACACCATATCCTGTTACAGGTGAAGGATCACCTGAACCACCAATCGCTTGAGAGATTCCTGTTACATAAGTTGTCTCCATCCTTACATATTCCATGTCTTTAACACTTGTGCCGACATCTTCTGCGGTTATATATCTTCCGGCAAGTCCTTCAACAAATTTTCCGAATGTTCTGAATAATAATTCATTCTTTTGTTTTGAAGCGTCACCAATGATAACAGCTTTTCCCCCGCCTAAGTTTAATCCCGCAACCGCAGCTTTATAAGACATTCCTTTTGACAATCTTAATGCATCAATCAATGCATCTTCATCATTGGCATATTGCCACATTCTTGTTCCACCAAGAGATGGACCGAGTGCAGTGCTGTGTATTGCTATTATTGCTTTAAGTCCGGATACTTTGTCCTGACAAAAAACAACTTGTTCATGGTTATAATCTGAAAATATTTCAAAGATTGCCATAATGTTTCTCCTTTTTATATTGCAAAAAACCAAAAGATCAGTAAAGCTATGGCTTCCCGAACTTTGTAATATAATGAATCGTCCCAGTTTAATTTCATATCAGCCGGAATAAGTTTTATTTCAGCATTATAGAATAAACTCATTTGATAAATTCTGCTTAGATGATAGTTGTTCGATATAACAACTATGTTATTAAAATTTTTCTTTGTTATTAATTCATTTTTTATAAATCTAATCTGTTCTGCCGTTGAAGAAGTTTTATTCTCAAGAAACACATCATTTAGATTCACATTAGATTCTTTCACCAAATTGAAAGCAACCTCTGCTTCCGACATTTCACCCGGAGCATTACCCCCCGTCAACTGAATTTTATCCACTGCTTTAATTTGATATAAATTAACTGCTTTTTCAACCCTTGCTTTTAAACTTGTGCTTGGTTTATTATTTGACCAGACTGCGGCACCAAGTACGACTGCAATAGTCCCGTAAGATTCTTTTCTAACAGCTTCATCACTATAGTTCTTTTGAATATAGATAAAAGAGAATCCAAATAGTATAATTATGATAATTACAGAATTAATTAAAGTACGAATTATTAAAGCTGATTTGTGTTCAACGAGTTCCAGCCAAATATAAACAGTGATAGAAATTAGGCTAAAAAATGATAATAAATAAAAGAGTGTTAATAAAACCTTTTTCAAAGATTGTTTAAGAAAATATACATCAGGTAGAGGAATTTCACGTTGTGCAAATATCCACGCTAAGATCAACATACCGAGAGAAAGCCATAGAAAAAACATAATGGTTTTTTTTGACTCGACAAATACCTTAGTTTTTCTTAAATAAAGAATTGATACTCCGATTAAAAGTGCTAAATAGGATAAAAAATTTAGTACGTTGCCCAGATATAAGAAATTGATTTCGGAAATTGGAAGGTTTTGATTTTTATATTTAATAAAAATAAGTAATCCTAATGAAAGGAAAGATAAAAACGAAATAATTGCAAAATGATTGCGGTTCGTGTTGGATGTATTTTTCTTTTTTGATTTTAACATTTAACAATTTTCTAAAGAACTATGCTAAAATAATAAATTTCGAGTTTCTATCAGAACATTTTTTAAAATAGGTTGTCAGAATTGTAATTATTTCAATTCTGACAACCTCAAAACATGAACTAATTATTTCTTAAAAACTTTTTTAATGGATTTGATGATATCTTCCTTCAACTGACGCAATGCTATGGGTACATCATCTAAAGTTGAATATATAACCGGCACAATCACCAATGTTAAAAATGTTGCAAAGGTTAATCCAAAAATAACTGCAATTCCCATTGATTGCCAAAACTCTGCACTCTGTCCGCCGGCAGAAAATTCGAAAGTATAAATATCGAATCCTAATCCGAAAGATAAAGGTATAAGTCCAAGCACTGTAGTTATAGCTGTTAATGTTACAGGACGAAAACGCCTAATTCCGGCTGTTACAATCGCTTCTCGTCTTGATAATCCTCGTTTTCTTAACTGATTTGTATAATCAATTAACACAATGTTATTATTTACAACAACTCCCGCGAGACTAATTACACCTATACCTGTCATTATAATTCCAAATGGCATAGCAAAAACAATTAAGCCGATAAAGACACCGACTAATGAAATAACTACTGCAGATAGTATTATCAATGGTTGGCTTAATGAGTTGAACTGTATCACCAAAATTAGAAAGATTAAAAGCAGGGCAATCAAAAATGCTTTACCGAGAAATGCACTTGCTTTAGCTTGTTCTTCATCCTGTCCGGCAAAAGTTAATGTATAACCTTGTGGTATCTGGAACGATTTTAGTTTTTCTTTTACCTTTGCAAGAACTTCGTTTCCGTTATATCCTTCTCCCGCATCAGCAGATACTGTAATCATTCTATGTAGATTTTTTCTTCTAATCGCCCCGGGACCTTTTTCATAAGAAATTTCGGCAACACTTATTAAGGGAACACTAAGAGTTGTTCCTTTATCATTATTATAAATAATTCTCAGGTTTTTTAATGCATCCGAAGATTCACGTTGATCTTTTCTTAATCTTACGGTAATGTCATACTCATCTTCATCCACACGATATTTCGAAGCTGTAGCACCATTTATGGCAGTTCTGACACTATTTGCAATGAGTCCTGTACTTAGTCCATATAAGGCAGCCTTTTCTCTGTTAATTAAAATTCTTATTTCGGGTTTGCCGGAATCAAAATTACTCTCTAAATCAACAAGTCCTGGGACATTCTCAATAACTGACATAATTTGTTTACTTAATTCACCCAGCTTATTATAATCATCTCCACTTATTTGTATTGAAACAGGAAGCCCTACAGGGGGACCCATATCCTGTCGTTTCACTCTAATGTCTACTCCTGGTATTCCTGAAATCAAATCCCTTATTTGATCAGTAGTTATTGCAGAACTTTGTAATCTATCTTCGTAATCAGTAAACTGAACAGTAACACTCCCTTTGTTTGGTGTTGATGAACCTGCATCAAAAGGGTTATTTGAAGCCCCGACAACTACAAGGACGTCTTTAACATCCGGATACTTTTCCTTTATCAATCTCTCTTCTATTATTGAGGATATTTTGTCAGAGGCATCTACATTAGTTCCGGTTGGAGTTTCAAAATTCACGTAGATCGTTGCAGGTTGTGTCTCCGGAAAAAACTCAGTTCCATGTTCAAGTACTCCATAAAATTGTGTAATCAATAATAGTGACATCAACGAAGCCCAAATGAATTTCAGCCGATTATTTGTGAATATCCATATCACCGCAATTCCAAGAAGCAGACTCACAACAATCATAATAGCAGGAGGAATAAATTCAGACAACATTCCTTCAATTATAAAAAATCCTATGATCCCCAAAACTCCATACCAATTTCTTTTGTTCACTCTCTGTTCGTGAGTTCTAACAGGACCGAGAGCGAATCGAATTGTTTTCTCGTAAAGAGCAAGCACTTTTGGTAAAGCTAAGTCAACGAAGAAGTGAGTAACTCTATTAAATGGATAAATTATTTTTTCAAATATAGTAACCGGTTTGTGATCCGGATGTTCAAGTTTCATGTACTTAGATGCAAATACGGGATTGATCAACAGCGCAACGAATAATGATGCAGCAAGTGTTATTATCAATGTTGCAGGGATGTAAAACATAAAATCGCCGACAATTCCAGGCCAAAACAACAATGGAAAGAATGCCGCAAGAGTAGTAAGTGTAGAGGAAATAACGGGCCAGGCAACTTCAGCGGTTGCTTCTTTAGCAGAATCTTTAAGAGATTTTCCCTCTTCGAGGAATTTATAAATATTTTCTATAATTACGATTGCATTATCTACTAACATTCCTAACGCAAGAATTAGTGCAAATAGAACAACAAAATTGAGAGTTATATTAACTGCCTGCAAAACGAAAAATGTAATTAACATACTTAATGGAATTGCAATAGCAACGAACATCGCATTCCTGACTCCAAGGAAAAAGAAAAGCACGCCAACAACAAGTACCAATCCGGAAAAAATATTATTTTCAAGTTCGCGTACCTGCTGCTTAATATTTTTTGATTGATCATTTGTAATATCAATACTTATTGTTTTGGGTAATTCGGCTTTGCGGTCGTTTACTATTTCTTTTATTTTATCAACAATAGAAATAATATTGTACCCAACTCTTTTTGAAATATTTACAGCAACAGCGTCATGTCCATTCAGTCTGGCATATGAAGTGCGGTCTTTAAAATCATACTGAACAGTTGCAAGATCACGAACATAAATAGGTTGTCCTTCTTTCAATTTTACAATAATGTTACCAATTAAGTAAGGTTCCTTAAACTCTCCGGGAACGCGTACAAGAAAACTTGATGAATTAATATCTATCGAACCGCCCGGTATGTTTTTATTTTCATTTGAAATTGAATTTATTATATCATCGAATCTGATGTTGTAGTGTTGAAGTTTAGTTAGATCAACATCAACTTTAACTTCTCTTTCCATTCCACCATTTATTTTAACATCTAAGACACCGTCAACCTGTTCAATTTCGTCTTTAAGATCTTCGGCAATATCTTTTAATCTCACCAATCCAACGGGTCCTGAAATATTTAATGTTACTATCGGTAATTCGGAAATGTTGATTTCTATAATCTCAGGTTTTTCAGCATCCGCTGGAAGTTTTGGTTCAGCTTTATTAACTTTATCACGAACCTTCTGTAGCGCCTCATCAATATCATAACCGCTCTCAAATTCAACTTGAATAAGTGAATATCCCTCAAAAGAAGAAGATTCAATTTTCTTTGCCTCACCGATTGCCTTCAATTCTTTTTCAATCGGTTGAGTAACGAGATATTCAATATCCTCCGGTGAAACACCGATATATGGTGTTGAAATTACAACCAACGGAATTGAAACATCCGGGGAAGATTCACGAGGTAGATTTACATAAGCAGAAATACCGAGAATGGTGATAATCAGGACAAGAATGAAAATACTTGTACGGTTATCAACTGCAAGATTTGTAATTTTCATAATTAATTTTGTGCCTTCCTATTATCGCATCACTTTAATATTTTCACCGTTTACCAAACTTTGGTATCCGACAACAATTAACTTTTCACCTTCTTTTAAACCTTCACTTACGGCTACTTGATTATTCCTTCTATTCAGAATTTTTATTTTTCTCAATTCAGCTTTCTCTCCATTTACGACAAAAGCTATGTAACCATAATCGGTTCGAGAGACTACATTTTCCGGTATAACAATCATCTTATCGTATTTCCCGCGTTGAATTTGTACTTCTGCATTCAATTCAGGTTTGATTTGATTATTTGAATTTGGGACTAACATTTCTATTGGAAGCGTTCTGTTATTTGTTGTAATCGATTTTCCCATAAAGGATATTCTCGATTTAACTTTCAAATCGTTTAAGTCTTTAAAGTTGACAATACATTCATTACCCGCTTTAATTTCTGCAATAAAATTTTCCGGCAGTCCGGCTGTAACTTTAACTGTATTAGAATTTATTAGAGTAATAATCGGTAATCCGGGAGAGACAACTTCCCCTTCCTCAAAAAATTTGGAATCAAGATAACCGGAGAATGGAGCTTTGATAAATGTTTGCTCGTATCGAACTTTAATCAATTCATAATTTGCCCTGGCTGCATCTCTCTGATATTTACTCTGAAGATATACCATTTCACTTGAAACATTTTCCTTGTAGATTTTTTCCTGCTTGGTGAAATTCATTTCTGCAAGATCATATTGTGCTTTAACCGCACCAAGTGTAGCATTTAGAATATCGTTATCAATTGTTAAAATGATTTCTCCTTCTTTAACAAAACTCCCCTTTGATTTATTAAACTGCTTAATCTTACCTCCCTCTAATGAGGAGATATTTGCAATCTGATATGGTTTAACCACACCGATAAGCGAAACATAATCCACATACGGTTCTGCTATAAGTTCCCTTACTTCTACGAGAGTGAAATTTTCTTCTTTTGCAGTTGTAGTTTTAGAGTTTGCTCCTGAATCGGAACAACCTATAAATGTTGAAGAGGAAATTCCTATCATGATAAAAACAAGTAATAGAATTATTGATTTAGTTTTCATTTTTATTCTTTCTGATTTCATAAAGTTTCAATTCCTAATAATTGTTGAAGTTTTGCATATGAGATAAAATATTCATAAATCCCATTAAAATAATTCACTTTTGATCTGGTCAACGCAACCATTGCGTCAACTATTTCTAACTGTGTACCAACTCCGCTGTTAAATCGTTTTTGTGCAATATCATAAGCTAATTTCGCTTGATCTATGGATGCGCCGTAAGCTGTTACTTTTGACTTATTATTTTGCAAATTCAAAAGTGATTCTTGCAGATGATTCCTTAATGCTTTTTTTGTTTTAGAATAATTCTCTGCAGATATTTTATAATCCAGCTTTGCTTGCTGTACCTGAGCGGTTGTTTGAAATCCATTAAAAATTGGAATTTTTAAGTTTAATCCTACAGTTGAAGAATTCATGTAACGCCATTTATTAAATGAGCGTGAATCATTCTCCTGAGCTTCAGCCTGCCAACTTCCATAAGCATAAAGAGAAGGGAAATGAGTAGCAAATCTTGCCGAGACTACATCGTCACGAAGTTTTTCTTCAAGTTCTAACTGTTTTAAGGTGTGATTGCGTGTGAGTAATTCATTAAGATAAGCATCCTTATCACCGGTTTGAAGTTCCTTATAGCTGAATGAATCACTAATTTCAATATTCTGCGAGTAATCAATTCCTGTTATCAGCTTTAATAAATTTTCTGAAAGTTGAAGTGTATTTTCAGCCTGCTCAACTTCCGGAACCAAGTTTTGCACTTGAACTTTAGCCCTTACAAAATCATATTCCGATACCATTCCGGCGTTCCACATGGTCTCAGTATCTTTCAAGTTATTTTCTGCAAGCTGCAGATTTTGTTCCGAAAGTTTCAGAACTTCTCTGCTGAGTAGATATCCATAATATGCTTTTTGAACATTTACGAATATCTCACCTTTTGAAGCATCATAAATTTTACCCGCAATTTCAGTATATGTTTTTGCTACTCTAATTGCGATAAAAAGTGCTCCGGTAAATAATGGTTGGTCTAATGATAGACTTGCTGTCATAGTATTGTCAGTACCAATAGGAAATTGTCCGCTAAAAAGGGGAGTATCAAATGTCATGACTCCCTTTTTTAGGGATCTTCTGTAATTCACACTTCCTTTTATTTCGGGAAAAACAGCGCTTCCCCAGGCTTCATTCAACTGTTCGTCTGCAATTTGTTTATTGTATTTGGCAATTTTTAGATCTTCATTGTTTTTAATCGCGAACTCAATCGCTTTGTTAAGATCAAGTTTGATAACATCGCCGTCATCCTGCTTAATATTTTTCGCAAAAGATAAACTAAACGAAAACATCACTGAAATAATTAATAAATACCTTAACATTCTACTCCTTTTTATTTAATTCTATTAATCATTAATTATGATTTATCACTCAACATTCCACTAAGTAAAATTTCTGATATAAAATCTGTTTCTGCTTTAATATTTATCTCTTCTACCGGAGTGCACAGTAAAAGATAATGCACATAAGGGAAAACCACATGAATAAAGAAGTTAATAACCTTTTTAGTTTCGAAGGGTTTTATCACATCTTCTTTCAGAGCATTTTTAAATTGTTTAGTAAGTATCTTCTGACTTAAGTTATGGTAATTGATCAGAGATTCATTTTTTTCTTTTGTAAAGATTGGATCAAAATGGGCTATCTCTCTAACAAATATTAAGTAAGAAAATTTATTTTCGATACAATAATTAAAAATTTGATCAATATATAGTTTTACAAATTCTTGTAAACTCTTAGATAACTTATCAGATTTTTCCAATATTTTGCTTGTATTTTCAAGTACATCTTCGATGATACTAAAATAAATTTCTTCCTTGTTTTGAAAATAGTTGTAAATGGTACCTTTACCGAACTCTGCCGATTCAGCAATCTCTTCTAAAGTTGTTGAGTTAAATCCCTTCAAAGCGAATAATTTAGAAGCTGCAGTCTGAATTTCGTTTCGTCTGAATACCCTTTCTCTCTCTTTTCTCGGAATACTTTCGTTCATTTGACCCTTTGGTTTAAATAGTGACTCATTATTCACATTCAAAACTATGAATTCTTAAAAAAAATTCCAAGGTCAAAATGAATATCATTTGAAAATTATACATGAATGGTTAATAAGAATGATAAGATGTAGATAACAGGGGGAGTAAATAAAAAAGGCGTCTATAAGACGCCTTAAAAATTAATTTAGTTTGAATACTACCGGAATGTGTACTTGAACTTTTACCGGTTTACCTCTTTGTTTACCGGGTTTAAATTTAGTCTGTTTAACAGCTTCTAAAGCAGCTTCATCACATCCGGCTCCAATCCCTTTTGCAACTTGAGCTTTAATAACCAAACCTTGTTCATCAACAAAAGCGAGAATAAAAACTTTTCCTTCTACTCCGGCTCTTTTAGCAATTTCAGGATATACAATTTTGCTTTGAATAGCACCAATACCGCCGATTGGTTCAGGCATTTCTTCTACTGCTACGAAAAAAGTTGGTTCTTCTTCAATAATTTTCTTCTCCTCTTTCGGAGGTGGAGGTGGTGCCTCAACATTCGCAGTTATGTCGATTTCTGTACTTCCGATTTCAACATCATCTAAAAGATTGTCAGAAGGAGCCTCAATAGGAATCGGCGGTTTAGGAGGAGGAGGAGGAGTATTTTCCTGTTTTGTATGCTGAATATCTTCAACCGTGAATAATTCCTGAGTTCCTTCGTTTTGAGATGCTTCTTTTTCTAAATTAGGGAAGAACTTGAATGCAACGATAAGTACAGTTAATGAAATAATTAAACTTATTTCATAAACTCTTTTATACTTCGATCTTAAATCTGCTTTTGCCGTTTTAATTAAAGGCATATAAACTCCATTTCTGAGAAAATTCCCGATTGAAAATTAATAAATGCCGACTCCTTTGTCAATCTATATTTCAACTCTTTATACTTTTCAGAATAAAAAAAGTTCCTCAACTATTGCTTCATTTAGAAAAATAAGCTGCATCAAACTTTTTGAGTAATATTAGAAAGAGAATTCCTGTTACTCCACCTAAAATATTTGCAACCCAGTCGTCAAAAGCACAAAATCTACCAGGAATTAGAAGTTGATGAAGTTCATCAAACAAACCATACACAGCAACCGTGATAATTGTAAATAGATGATGTTTGTTTTTGAGTTTTTGATATTTATCTTGAAACTGAAATGTTAAATTGACAAGAATCGATAATCCAAAATATGCGAGGAAATGACTGATTTTATCACCTATCCCAACATCAGGAATACTTGTTGTGGGCAAAGTTGTTAAAGTGAAAATTAGAAGCCAATATAAACCGAGCGGAGTATAAACTAACCATATTTTATAATTTCTTAATACTTCTAACAATTAGACTCCGACTAACTTGAATGAATTCGGGATTTCATTAATTATTTCTCCCGCAGTATACGAAAAAGAAGTGAATTTTTCTTTCAGTTGATCACCGCACAAGCCGTGTAAATAAACTCCAGCTAATGCCGAGTTTAATAAAGTTCCTCCCTGAGCGATTAGACTACCAATCATTCCTGAAAGCAGATCCCCTGTTCCGAATTTTGCCATTCCTTCATTACCGGTTGGGGAAATGTAAATATCTCCATCCGGATTAAATATCAACGTTCTTGGGCCCTTAAGAACTAAAACAGATTTAGTTTTAAGGACAAATTCTTTCCCATACTTCAACAAATTTTTATTCACCTCTGCGGCAGTCAATTTGAGTATTGCTGCAAATTCCCCTATATGAGGAGTTAATATTGATTTTCTTAAATCGATATTTTTAATACCGATTAGAGAAATTGCATATAGAGCATCTGCATCAATTACAAAATTTTTATCACTGAATTTTGATATAATCAGTTTTACAGCTTCAATTGTACCAACTTTACGCCCCAAACCCGGACCAATAATAACAACATCAGAATGTTCGATATCATTACTTAGCTCAACTACATTCGCTCCTGTGAGATACTCATTATGGTAGTCATTATAAGGTTTAACTACTACTTCAGGGAAAGAAGAAACTATGGAAAATTTCAGTGATTCAGGGATTGCCAACAAGACTGCTCCTGAGCCTGTTTTCATCGCCGCTTTTGATACTAAGACAGGGGCACCTAAATAATCTCCGGAACCTGCAATCACAAATGTTTTTCCGGATGTATATTTATTTATTCCTTTAGATTTAATTGGAAGTAGTGATTTAATATCAACCTTCTCCAACAATCTGATATTGCTCTCTTTTATATAAACTGAAGGGGGAACTCCGATACTCCCCTCTTCTATAATTCCTGATTTCAGATAACCGTCCGAATAATAGAGAGAAGATTTTAAACCGCCAAGTGAGACGGTTAAATCAGCATTAAAGACAACTTCACCGTAAGCAGTTTCAGAATTAAGTCCAGTCGGTATATCAATAGCTATCTTTATGCATTCAATTTTATTTAAAGTTTCAACAAGTGAACGAAGAACATCTTTAAGATTTCCATCCGACCCACTCCCCAAAATAGCATCAACATAAAAATCACAACCTTCGAATGTTTTAACATCTTCTTTCCCTGAAATCTTTTTAATTAAAAGTTTTGGGAATGATGACTTCAGTTTTTTTAATAATTCAAAATTTAATCGTGCATCGGGTGAAAATGTAATCGGTTGATACAAATGGTAAAGTGTGACTTTATGACCCAGGATAACAAGTTTTCTTGCTAATGTTATTCCATCACCGCCATTATTTCCTTTACCAACAAAGATTGCAAAAGATTTTATTTCTTCAGAGAGATGATAATGCTTTTCAAGAATTTCACAGATTGAATAAACAGCATTTTCCATCAACAATATTGACGGGAATTTTAATTTGTCGATTGCAAATTTATCAAGTGATCTGATTTGTGAAGTGGTATATATTTTTTTCATAAAAAAAAGGATTAAAGATTTATAACAAATCTACAAAAATCTTCAACCCAAAAAAGTGCTAAAAATTAAATTACAAAAGTTGAAATTAATTCTATTATTGAACCGGGGAAAAGTCCAATCAAAATTACTATTAATGCAGCTATTACTACACCCAATAATGCCGTATTAGAAACTGTAGGATTAATACCTTCGTTTCCTTCTTTGAAATACATAAGGACTACAAGTCTTAAGTAGAAATAAACGCTTATCACACTTGATATAACACCGACAATTGCCAACCATGTCATTCCGGATTCTATTGCAGAAATAAAGACATAATACTTACCGAAAAATCCGGCAAAAGGCGGAAGTCCCGATAATGCAAACATGAATATCGAAAGAAGTCCGGCAATTAAAGGATTCTTTTTACCAAGATTTATATAATCATCTATCTTCAGGTTTGTATCATTTTCTCCTTCAAGCATTGAGACGATACCGAATGCGCCGAGATTCATAAAAGTATAAGCAGCAAGATAAAAAATTACGCCGGCAGTTCCCGAAGCCAAACCGGAGGTTACACCAATCAGCATATATCCTGCATGTGATATTGATGAGTAAGCCAGCATTCGTTTTATATCGGTTTGTGCGATCGCCACAATACTACCAAAAAGCATTGAGAGAACTGCTAATGCAGAAAGGAATGGTTTAAATATATTGAAACTAACGTCACCAAAAAACGGAGACAGAGCTATGAATAATGCACTGAATGCCGCTGCTTTCCCACCGGTTGACATAATTGCAGTCACCGTAGTAGGTGAACCTTGATAAACATCCGGTACCCACATGTGGAATGGGAATGCTGCAATCTTAAATGAAAATCCGATAATAAATAATAATACTCCGATGATGAAAACTGCGTTTGTAGATACATCACCAAACTTTGTCATTATTGCATCTATAGACATTGAGCCAACACTTCCGTATATCAATCCCATTCCAAAAACTATAAAACCGGTAGCAAACGCTCCTAATAAGAAATATTTAAGTGCTGCTTCATTAGAAAAATGTTTTTTTCGGTTAAAACCTGCAAGCACATAAAATGGAATCGACATCTGTTCAAGCCCAATAAATATCATAACCAAATCACGTGCATTTGCCAATAACATCATTCCAAGAACAGCCGATTGAAGAAGTATATAATACTCCCCGAAATAAATCCCTGCTTTTTTTAGGTAGTCGATTGAAAGAAGCGAAACAATCGCAGCACCAAAACAAAATAGGAAGAAGAAAATATTTGCCGTTCCTCCTGTGACTATCATATTGCTAAAGAGAACTGATTGAGAATTTACCGTGAAGAGGGCATAATATCCGGCAGAAAAGAAAATTACAATTGAGAACCAGGGTAATATCTTCTCACTGTTTTTTGCATACATCTCAATAACAACCGAAATTAAAATACCCGCTGCTATTATAATTAATGGTAAAATATTTAGATAATCTTGAATTGTAATGTCCATATTTACTCTATAAATAAAATGTCTGAGTCGGTTTCTTCAATACTAATTTTATGGTGATCTTGAAGGTAGATATTCAATTTAACATGATTTTTAAAATCAAAAATGTCTTTCCCTTTTTCTACAACAACCATTTTGATAGATTCAAATTCTGAAATAACATCATCTAAGTTTTTATATTCTAGAAAATATAAATCAGTATAATTTTCATTTTCAATAATATTAATTCCGCACGAACTATTTGAAAAATCAGTAATCACATCCTTTTCAATTATCACTTTAAGAAAATGAGCTTTAAATGGTAATATTAATCTGTTACCATAAGTAAGACCACTTACTTTATTTGTTACAATTTCTTTTAACGACTGCATCATTTTTTAATTTTTAATGAAAAAATATTAACCAGACTAAAAAGAATATCGGAAGTAATATCGGAACTGAATACTTAACGATATAAACAAAGAAGCTCGGCATTTTAATTCCGGCTCGTTCACTAATCGATTTAACCATAAAATTGGGACCGTTACCAATATAAGTCATTGCTCCAAAAAATACTGCTGCAACTGAAATTGCTCTTAAATAAATATCGTCTTGAATAACAAAATGAATAACATCCGCTTTTATGTTAATATCCAAACCAAATTTCCCCATTGCTGCACTCAAGAAATTCAAGTATGTCGGCGCATTATCAAGAATTGCCGATAATCCACCGGTTGCCCAATAAAAAGTTTCCGTCTCAAGCATGTTGCTGTATACTTTTGCTTCATATGCTATAAGCTGGAGTGCCGGAATCATCGTTAAGAAAATACCTATGAATAAAAATGCAACTTCTTTTATCGGTTCAAAATCAAATTCGTTTGCCTTAAGTACTTCTCTATCGGCATTTTTGAAAGAGAGATAAACAACACTGAACATTATTATTTCTCTTATCCCAAAAGGAAGCGGAGCCAGACTCGGGACAAAACTAAGCACTCCCGGATCAATAAAAACTGAAATAATAATTATTGCCAAATAAATTAAATTTTTTGTTCCTTTAAATTCCATCTTACCGGAGTATTCAATTTCGGAATTATTCTTCTTTTGTTTGTTTACACTAATTGTATCAACCACATAAAAGAGAATCAGCATAAATGCTACTGTCGGAATCCAAATAAACCAAACATTTTCAATTACCCAGAAAAACGGAACTCCTCTTAAAAATCCAAGAAATAATGGAGGATCTCCGATTGGAGTTAGAGCACCACCAATGTTACTCACAACAAATATGAAAAAGATTATATGAAATGGTTTTATTCGATCTTTATTAATTTTTATAAAGGGACGAATCAAAAGCATTGATGCTCCGGTAGTTCCGATTATATTACTGATAACCGCACCGAACAATAAAAAAAGAACATTTATAAGTGGTGTCGATTTTTTATCGACTTTAATAAGTATTCCGCCGCTTGCAACAAACAGTGACGCAAGTAAGGCTATAAACGAAATATACTCCGCAAGTGTGTGAAGAATACTAAGATAATCATTGAGTATAGCTAAGTAATAAGATGCTGTAAACAAACCGAGTAATATCGCTATCTTCGGGTAATGCTTTTCCCAAAAATGATGATACAAAATTGGTCCGGAAGCAATCATTAACAATAACAATACGAATGGAATAACCATATATGGAGAAGGAAGAATATGATGTACCGCATCTTGATTTACTACTTCTACCCCATCTTTAACCGGTTCAGAAACAGCCGCATAAGACTGCTGAAAGCTGATCAATATTAAAAGAACAAACACTGAAAGCAGAATAATCCTTTTCAAGAAACTCTCATTTTATTACATTAGTAGAAAAGGAGAGTACTTGTTTTACTATTGCCTCTGAAGCACTTTCCGTTAATCCCAAAAAGGTAGATGGATAAACACCAATCCATACAATAAAAATAAATATCGGAATTATAATTGCGATTTCTGAAGCCGTCATATCTTTTAAAGAATGTAAACGGTCGTGTTTAACTTCTCCGAAAACAACTCTCTGATACATCCATAACATATAAACCGCTGCAAAGATAACACCACTGGCAGCAAAAATTGTATAAACCCAACTGTTCAAAACCTGAGATTTAAATGATCCGAGAAGAATTAAAAACTCACCCACAAATCCATTCAACCCGGGTAATCCTATACTTGATAAAGACGCAATTAATAATGCCGCCGAATAAACAGGAACTATTTTAGCTATTCCGCCGTAATCAGCAATTTCACGGGTGTGGGTTCTTTCATAAATAAAACCAACCAACAAGAATAATGCACCCGTAGATAAACCGTGATTTACCATTTGTATAACTGCCCCCTGCATTGATTCTGTTGTTAATGCGAAAATTCCAAGCACTACAAATCCCAGGTGTGATACCGATGAATAAGCAACTAATTTTTTCATATCAGTTTGAACCATCGCAACTAAAGCGCCGTATATAATTCCAACTACTGCAAGTATTGAGAATAAAGGAGCAAAGTTAATTGAGGCTTGCGGGAATAGTGGTAAACAGAATCTTAGTAAACCATAAGTTCCCATCTTCAATAATACACCTGCAAGAATAACTGAGCCTGCTGTTGGAGCTTCAACGTGTGCATCCGGCAGCCATGTATGTAATGGAAATAATGGTACTTTGATAGCAAAACTTAATGCGAATGCGAGGAACATATAATTCTGAATTGTCTGAGGAACAGTTGGACCAACTTTATAAAGTTCCAATAAATTAGTAGTAAAAACTCCGAGTGGTTCAGAAGCATAAACAGCAAGCCATATTATTGCAACAAGCATTAATAAGCTGCCAGCCATCGTATAAATAAAGAATTTAACGGAAGCATAAATTCTTCTCTTGCCTCCCCAAATACCGATAATAAAATACATCGGGATAAGCATTGCTTCCCAGAAAATATAAAAAAGGAAAAGATCAAGAGAAACGAATACACCGAGCATTCCGACTTCTAAAATCAACATGAAGAATGTAAATTCTTTTACTTTATGCTTTATCGATCCCCATGTAGAAAAGAGAGTTAAAGGTGTAAGGAAAGTTGTTAGGAGTACAAGTAACATTGAGATTCCATCAACACCAACAAAGTAAGAAATGTTAAGATTCTCAATCCACATGAACTTATCAACCAATTGAAATTCGGATGAGGTTTGATCAAATTCTAAGTATAAGTTTAATGAGACCAAAAAAGTTACAAGTGAAATCAATAATCCAAAATACTTAACCGCTGTATCACTTTTCTTCGGAAAGAATATTAAGAAGAGTGCTCCAAACAACGGAACAATTAATAAATATGAGGTTAATAAGGTATTGTCCATAAATTATAAACTCAAAATAATCCAGAATAAAGCTACTGCTATTCCGAGTGTCATAATAACAGCATAAAACTGTGTGACACCGGTTTGAATTTTTCTAATGTAAGATGCTGTTTTCTCTACAATTGAAGCTAAACCATTTACGGTACCATCAATTATTTTTACATCGGTGAACTTCCATAAAAGAGATTCAGAGCCTTTAAGAATCGGTTTAACAACAGTAAAATCGTATACTTCATCAACATAATATTTATTAAATAAAACTTTGTATAACCCCTTGAATTTTTTTGCAGTATTAACGGCAAATTGAGGATTTTTAAGATAAATTTTTCTTGCAAACCAAATCGCTGATGCTGCGCCGATAACCGAAATAGTCATTAAAACTAATTCAGTGGTATGCGAATGGCTTCCGTAATGAGCAAGTTTAATTTCTGCTTTTTTGAATATCGGAGCTAACCATCCATGAAATAAATTTCCATGACTTCCTGAAAAGACTTCAGGTATTCCGATAAAACCGCCAACAATTGAAAGAACAGCTAATGCTATCAATGGAATCGTCATCACTGCCGGAGACTCATGCGGATGTTTATGATGAGTATCGAATCTTGGTGTACCGTCAAAGGTCAATGTTAAAAGACGAAACATATAAAATGCCGTCATTAATGCAGTCGCAACACCGATTAGCCAGAATATTAATCCCCCGTTTGCATATGAGTACCAGAGGATTTCATCCTTACTAAAGAATCCTGCAAATGGCGGAATACCGGCAATTGCTATCGAAGCCACTAAAAATGTTTTATAAGTAGTTGGCATATATTTTTTCAAGCCGCCATACTTTTGGATATTCTGCTCTTCATGCATTCCATGAATTACTGAACCGGCACCAAGGAATAATAATGCTTTAAAAAATGCATGTGTCATAACGTGGAAGATTCCCGCACCAAATGCACCAACTCCTAAAGCTAAAAACATATAACCAAGTTGACTTACTGTTGAATAAGCCAAAACTTTTTTAATATCATTTTGAACTAAACCGATTGTTGCAGCAAAAAATGCTGTAAGTAGACCAACCACGGCAATCAAAGTCATTATCGCAGGGGCTGATGCAAAAATGATAGAACATCTTGCAACCATATAAACACCGGCTGTAACCATTGTAGCAGCATGTATCAATGCTGAAACCGGTGTGGGACCTGCCATTGCATCCGGTAGCCAAACAAATAACGGAATTTGCGCCGATTTTCCGGTAGCTCCGATAAATAAAAAGAGAGCTATAAAATTAAAGACATAAGTAGGAACATTTAATCCTGATGCTCTTGCAAATACTTCGGTAAAATTAAGACTTCCGAATGTCATAAAGATTAAGAACATCCCCAATAAAAACCCGAAATCACCGATTCTATTTACAACAAATGCTTTTTTTGCCGCATCGCTTGTTGTACTCTTTTCAAATTTTCTATCATACCAAAAACCAATAAGAAGATAAGAACATAATCCTACTCCTTCCCATCCTAAAAATAAGAGGACAAAATTATCGGCAAGTACCAAATTCATCATTGCAAAGATGAATAAGTTTAAGTATGCAAAAAATCTCCAAAACCCTTTATCCCCATGCATATAACCGATTGAATAGATATGGATTAAAAATCCAACACCTGTTACAATCAATGCCATTGTGATCGATAACTGATCAACTTGATAAGCAATTGAAACATCAAGTCCACCTGTTTTCAACCAGGTAAACAGGTTTACAATCACTTGTCTTTTATCTTCCGGTAAAGCCAATAATTCAAAAAGCGAAAATAGAGCAATAAGAAATGAGAGTCCGATAACACCGGAACCAATTGCTCCTATTATCTTTTCATTCTTTATTTTGCTTCCGAGAAGTCCGTTAATCAAGAATCCGATTAAGGGAAGAAGTACTGTTAAATAAATTAGTTGTGTCATGTAATTATGGATTTAATTCAAGATTACCATTTTAAAATATTTATTTCATCGATACTGACGGTCTGTTTATTTCTGAATAATGCAATGATGATTGCTAAGCCGACTGCTGCTTCAGCGGCGGCTACAGTCATCACAAAAAAGACAAACAACTGTCCGGTAACATTTCCTAAGTATGATGAAAACGTAACAAACGTCAAGTTAGCCGAATTCAACATCAACTCAATCGACATAAAAACTATAATTGCGTTTTTTCTTGTTAATACACCGATAACACCCATGATAAACATAAACGCACTAAGTATTAAATAATATTCTATTGGAATCATATATCTCTCAATTGAATTTCTTCTTTGCTAATACGATAGCTCCTATAGCCGCAGCTAACAATAAAAACGCTGCAGCCTCAAACGGAATTAAATATTTTGTATAAAGTTCTTTTCCGATAGATTGAATAGTTCCAATTTCTATATTATTCGGGGCTTGTACTATCGAACCAACAGTTGAACTAAAGAGGATTACAAAAGCTAACTGGAGAAAAATAAAGACTCCGATTCCTATTGCAAACCATTTCATTTTAGGATGTTCTTCTAATAACCCTTTATCATCTGCAGGTCTTAATAACATTATTACAAAAAGGAATAAAACCATTATTGCCCCGGCATAAACAATAACTTGAACAACTGCAATAAACTGGGCGTGTAAAGTGAGGTAGAGTCCTGAAAGGGCACCAAAATTCAATATTAAGAAGAGTGCCGACATAATCGCATTTCGCCTCGTCACCATTAATACTGATGATACAACAGCTATTGCCGAGAAAATCACAAATAGAATTATTTCTAAATTCATTCTGATTACTTTATAATTTTAAGGGGTTTTTCTATAAATCATTCTTGCAAACGGAATTGTTTCCCGAACATGTTCAAGTCCGCAAATCCATGCAACTGTTCTTTCAATTCCAAGCCCGAAACCTGCATGAGGAACCGAACCATATCGTCTTAAATCTAAATACCATTCAAAATCTTCCATCGGAAGTTCGTGTGCTTTAATTCTTCCGATTAATAGATCAAGATCATCTTCTCTTTGACTTCCGCCGATAATTTCACCGTAACCTTCAGGTGCCAATACATCAACTGCAAGAGCAACTTTCGGGTTTTCCGGATCACGTTTCATATAAAAGGCTTTTACTTCGGAAGGATAACGATGAACCATTACAGGTCTGTCATACTTCCCCGAAATGATAGTTTCATCGGCAGCACCGAAATCATTACCCCATTCAAATTCAACACCTTCTGCATGAAGTATATTTACTGCTTCATCATAAGAGATTCTTGGGAAAGGTCGAACAACTTTTTGAAGAGGAGTTAAATCTCTCTCTAAAACTTTCAGTTCTTCCGCACGGTCTTTCATTACACTTTGCACTATATATTCTAAAAATTCTTCCGCTAAATCCATATCATCATCTAAATCAGCAAAAGCTACTTCAGGCTCTACCATCCAAAATTCTGTAAGATGACGGCGGGTTTTTGATTTTTCAGCACGGAATGTAGGACCAAATGTATATACTTTACCAAGTGCAAGTGCACCCGCTTCTGCATATAGCTGTCCTGATTGAGTTAAATAAGCTTTACCGAGGTCAAAATAATCGGTAGAAAATAATGTCGATGTTCCTTCGCATGCGGAAGGAGTTAAGATGGGTGAATCAAGAAGTGTAAATCCTCTATCATCAAAAAAGTCACGGACAGCCTTGATAATTCTGTGCCTTATCTTCATTATTGCAACTTGTCTGCTCGAACGAAGCCACAAATGACGCTTATCCATTAAGAACTCAACTCCATGTTCTTTGGGAGTAATAGGATAGTCGTGTGTTTCATGGAGGATAGTTAATCCTGTTGCATCAAGCTCGTAACCGCCCGGGGAACGGGGTTCCGCTTTAACGGTTCCGGTTACTTCAATTGCAGATTCTTGTCCGATGGAATCAGCAAGTTCAAAAATTTCGGGAGTTACATTTCCCTTAAAATAGACACATTGGAGATAGCCGGTGCCGTCACGTAAAATGATAAATTTAATTTTTCCGCTTGATCGTTTGTTGTAAAGCCAACCCTTGACAGATACTACTTCCCCAACATGTTCAGATAGATTTGATATATATAATTTGTGCATTCGCCATTCATGTTTAAAATTAAGTTTCAAATATAGAGTTATGCTGTTTTAAATGCAAAAAAGAGTTGGGCTTATTCTGTGATTAACATACCATCCAACATGGCGAATTGTTTCAGAATTTCCCTTTTTAGTAGGAAAATGATGATATACGTCAGCATGACATTATTTGAAGACTGTCATCCCGCTCGCCTTGGGCGGGTCGGGATATTTGAGAATATGGGAAGATGCTGATAATTAAGCTCATAAAAAAAAACAGAACAGCGGAGAAATGCGCTTCCTGATTACAGTTTTGCACATTAAAGAAATGCTGAGTATACTTTATCTCATTCTTAATTTTGTAATTATACTAAGCATTGATTTTCGTTAAGTGAGAAAATCTGTTTGAACGAAGTGAGTTATTTTCTCATAGAAAATCAATGCGGTGCAGTATTATCAATTTCAATTAAGTAGCATTTCTTTTGAGTGCATGTTCTTTTGTTACTTTTCTTGCGCCAAGAAAAGTAAAATAAAAATTTCCAGATTCCTAAAACTATACTGACCAGCCTTAGGCGGGCGAGCATGACACATTGGTAAACTCAAACTTATATCTTATATTTAAGTAATACCAACCCACTAACCACGTCATTTATGACGTGGAAAACTCCGTGGCAAGATTACAAGGGCTTTAGCCCAATAAGCATTTCTGTAACTAAGACATACTCTCCGACAAAGATCGGAATCTGCTCTTATTTTCTTAAAGATGCCGATTCGCCGGAATGAAACATCGCAAAACAGATTCAGTAATTCCGAACTCATGTCTCATTCCAACAAAACTACCACACTAACCACGTCATTTATGACGTGGAGGCTTCAATAAAAAAATCCCAGGGGCTTCAGCCCAATAAGCATTTCTGTAACTAAGACATACTCTTTAAAATAAAAAACCCGCTTCGGTTAGCGGGTTAATGATGATGTGGGCAGGGAGGGAATTGAACCCCCGACACAAGGATTTTCAGTCCTTTGCTCTACCGACTGAGCTACCTGCCCATCATTTTCAAAATTGAACTGTAAAAGTAAGTAAATCTATTTTTCTATGCAACAGTGGTTTAATTAATCCGAAAATATTTTTTCAAGTCGGATTTTGTGATGTGTTGGGATAAAAGCCTGTCCCACTATCGGGGTTGGGGTTGTAATTACCAGAGGCGAGGATACTTAATCGAGTTCAGAATTACAATTAAAATGCAGTTGCTGATTTTCATCAGCATGACAGTGAAGATAAATAATGATTTTCTTTAGAACGACGGAGTGTTTTGATAGATGCAGAAGAATATTATCAAAAGAATTTTAATAAGACTCGTCAGTTTTTTCTAATTTTATGTTACTATTTTTGTTCGTAGAGCAATTTCTTCAAGAATTGATGAAACCTTTAGGCAATCTTTCATCTTTCCTTCGAACACCATTGCCTGCCCTTTAGTATGTACCTCAAAAGCATGACCTTGAGCTTTTTCAAAACTGCAGCGAGTTGCTTTCATCAATTGTTCAATCACTTCATCAAATGTATGCCAGTCGTCATTATATAATATAACACGACTCAACAACTTCACATCTTGGTCGGTGTCGACTAATTCTTGGTACTTACCCGATTCTTCTCTTTTTATTTCCATGACGCAAAAATATGAAAACTATGGTATAGTTGAAAGTGGGATTTGCATTGTAAAATTTGCAAACTGCAAGGGACAACTTGGAAAGTTGTCCTACATATAATTTGTAGGTCAAGATTGCATCTTGACCCATTGCTATTCTTGAGTAAAAAAGTTTATATATGAATAAACCATTCGCACAAACTCTAATCACAGTCTCGACATGAATGTCGATCTACATTTGCTTCGTATGTCAAGATTTCATCTTGTTTTGTGTTTCAACTTATAGGTTAAATTTAGTGACACATAGAATTGATAGTTTATTTTTTAACTCACCCTTGCCAAAGGCATCCCTTCGGGATGGTCCCTCTCTTGAAAAGCGAGGGAAATAATTACTAATCGCAAATGACAACTTGGAAAGTTGTCCTACATTAATTTTGTAGGGCAAGATTCCATCTTGACCACCGACATTCTTCGATAAAAAAAGTCGATTTTAATTCTTTCTCTGAATCACTTTTTTCATATATAATTTTTACAATATTGGAATCCAATTCCATAATTGTAAAGTTGAGTTGACAGGGTGTACGCGTTCTGCACGACTGAGCAGGGAAAACGTGAAATTATTTTATAAATTATTTACAACTTTTTCCATTAGTGAGTTGTATTTCACTTCATCAATATATACTGTTTCACGGGGTGAACATGAGATTATTTTATAAATCATGCACAATTACTTTGTTCATATCATCAGTATTGAAATTAACCAATTACTGAAGTTTGGAAAATTTGAAGATTAGAAAATTGAGTATTAAAAACAAAATTTATCAGCATTCATTTCCATAGAGTTCAGCATCTTAATTATCTTTTCGTATTCAGAATCAAGTTCATCAAATAAATTGTTGTCAATATATGAGCATGAGCTTGAAAATTCCAACCAAGTTTGTGTTTCAGAAGCTTCTTGCATCGAATCTGTTAGTTTATTCACAAATACTGCTTTATATTTTCTTTTCCTCCATCCTTCTGCTAAATTTGAACAAACTGAACGAGATGATCTCCTTATCTGATCAGTCAATGAAAATTTTTCTTCGGAGGGAAACGTTTTCGTAATTTCAAAAATTCGAATCGCTGATTTAAAGGATAACTGATATACTTCTAAATCTCTAAAATGTTTTAAGTCTTTTTTCCTTTCCATAATTTTCACTCCATTTTTTTTCACTTCAAACTTCCTAGTGTAGTGCCACAGAAATAGCTTTACAATGAGATAAAAAATCATTATCTTTGTAACACAAAACAAAAGAGATAATGATGAATAAAACTGCATTACATAAATTGATATCGGGGAGAAATACTGCACAGAAAGTAGTGA
>JAUXVN010000058.1 GCA_030684555.1 Ignavibacteria bacterium
TCACTACTTTCTGTGCAGTATTTCTCCCCGATATCAATTTATGTAATGCAGTTTTATTCATCATTATCTCTTTTGTTTTGTGTTACAAAGATAATGATTTTTTATCTCATTGTAAAGCTATTTCTGTGGCACTACACTAGCCATATAGACACCTCTGTTTGTTAACAATTTATTATAGCATAGTTCTAAAACGCAAAAAAAATAGTAAAACGTAAAAAACAATTAATATCATTATTAAACTAAACATCATTATTTCTAGGTCAATCCCTAATTGGGTTCAGGGTTGATTCCGACCACTTTATTTATGATTTAAGTGCCATTAAAATTCTTCCACTAATTCAACTCATAACTTTTAATAATCAGAGGTTTTGCACGTTCGAAATCGGAGGAGGTTTTTATTCGTATTTCGAGACCACCTAAGCCATGATGACCGGTTCTTGTAACATCGCGAGTGAATCCTTTTTCTAATTTTATTGTACTAATATCTATTCTCACCCAAACCACTATTGTATTTGTTTGGGGTTGGAATTTCATAGATGCGAAAGTCTTTATCTTTTTGTACGCAAAGTATCTTTCAAGTTTTTTTAGCTGGATGCCTTCGCCAAGTCCAAGGATAAAGGCGTCGAGTGATTGATATAAGTCTTTAAGTTGTTGGCTGCATTTTTCAAAATAGTCAGCAACGGTGATTTTTGTTTTTGAAGTTTTTTGTTTTTTTAATGGTTTAGATTTTTCTTTTTCTTCTGAAGTTGCATTTACAAGTTCAAATAAAATCAAGTCGTTAAATTTTTTGTAACGGATGAGTTCTATGTTTCGGTTTATTTGCTGGACTGCATAAGAATCGTATTTTGTGTAGTCCCCGGCAATACATATTAAACGTGAGTTCTCCCATTCGATGGATTCGGAAAAATTCTTGCCGTATTTATTCATTACCATTAATTGGAATTCGGCTTTGTGATCAAGGAGCCAATCGAGAGAATATAAACCCTGGTTTATTACGTTTTCGTTTGTGGCTCTTTTATACTCAATTATTACAGGGCAATTGTTTTCATCAATGCCAAGTGTATCTATACGACCACCATGTTTTAATCCCGTGGAATATTCATTAGCAAGAAACTTGATACCAAGAAAATCTTCGAGGTGTGCTTCGATTAAACTCTGGAGGGATTTTTCTACTGCAACGGATTTACCCTCGAGTTCTGTTGCTTTGTTTTTGGCGATGTGAAAGAGTTTTATGTCTGACATGGTTAATGACTTTTTAAGTGATCAATTAATTGGTTGATTGTTGCATGAGTAAAAACCCCCTCTTTATTTCTCCCCCTTGGTAAGGGGGAGAAGCTGGATGCTTTTTTGAATGTTTCAGGGTTCATTTTAGTTAAGTCCATCTATGTGCTTTTCTAAAGATTTGTATTTTTCTTTTACTTCTTCACCACTGTAGAAATCGAGCAAGTCTTTCTTGGTCAATTTTTCTTACAATAACAGATGTAATTGATTCATTTAGATTAATTTTCCAAATAATTATTAACATCATTAAAATAATTTTGAATCCGAGCAGCAAAGTGATTAATGCTTAGATTTAACTCCAAAAACTTATCCCGATATTTTTTTACTAAATTCTTCTTATCAAAAAAGGAAGAATATTTTGCCAAACGAATTAACGATTCCGGCATTTCGGGATGCTTTAAGAATGGTTGAATTTCTGATCCCACCTTTTCGAATGCAATAAGCATCTGTCCTTTAAGAGATTGAATTTGTTCAGTTGACAAAGGATTAAGAAGAGATCCCATACATTCATCCACATAATTGAGTTTTGATTCCAATGCCGGTATTATGTTCCCGGAAGCACAATAAATGTCAGTAATTTCATCAATTAATTTCAACTTTTGCTGAATAATAGTAAAACTATTAGTTTGGTTATGGGGTTGGAAATTATAGAGCCACACTTTTTTTTCTAACAACCAGCATTTATTATATATTTGATAATCCTCAATATCATTTTTAATATACTCATCAATCTCAGAAAAAGAATTACGAAGATAATTAAAAATATACTTATGCATGTTTTCAAACGGATGTAAGGTCTTAGCACCATCCGGAGATGTGATTGCTTGAAAAATAATTTGGTAAGCAAACAGCTTTTCACGCAAATCAAAATTTGCATAAAGCGGCAATTCATTTTCTATCTTATGCAATAAATCTATGTGAATACCAATGTTATTGAAGCTAAAGTTCAGTTCATGAATGTTAGAAGCAAGCTGTTCCTTTTTTGATAATAACGGATAGAGGTTTTTGTGCATCCGTTCAATTGTGTTATTGAATTCAGTTAGATTATTCGTTTGGCGGTTGAATTGTAATAAATAGTTATAATATTCTAACAAATCATGTTTCTTCTCTTTAGCGATTCTAGATGAATATTCCTCCAACAAGGAGGTATATTTATCATAATTGTTTAAGAGTAAGTATGTATCAATCAAGTTTTGGAAAACAATATGGTGCTGGTATTTTGTTGAATCGTCTGAAATTAGGTCCTTCGCTTTTTCGTAATATAATATTTTTTCGTGATGGTTTTGGAATATGCCCCAAATTCTACCAAGGTTGTTATAAACGGAGAATAATTCTTTAGGATTTTGTTTATCAAATAATTGAGCGGCAGAAATTAGTTTACTTCTTGATTCTTCAAGGTTACCCTGCTTTTCCAGTATTAAAGCTTCATAATGGGAAAGAATTTGAGAAGATGATTTCATTGCATTATTTTTTATGGATTCTAGTATTTCTTTGGCACTGTTGATACTTCCAGCAAAAATGAACAACTGAGATTTTATTTTTAGCAATTCATTTTTCATCTCATCCGTTTGGGCATATTGGTATGCTTTCTTAATGTTTTGAAAACAAAATTTTTCTTTCCCTTGTATTAAATAAATAAGCGCTGCAAGTTTGTTAATTGAATATTTGTATTTCTCAGAATAGTTAAAGACTGATCTGGATTTTGCTGCTGTAAGAACTTTATCATATTCACCAAGATTATAATATGATTCGTATTTGGAAATGGTAATAGCGACGAGATTATTATTCTTAAACCAGTTAGAAAATCGTTTATATATTTTAATAAGAAAATGAACAACTTTAGTAAGAAAATAAACGACGAAGAAGGACATAATAAATAGAATAAAAGTAAGCGGGGTATGATCTTTTATAAATTGGAGTAGTTTCAGAAATATAACTTCATCTGTTTCCTTTGTGTTAAAATATATATTTAAGATAAGGCGGGAAGAGAAAACTAAACTGCCGAAAATAGCAAAGGCGGTTAGTATCTTCATGAATATCTTTATTGTTGATTTCATAATAACACCATATCCCTATAAACCGCCAAGTAACTTGCCGAGCTGCGGAGGGATTTGAGAACGTTTTTTATTTGTGTGCCGTCGGTTTTATAAAAATTGTCAAAGATTTTGAAAATGAAAAGTGATTGCTTAATCATGGGTTAAATTTCTTTCGCAATATTTAAAAAGTCTTCAAGTTTATATGCTCCGTCAACTGTTCGTCTTTCGTAAACCATGAAGTAACGATAATTATTTCCGGCTTTACCTGCCCAAAGCGCACCGAGTCTAATTTTTTGTTCAGCATCTAAGTGATCACCTTTTGTTTCTAATAAAATTGTCTTTCCGCTTTTGGTTTGGATAATGAAGTCGGGGTAATGGTTCATAAAGCCATTAATTCTGAAACCTTTTCTTTCAATGTTCCTTGTCCAAAAGGCAATATTAGGCATGTTTCCAATTTCATTTATTACACGTTCTTCAAAGCCATTCATACTACTTTCTTTTTCGTAAAGCGATTTTGTGATGTCTTTGGCAGTGTCAATAGGTGAAATATTCTTTGGTAATGTAAATGATGATTTGATAAATACTTTATCGGTGTCTAAAAAGTCCTTGAATTTTTGTTCCGCAAAAGCTTCCGATAAGATTTTTATTTTCTGTTTTATTTTATCTGTATATGTGTATTCATTGTTAGCAAAGTCTCCAAATTGTTCCTCCTTAAAATCGTCCAAAATACGGTTTATGTATTTTTTTATTTCGATGTCAGGGATTGGATACATATTACCAATAATATCCATGATGCGTTTAGTAAAGTTTTTTACACGGCTGTCTTTTCTATCAGGATCATACATGTAGGCAACAACAGTTTCTTTTACGCCTCCATCTAATTTAACAAATGTTGGTGTATGCTCTTTTTTAGTTTCGTCCAAATCTACTTTGTAGAGTTCAGAAGCTATATTATCAAATACGATGTTTGTATCTGCCTTGCTTAAAGCAAAACCATCTAAAAGATTTTCTTTTTCTAAGGGGAGCTCTTCTTCTCTTGTGCCGAAAAGATCGTTTGCCGGAACTTTCAAATAAAACTGTGGCAAATTTATTAGTGCCGCTTGATCCTTAAAAATATCTTTGATGCTATATGTTTTCATAAGCTGTTGTATTTCATTTGGTAATGCAGTTATATTATTTGCATCCATCTCAGATACGGTTTTCTCAAACTCCTCATTTTGCTGCAATGCAGTCTGTTCAATTTCTGTAATGGAATTATTTGTTGCAGGCTCTTCTGATGGTACCGAAATTCTTGTTATGTCAATATCTGAAGTAATGTCTTCGTCACCGATTTCACTTACCTCGAAAACAGAAAGTTGCTCTAATGCTTCTTGTTTTTTAGCTTTTTCTAACGTCTCTATGTCAGCCAATTTGTAATCTTTCTCACTAAAACCGGCTTTGTTCAAACCCTTAACAATGTTATCTAATGTGTCAAGAAATTTTGATGATGCAGTTAAAACATAACTCATATTTAACAGAGGAAAGTTATGCTTCATAACATACGGCTGTCGTAAAACACGTCCTAAAATTTGTTCTACATCAATAGGGGATGATTTATCAGCTAAGGAAGCTAAGATATAAGCAAAAGGGCAATCCCAACCTTCCTTGAGAGCATTTATGGTAATGATATAACGAACTTGAGATTCTTTACTCATCAAATCTTCATTCTTTATTTCATTTACATTTGCCGTTTTAATTTTTATCTGTTCAGCAGGAATTTTTAGTTCAATAAGTTTTTCTTTAAGTTTTTGAACATTCGATTTTTCCTCTTCTTCATCTTTAAAGTCCTTGCCGTTTTTGGGTTGAGCTTGAAAAAGAATTATGGGACGAATATATTTTCCACCTTTTTTCTCTTCTTCGACTGCTTGTAATTCTAAACGTTTTTGTAACTGCAATGCGGAGTTAATCACCTCGGTTTTATCTTGATGGTTATAAACAATAACCGGTAGTTTAACCATATTTTCTTTTTTCAATTCCAGGGCATCAATAAAACTAATGATGTTGCTATTGTTTCTTGGTGTAGCTGTAAGATCGAGGATAAAACATGGATTAATTTCTTTAAGCATATCAACGCTTAAATCACTTTCTGCATTGTGGCTTTCATCAACAACTACTAAGGGGTTTAGGTATTTAATAATTGCCCCTAAAGTAATATCGTTCTCCCTTCCTATAATATGTTCGAAAGATTGTAGATTCCCGTTATCCTGGAAAACTTTTCTATCTTCTTTATTTTTTGCCCTTAAACTATCAAAGCTAAAAACCATGATGTTTAATTGTTCCTTAATAGAAGTTGCGTTAAATCCGCTTCCTTGCAATAATGCAGCTTTGTCAAAGATTTCAACTTTGTTTCCGAAATGTGAATTGATCTTTTGGCGATAAGGGTGTGAAGGGTCTCTAAGATTTTTAATTGTTTGGTCTAAAATGGTAATAGAGGGAACAAGCCAAACCACTGCTTTTGGTTTGTCGTAATCGAATGCGTCAAAAATTGTTTTAATTGCGTTGCATGCAATAAATGTTTTACCTCCGGCGGTTGGTACTTTAATACAAATATGCGGAACACGCGGCACATTGTTTTTGTATGGTTCTATGGCAGTACCGGCGTACGGAAACAATGGCGTTCTTGGATGTTTTACCCAAAAATCGTAAAAAGATTCTCTCACATCTTTTGTTTTTTGTACGTGTTCCAAAAAAAGTGAAAGATCATTTATTACTTGCTGCTGATACGGTTTTAATTCCATTATTCTATTTCGATATTATTTTCGAACAGTTCATGCAATTTTTGTTGCAATAGTTTTTTATCGGGTAAGTGTGTTTTGTATTCCGAAACCATAGTGGGGGAAAGACTTCGGCTCAAGGCATATTCAACTACTTCTTTATCCTTATCCTTGCACAATAATACTCCGATACTTGGATTTTCATTCTGCTTTTTTACATCACGGTCCAAAGCTTCTAAGTAAAAATTCAGTTGTCCCAGATGCTCAGGTTTAAACTTATCCACTTTTAATTCAAAAGCCACTAAACATTGTAAGCTCCTATGATATAACAAAAGATCAATATAAAAATCGCTGTTACCCACCTGCACCTTATATTCTTCGCTTATAAACAAGAAGTCTTTACCTAATTCAAGAATAAAATTTTTTATTTGTTTGATTAAACTTTTCTGTAAATCACTTTCACTATATTTTTCGGGAAGGTTCAGAAATTCAAAAACATAGTTGTCTTTGAAGTTATTAGTTATAAATGATGAATTATGAGTTAAATTTGAGGGGGCACTCATCATTAGATTTTTACTTAGCATGGTTCTTTCAAAAAGACTCGAAGATATTTGGCGGTCGAGTTCTCTTTTGCTGTATTTTTCTTTGATGCTCATTTTTAAATAAAACTCCCGTTCCTCATCTGATTTGCATCTTGAAAAAATAAGTAAATGATTGGTCCAGCTAATTTTTGCTAGAATAGTTTGCCTTATGCTTTCTTCATTTATTTGCCGCCACATTGCAGCGATAATTTCAGATTCCGCTTCTTTTTCTAATTGTGGTTCAGGTGGAACGACAATTTCACTTATTTGATTATTAGCACTTTGTAATTGTGGTTCCGGTGGAACCACAAATGCCGCAGTGTGATATTTTTCATAAAATTCTATCATTCTGTAAATGCTTCTTTTATCAAATCCTTTTAAAGTCGGATCCTGGCTGTGCAAAAAATCAGAAAGTCGCTCTACTGTTTTATCACCCCATTGGCTACGCGCCAGTTGTTTACTTACGAAAGCGCCTACTTGCCAATATAAATTTACCAATTCCGCATTTACACTTTTTAATGCATTATACCTTGCTTGTCTAATAGCTTCGTGTAAAACCGAAAAACCAATATGCTCAACGTTTTCATTCATAAATTAAAATCTTGTTATGTCTCTTGGTATTTTTTTGAAAATGATATGATGCTTCGTCGTGAAATTCTTAGTGAGAAGACAGTTATCTGCATAAATAACATATTGCTCTGCTTTGGTTTTCATGGTACTTAAAAAAGCATGATCTAAAGTAGTAATTTCATTTTGTTCGTAATAGAAATAATAGGCTGTATCGTTAGCCTTGCCTAAGAAATGTTGATTCTCTTTCTGTTTTGTCTCAGTAATCGCTTTTTGTGTTTCGGTGTACCAGACATAAGCTCTAATTTTCTCAATACCAACTGTTTCATTCAATATACCATCTTCAATAAACATCGGCTGTCCTAATTCATAAAAGTCAAAACTACCTTTTGTTCCCTCAGTTTCTCCGTAACCTTTTATAACTCTTTTTACTCTTTCCGCTGTAATTGTTTCAGCTATATTGACAAATTCCCCTTTTTTATTTGTTTCATCAACTTGAACTAAAATAAATTTTCTATTTCCTTTGTCGAATTTATTAGTATTTAGAACTGCGTGTGCTGTCGTACCACTACCAGCATAGCTATCAAGAATAATATCGTTTTTATTAGAGGATATTTGAATAATTCTTTCAATTAATGTTGAGGGCTTTGGTGTTTCAAACGGGGAATTCTCTTCTGGAAATATCTTTTTTAATTCTTGTTTTGCACTTTGATTATGTCCGACTTCTGTGTGTGTCCAAATAGTTAAAGGGACAGTTCCTTGTTGAACATCTGTTAAAAATCTTTTTAATCTTGGCATATTTGTACCATTTTCACCCCACCAAATTCTATTATCATTATCAAGTTCTGCAAATTTCTCTTTTGACATACCCCAACTTCTTCCTTTGGTTGGGAAAAACTTTTTACCAGATGGAGATAAAACAGGATAAATGTCTTTTGCTGTTTCTCTTTTTACACTTAGGTCACTTGATGTCCAAATACCTCTTTCGTCTTCATCTAAATTTTTGTATCGTGAATCTTGTTCTTCTGTTCTCAATAGAAGATTTCTATTCCAGTTAGATTTGTTTTTTGAATAACAAATGATGAAATCATGATTATCAGAAAAGTATTTAGCATCATTTTGCGGGCTGAATTTTTTTTGCCAAATAATGTTGTTTATGAAATTGGCATTACCCCACACTTCATCACATAACAATTTTAGATTTGCTTGCTCATTATCATCAATTGAAATAAAAATTGCTCCATCATCTGCTAAAAGTTTGTGAAGCAATTTTAGACGTGGATACATCATGCAAAGCCATTTGTCATGCCGGCTAAGGTCTTCACTTTCTTTACCTACCACTTGTCCAAGCCACTTTTTAATTTTGGGATCGTTCACGTTGTCGTTATACACCCAACTTTCATTTCCGGTGTTGTAAGGCGGGTCTATGTAAATACATTTTATGCGCCCTTCGTATTCTGGTAATAATGCTTTAAGGGCTTCGAGATTATCGCCGTGGATTATTTTATTTCCGCTATAGGTTTCTTGGTCGGATTGATTTCCGTTGTGAAAGCCATAAGAGTGTTCCAAAACTTTAAATGGAACATCCAAATGATGATTAATAACTTTATCTTTTCCTATCCAGTGTAATGTTGGCATATTTTATATCGTAATCAGTTCTTTTTTTAGTTTGATAAAATGTGGTGAATAAACTTTGACATCTGATTAACAGCGCTTAAGACTTGCTTATCAATATCCCACCCTGCTTGCTTAATCGCAGGCGTTATAAATTTAGTGCAGATATCCCGTTCGGAAAGCGATTTCTTATCCATAGATAGATAAGTTTTTTATAGTTTGGGTGCATGAATTAAAACTGTCCAATATCATTCCCCTATCTTGTTTATTAACGGTTTAAAGATAAATAAAATATTAGTTCTACAAAAACGGGACTTCAAAATAGAAAGGAATTGGAAATGTTCTCTTTTCAAATCTGAGAAGGGGGAGTGAAGTCACTAATCTTTTATCAATTCGATATAAAGTCGTTATACACTCGATATAAAGTCGATCTAAACGGCATTTGCATCCGCTCTGATTGCGCGCTGCATCCGCACTCCATTCGCTTTTTTGCCTTTGTTCTAATAATTAACCGGTAATCCTTCCAATTCCATGATTTTCAAAGCATTTGTGGTTGGGCAAGGTCCCCGATGAATTAAATAATCGAATACCATTCGATCATTTCTGATTTCTTCTTTAAAGTGATAATTTGTAACAAATTTATTCTCATCTTCGAGATGAACCAAATCAAGATCATGTGTTGATATAAATCCGATTCCATTATCACCAACAATTTTATTGATGAATGATTTGCTTCCGATTAAGCGTTCTTTGTTGTTTGTCCCTTTAAAAATTTCATCTATAAAAAATAAAACCGGAATATCTTCTCGCTTATTCAACTCATCCAACAATACTTTTAATCTTTTTACTTCAGCATAAAAATATGAAATGCCGTCAGTTACAGAGTCACTTACCTTTATACAAGTAAATAATTTAAAGAGGGAAGTCTGAAAATAATCAGCATCAACAACTGAACCTGCTTTTGCAAGTGCTTGATTGATAGCTACAGTTCTTAAAAATGTACTTTTGCCTGACATATTCGAACCGGTAATTAATGCGATTTTTCCCTTCCCCGAGATAGTGAAATCGTTTTTTATTTTTACTTCTTTTTTGATTAGAGGATGTGAAATCTTTCGAGATGAAAAAATTACTTCATTTACGTTATTAATAAAATTAGCGAAAGTGTAACCTCTATTCAAAACCGCAAAATTTGCGAGTGACGAAAGTGCTTCTAAATTATGCCAGATAGAAATCCATTCTCCAAGATGTAAATTAATTTTCTTCTTGAGTGAATTAAGCCTATAAGCGATTACATAATCGATAGGAAATAAAGCAATCAACAAAAACCAAACAAATCCGTTTCCTCTCAATTGAATTACTTGTGAAAGAAATGAAACTTTTTTTAGTAAGTCGGAAGGGTTTTCTCCTTTAATTTTGAACGGTAAAATAAGTTTGGAAATTTCGGGAGCGTTATTCAATTTAGCTTTTTTTAGATATGTAAAGATTGAACTAAGTTTGCCAAATTCTTTTTCTAGCTGAGATGTTTCATCAATTAAATCTTTAATAATTCTATTTCCGGAAAAATAGATGGCTAAATAAACCAGCAGGGACATTGTCCAGTAAGTCGATACACCAAAAGCCAGATTGATGATGAATAGTGTTAAAGTTAAGATTGCATGAAAAGTTAAACCAAACAAATAGAGATTAATCTGCTTAATTGAAATAGTTGACCCTGTCCATTTATTTAGGTTTGGTAATTGAGAACTCTTTTTTAAATAACTAAAACCATTTAGAATTAATCTGTCGCGAAATCTCTGATTGGGAATTAGTTCCTTTATCAGATTTTGTCTTTTTGAAATCTCATCAATGCCCGGATTATTATTAACCAACCATTTTCTCAACAACATTATGGCATCAGTCGTAATAAAGGAGGCGAGTAGTTGAAGTAATGATTGATCGCCGGAAATATTGATGTCGGATTCAATCGGGTCAATTTTAATTTCATCCGGAAGAGTAATTTTTGGTATGTTTTCCCAATCCAGGTTCATCCTTGATAGATGCGCCTTTTGTATTTCAATCCATTTTTTAAACCGCTCATTTGCTCTATCTATTTTCGAGTGGAAATGTGAAATGATTAAAAAAGAAGCTATCATTATAGTGAAGCATAGGTAAGCATAAAGTTCAAATTTGAAAATGTAGAAAAGAAGTGATATGCCTAATCCGCCTGCGAAAACAAATAGTCGCACATAAGAAATTTTCTTACTTAAATGCTCAAGTGATTCGGATTTTCGGGTCAGTTTTGAGATACGATAATTAAGAGTTATTTCATCCATTATATTTTTTTTTATTGTTCCTCAAAAAATAAAAATAATTGTAGAGTTTTATTCAGAAAATTACGAATTTAAACTATAGGGAATTGATATATTTACATTCGTTAGGGCGAATCCAATTAAATGACAACTTCACCAAAGCATATACTTAAAAAAGTATTTGGATATGATACGTTCAGACCTTTACAAGCTGAAATTATCGATCATATTCTTGAGAAAAACGATACTCTTGTTATTATGCCTACAGGTGTCGGTAAATCGCTTTGTTATCAGATACCCGCTCTTATATTTGAAGGAACTACTGTTGTAGTTTCACCATTAATTTCACTAATGACCGATCAAGTACAACAATTGAGACAACTTGGTGTAAACGCCGTTATACTAAATAGTGCTATTACAAATATTGAGTATCAGGCTAACCTCAACCAAATTAAATCAGGTGAGTCGAAGATCTTATACATCGCACCGGAATCACTTCTAAAAGAAGAAATTCTTGCAATGCTTGACGGGTTAAAAGTTGATTGTTTAACTATTGATGAAGCACACTGTATTTCAGAATGGGGACATGATTTTAGACCTGAATATCGACAACTTGGTGGTTTACGTAAAAGGTTTATTCATGCAGTATTTGTTGGATTAACAGCTACTGCAACTCCAAGAGTTCAGGAGGATATTCAAAAATCACTTAGTTTTGAAAAATCGGCAAAGTTTATCGCGAGTTTTAATCGTGAAAATTTATTACTGCGGGTCGAAATTAGAACCGATGCACTTCAGCAGACATTGGCATTCTTAAAAAACTATCAAAATCAATCCGGAATAATTTATTGCTTTTCAAGAAAACAAGTTGATACTCTTTCAGAACAGTTAAACTTATATGGATTTCAAGCGCGTCCGTATCATGCAGGGCTTTCTGATAGTGAACGTCACAAGAATCAAGACCTCTTCATCAAAGATAAAATTCAAATAATTGTTGCGACAATTGCATTTGGTATGGGAATAAACAAATCAAATGTAAGATTTGTTTTGCATTATAATCTGCCTAAAAATTTGGAATCATATTATCAGGAAATCGGGCGGTCCGGGCGTGACGGATTAACTTCAGAATGTCTATTGTTGTTCAGTTATGCAGACATCAATAAAATCCAATATTTTATTGATCAAAAAGAGAATGAATTAGAGCGGACTGTTGCAAAAAAGCATTTGCAGGCAATGGTTAGATTTGCTGAATCAATGGTGTGCAGAAGAATTCCACTTATTACTTATTTTGGCGAAGATTACAAAACTGAAATATGCGGAATGTGTGATAACTGTTTAACAAAGCAGAAAGATTTGCAAGACTTAACGATTCGGGCACAAAAGTTTTTATCCGCAGTAAAGAGAACAGGTGAAATATTTGGTGCTCACCACGTTATTGATGTTCTAACCGGAAGTAAAGCTGAAAAAGTTTTTTTTAATAATCATGACAAACTTTCAGTTTATGGGATAGGAAAAGATCATTCAAAAAAAGAATGGATGGTAATCTCCCAACATCTAATAAATAAAGGTTTATTGATAAGAGATGAGGAGTTTGGAAGTCTTCGACTAACGGAAAAATCAGCAGCCGTTTTGCAAAATAAGGAACAGGTTTTTGGACACATTCAAGTTGGCGAAGAAGCATCGAAGAAGATTAAAGAACCGGAACAGGCATACGATCAAAAGTTGTTTGAACTATTACGTAAGAAGCGAAAAGAGATTGCAGATCAGCAAGATATTCCTCCTTATATGATTTTTTCAGATAAGGTACTTGCTCAAATGGCAATATATTTTCCTCAGACACAGAAAGAGATGCTTAGCATTTCAGGTGTGGGTGAAGTAAAGTTTCAGCAATACGGAAAAATATTTTTAGTTATGATTAAACTTTATTGTGTAGAATACAAAATCACAGGTCAAAGGGAACAACTTAAACTACAAAAGATTAAAGAGAGAGCTGAAACAAAACCGCGTCATATCGAAATTGGAGAGGCGTTTAATGAAGGACATTCTGTAAACGAATTAACCCAAAAATTTGATATTAAAACTTCAACTATTCTAACCCATCTTCATAAATATCTTCTTGAAGGTTTTGAGCTGCGAGTTGACAGTTTGCAAAAATTAGTCTCGGTTCCGGAAGATATTCAAAAGAAAATTTTTATGGAATTCAGCCGGGAGGGAACAGAAAAACTCAAACCGATATTTGATAAATTTAACTCTGAAGTAAGTTATGATAATCTTCATGTTTTGAGAATAATTTACCTGACCCGTTAATTCGATTATACATCAAAAGAATAATTGAACTTTCCATCCCAAGAGTCAACTCTAAAAAGTTAATAAACGGTTACGCCATAGGCGCACAGGTAAAACCGTTAATAAAAAAGTTGATTTTTTTCATAATCCAACAGATAAATCTGTTGGTTAACCTAAATCCTATCTTTTTAGAGTGGACTCATTCTAAAAAATTTCTTTATATCAATCCACTTTTACTTTTACAACAACTTTTTTTACTTCTCTTGTGTCTTGAATTAAATTCCCCGGACTGTGCACATCCCATGGAAAAAATATTGTGAATTCATTCTGTTTAACATCAAAATAATTATTCCCGGGTTTGTATAAAACAAAGTCTTTTTCAGCATTATACTTCTGGGTAATTTCGGCATCTTGAATATTTAAGTGTCCCATTTTCTCATTACCGTTTGCCATAAACTGGATATCGATATACTTTTTGTGAGATTCCCAAACGGTGTCGGAGATATTTTTAGTCATATAAGAACTCACAATGGCAAAGAGATGTTTACCTACAATTTCATAAGTTCCATCTTCTATTTTAGAGAAGTTTGTTGATTGAAGGTATCTCAATCCCTTTTCAATTAAACTGCCTAAGGGATAATATTTTTCAGCGTTTTCAATTTTATCGTAAACCATTTTAATCCTTATAATTAAGCCTTTACTTTAAATCCTTTAAGCATCCACTTTCTAGAAAGAAACAAACCAATCGGGCTAATGATAGCTATGAAGCCATAAATCAACCACATCGTTTCAGTATTCATTTCAGTTGGGGAAACATCTTCGGGACAATAGTTCATTAAAAACCATCCTGAATATAAACTCGTAACAACTTTTGTTAAAAACCATGGGAACTGCCCGATACCCATATAAATACCGGTCATTCCTTTTGGAGCAATTTCAGCAACCCATTGAAGGAATCTTGGCTGCCACATTGCTTCACCGATTGTCATAATAATTAAGTATCCAAAAAGTGTATAAATATTAGGACCGAGTGCGAGTATAAATGTTGGAGAAGCCATGACAAGTGTTCCGGCAATCATCATCTTGTACGCATTTTTTTTAGCGGTAAGTGCTGCAACCATTGGTGTAAGTATGAAAATGAGTATCGGATTAAAGTTCACAAAGAATTCAAAATTTTCACTTACAATTCCGGTAAATGCACGATTGCAATATTGAGGAAGTGTCAACCAATTGTGTGCAAATAGTGTTTGCACAGGTATCAATATGAAAATAAAAAAGAGAAAACGTAAATCTCTTAAAGGAAAATTTTTTAAATAATAACGAAGTTTTTCTTTTAAGGGAAGCGCTTCAATTTCATCTTTTTCAATTTTGTCCTTCTCTCCAGCCTCTTTCTCTGCATCTTTCATTGCTTTTTTTGTCAATATTATTGCAACAATTGCGATCGCTATAATTGTAAGAATCGAGTAAACCCAAAAGACTCCGCTTATTCCAAAACTTTTTCTAATTGGTGGGGATATTAATCCGGGTAAAAATCCGCCCAGATTCATAAGCGCATACAACATTGCATAACCCATTGCGGCAGTTTTTTCATTTGTTACCAGTTTAATTCCTGCATAACAAGCAGGCTGATAAATACCGTAACCGATTATGACACCAAAAAGTCCGGTCATGGCTAAAATATGATTCGGCGACCATAGCCCGGTTGTCGCGGATAATGATGGGGCAAGAGTAAGGAGAATTCTTCCAACTGCCATAATGCTAAGTGAAATTAGGAGTGATTTTCTCAGACCGATGATATCTACTGTAGCTCCAAGAAATAACATGCTTAAAGTAATTCCGGCAGTTAGAAATCCGACCATTTGTCCGGCGTGAATATCATTCAGTCCGGTATATTCATTAAAATAAATTGCGAGAAGCCCGACTACACCAAAGTAGGTTAAGCCTTCTAAAAGATAAGAAAGATTAATTCCCCAAAGTGCACGAGAAGCTTTAAAGAGATCTTTAAATGGCTGGGTAATCTCTTTTATTGTTTGTTGAAAAATACTCTCAGAAGAAAAATTATCGTTATCCATTTTACAAATCACTCCTTTAAAAGATGCTGCTAAACATACGAATTCTTTATTAAATCACGTACAGTCTTAAACCCAAAAATTTAGTTTGAAACTTTTTTATGAATTCTACTTCTAAACAGGTTGGAAACATTTTAGTAATGTAGAAATAATCAAGATTCTTTACTCCATTTTTTTTGATTGTAATATTTTCGACAAAGAGACGGGAAATTGTTATTTTTAAATGCTAATTATTAATTTTTATTGATACAACTTTTTTAGGAGGAATAATATGAGTGAACCTGTAACTCAAAAATATGAGTTCAAAGCCGAAATTAAGCAGCTATTGGACATTCTCGTCCATTCTTTATATACAAGTCGTGAAATATTTTTAAGAGAATTAATTTCTAATTCATCGGATGCGTTAGATAAACTTAGATTCGAATCGAACCGCGGGACAACCATTCTTGATAATGATCTTCCTTCTGAAATTAAAATAACATTTGATGAGAAGAAGTTATTACTTACTGTGAGTGATACCGGAATCGGTATGACAAAAGAAGACCTGATTACAAATATCGGAACAATTGCCAAATCAGGTTCATCGGAGTTTTTGAAACAACTTTCTGATAATAAAGATGATGCAAATAATATTATCGGGAAATTCGGTGTAGGGTTTTATTCCGTTTTTATGGTTGCCAAAGAAGTAATTATCAAAACAAAATCATATAAAGCCGATTCTCCTGCTGTTGAATGGCGTTCAGACGGACTTGGTGATTATCAAATATTCGAATTGAACGAAGATATTAAGCGTGGAACAACTATAGAAATCTTTTTAAAAGATGATGCAAAAGAATTCGCTGAGAGATATCGTATTGAATCAATCATCAAAAAACATTCAAACTTTATTTCCTTCCCGATTTACTTAGACAGTGAAAAAATTAATACCGTTGCAGCATTATGGCGTGAACCTAAATCTTCAATAACGAAAGAGCAATATCAAGAGTTTTATAAATTCTTATCTTATGACAGCGAAGAACCAATGGATACAATCCATGTTGCTGTTGATGCGCCGATTCAATTTAACAGTCTCCTTTTTATTCCGAAAAAGAATTTTGATTTCTTTGGTTTTAACCGCGAAGATTACGGACTTGATCTTTATGTCCGCCGGGTTTTAATTCAACATAAAAACAAAGATTTACTCCCCGAATATCTCGGTTTTGTAAAAGGTGTTGTTGATTCTGAAGATTTACCTCTAAATATTTCACGAGAGACTTTGCAGGAAAATGTAATCTTCCATAAAATATCAACAAGTGTAACAAGTCAGGTTTTATCATACTTAATGCGAAAAGCGAAAGACGAACCCGAAAAATATGCTGAATATTGGAAGGAACACGGGAAACTTTTTAAACTTGGTTATTCAGATTTTACTAATATGGAAAAGTACTCGCAGCTGCTCCGTTTCAATTCATCCTTTAATGAAGATGCTTCCGGTTTAACTTCATTTGAAGAATACGTATCAAGAATGAAGGAAGATCAGAAAGAAATCTATTATCATTTCGGTCCGAGTCGCTCTGCAGTAAGTGTTAATCCGCATATCGAGATATTCAAAAAGAAGGGAATCGAAGTTCTTTATCTATATGATCCACTTGATGAATTTGTGATGAGTTCAATAAGAAAATTCAAAGATTACGATCTCAAATCTGTTGAACAAATCGAAATGAAAAAACTTGAAAAGATGAAGGATGTTGAGAGTGAAAAACCGGAGTTGGAAGAATTATCGAAACAAGATAATCTTCAATTTAGCAGCCTTCTCGAAAATATGAAGAAAATTTTAGGCGACCGTGTTGTTGATGTTAAGGAGTCGCAACGATTGAAAGATAGTCCTGCCTGTTTAATAAATAATGATGAAATGATGACTTCATCAATGCAGAAAATATTACGAATGACCAGTAAAGACACCACTCCGGTTAAGAAAACTCTTGAAATAAACAAAGATCATAAACTTGTTCGTAATATGATAAAAGTTTTCAAAGCAAACCCTGAAGATGAATTTATAAATGATACCGTCGAACAATTATTCGAAACCGCTCAATTGCTTGATGGTGATCTTGTAGATACACATACACTGGTAGCAAGAGTAAATAAGATGTTGGAACAATCAAGTGAGTGGTACACATCAGTAAAAGACATAAAATAGTCTGACTAAATTGAATTTAACATCCAACTATTTTTAGTTGAATTGCAATTTAAGCCCGTATTTATGCGGGCTTTTTTTCCATTCAAAAACCTCAAAGAAGAATCCACATTTTGCAAAAACTTACATAGTACTTTTTTGAAAAGCTTTTGGTTATATTAACATCAAAGTCAAAAATTACTTTGGTAGAAAATTATGTATTCCCAAAAGTTAACAGTAACATTCTTGCTCCTCTTGATATTAAGCGGCTGCAGTTCCAATAAGAAGGATGACCAATCAAAACCATATTCCATCAATCCTCAAAATGATACTATCTTCTGCTTTATCAAACAGATTCAAAAAAATGGGAATATGTACGAGGTAGAACTTGACCGTATCGATTTTCTTCATGCAGAGGAGGCTCAAAAGGCAATGATTGAAGATGGTTTGCTTGAACCCGGAGAATGGCCCCTCAATGATTATTATATCAGAAATAAAGAGCATTTAATTGAAAAATTCCGGTTTGATGAATCAGTTTTAATCCTTATGCAAACTTATTCTTTTAATGAAGAGACAGAGGAATTCAATTGGAATCAAAAAATTAGTATCGATGAATTGATAAACATTTTGACGAGAACAGACGGCGTCAATTATATCAACCATCCTTTCAACCTAATAGTTAATGAAGACAAAATAATTCAAATTAAAGAACAATATATTCCATAGTGAATTTTAAGAGGTTTTAATGAAATCAGTTTTAAGTGCTCTATATTTTACGCTTTTTCTTATATCGGTTAATGCACAAATAAATATTCAGAAAATATTTGACAAAAAATACAGTGAACTCCCTTTCCCTTTGAGAATTGAAAATTCGGGAATTTATTCAATCGCGAGTTTTGATATAAATAATGATAACATAGCCTTCAAAACTTACGATGAAAGTAATGCCTATCTTTTTGAGTCCTCAAAAAACCGGTTTTGTAAGATCGAATCCCAATTAGCCTATGATGTTGTTCTAACAGAAAAAAATATTTCATCAAAAATTGTAATAGATGAAGAGAATATTAGTTCTTCCACTCAAGTTAAAAAAGTTTTTGCTGATGAAACAGCAATAATTACAATTGACCAAAATGGGGAATTAAAATCGAATAATGTAATTATAGCATCGGTAAAAGTAACCCCGGATATGCTTAGTTTATTTTCAAATTATCTATCGGGGGAAACAAAAACCTTATACTTCCCAAAAACTTTAGCTTATGCATCTATCATTGGAATTGATAAACATTCCAATCATTTTATTTTGATTGAAGAATTTGAATCACATCTTCCACTTAAAGTAAAACGTGCAATTATTACTCTTGATTATAAAGGGGAAATCATATCTCAATTAAATATTCCAATGGTAAAATATCTTTCACTACTGAAAGAATTCCAAATTGATGCAGATGGAAATCTATTTCATTTATTCACACTTCAAGATAAAGTATCAATTTTAAAAATTTCAGGATTAACGACTTCGAAAGTTAGAAATTTAAATTACCCGACCGAATTTCAGTACGATGTACATTTTAATTATTTTGTTAAAACAGATGAATATTCAGGCGATTCACCACAAAACACTGAATTAGCTTCAAGCCGTTTAACCGCTGTTCGTATGGGTGAAAGCTATGTGCTCCATAAATATAGAACTACTTCAAATAATTTAGCTCCGGTAAATGTCACCGGTCCCGATGGCGATATAGTTCGCACTCCGTCATGGCTTATTACCGGCATAAATGCAAAAATTCCTTATAAATGGGGAGGTTTCCAGACTTTGGTTCAATTTGATGCCGGACTTATTGCCGGAAAATATGCCGGTGATATACATACATCGGGAGTTTCTTCACACGCTGTTGGTGTTGATTGTTCCGGATTTGTAAGCCGCTGTTGGCAGTTGTCTTATCAATCGTCAACCAGTATGATGCCCGATATCACTACTTTATATTCTGATTGGAATTTAATAAAACCCGGTGATGCAATTCATAAGGTCGGGCATGTAAGACTTTTTTTAGAAAGAAATGTCAACGGAAGTTTCAGAGTTGTTGAATCTTCAGCGCGTGACTGGGGAGTTTCTTATTGGTCATATACTGCTTCGGATTTAGCAACTTATACAGCGCGTTATTATAATAATATGGAATCAGATTTTTCATTAAACAGACCTGTTCTGCAAAGAGCAGAAATAATTAATGACTCTGATATTAAACTTCATTGGACAATTGATACAATAAATGTTGTTTCAATTAAAATCTATTCTTCTAAAAATGAAAAAGATTGGACTTTCTTAAAAGCAGAATCACCTTCATTAACATCGACAATTGTAACTCAAAATAATGATCATTATTCATATCGAATTTCAACAGTGATAAATAATTCTTCACAATCAGAAGGAAATTGGTCAAATGTTTTATCGGTAAGAAATAATGGTAACTCAGGCAAAATTTTGATTGTTGATGGATTTGAAAGAGATAACGGAAGCGGCAGTTGGCAAGGTCCCGGGCACACATTTGTCAGCAAATATGCTGTGCCAATCAATTCTTTAAATAAAAGTTTTGAATCGCTTAAAAATAATGTTTTAACTGATACTTCTATTTCGTTGAATAACTATGGTGCGATTTATTGGATTCTCGGTGATGAAAGCACAGAACATGAAACATTCAATTCAGATGAGCAAATACTTGTAATGAATTATCTTGAAAACGGTGGACATTTATTTGTCTCCGGTAGCGAAATTGGCTGGGATTTATCATATCGTGGTTCTGCCGAAGATAAAGCATTCTATAATAATTATCTGAAAGCAAATTATATTTCTGATGGTGCGGGAGTTCTAAATGCAACAGGTGTAACCGGAAGTATATTTGACGGGCTTTCGGTTAGGTTTGGACAGACATATGAAGAAGATTACCCTGATGAAATTAATCCACTAAATGGAAGCAGTCTATGTTTCAATTATTCCAATAATAAAGGAGCCGGAATTTTATATAGTGGAAGTTTTGGGAATTCGTCTCAAGTTGGAAAGTTAATTCATTTCGCTTTTCCGGTTGAAACTATAGCTGATGATTCTATTTTTAGTTCCTTAATCTCTAAATCAAGTAATTTCTTTGACGGGACTACCGGTATTGAATCTGAAAAATTGTTACCCACACAGTTTCAGTTATCTCAAAATTACCCAAATCCTTTCAACCCTAGTACAGTAATCAGCTATCAGCTTCCGGCGTTCAGTCATGTGGTGTTGAAGGTTTATGATTTACTCGGTAATGAAATCGTAACATTAGTAAATGAAGAAAAAGCAGCAGGGAAGTATTCAATCGTTTTTAATTCAGATGGATTAGCGAGCGGATTATATTTTTATACTTTAAAATCGGGTTCATTTTCATCTACAAAAAAAATGATTTTCATAAAGTAAATTCTGAATTATGCTCAATTTTAAAATTTTCAAAATTGCGAATTTATTTGCAATTCTTATTTCCTCCATTTTTTTAATCTAATGTTGAAGTAAGTAATGATTAAACTGATTTTTACATTAATGATTTTTACTGCCGGTTTATGCCAGGCTCAATACACACCTATTAAATTCAATTATGAAACTTCTTTCGATAATGAAATAATAGCAATAATTGAAGAACTTGGTTTAGATAAAGATTTTAATGTAGGTGAAGACGGCATTGAGCAAATATCGTTTGCCGTGATTGATATGAATGGAGAAACTCCAATTCTCTCAGGATATAATTATAACAATTTTATTTATCCTGCAAGTGTTTATAAGATGTATGTTGCAGCGGAGGTCCTTCATCAAATATCTTTGGGAGAGTACTCGTTGCAAACACCTTATATTATACACGCACCAAATGATGTTGATAAATCAAAAGAAATAAGTCGTGATCCACGTCCGTTATTAAAAGATGGTGATACAGTCACTATCGAATATCTACTCGATCTTATGATTTCGAGAAGTGATAATTCAGCCGCAAATTGTCTGATTGATGTTGCCACTCGTCCAAGGATAAATCAGATGATTCAATCATTTGGCTGGTCTGGCAGTGAAGTAACCAGGAAATTCTTAAAAAGGAAATTTGAAGACCCGGGTTATGATACTATCAGAAGTACTGAAACTTCAGCTCTTCATGCCGCAGAGTTTTTATATAGGATTCATTCCGGTACCCTAATCAATTATTGGGTAAGTTCACAAATGAAATCATATTTAAGCCGTCAACTTGATAAATCGAAACTTGCTACTGGTTTACCTGGCAATGTTATGATGTATCATAAAACCGGTTGGTGGAGTTTTTGGACGCATGATGTTGCAATAGTCGATGATGGAAAAGTTAAATATATAATTACATGTTTTCTCCCAATTGAAGAAGACAAAGCAATCCCGATTATGAAATTACTATCCAATAAAATTCATAACCTCATAAAACTTCGCAATTATTAGCTTTTATGATTGATAGTAGAAATTATGCCAGATTCCTAAAAAACTTTTATAGAGGAGTATCAATCCAATTCTAAACTGTTCGAAACTTCTTTCGATAATATCAAGTAAAAACGGATTTAGTAAATGAAAAAATATTTAACACCACTTTTATTGTTCTCAATGATGATTCTTTTCTTCGGATGTTCAACAATGATAAATACAACCACACAGGTTGTTGAGGTGAAAACTACTCCAACGAATGCCAAAATTACGATTAATGGAAAAAGATTTGGAAACTCCCCTCAATATGTAAATATTGAGAGGGGAATTAATCATGTAATTAAGTTTGAACTTGACGGATATGAGTTGTATGAAACACAAATAACTCAACAAATGTCCTATTGGTATTGGGGAAATGCACTAAATGGATTTTTACCCGGAATGCTTATTGATTGGTATAACGGTTCAATGTACAATTTAATTCCATCTAATATTGATGTTGAACTTTCCCAGGTTAAAGTTGTAGAACCAATAAAGAAAAAGTAATAAACTAAAAATAGATGTTAACATATGTTTACAGATGAACAAAAAATAGAGTGGTTTGAAAAAGCTGTCAAATTTCAAATTAAGGGATTGATTTTTATTACAATGCGATCCCGTAAAGGTGGAATTGGAAGTTGGGTAATCGAGGATGTTGGAGCAAAGAAAGTTCTAAATTCAAACATGGAATGGGAAGATGATGTAGCCGATCCTGAAAAAGATCAGGCATTTTTAATTAGAACAAGATATGATTTTGAAACAGCCTCTATGATGTATGATCAATACAAAATGTTCGCAGAGGAATAATAATAGTACCTTCGTGAGAAAGCCAATCTTAAATATTTAATACCTCCAATTGAAATGTTAGAATGTATTAATAAATTTTGGGGCTTTTCCGAAGGAATCCTTTGGATAGCCACATTTTATTATTCTATTTCTGACAAATTATTATGTTAGTCTTTTCCTTTAAGTTGACGTCTATGACCCATATCTGAATTAAAATTCCACACGTATTAAAAGCATCCAAAAAATCAAAAAGTATTTGGAGAATATAGTTGAAGAACTGACTTCCGAATTAAAGAAAATTAATGTAGAATTGCATTCAGAAATTAAAGTGTGCCATGAAACTGATTTTTACAGAATATCATTCACACACACTGCCGATAATTAAAGAAGTATAACTAAGTAATAGGATAAAAATGGAAGAAACTAATGAGCTATTGGAAAAACTATCAGCAAATAGTTTAATTAATGAAATTGCATTTCAGCAGAATGCAATTGTCAGTAAACAGATAATTAAAAAGCCGAATGGTAATGTAACGCTATTCGCATTTGATAAAGATGAGTCATTGACTGAACATACAACACCTTTTGATGCACTTGTTTATATTGTTGACGGAATAATGAAAATAACAATTGGCGGTAAACCTTTTGAGGTAAAAGCTGGCGAAATATTGCTAATGCCGGCTAATGTTCCGCATGGTTTGAAAGCTGAAGTTCCGACTAAAATGTTGTTGACGATGATAAAATAGAATCCTTTAGGGAATATCATCAAACCAAAAGGGTTTGTTGTCAGAGATTTTTAATTGATCATAATTGAGGAGTTTCTTAAATAGAACAATTTCCTCTGTAGTTAGATAAGGAATAATGGTGGTTGGAAGTTTAAGGATTCTGTTTGCGGTCAGAATCTTTTCAGTTAGTTCATCGGTTAACAAGTTTAGTTCTTTAATCTCTTTGTAGGCATATAATAAATCGAAAAGATTTGTTCTTCCGATTTGGAATTCTACAATTATTCTATCGAAGAATGATGAATAATATTCTTCAGGTACATCTTTAAGTGAATACCAGATTTGCTTGACTTTTCTTTTCCTGCCGTCAACTTCTTTTGAGAGGAAGTAGAGAAAGAATTCTCCCCTTTTCATATCGTTAAGTTTATCTCGAAATTCATCTTTTTTAATTTGTGAAAAATGGAAAAAGATGTCATATGGATAGTAAAGACTTTTAAGGAAACCAAATCCTTTTTCATCAATTTTTTTTACGCGGCAAAAATCAAGCAGATCAGTCATAATTATCACGCAGTTTGATAGCAATATCTGGGAAGTTTGTGATTATTGAGTCAACACCCATTCCTATTAATCGGGTCATCTCTTTCTCTTTATTCACTGTCCAGACGTGAATTTCCTTTTTCCTTTCCCGTGCGTATCGAATAAGTTTTTTTGATAAGAACCGATGATTAACACTTACAATATCAACTTTTTCTATTATATGCGGATTGATATTGCTAAACATAGAAAAAATATAACCGGTTTTTATTTGTGATGATCGGGATTTAACTTTTTCAATTAACGAAAAATCAAATGATGTTACGAAACAGTCATCAAATAACTTGAGATCAGTAATTATAGATTCTACTTTTTCTGCTAATTGCTGCTGATGAATACCCGACTTCAATTCAATGTTAAGGAGAGCCTTCCCATTAATAAGTTCAATTACTTGATTTAGTGTTGGTATTTTCTCCCCTTTGAACTTACTATCGAACCAACTGCCGACCTCTAACTCACCGAGTTCATTTAGTGTCAGATTAGCTATTAATTTTTGAATCTTTGCTGTTCTTTTCAAAGTAAAATCATGATGAAGAACTACTTCACCATCTTTTGTTTCTTGTACATCAATTTCAATTATGTCAGATTTATAATCGAGTGCTTTTGTTATTGATGCAATTGTATTTTCGGGTGCTTCACCTGATGCCCCTCGATGTGCAGTAATTAGAGTATTATTTTCTTTATCAGCCAAAATATTATTAATTAGTTTTAATTGATGAATCGCACTTCGAAAATAGTCTAATAAATTCATTAAGTAAAGGAACGTGAGAGAAAGAAGAATCACAATTATAAAATAAACATGGTTGTATGAAAGAAAACACAAGATTTTTGTAAGTTTCTCAATAGAAATATTATTAGATTGCCATATGTAAAAAGTCACTAATAAATAAACATGAAAAAATTTCTTTTACTCGTAGGGTTGATATTTTCAATTCTTCTCAACTTAAACGCCCAGACCAATACCGATAGTTTGAATTCCATACTCAAACCATTAACCGGTATTGAAAGAATAAATACTCTTAATAAATTTGCACTTCAATTGGGGGTTCAAAATCTTCCGACTAAATTCGACTTCGCGAATGAAGCAAAAAAACTATCTCAAAAACTAAATTACTCCGACGGTTTAATTGCTGCATTAAATAATCTTGGAGATGCAGAGTTAAAGTCAAAAAACTACAAAAAAGCAAACTATTTTTTTCATTCAGCAATAAATTTGTTAAAATCAAAGAAGAATGATTCTTTATTAGCAATGGTTTATTCAAATACAGCTCTTAATTATGAAAAACTTCCCAACATTGATAGCGCAATAATTTTTCATAAAAATGCACTTGAAGTGAATTTTAAGTTGAAAAATAGGTATGGAGAAGCATTTGCATATAATAACCTTGGATTAATTTATTGGAAGCGCGGAGAAAACTTAGATGCTATCGAAAATTTTAAGAAAGCAGTTGCAATAAGAGAAAAGTTAGATAATATTCAATCATTAGGTAATGCGGTACAAAATCTTGGTGTTGCTTATTGGAAGTATGGGGATTATGAAAATTCCTTTAAATGTTACCAACGAGCATTAAAATTGCGTGAGCAAATTGGAAATCGTGCATCATATGCATTAGTGCTTAATAATATCGGATTGATTTATAAAAGATTAAAATATGATAAATTAGCTGAGAGTACTTTTACAGAGGCGCTCAGAATAGCTGATTCTTTGAACCATTTAAATGGAATTGGATATTCCCACTCAAATTTCGGAGAACTTTATTTAGATAAAGGGGAGCCTAAAAAAGCATTAGAACATTTTCTTATTGCCTACAAAATTAGATCTGATGACAGAGATCTTAACGGTGTTTCCTTATTGCTCAATTCAATCGGACGTTCATACGAAGCCATGAAAGAATTAGATAAGGCAAAACAATATTATCAAAATGGGATTGACACAAGCAAATCAATCATGGATAAATACGCCTTAGCTATGAGTTTAACAAATCTGGCGCGGGTTCTAATTATTCAAAATGAAATTAATAAAGCTGAGGAGTTGGTAAATGAATCCATCGAAATTTCGCGAAGGCAAAATCTCCTTGAGATATTAAGAGATAATTATCAACTTTCATCTAAAATCCATATTAAAAACAACAGATTTGAAAATGCATTTAAGGAACTTGAAAATTACACAATACTAAAAGACAGTCTCTTTAACAGTCTACTGATTCATAATATATCTAACTTTAGCGTAAGGTTGACTATTGAGTCAACTTTTCAAGAAAACGAGTTACTGAAACAGAAAAACGCACTGCAACAGGCTGATATAGAACGACAGAAGAGTTTTAGAAATGTTTTGATATTGATAACAATATTAACCCTCATGATTTTCGGAATCCTCGCTGTCTTTTATTTTAGTCAGAGACGCTCAACAAGGTTAATTCAAAAACAGAAAAGTGAAGTAGAAAAACTTAATGAACTATTGCAAAACAGTAATAATGAATTAGAGGCAATAAATCAAACCAAGGATAAATTATTCGCAATTATTGCTCACGATTTGAAAAGTCCTTTTATGTCGCTGATAGGTTTTTCAGAAATATTAAATGAAGAAATTGAAAGCGATAACTTACAAGAAGCCAAAGTCTATGCAGGATATATTCATACATCATCTTCACAATTGGTAATATTGATTCAGAACTTACTTGATTGGGCTAGAATTCAAAAAAGAATGATAGCTGCCTTGAAAGAGAAATATGAGTTAAAGCCGTTAATTGAAGAGATAATTAAACCCTACAGGATAAGCGCTAAGTCTAAAGGGATAAACATAGAGATTGAATGTGAAAATGGGTTATTCGTATTTGTTGATAAGGGGATGATTGAATCGGCGATTAGAAATCTTGTTTCAAATGCAATCAAATTTACAAACGGCGATGGAACTGTTTTAATAAAAGCTGCGCAAATCAATAATAAAATTGAATTAACCGTTACAGATAGCGGTATTGGAATTGAAGATGAAGACCTTGACAAATTATTTAATTCGGAAGAATCCTTTACAACACGCGGTACTGACAACGAGCAGGGGACGGGATTGGGATTAATAATTGTTAAAGAATTTGTCGAAAAAAATGATGGAACATTATCAATTCAAAGTGAAAAAGGAAAAGGAACTGAATTTAAAATTACCTTGCCCGTTTTTGAAGAGATTACAACAGCCTAAAATAACTCAACGATGGTATTGTCTTAACATTAATTCCTCATGTTTGTAAATCAATTTATTTGTATTTTATTCGTTAATAATCTTAACAATTTTTTATTCAATGGCTCAACCCGGAAAACAAATACTCAATTTCATAATCACTATTTTGATTTTTCTGCTTCCTGCATGTGATGCTCCAAGAGATAATCCGCTTGACCCGGATAATCCCTCTAATAAACTATACATAATTTCGGGAAAATTAATAACTGCCGAAAAAACTTCAAAGCCAATCGGTGGTGCAACTTTTAACTGGAGGAATGAGAATGTTTTAGGACTTACATCAGCAGATGGGACATTCAAAATTCAATGTGCATCTCCGGCAAACGGTTGGTTGCTTTTTGAAAAGTCCGGTTTCTCGAGCGATTCTTTTTACGTTGATTGGAAGAATGAAAAAGCTGTAAATGTTTCACAAAGCATTAACGCATTACCTGTTTTAGATTCACTTAGAATTTATAGTGTGGTACGGAACAAATACAGTACTAATGAGTTGCTATTATACTTTGAGGCTTCGGTCACTGATATTGATGATGATATTGATACCGTAAAAATCAGTTGCCCTGATCTTTCTATAAATATTAATCTTACTAAAATTAATTCTGATTACTTTGAAGCGAAATTCACTGATTATGAACTTAACATAAATAACTTCAACGATATCATCGGAAAATCTTTTTATATAATTGCAATAACTTCAGACGGAAAATCATTTAATATTGGTAATTCAAATGTGAAAAGAATTATTAGAGATGAGATACTTATCATCTCACCAATAAACTCAGATACATTGGAAACCCGCACTCCTGAATTAAATTGGACCCGGTTCACTCCGGGTTTCAGTTTTAATTATACTATTGAAATATTTACAGATGAGCCGGAACCGGTTCTTCTGTGGAAAAAAGAAAATATTTCTTCCGATGAAATATTAATACAAGTCGAAACGCCTATAGCCTCAACTCCATCAAACGATAAATTCTTTTGGGTTATCTGGTGCATTGATGAATTTAACAACCGATCCCGTTCTAAACCGGCTGGATTTATATTGAAATAATTATGGATATACTTAACAATTTTGTTTATATAAAAAATCTTACAAAGAATCAATTTGAAGCTCTCCTTGCGATAAGTCAAATTCTTAATCGGGATGTATACGAAGATGAAATTATCAAAGAAATGCTTGATTGGGTAATTAATGTAATTAATGCCGAGAGAGTTGTTTTTGCTAAATATGAAAAGGAAAAAGATGAGTTCATTCTAATTGCCGCAAATAATGTTAACAAGAATGTAAATAACAATCTGACAGATTTTTCAGCAGGCATACTTAAACAGGTAACAGTAAAAAAACAACCGGTACTTTTTCATGATGTGCAAAATGATGAAGGAATTTCACAGTTTGTTAGTGTTCTAATTAAGCAAATCCGATCCGTTATTGGTGTCCCTCTAATTAAGAATGATGAAGTTTGGGGAGTTATTCTCGCAGACAGCCAATCTGATAGAAGAGAGTTTACTGATTCTAATCTTATCTTTCTAAATTTCATTTCTAACCTGGTTTCGCTTGCTATTGAACGAGCCGGTCGACTTAGAATATTGGAAGAAGATAATATTTTACTGAAACATAGAGTCGAAGAATTTGTTACTGCTCCCGACATGATTGGAATCAGTAAGGGAATGAAAGACTTAAGTAAATTGATTCATCGGGTTGCTGCATCTGATGCTACTGTCCTATTACTTGGTGAAAGTGGAACAGGAAAAGATCTTGCCGCTAATGCAATTCATAAACTTAGTTTGAGAAGAGAGAATCCTTTTTTGGCTCAGTTTTGTGGCTCTATTCCGGACTCACTTCTTGAGAGTGAATTGTTTGGATATAAAAAAGGAGCTTTTACCGGAGCTTCCGCCGATAAAAAAGGACTTCTCGAAGCCTCTAATAATGGGACTTTTTTCCTTGATGAAATTGCTGATATATCTGTTGCTCTTCAGGCTAAATTATTGAGAGTATTGGAAAATAAAGAAATCATTCGTGTCGGAGATACACAAGTTCGGAAGATAAATGTGCGAATAATAACTGCAACAAATAAAGACCTTCCTCAACTTGTGAAAGCAGGAGCTTTCAGAGAAGATTTATTTTATAGGTTGAATGTTTTCCCGATTCGAGTTCCACCGTTGCGTGAACGGAAAGAAGACATTCCTTTATTAGCCAAACATTTCATCCAAAAATTGTCAGGGAAAGAAATTAAACTTGGAAGATTTGCTCTCATTAAACTTGAGAAGTATCACTGGCCCGGAAATATTCGACAACTTATGAATGTAATTCAACGTGCACTTATTTTATGTGACGGTGACAGAATTGAAGAAGAGCATATTATAATTGAAGAAAATGAAAATAATCTAAATTTTAACGGAACAATTGATGATTTTGTAAAACAATTACTTCTGAAAAGACTTGAAGAACATAATGGTAATAGATCTCAGACTGCCGAGTCTCTTGGCGTTTCAGTAAGATGGGTTCAATTGAAGTTGAAACAGATGGATTATAAATAGTAATGATGAATATTAGCGAAAGTATTCAATTAGCTCATTTCAAAGTAAAGTCGGTTTTAAAAAAAGACGACCACTCTGCTGTCTATCTCGCTGATGATTTAAAATCGGGAGAAATTGTAATACTTAAAACCCTTAAAATTGATGGACTTCCTGATCCTTCAATTATTGCTCGATTTAAGAGGGAATCTAAATTACTTCAAACTCTAAATCATCCTGGAATTATTTCTGCAATTGAATCCGGTTCACATGAAAATTTTCTATATATAAGCTTTGAGTATTTTGAAAGTAAAAACCTCCGCACTATTCTTAATGATGGTATTAAAGGGAATGATGACCGCTTTCTAATCGTAAAACAGTTTTTTTCTGCACTGAAATATGCTCATGAAAATAGTATAGTTCATCGGGATATTAAACCGGAAAATATTTTTATAGCGAATGACGGTCATCTTAAAATTGGTGATTTCGGACTTGCTACCGGAGGCAGTGAAAATTTTGTTACAGCACAATTTTCAGTTGTTGGAACACCCGGATATATGTCTCCGGAACAAATACTCGGCCATAAACTCACGGCTAAAAGTGATTTATTTTCTGTAGGGATTGTTGTTTATGAAGTTTTTAAAGGAAAGAATCCGTTTATCGGACAGGATGTAAATGAAACACTTAATAACATTATAAATTTTACTGATGAAAGTTTACTTGAAGAATTTAAATCATTTCCTTTAGAAATAATTCCCATACTCAAAGCGACTTTGAAGAAGGAAGTTTCAGAGCGGGACGATTCAGTATATTCTTTAGCTGAAAAGCTTCCCGGTGAAAATAAATTTTACTCTCGAAGAAGCAGCAAAAAAATAAAAATGAATTATTTCTATGCAGCGGTTATAATATCTATGATAGTTTTCGCAGTTTATTATTTTAATCAAAACTTATTTTGGATGAATCTAAAAAATAATAGCGAACTCCCGGAAAAAGTTGTTCAAGATGATACTTCTTCCTTAGTATTTTCCGATAAATTAAACTCAATAGATTTACCCGGTGCTGAAAATACTAAAGTTGAAAGCCCAATTCAGAATGAAGCGGATAAGATTAAAGAGGTGAATTCAGAAATTATCTCAACAAAAAGTCAGGTTGTGGAAAAATCTTTTGGTAAATTATTTGTCGATTGTCTACCTTGGGCGACTATTTATGTTGACTCGTTGAAATATGAAACCACGCCGCTTCGTGAAAACATTCAACTTTCTACCGGTAAATATAAAGTAAGTCTTGTAAATCCTGGTTATCCGGTTTATACAACCGAAGTAAAAATTGAAGAAGGAGTTGTCACAAAACTAAAGGTTAATCTCGAATCGATGATTGGTTATCTTGATTGTAAAATTCACCCGTGGGGAGAAATTTTTATTGATGGTGAATTTAAAGGAGAAACGCCTCTGGGAAAACCAATCAAATTGAACCCCGGGGAGTATAAAGTGCTTCTAAAAAGTAAAGGTTATCCCGATACGGTTTTAAGTGTGAAAATTTTGCAGAATGAAACTTCCATTCTGAAATATAACTTTAAGAATTTCAATTGAATCAAATATTTTAACATGGCATATTTATTGCAATATAAAAGCATGAGTCACCTTAAAAAAAACATAAAGTATTTTCTGTTAATTCTATTCTGCTTATCTACAAGCAGATTAGCAGCTCAGGGTCAGTGGACAGTCTCCGGCAGTTTGACCCGGGGATTAACAGGCGCAGCCGCAGTAGTTGTTGATTCAACAATTTATGTTCTTGGTGGATACTCTGATTCTACCCAAAATGTAGTTAATTGGATCCAAAAATTCGATCCGGAATCCGGACAATTTACATATGTCACCCAAATGAAGAGTAGAAGAACACATTTTTTTGCAGTTGTTTCGGACAGCAATATCTACTATACGGGGGGAGAATTCGGTTCGGGACACCACACAGCGGGAACCCTTGAATGCTTTAACCTGCGAACCGGATTAGTTACCGCTATTGATACGAACAGAAAGTACAATCGATTTTTTATCAGCGGTATTGTTGCAGATTCGATATTATATTTGGTTGGTGGAGCACCAACGGAAGGATCTCCTCCATCCGGATTAAATCCTTACATTATGGAATTTAACCTGAACAAAAAGGAAATAACGTACAATTATTCCGGAATGTTTTCAAATAATTTGCTAAGATCCGGTCATATAACAATAATTTACAATTCATATCTTTATATATTTGGCGGTAATTATAATACAGTGCTTGCTGAGGTTTTCAGATATTCACTTAATGATAAAACTCTTCAACGGATATTTCCTAATATGACTGTGCCCCGTACAAACGCAGCTGCGGTAATAACTAATAACGGTAATGCGGAACTACTTATTATGGGTGGTTTTAATGAAGGAAATTCTGCTCTCAATTCCGTTGAAAAATTTATTTTTCGGAGCTCATCAATTACATCACAATTTTTTCCTCCCATGAACATTAAAAGGAAAAATTTCAATTCTGTGTTGTTAGGTGATAATGTATATGTTTTTGGAGGAAAAAATGAATTTGGACAGTCCGTCAGAGATATTGAAAAATTTCAACTTCTAACTACTGCTGAAGATTTAATGGATGAAATACCTAAATCATTTTTATTAGAACAGAATTATCCAAATCCTTTTAATCCATCAACAGTAATAAGTTTTCAAATTAAAAATGAAAACAGAGTTGCCCTTACTATTTATGATGCATTAGGAAATATTGTAAAAGTGCTGCAAGATGAAATTCTTCAATCGGGACTTTACAATCGACAATGGGATGCTGTTGGTATAAGTAGTGGAATTTATTTCTATGAACTTATAACACAACCAACGAATCAGAGTGAAAATCTTGATAAAGCATTCCGCCAGGTAAAGAAGATGATGCTTCTCAAATGAAATTTATTTCACTATTATTTCTTGTAGTTACATTGAATTTTTCATTAAAGTCGCAGGATTATAGCTTATCTCACCTCACCTCTGTATTTGAGAATTTTGAATATTCGGAAGCAATATTACTTGCAGATTCAATTTTACAGGATAAGAATATTACTCCAGCATTAAAAAATGAAGTGCTTTTAATAAAAGCCATTTCACATTACTCGCTTAGTCAGGAAGTACAAAGCCGCAAATGTTTTATAGAGATGATGAAGAATGATCCAAATCTTCAACTTGATTCAAACACTGTTGCTCCAAAGATATTGTCACTTTTTTTATCAGTGAAAGAAGAATTTAACGATCTTTTCACAAAGGGATCTGAAACGAATGAAAATCTTATTGACCGCTCAAAACTATCAGATGCAGAAATTTCATCACTTATAAGTCGGTATGATAATTATTCGGTTGCAATCTATAAATCGATTTTAATACCGGGGTGGGGGCATTATTCAATCGGCCAAAAAACAAAAGGTTTGATAATCGGGGCAGCCTCCTTATTAAATCTTGGTGGAATAGTCTATTTTACACTCTTAACTCGTGAAAAAGAAAGAAGTTATCTCGGATCAATTGATCCAGTACAAATTCAAATTGATTACACATCCTTTAATAAAGCATACAAGACGCGCAATTATTTAATTGCCTCATACATAGGAATTTGGTTATATACACAAATCGATTTACTATTATTTGATCATACTGAAAATGTACTAAATACCTTTGATGTTAGAGCTGAATCTTACTATGGACAGACAGGTTATTTCATCGAATTTAAGTTTCCAATTTTTTAACTACGAAATATTCATTAAGGGTGCGAATTATTTTCGTAGTCAGATATTTCAAGGATTAATTTTTACAACAAATTTAAGTAAGATTAGTTGGTACACCTTTTGCGACTAATCTCTTGAAAAAATAATTATTCACTAATTCTAGGAGAGGTTATGAGACTCATAAAATCACTACTATTGACTCTCGTCTTCGGGACTTTTGTTTTTGCACAAATTTTACCACCGGAAAACTTGACGGCTACAGGTACCAACGATAACAGTCGTGTTAAGCTAACATGGGAACATGCGCAAACGACCGGAGTTAAATATTTTGTTTATAAAAAAGATGCACCTGCTGATGATACATCAAAGCAGTTTAGAAGAATTGCATTTGTTAATCTGAAAGAGTTTGTTGATTTTCATTTAATAGCAGGAGTTACATATAGTTACTATGTTACTGCCGGGGTTTGGAATAACCAAAGCCTACCTTCAAATATTGTTGAATTTACCCGCACTGTTCCGGTCTACACTTATGGAAAAGTTAATGGCTATGTTTTAGATGAAACTACATCACTCCCTATTTATGATGCCATAGTTAAACTTTTACCAACACCGAATAGTGTAGGCAGTTTTATCGTAGTTAAGACTGACAGTAATGGCTTTTTCTCTGCCCGTGTTAAGATTTCAGATTATAAACTTTTCATTTGTGCCCGCACTTATATCGGTGAATACTATGATAATGCAGTCTCTCCTGAGTTTGCAACTATTGTAACAGTTGCTGAGAATGATTCTCTTACACTGAATCCGATTTCATTATCAGCAGTTGTTCCTCCGGTTATTTATACTTTATCCGGTAGTGTCACAGATGCTGAAGGTTTAAACCCAAAAATTGCAAGAATAACTGCTTTTGTAAAAAATCGCATACATATACCATTTTTTGGATTTGGACACTATGGTACAAGAACTGATTCCCTCGGAAATTATTCATTAAACGTCAGACTTGGTGATACAATCGCATTATTCGCCCAACCGCTGGATTATACTTTCAAATCAGAATTTTGGGATGGTAAAGCTACAATTGATGAAGCTGATTTAATTGTAGTTTCTGATAATGTAACCGGAATCAATTTCACCCTAAATCCAAAACCTGTATATAATAACGGAGTAGCCGGTACAGTATATGATTCAGCAGCAGTTTTAGGATTAAAGGGATATGTTTATCTTGTTAAAAAAGACTTAACTACACCAAACCCCCACAATCTAAGAAGAAAAATTTGGGCAGCTACCGATTCATTAACCGGTAATTTTAGCTTCTCTAATTTAGAACCGGGATTATATATTGCTCTCGCAACAGCACGCGGTTACAAAGCTTCATATTTCAAATATGACGGTAGTTTAACAATGGATTGGAGATTAGCTGATTCAATAGTTGTTACAGAGGAAGGTATTGTTGGAAATATTAACTTTTATCTTAATGCACGTATCGCACCAAATAGTGGAACCGGTTTAGCATTATTCGGCAATTCATTTGAAGCTTCAGGCGCAGTAGTAGAAGGTGTTCTTACATTCGTGTCAGATGCAGACGGTCATATAGTAAGTGCTTCCATTTCTGATCCGGTTGGTTCTTATGCTCATGAAGGATTGACGGATGGATATTATATGCTAACCGCAAATACAATCAACTTCGGTGAAGTCAGCATATCAGGCATAGACATTAATGGTGAAACCGGTGATGTCGAAATAGATATCGCATTAACACCTGATGGAACAACCTCAGCAGGTGGAAATAATGAGATTCCGGATGCATTCGAATTATTCCAAAATTATCCGAATCCATTCAATCCATCAACAATGATTCAGTTTGCACTACCCGAACCGTCAATCGTAACATTGAAGGTTTATAATGTTATCGGTCAAGAGGTTAAAACTTTAATTAATAATGAATTCCATAATGCAGGCAACCATCAAGTGAATTTTGATGCATCTCAACTTGCTAATGGTATTTATCTATACAGAATTGAAACCGCAGGTTTCACAATAACTAAAAAAATGACTCTGTTGAAATAGGAAGAAGAAATCGAGCCTCTTTAGCCTCCAAGAAGATGGGTCATATAAAAAAGGTGCTGTGTAAACAGCACCTTTTTTTATCTCTCAATTAGTAGTTTTGGAAAATTTATTAATAGAAAATTAACCAAATCACTTCAACATTAACATCTTACCGATATTCTTATAACCCTGGTTTATCAACCGATAAAAATATATTCCGCTGGGTAGAGTTTCGTTTGATTGATTTGTTCCATCCCATCTCACTACATAATTACCTGCAGAAAGAATTTCATTTACAAGTTGTTTAACTCTTCTTCCTTGAATATCAAAAATTTCTAAAGTTGTTGTATTAATAGTTGAAGATGCCGGAATTCTAAATTGAATTAATGTACTAGCATTAAAAGGATTAGGATAGTTTTGATGGACTATCCAATCTTTTTCATTTTGAATAATAGGATTCGAATCATCGGTTGATGTGAGTAAAGAAGCACCACTGCCGCGTGATTCTCCATCACCATTTGCCAAATAACTATTAACCCAATCGGGTCTGCTTGATTGAGCAAGATAAGTTGTTTTCCATTCTTCATCAGTTAGACGTAAAAAGTTAGTTGTAGTAAACTCATGATAACTCCCTACAGGTCCGATAAATGCAATTGATTGTCCGTTAGCATCAGGGGCTACGAACAAACCCATATTCACTTTACCTGTTCCGCTATGTTTCACCCAACCGACCATGTCGCCGACCTCATTCATACCTGATGTATGGATATCAACCGTTATTAAATCTTCTTTTTGAAAATGATTATCACTGTAAAGAAACAACTTAAAATACCACCCATCGTAAAGTGAACCGTAACCGCCGGTTTCATATCGAAGCATACTCTTTAAAAAGAAAATTTCTGCTTCTGACAATGCTAACCCACCAAGTTCTTTTTCTGCAATAATTGCAAGTGTATCGCAAACTCCTTTGAGATTATTTGCGTATTGGAGAATTGATTCCTTAATATATGAACTTGGAAATGGAAGCGGTGTAATAATTTCATGCAACTTTTGAGCATAGGAAGAAAAATTGCTGTAAAATTCCGGGAATGGTTCAACGTAACTATAAGGATATGAACATACCCAGCCTGAAGTATATGATTGCTTTGCATAGAGGATATTATCATGCCTCAATTGAGTCCAACCCGTTAATTGTGAATTCATTTTTTGCTGCCAGTAGGCTGCCGATTGCATAAACAAAGGAAGATTTTCTCTTTCTGATTGAGGTGGTGGATTTAACTTTCGTAATCCTCGTAACCACTTATTGAATAAATTTTCATTCCAGAAATCTTCATCATAACCATCAATTAAATAACGAAGCCCCATAAGATTTGTTGAATAATGCCATTGGTCAAGTTCAGGTTTTAATAATTGTGCTGAAGCATCATTCCCAAGTCCGAATAATACATCAAGAGTAGAGGGAAGCATTCGCTTAACCTTTTGTCCATTGTAAACAATCCTATCATAAACAACTTGTGCTGTTATATAAGAGTCAATAATAAAGCGTTGACCCATCAGCATAAATGCAGATGCAGGAATTATGCTGTCAGTTATAAAAGGATTACTTATTAAGAGTTGCGAATTTATCAACTGATAAGCAAATGGTCTTCGCAGCAGCGAATCCTGAAATTCAAATAATTTAGTAGTATCAAGTAGCTGTGCAGAGGATGTAACATTTGTTAACTCAAGCAAATCTTCCATGTGGGAAATATTTACATTGTCCTGCTCACCGACTAAAAACTCAATGATGTTGTTCATCTCATTGTAGATGGTTTTGGCATTTGATTCTTTAGCCGCCTCTGTAATTAAGGATGCCATTATCACCGATCTTGTTACAGCAGTACTATGAGTAAGATTATTGTAACCGGGAGAAGCAAGATAAACTTCAGTTCTCCCTAACCAAATCATAGCTTTGAAATACTTTTCAAGCAACGGATATCGCATTAAATTTTCGGGGTCGGCATAATGTCCGCGGGGTTTGAACTGCGAAAAGTCTACAGTATGTTCTGGTTCACCAAAAATTGAATATTGAAAAATGAATTCTTCAGCGATGATCAACTCCATCAATTCTGTAATTCTTGAATTATTAGTTGAGTAGTAGGGAGTAACATTCATACCCAAAAGTTTTTTGGCTATAGTTATATAAACATCATAGTCTTCAAGACATATCTGCATTCCCGTAATATTTGTGTAACGGTTATGAAGTATTGGCTGTTGTAATGAAAGCTGATTAAGTAATTCTGTAACCTTAGGAATTAAAATTTCTCCCTCGATATCCATAAGCAATGCGTCATAAGACATATGAATAGTGTGGAGTATTGCATCTGCTGAAATATAAACCGGAAGATCCTGGTGAAATATGTTTGCTAACGCTCCTCCGTAAGAGGGCATTGATAATCTTTCGGTTACTACAAACCCGTTTTGTTGAAGAAGTTGTTTCTCATATTCGGTAAAATTATACTTCTGATAAATTGTATCAAGGTAGAGAACGTTATCTAATGATTGATTGAGATTTCTGACAAACAATCCAGCAGGATATTCTTGAAGAAGATCGCTTGATGTTGCATTCTGATGATTCTGGAGAAAAGTTCTGTATGCATTAATATCAAAAGAAGTTTGTTGAGAGAAATTCTGAGTGGAGAAGAATAGGAAGATTACAACAACTAAACTGAGATGATTTAGATGTTTCATAAAAACCCCGTTAATAAATATGACTTAACTTAATATCTTATTTTGAGGAAGTCAATCTATAATATGAAAAATTATTAAGCCGGTTCTTCATGAGCAAGACAATGCACGGCGGTTGAGAACCATTTCTTGAACCCAGAGAATTGTCATGCTGTTCGCTGCGGTGAATTATTTCAGCATCTTTTCCAAGGCTGTCGAGAACCATTTCTCGACAGTTTGCGATATAGGTAATGTTTTGCCAGTATTTATAGTCTCTTTACTTTTCTTTGCCCCGAAAGAGTTCGGGATAAACTATAGAAAAGTCTTGTTCTTTTCTTAGCGTAAGAAAAGAACCCCCAAAGGGGCAGGCAAAAGAAGCAGGCACTGAAAAAAATTGCTTTGCGCGAGGTGGGATTATTCTGAACCGCATTAATTCCCTGCAAGAAATAAACTCACTTCGTTCAAACAGTATTTCTTGCTTAACGGGAATTAATGCTTTGCATACTTGAATGATTAATAATAATGTAATCTTTTGTGGGAGCAATTTTTTTAGGTGCAAAACAAGGGCGAAAAACCGATAATTTATATGGGTACAAGGTATAGGAGAAGATGGGTATTGAAATATTTTGCTAGTGTGATAGCCAACATTTGACACTTTCAAGAATTTTGTTATAATTGCATCAACAATATTAAAGTATCTTTTCTATAATTTTATTTACCACTTTTTTTTGAAGGGGTCTGCTTGATGAAGTTATGTTTAATTTTGGCAATAATAATTCCAACCTTTTTTATAATAGGTTGTGATGAAAAAAATGAATTAGATACAATAAAAGGGGATGCAGAAGTACATTTTAAAAATGGACTTGAAAAATGTGATTCTGAAGACTTTGTAGGTGCAATAAGGGAGTTTTCAAAAGCAATAGAAATTAATCCGAGTTTTGCAAAGGCATATAATGCACGTGGGGTGGCAAAACGTGGTCGCGAATGGAAATCGACAGGAATTGACCACATTAAATCAATGGGGACAATAATCGGAATTGAGGATTATGAGGGCATTAGCCTATTAGTTACAAAATACAGAGATAGAATATTGATAAAAGAGATAGAGGAGTGGAAGCATCGACTAGCAATGGCGCACGGGCGCGAGCCTATATTCTCAGATGGTCATTCACAGCGTAATAGCGTTGATTCAACCGCACCAATCTTTGACTTTCAAAGAGCAATTGAACTTGACTCCAATTATGCTGAAGCATATTATAATCGCAGTGAGGAAAGAAGCGGAAATATAAATAAAAAATTAATGGACTTGAACCGTACTATTGAAATCGACACTAACTTTATAAAAGCATATATTGAACGAGGAAAGATTAAAAAAGATTTTGGAGATTATCGAGGTGCTATAAAAGATTTTACCCGTGCAATTAAACTTGACTCTGGAAATATAACTGCCATATATTTCAGAGCTGGGGCGAGAGTAAAAATTAAAGATTACCTTGGCGCAATGTATGATTATTCAAGAGTGATTGAGATAGATTCTACTGATGCAGTTGCATATAATTTACGAGGGAATGTAAAAGATAGAATAGGTAATTTTCGAGGTGCAATCTCAGACTACACATCTGCAATTGATATAGATCGAAAGTATGTTGTAGCTCTTATTAATAGAGGTTTTTCAAAGTATGAACTCCATGAGAGAGATGGCGCATGTCAAGATTGGAGTAGAGCTGGCGAATTGGGGAACTCGGTAATTTATAAATTTATTAAGGCTCTTTGTAATTAAAATACTAAATAACCGATAGTCTGTCTTGGAAGTTAATTTATCTGTCGAAAATTTAAAGGTTACAGAATGAAAATCTATACTCTATTTTTTCTAATTATACTTTTGTTAAAATCTGACCATTATGGGCAAACGTCTGAGTTCGAAACCAATGCCAAGAATTTTGAATTTAATCAGATGAAATTGGGCTTGCCACTTCATTCTTTTCTAGAAAAATATCCTAATGCTGAAAAAATCAAAGACGAAGACGATGAGATTGTAGAAGTTGAGAGTTTTAAAGTTGAAAATTTACCCAATGCCTGGGGGGGAATTTTTAGATTCTTAAAAAAGAAACTTATCGTAATTGCCGTTCTTTATTCTGAAGAATATTTGAAATCAAGAGGGACAGTGGCTGCTATTGCCGAAAAGCTTATTGAGAAATTCGGTAAAGGTTATAGTAATGAAATGGTTGAAGATGAAAAGTATTTCTCCATTTCTTGGGATTTTAAAAATGTTAACAGATATGTTACCTTTCGAATATTTGATGATGGATCTGGTGTTTTAAGCATCAAAGATGAAGAAGCATTAAGGGAAATAAGAAAAGAACAAGCCAAAAAAGCAGATTTTGGTTTTTGATAGTACTTACATAAAATAGTTGATGTGACTCAGTCAACATCGACTTTTAAAAAAATAATGTTATACTAACAACCAAGTAATAATTTTTTTTTGAAGGGGTTATTTTGGTTTACTTCTTCAGTGCTTCCTCCGGAAACGGAATTACATATCGGGGTAATGAGACTGCAATTTGTAGCTGTGTAATGGTTGCGGTTTTCCCTTCGTTTGCAACAGAAAATAAAATCAGTAAAAATAAATTTGATGGAAAGAATAATGAGACTATATTCCTATCATTCAAATACTCTATCCAGGTACTATTTAATCGAAGTAATAATATCCCGCATCTGCACGCTGGATATCATTCCTAAACAAATATTTCAGTGCAGTATAAGTAATAGTTATATGCTTTGAGTAAATTATGCAAAAAAGATTAACACTAATAAAAGCTATTGAGGGGCGAACAGACAGAGATGGTAGTGAATATCATTATAGATTTTCATTAGTTGATACCTCTTTAATCGAGATGCCCGAAGAAAATTATTATACCTCAATTCATAGAATCAAAGTTTTCATTTCTGGTAGAATGGAAGCTGTATGGCTAGCCAGACAAGCAAATATAAATATTATAAAAGTGTGCTATGAATATGCAAAGAGAGAACTGATTCAGAAAGTAAAAGACGGAAGCATTCAAGATCGTCAAGAATTAGAAATAATGAGTACCAATTATCCGAATGAATGCCCATTTCAATCTGACAGAATTATAATGGAAGTAGGTACCTTTACTGATTTTGAAGTTGCCGAAAGAGTTATGGAAGATTTGTCATTAATTCAATTGGCGTCAAATATCATTGACTTAAGAGACTTTATTAATGCAATTGTAAAAGAACGACACAATAAAAAGTTAATTCAGTATGCTGAGGAAAGGGACATTCTTCAAATGTTTAGAAGTGCTAATAATATTGAAGATTTTGTATATCGAATTAGTGCTCTAAAACTATTTGCAACAAACTTTAATGAGGAATTGCTGAGAGAATTAACGGGAAATCAGAATAGAAATGATAGAACCATAACATTAGTGGAAACATATCTACAAACATTTGATAATTATGATGCTATTGCTATAACAACTTTAAGAAATCTTAATCGTATTCGCCAAATGTATCCAATTCACGGTGATAATATTGATGGTGTTCAAGATGCACACACATATTTCCAAATTGAATACCCTATTCAGAATCCGTATGAAGCTTGGAAAAAAATATTAAATTCTTATCGTGATGCGCTAAGTAGAATATTTGAAATTTTAAAATAAATTGTTTAAAAAAGGAAATGAAAATGTTTTCAAAAACGAATGACCTTCTCTTGAAAGTAATCTTAATAATAATCGCGATAGGTATTTGGGGACTTTTTCTCCAAAACGCTGGAGTGATTTCTACAAAGCAAACTGTTTACGTTAAAGGTGGATATATTGATGCTAATGTTTCTGGAAGCGTTGGTGTTTCTGGAAGTGTGGATGTTGATAATACAGTAGATGTAAATCTCGATAAAGTGCTCGGATATCCGGTTGGATGCAGAGCATCTTATACAATTGATGGAAGGCAATTTAATTCAATTGATGTTTCAGTAAGATAGATTATCGCTGAAATAATCGCATATAACAAGCCAATCAACCCGACCGCCTTTTCGCATTCGGCAGTTTTTAAATTTTAGGGTTGGTTGTTCCGTTACAAGTTTGTTGTTCTAAGTAGTACTATTAATTAACATTGTTGCAAACTGCACTTGCAAAGAAAAATAAGCATAGTTTGTTAAATATTTCACAGTTGTGTTTTAAGTGGCAATCTTGTGTTGGGGCGCCGCTTATCGACAACATCGTTATAAAGCATAATCAATAAGTGAGAAATATGAAAAAGATAATTATAGTTATTTTTATGAGTACAATTATTTTAAATGCCCAACAAAACGAAAATACTTTCTTATTGAATATTAAAACAGGTTTAACCTTTTCTGGATTTCCAGCTTACAGATTCAAACTGGCTTCGACAAGATCAAATAGTAATTTACACACAATGTATCCAGGTTATTTATTTGGTATAGGAATAGAGGAAGAGAATATAATAAATTTTTATACGGCACATATAGGTTTATCTTTTGAATTAAACTATGGAAAATCTACAACCGGATGGGTCAATTTTAGTAATGAGGATATAAAATTTGAGACTACAAGTTTACCTATCTTATTATGGATGACATTTAAAACAGATGGACAAATTGTTCCATTCTTAAAGATTGGTGTCGGTGCAGAAAATTCAACCTTTGGTGAAACTTTAAAAAACCATGTTGAGAATAGTTTCAAACTAGAAAAATGGTTTTTTGTTTGGGGCATAGGTGCTGGAATAGATTTTAATATTTTTGATAGTATTCGTTTATCTATTTTTATAGATAATGTTGCAACAGAAAGCTGGTTTAACACAAAATTAGATAATGGAATAATTATCGATTACGGTACTAGATATGGAGTTATTTTGTGCGGCATTCAATTCGGTTACAAGTTATAAGTGCTTTATAAAAAGCGCCTCAACTTCGACCGCCATTCCAGGCTGTCGAGAACCACTTCTCGACAGCTGGTTGGGAGAATTTAGATGATGTAGCATTCATATCAAAAAAAATAGATGAAGAAATGAGTAACGGTAGTATTTTTGAAAATGATGTGCTACTAAATATAACTGTTGCTTCAATGGGTATGTGTTTTTTATGTACCTTTAAGATTTGGTAAGAGCAATGTAAATCGGCACATCGCAACCGAAACAAAACGAATAGATGGCATAATTACCAAAACAGAAAAAGAGATAAGTTTACTTCAACAATATAGAACAGCGTTAATTAGCGCAGTAGTAACTGGAAAAATTAAGTTTGTTAATGGAGAAAAATATTTTAAGACAACCTAACCCCTTGAAAATAAAAGAGATACCTTCTGCTCCCGACATTTATGTCGGTAGCAAATTATAAGAGTTAAACAGAGAGAATATATGAAAGATTTAACAAATTCAAATATCGAAAGGCAGAATATACTCAACAATCGTTTTGCTTTAGAAAGAATACGAAATTATCTGGGAATAGAAGGATTATTATTTCAAGAAGAGTTTAAATTCACCAAGCAAATGGTTGCCGATTTTTTTGAAATTGATGAGAGAACGATAGAAAGATATTTGGAAACATATTCAGATGAATTAAAGCATAACGGTTATATTTTAATACGAGGTAAGTTATTGAAAGACTTCAAGTTACAGTTTGGTCACCTCATTGATAAGGCGACCAAAACAACAATACTTGGTTTATTTAATTTCAGAGCCTTTCTTAATTTAGGTATGCTTCTTGCCGAAAGCGACAAAGCTCGCCATTTGAGGAGCAAAATTTTGGATATCGTTATTGATACGATCAACCAGAAAACCGGCAGCGGCACAAAATATATCAATCGAAGAGATTCCGATTATCTTTTTTCAGCGATAAATGAACCAAAATACCGTAAAGAATTTACGGACGCACTTAATAATTGCGTTGAAATGGGTAACTATAAGTATGCTCTTTACACAGATAAAATTTATGAATATATATTCAGCGAAAAGGCAAAAGAATATCGTGAAGTATTGAGATTAAAAGGCAATGAAAATGTTAGAGACACTATGTATGCAGAGGTTCTCGATTTAATTGCTTCATTTGAAACCGGTTTGGCTTATGAATTAAATCAAAAAAGAGATGAATTAGGAAGAAAATTATCTCCATTCGAAGTAGATAAAATATTCAAGCACTTTGCAGAACATCCATCGCAGTTACCTCATATTGATAAAGCAAGAATCAAAATGGCGTCAAGAGATTTGCATTTTAGAGATGCATTTCATCAGAAACTTGAACACTATTTACAAGCAGTTAACCCTGATGATTTTGAGAGATTTCTTGGCGAAAGGAGTATTGATTTCGATAAAGAGTTGGAGAAAGCTAAAGATGTATTTAAACGTCTCAAAGAGAGCGAAGAATGAGCATTAAGTACATTGAAATAATAGAAGAAGTAATTGAAATTCATCATAAAACAGTTGAAATAAGCGGCGGCGGTTTGAAAGGAGTAATTGATACATCAGCTCTTGAATCGGCACTTGAATTTATTAAAGATGATTTATACTACCCAACTTTTGAAGATAAATTAACTCATCTGTTTTTTGTGGCAAATAAAAGTCACTGTTTTCAAGATGGAAACAAAAGGATAGCTATTTCTCTTGGACTAAAATTTCTAATTAATAACGGCTATTTAAGAGCCACTGAACGTTTCATTTTTAGAATGGAAACTATAAGCTTGCATACTGCCGCTGGTAGAATAGATAAAGATTTATTAAGAGAAATTATTTGTTCAATTGTAAATGAGGAAGATTATTCAGAAGAATTAAAGATAAAAATAATGAATGCAATTAGCGGATAACATTTCGACAAGTATCCACACAGTCCAAACATTAGAATCGGCAATCATTGAGCAGTTAACAAATTACGGTTGGTTCTAAGGCAATGCAAATGATTTCAGCAGTAAGATTGCTGTAGCTAAAAAGCAATTCTGGAATTGATTCAAACTTCTCAGCAAAAAGAATGGGAAATGCTAAAATCCAATGACAAGATGTAGTTGAAAATAAATTTATACAGCGGCTCTTTAAGGAATTGGACTTGCGTGGAATGCTTGATGTTATTCGACACGGAATAACAGACAGCAAGATTGGGGGAATAATAAACTCCGATCAAGAATTGGTTCTTGACGTCCAAGAACTAGCCTTTTACGGCAAAATGCAATAAATAGACTCCAAAATGCTTAATTGTCAGTCCGTTATATAACATATAACACCCCTTATATAAGCTATCGAGCACGTTATATAAGGTATAACGTACATTATATAAGATGTAGAGCACGTTATATAAGGTATAACCTCCGTTATATAAGGTATTGAGCCCATTATATAAGCTATAGAGCTCATTATATGTTATATCTAACAAAATTCTAAAGTATAACATACACTCAAAACAGCATATTTTGCCGAAACTTGTATATGAAGTACAATCCCAAGGTTGTCGAGAACCACTTCCCGACAGCGGCTTGGGGTAGAACTAAAACAGATAGTTTTTGTCAAACTGTAAATATTGACTAAGTTTGGAAAGGTAACATGATTTTTTTTCTGTTACCTGCTAATTAAGAGTAGTTAGAAAATAGTATGCAATCATTTTATTAGACATACCCTGTGAAGTAAACAAAATTATTTCATAGAATAAAGTTTTGAGCTATGGTTAAGTTACTCGGAGCGAAAGTAGACAAAAATAATTGAAACTAAATTAATGAGGCGGAAAACATAATGACACTTTGGAACGACGATATTGAAATACAATTTTTTACTCAAGCATTAAAAAATTTTGCTTCACCCGAACAACTATTTTACAACCTACAAGGTGGATACTTTGCATACGTTCCAAAAGGATCAAATGCAGAAGGACAAACTTTACAAAGTAGAAACTCTCTTATTGGACAGTTCACCGAAAAATGGAGTAAAACTCTTTTTGAACCGATAGCAGAAGAATTAGGACTTTTTGCAGTAAATAGTGTCGTATGTGATGAACTTGGAATTTCAAGACAATCAAGTGCAGACCTTGCGTTCTGCACTACAAACAACATAAAGGTAATCCTTCGTTACTTCGTTCAGACTCAATGTTAAAAGCCATTGGAAAGGCAATAAACATTCGAGTTTCGGATATTGCTTCAACAAAAATACCCATTGTTGTTCTAGGCAATAGCCCAATTACAGTTAGCTACATTAAAAAAGTGGACTTTCTTAAAACTTCGGGCGTTATTCAAGGTTTTTGGTCTTTAAACCCTAATCCAACAAATTCCCAATATGTAAAAGACACACCAAAATTAGGCTTTCAAACTATTTTGGACAGGGAACAACTGTTTAACAACTGCAAAGAACTTGTAACTAATGATATGAATTATTTTTCTTCAATGATTTCAAAACTGAAACTTGGAGAGATTATAAGAATTGCAAATCAAGAAACAACAGAGATTGCAAAGGCAGAAAAATTTTTAACCTTAATCCGAAACTAAAATGAAAAGACCACAAGGAACAGAAACAAGTTCGTTTGGAACAAACGGAAGAATTAATCACGACAGTTCAAAGTTTTACAACTCTAAATTATACACGGAACTTGCAGGAAATAAAATTCTTGAAAAAAATGAAAACGATTTTCCTGATGAATTGGTGAATAAATTTATTCTTGGTTCAGCCGAAAACATGAAAGAATTGCCCGACAATTCAGTTCATTTAATGATTACCTCTCCACCATACAATGTTTCAAAAGAATATGACGAGGATTTGTCATTAAAAGATTATTTACAACTTCTCGAAAACTCATTTAAAGAAACTTATAGAGTTCTTGTCAATGGTGGTCGAGCATGTATTAATGTAGCAAATCTGGGCAGAAAACCATACATACCACTTTCCGACTACATTTCTAAAATGATGTTAGACATTGGTTTCAATATGCGTGGTGAAATCATTTGGAATAAAGCTGCAAGTGCAAGTCCTTCAACGGCTTGGGGGAGTTGGCAAAGTGCCGCAAATCCTATTTTAAGGGATATTCACGAATATATTTTAGTTTTTTCAAAAGGCGACTACAAACGAGAAAAAGGCGGAAAAGAAAATTCTATTTCAAAAGAACAATTTATGGAATGGACAAAATCTATTTGGACAATGAATGCAGAAAGTGCAAGAAGAATTGGACATCCAGCACCTTTTCCCGAAGAATTACCTAATAGACTAATTCAACTTTATTCATTCAAAGGCGATATAATTCTTGATCCTTTTATGGGTAGTGGAACGACAGCAGTTTCAGCAATAAAATCAGAACGAAAGTTTGTCGGTTACGACATTTCACAAAAATATATAGACCTTGCTGAAAAACGATTGAAACCATTTTTAGAACAAATAACTCTGAAATTTGCGACAGTTGAAATTGACGAAAAATAGAACTTTTTCAACGCTGTCGAGAACCACTTCGCGACAGCAGGTTGGGGGAATAATAAACTCCGGTCAAGAGAATTGGTTCTTGACCTCCAAGAAACGCCCTTAAGCCGGCTCTTCGTGTGCGAGACAATGCAAAGTACCTAGTCCCCAAACTAAATCGGTTGCATGTATTCCGATTACTTTTCTGGTCGGAAAAAATTCTGATATTATTCCTAAAGCTTTTCTGTCGTTTCCATCATTAAATGTTGGGACTAAAACCGAGCCGTTTGTTATATAAAAATTAGCATAACTTGCTGGTAATCTCATTTTGTCAAACCATAAAGCCGAAGGCATCGGTAATGTGATGATTTCCGGTTTTTTACCATTTTCCAGTTTTATATCTTGTAAGATTTCAATATTCTCATTTAGATTATAATAATTGTCGTCCTTCGGATTATCTTCTTTTACTATAAGCAAAGTATTTGGGTTTACAAATCGACAAAGGTCATCCACATGTCCGTGAGTATCGTCTCCGGTTATTCCTTTATTCAACCAAATAACATTTGAGATTCCGAGATATTTTTTGAAGACTTCAGAGTAATCAGTTTTAGAAAAACCGGGATTTCGAACCTGGATTTTATCATCCATTAAACATTCTTCAGTTGTTACTAATGTTCCTTTACCGTTTACATCGATGCTGCCTCCTTCAAGAACCACATGACGATTTTTGTATTTAGCTGCAATTAGTTTTTTGTTAATCGTTTGAGTAAGAAACTCGGGGAGAAAAACATCCTTTTTCCAATTATCATATTTAGCCCATCCGTTAAATAAAAAGTGTACTCCCTTAACATTCCCTTTTTCATCTTTTACAAAAGAAGGGGAGGAGTCGCGCATCCAGCTTCTGTCGGTATCAAATTGAAGAAAATCAATCTGAGAAATATCGACATGAGCTTTGTTTAACATAGATTTTATGCGCTTTTCATGATCAACAGATTTTACGATTAACCTTACTCGTTCATGCTTGACTATGTTTTTTACAATCTCTGTATACACCCAATTAATCGGACTAAATTTTCCGGGCCAATCATTTGGATTGTGAGGCCATGCTAATATCGTTGCTTCATGTTTTTCAAACTCGGCAGGCATTCTGAATTGAGAGGTAATTTTTTTCTTTTGCATTATTACTTTTATGAATGATTAATCAATAAATCTTTTATCGATGCCGTTATAAGCATCAATTCTTCGGTCGCGTAAGAATGGCCAATTTCTTCTTATATCTTCAAGATGCTCAAGATTAACTTCGGCGATTAATATCTCTTCCTTATCTGTTGAAGCTTCAGCAATTACAACTCCTTGCGGATCGCAAATAAATGAAGAACCCCAAAATTCAAGTCCTGCTTGAGTTTCAACAGTTTTTTCAAATCCAACTCGATTAACTGATGCAACATAAACACCGTTAGCAATTGCGTGGCTTCTTTGAATTGTTATCCATGAATCGCGTTGCGCTTTGCCGTATTGTTCTTTTTCATAAGGATGCCAGCCGATTGCAGTCGGATAAAATAAAACAGTTGCACCTTGTAGTGCTGTTAATCTTGCCCCTTCCGGATACCATTGATCCCAGCAAATAAGCGTTCCTATTCTACCAAACTTTGTATTGAATGCTTGAAAGCCTAAATCACCCGGAGCGAAATAAAATTTTTCGTAAAAAGCGGGATCATCAGGGATGTGCATTTTTCGATATAATCCAATTTGTTCACCGGTTGCATCGATAATTAATGCGCTGTTATGATAAACTCCGGGGGCACGCTTCTCGAAAATCGGGACTATTATCGCAACATTATTTTCTTTTGCCGCTTGTTGAAATGCAATTGATGAAGGTCCGGGAATTGTTTCAGCTAATTCAAAAAGATTAACATCTTCTTTTTGACAAAAGTAGGGGGTGCGGTAAAGTTCAGGAAAACAAATTACTTCAGCCCCTTGTTTAGCGGCTTTAGCGACCCACTTTACGGTTTTTTTTGTGTTGAATTCGTAATCGTTTGTGTAAGCTAATTGTAATAGTCCGACTTTGAAATTTTTATGTTTACTCAAGTTTGTTTCCCGATTAATTATTCATAATTTATTTGTAAAGCTAAATATTGATACCACTATTTTCAAGAAAACGAAAGAATTAAATTATTACTTTTTGGTTTCCGTTATTTGTTTGCCAGATTCATCAAACTCTTTTGAGGAAATTAATTCCCCATTTTCATAAAGGTCTATATACCAAAGTTTTCCGGATTCACGATAAATTTTGGTCTCTCCGCTCAGTTTATTACTCTTATAATTTTGTTCAGTCCACAAAGCACCATTTTCGTAAAATGATTTTGAGATACCTTCTTTGCGGCTTAGTTTATATACGATTTCAGATTTTAGTTTGCCGTCTTCATAAAAATTTAAGTGAGTTCCTTCAGGTTTACCGAATTCATAAAATTTAAGTGATTTGAGTTTACCGGATTGATAATATTCTTTTGCGGTATCGGTTAAGTGTCCGGTGTTATAAAAGAATTCACCTTTCAGAGAACCATCCTCATAAAACCAAATAGTTTTACCGTTTTGAAGATCATTTTTATATTCTGCTGTTACTGAAATTTTTCCATTTGTGAAATATTCAACTGCTTCTTTTTCTTTTCTTCCCTCAACAAAAAAGTAAAGCGATTTTAATTCACCCGATTGATAATACGTTTTTAGAAGGGAATCAAGAGTGCCATTCTTATATAAACCTTTTTCTCTTATTGTTCCATCTTCATAATAACTTCTATACTCACCGTTAAACATTCCGTTAACGAAAGTATAAATTTCAGCAAGAACTCCATCTTCAGTAAATCTTAAAAATTTATCATCTTGAATTCCATTTTTATAGAATGATTTTTCCGATAAAACACCTTTCGTCGAGTATTTATAAGTTAAGCCGTCAAGTTTCCCATTCTTATAATTACTGATTTCACTCACAATTCCATTAGGATGAAACTTTTTTACTTCACCTTCTTGAGGGAAAAGATTTGCAATAAGTATAATTGTCACCAAGAATAATTTAACCATATAAAACCTCATTAATAACCAATTGTAGAAATCAGATTTCCTAATTCATTATACTCTTTCGAGTTTATTAAAACCCCATCACGATAGAATGTTTCTTTCTTAAGATCACCATTTACAAAAAATTCTTTTGCCCAACCTTCAAGTTTGCCCCAGAAATAAATTTCGTTTTTTGAAAGTGCCCCATTGTCATAGAACCACTTCTTTATACCGGAAACAACTCCACCGCTGTAATTTTCTTCATATTCCATAACACCATTCGGATGGTATTTTAAGTAAGCTCCTTCAAGTTTTCCGCTCTCATAATTTTTTGAAACAGCGAGGTTTCCGTTTTTATAATAAACAAGTGTTATTCCATTGAGTTCGTTATTTGCATACATCGATTCAGATTCAAGTTCACCCGTATCAAAATAATTTTTAGTTAAGCCTCTTTGAACTCCGTTTAAATAATCGATTTCAGATTTCATTATTCCGTTTTCATAATAGAAAAAAGATTTTCCTTGAAGTGTATCATTCACATAATCCCATTCTTCTTTAAGAAAACCGCTTTCATAATATGTTTTGAGGAACCCTTGTTTTATTCCGTTACGTTTGAAGTACTCTTCGCGCATTGCGCCGTTATCATAATAGAATTTCTCGAATTTTTCTAATGCTTCAAGCTTGCCGAGATAGTCATAACGGATTCGGTCGATAAGCTCGCCATTCTTATATAAATCCTTCACACGAACAAGTCCTCCGGCATCACAAACAAAAACTTCACCTTCAATTTTATCGTTTACAAAAGTTGCTTCTAAGGCGATTATGCCGTTATCGTGAAAGACTTTAGTTTTCCCTTGTTGAATTCCATCGATAAAGTTTCTTTCAACTTCAACTTTACCGGATGTATAAAATGTTTTGGAAATACCTTGCAGCATTCCGTCTACATAGTTCCAATCGCCTTGAAGTTCACCTGTTTTATAAAAAGTTTTAGTAATTCCTTCAAGTTTATTATAAATGAAATATTGTTCAGACCAAAGTTCGCCAGTTTCGTAATACCATTTCGAGATTCCTTCGCGTAACCCGTTTCTATAATTCCATGATACACTCAACAATCCATCCTGAAAAAACCACTTCGAAATTCCTTCTTCCTTGCCGTCTACAAAGTTCCATTCTTTCCAAACTCTTCCATTTGGATAATACTCTGTATAAAGCCCCTCAAGTTTTCCATCTATGTAAGTCCCTTTGGTTTTTACTGCTCCATGCGGATAATAAGTCATTTGTAAAGATGAAGACTGATCATCTTGAGGAAAAACATCAGCAATGAATGTGAATAACAAAACTGTTAAAATTATAAATGCTCTTTTGTTCATTAAGAAAAACTGCCTTGATAATAGACCAAAATATGTTGAATGTAAATATTTCAAAAAATGCTTCAAGAAAAAAGGAAAAGATAGTTACATCTCGATTTTAAAATAAGTAATTTTGTCAATAAAATTAGGGGATTATTTATGATTGATGAAAAAAAGATAAAACTCCGCAACGGTAATCAAATGATTGCGGAAGGTGCAATACAAGCCGGTTGTAAGTTTTTTGCCGGTTATCCGATAACTCCGGCTTCCGGTATTTATAAGGGAATGATTGATTTATTGCCTCACGTTGAAGGTGTAGCAATAAGTTCACCGGACGAAATTTCGGCACTTGCTTATTGCGTTGGTGCTTCGATGCGGGGGGTAAAATCAATGACCGCAACATCAGGTCCAGGCTGGGCATTGATGATTGAAACATTTCAGTACGCCCTGATAACTGAAACTCCTGTGGTAATATCGATTGTTCAAAGATTAGGTCCATGTACAGGAGGCGCGACTCAAGGGGCACAAGGGGATATTTTGTTAACTGCATACGCCACAAGCGGCGGCTATACTTTCCCGATACTTTATCCTACAACTCCACGTGAATGTTTTGAATTAACCGTTAAAGCTTTTTCCTGGGCTGAAAAATACCGTACACCTGTAATTCTTTTAAGCGATAAAGAAATCGGAATGACAACTGAAAGTGTAAATTTTGAAGGACTCGATCAGTTAAAATCTGAAGATAGAAAATATATTAACGAAAATGATTCGGACTTCAAAAATTGGAAAATGTATGGTTTCAGTAAGTCGGATGAAATATCAAAATTTGCTGAAGTCGGTGGAGATGTAAAGGTTACAGCAACCGGTTCCGCTCATAATATGTCGGGAGAATTAAAGAAAAATGACCCCGAAACACTCGCAGTGCTTCGTCATATTGAAGAAAAAATTCAACTTCATAAAGATGAAATGATTCTTGTTGAAGAAGATTTTGAGGCTGATTCTGATACATTGATTATTAGTTTCGGGATTTCTGCAAGAACAGCGCGTCAAGCAGTTAAAGATGCACGTTCGGAAGGAGAGAAAGTTTCTCATTTGATAATCTATAGTCTATTTCCGGTTCCTGAAAAAACAATTCAAAGTGCCGCATCCGGAAAAACAAAAATTATAATCCCCGAAGAAAATATGAACGGACAATATAGAAGTGTAATTCAGCATTTATTTAAAGATCAAGAAGTAATTGGAATAAATAAAATTGGAGCAATGATAACTCCTTCTGAAATAATAAACGCTATTAAAGGGGAGGTTTATCATGCTTAAGAATAACGGTCTCGAATGCACATATATGACTCAAGGGGCTGTAATGCCTTATTGTAAAGGGTGCGGACATACAATAGTTACAAAAAAACTTAACGAAGCTCTTGAAAAATTAAATTATCCCCCTTCTGATGTTGTTCTGGTGACTGATATCGGTTGTATTGGACTTATTGATGCATTATTCGATAAAGTTCATACAGTTCACACCACACACGGAAGATCAACCGCTTTTGCAACGGGAATTGCAGTTGCCGATAAAACTATCGGTAAGAAAAAATTAAAAACCATTGTAATGATTGGTGACGGCGGTTCAATGATTGGACTGCTTCACATTGTTAACGCCGCATTATTAAATACTGATGTTACGGTATTAATTGCAAATAATTTCCTTTTTGGTATGACAGGGGGACAACAATCCTCATTTTCTCCGATTGATTTCATAACTCAAACTACTCCTCAAGGAAATATTATTCCACCACTTGATATTTGCAGTGTTGCAATATCGGCAAAAGCTGAATTTGTTGCCCGAAAAGTAGCATCAGATAAAGACCTTGTTGATGTATTTGCAGCAGCAATTAGTCATGATGGCTTTTCAATAGTAGAAGTACTTGAGCTTTGCACAGAACATGCTACTACAAAAAATGAACTTAAAGGGAGTGAACTGGTAAACATTGCTGAGAAACATGGTCACGCTCTCGGTATTATCAAATCTGACGATTCAAGAATAGAGTTTGGTAAAAATTATGTTGGGAAGTATCATTCCGAACAGAAATCGATTAAACCAAAAGATAGCGGAATTGAAATTGAAGCTAATAACAGTCTCACTAAACCAATCAGCTTTTTTATTTCAGGAAGTGCGGGGGAGAAAGTACAGTCAGCGGCGGCAATGCTTTGTGAATCTGCTGTAAGATCAGGTTTGTTTACTTCACAGAAGAATGATAATCCGGTTACACAGGGTTCAGGTTTTTCATTATCGGAAGTTATTATTTCGCCTGAAGAAATATTATATACAGGGGCTGATTACCCATCTGTAGTTGTGATTGCATCGGAAGAAGGATTAAAAGAGGCTATTGCTCAGAAGGTATTTGAAAGGGTTACAGAAGAAAGTATTATTATAACAGATGAAAGCTTGACTTTACCCGGTTGTAAGGGAGAAGTTGTAAAAATTTCATTACGTAAATCATGCGGAGCGAATAAGGCAGCATTAGGTGCAATCGATTATTTTATATCTAATAAAAATCCGTTTCCAACCGAAGTATTACATAAATTAATCGAAAAGAAATTCGGTAGTTATGAGAGCTTTTATAAAGAAAAATTTATCTAATTGAAAGTGAATACTTCAATAGAGTTACCCGCCATTCAGACTCTTTGAAGTATTTATTTATTTTCGGGGGAAACTTTAAATGCCACAGAAATCACACTTCTTTATTCATGATGACCATTTTTCAGTGGAAGCAGAGCGGATGTAGAGCGGAAGCAGTGCGAATTCAGAGCGGAATCAGTAGAGGTTTATATGGAGTGTATATCGAGTGTATAAGGACTCTATTACGACTTTTGATGGAAAAGTCACCAATTTTTCGCATTTTCCCATCATTCGGTTTTAAGATTATTTTGCAGGGAACAGTCCCGATCGTTCCCTACATTTAAGAAATTGGGGAGGATAGAGAGTTTAATTTTTAATCCATCCGTCAAGAATAAGGGAAAATTGAATATCCCCGCCGTCACAATCCTCTTGACAGTCTATTTATTCAGAATTATGCGGAATAATATCAATATTAAAGAATATTTATTCATTTGAATAGTGCAATTTAGGTCAATTATTAAGTATTCTTCTATTTGATTTAATATTTATTTTGAATTGTATGTTTAAATAATTATGTTTGAATAAACATTAAGAGGGAATATTCAGTGCCGGTATTTTCTTCGTTAAAAATAGGTTATTCAAAAATGAAACTCATTAGTTTGGGTAATAACATTTCACACTTAACTTCAGTACTCCAGACTTCAGTAAAACAACATCCATCAAGCTTTTTTAATCAAATAGCACTCAAATTTATTATTCGGAATTGTGAATGATTAGAGAAAGCAATATCGTTTCCTTAAAAATCAATAAACAGCCGAAATTACTTGACCGGGTAAAAACGCAGCTTCGTGTTAATCATTACAGCAAAAAAACTGAAGAGGCTTATACATCATGGATAAAAAGATATATACTTTTCCACAACAAAAAACATCCGGAGGAGATGGGAGAAGAAGAAGTAAAACAATTCTTGAATTATCTTGCGGTTGAGAAACATGTTTCAGCTTCGACACAGAATCAGGCACTCTGTTCAATCCTATTTTTGTACAAAAATGTGTTAAGGAAAAAATTTGGTTGGATGGAAAATTTAATAAAAGCAAAAAAGAGTAGACGAGTTCCGGTTGTTTTCACTAGAAGTGAAGTGCGAGAAGTTTTCAGGCATCTCGATGGGGTGATAAAACTGATTTGTTCGTTATTATATGGATCGGGTTTGAGACTTGGCGAAGCTTTAAATTTACGTATCAAAGATATTAACTTCGATATGCATCAAATAATTGTAAGAGAATCAAAAGGAGAGAAAGATAGAATAACTACATTATCAAATACGATTATTCCGGAGTTAAAACAACATTTGAATAAAGTCTATTTACAGCATAAAAATGACCTAAAGAAAGGTAAAGGGAAAACGAAGCTACCTAATGCTTTAATACACAAATACCCAAATGCAGACAAAGATTATTATTGGCAGTTTGTATTCCCTGCTGATAAGTTTATAAAAGATGAGAATAGTGATTTAATTTTCAGATTTCATATTCATGAAAGTACAGTACAGAAATCGATTAAAAACGCTGTTAAAAAAGCGAAAATATTAAAACCGGCGACTTCACACACTTTCAGGCACTCTTTTGCTACGCATTTATTGGAGTCAGGTTATGATATTAGAACTATACAAGAATTGTTAGGACATAGTAGTGTAAAAACGACCATGATATACACTCATGTTGCCAATTTAGGAGCCGGAGTAAAAAGTCCATTAGATGATTAACGTTTATAGTTTTTTAGTGAGAATTAGTTTTCTTGTTTTGAGATGATGGAAATAGGTGTTGAATCTCAATAAGTTATTTCGTTTAAGGGAGTTATAGTGATTGGATTAAATTTTAATAAGAGTTTTAGCCCGAAAGGTGTTTCGTGCTAATGTTACAAAAAATAGCCGATGTCAATCGGCTCAATTAATAGTTATACATTTTCGATAGGTGATAATATGGAAGCTAATCCACTGCAAAAATTAATTGTAATCGTGATTGTTTGGATTGTTGTCCCAATAATTCTTTTGGGATTATTTATGTTATCTAGATCTATTGTTGAAAAAGCGAAAAATGGTGAACACAAGTTATCAACTCGTGCTGGCTTTTGGGCGGGTTTAATAGCATTCGTGATTTTCCTTATTTATGAATTACCATCGATTAAATTTCCTGACTTCAATTCAGTTTCATCTATCAATATATACTTTTGGGTTCTTCTTATATCTTGCGTTGCGGGTTATTTTTTTCTGCATTTTCTCAAGATTACAATTCCAACGAGAATGGCTGGTTTTGTAGTTCTTCTATTTGTCTTTTGTAGTCTTTCATCTTTATTTAGTTACTTTTTTATTCAATCAATAAACGATGTATTGATGTCGTTATCGTTAGGGCTAGCATTTGGAGTATTGGTACATATTATAATATCACCCAAAATGATAAATGATATTTTTGTAACAGAAGAACCGAAACAAAATATTACTGTTTCAAACGATAATAAAAATGTATAACAAGTTCTTCAAGCCGACCGCTTTAAACTGTTCGGCATTTTTGTAATTATAAAGTTTCGTTGTAAAAGTATGCTGCTCTTTAAAGTGTGACTTACTGAACGAAGTAATAAACAAATTATTGGCATTGGTTTTCAAAGCTGCATTTCTGTGTTGGGCGGCGGCTTAAAAACAACGTCGTTAGGCTGTTAAAGGTAATATGATGCAGAAAAAATATATTTTCATTTTACTAGCTCTTTTTACAGTCGGCTTGCTTCTTTTTTTCCGTTTGTTTTGTGGAATCTTTGTTATTCAACCTATAGGAGCTATCCCCGAAGGTGCAACAATTATATATTGGAGAAGCGGATTGGATATTCCCTTCTTAGCATCTGCTGATGGAATGCTTGATGAAGCGGGAGCTGGTGTTTCTTTGCTAGGTAGGGCATTGATGCTTGCAAAATTTGCAGAGCCTATTAAAGAGAGAGAGATTATCAGATTTGGATATTCAGAAACTTTTTATTTGTGGTCAACCGGTGGGAAGAAATATGAAAGATAAATTGATTCAAAAAGTAAATGAATTTTGTAAAAATGGAAATCTCGAATTATATCGTGACATATTGAAGGATATATTTTTAAAAATTGGAAATGCAAATTGTAAGATTTCTGCTAGATATGATTCAGATCTTTCAAACCATATTAGCAACAATGACTATTGTTTGATTCAAATCTCATTAAGACGCAAATATGATAAACCAATACATATAATTTGGATAATTCTACACGAGTTTGGACATCATTTATCCGGACCCATTAAAAAACAATACGAAAATAATATTGAATTGTTAATTAAGAGCGAACAAAATGCTTGGAATTTAGCAGAGAATGAGATTCACAACTATCCAGAATTATTAATTGAGAGTGTAGATTTCAATGAGTTCAAAGAAAAAGAATTAGAGTCATATTATAACAAACTGTAATAAGGTTATGAATTCAAAAGGCATTCTTAGAAATCAAAAATTTATCTTAATAGCATTTATTCTTTTTCTAACTTTATTAATCGCCACAATTCATAATTTATTTTTTAATGAAGGGACAGATTCAAATAGCAAAAATATTGATTCTAATAAAGAATATTTTTCACAGATTGATAAATTACAACAAGAAAATACTCAGCTTAAAACTGAATTAGATTCATTAAAGAGAACGGATTTATATTATTATCAATCTGGAATTACTTCTTTTGATTCTGCTCATAAAAATAATTCACTAAAAGAAATTGAAAAGTCTAAAAAATCATTTGAAGATTTATTAAAAAAGTTTCCTAATTCAAGTTACTTATCTGAGTCAAAACTAAAATTAAAGGAATTAGCTATCCTAAAAGATAAAATTGAAAAATATAATTCAACTGTCTCCCAAATTTATTCATTTGCTGAAGCTCAAGAATATAAAAAAGCATTGCAGTTACTATCTAAATCTAAACAATTATTGAATCCTGATGAATTTGAAGAATTAAAAAAACTAATTGAGAAACAAAGAGATAAACCAATTATTGTGAGCATAAGGGATTTACTTTCAGAATCTAAAAAATATGAGGGAAAAATAGTGGAAGTTAGTTCACTTAGAGCAATTAGCAATGATGTTCAAAGAAAATATTTCTCCACTTATAAATCCACTGGAATTGGTAGATTAGATTTTGATACAGATTTAGGAATAAAAGTTTACTATGATAAAGCTTCAAATCGTGATGAACTAATTTATTTAACTGGTGATAATAATCCTGAAATGACAGTTATAGGAAAATTTGTGTACTACTCTTTTTTCGGAAGCTATATTGATGCAAAAGAGATTAAATATTAAAGCAACTGCCTAACCAGCGCCTCAACGCCGACCGCCTTTTTGGTTCGGTGGTTTTATAATTATTGGCGTTTTATTTTTGTTAAGCATTTTGTTCTAAGTGTTCGTTCTAATTAATTAACTTGCCTTCGGTGCGTACTGAAAAAGTTACGCACCTACGGCTTAATCATCGGCAATTGTGTTTTACTTGGCTTCCTTGTTCTGGGCGGCGGGTTAGGCGCAACGCCGTTATATTGCTAAAATCACTTATTGTATAATAATAGTTATTCATCCTTTGGAGGAAAAATGCAAGCATATCGTTATGAAACATTTGTTAGAAAAGCTTTTGGGTACAAATTGAACAAAGTTATTGAAAGAGGA
>JAUXVN010000060.1 GCA_030684555.1 Ignavibacteria bacterium
AGCGAAGTGATTCGTCAAATAATCCTTTTGCTTGTTTGTGTTTGTATTTTCTGTGGCTCATTTAATTTCTTTTATTTATTACTATCGTAAAAATACAACTTTACGATTTATCTTCCATTCTTTCTTTTACTTTTTATTAACTCTTGGGTGAGTTTTTAGAGATGCCCATAATATAATGGTATCCGGCCATCAGGATATCTCTTCCAACCCTTTTCATTCAAAATGTATGCAAAATCCACAAAAAATGAAAAATCCATCTCTTGAAATACGGGATTGAATTTTGTTTTTACAAATCGAGAATTTCATATTGATGGCCCGCTTCTTTAATGCCCTTGACAAAATTATCAAGAATTCCTTTTGTAAATGATATCGGATTTGGATGAGCATAAACGATTAGTACTTTCATGGTTAAAATCTTAAAAAGTTATATATCTTTTCACTCTTTTTGCATATTGTATATATTCTTCGCCATACTGGAAATGAGAAATTGCTCTTCTTTAATCATAATAAAATGGTGGATAATCCCGACGACAATGAATGCTGTAATATTTATAAAATGAGGATTGAAAAGACAGGACGAGAATAGGTTGAAAATAAATCCTAAATAAAACGGATGACAACTAATAGATTAAATACCATTTGTTTGTAATTTGTGGTTGTTAGGATAAGCTAAGCCAAAAATCAAATCCTTGTTTAGTTTGAAGGTGGAAATAAATAATATTAGAGTTCCAATAAATAAAAATAGTAGTGCAATAATATCAGTATCTCCAAAAGGGTTTAATACTCTATAAACATTTACGTTTATTCCTTTCAATAGTAATAATGTTAGATTTATAGGTACCTGAATTTGTAAAAGACTCCCAAAGCCCGGTTATTCTATTATCTAAAAATGGGGTTGTCCAAAAAATTCTATTGGCAATTTAATGTAATGAATTTAATCTTTGAATGTAGGGAACGGTCGAGACCGTTCCGCATTGCTATCAGTATTCAAACCTATCATTATCACACATCCATATAGAATCGTTATTCTCTCGATATAGAACCTATACAGACGGCTACTGAATCCGCTCTGAATTCGCTCTCGTTCCGCTCTACTTCCGCTGATTTTTAATATATAATCATTATTTTTGAAGTGTGGAGTATCGATAACTCTGAAAGGAATTATTATCACACAAATTGCAAAAAACACTTAAGTCTTACATGGAAGAGTATGGGATTTGGTCTTTAGAATATTTAACGACAAAGAAATTGTTTCAGTAAGACCGGATAAATATAAGAAATCTACTCCCCTCAAAGCAATCAAAAACTAAAAAAGATTTACAGTTGTCGTCACTCTTGCAAAATTTGTTAAATTATACCTCAAATTTGTATCTTGCTCCAGGGCATTCCATATATTTTTTTAATCTGACCTAAACTAAATGAACTATTAAATAGTTATTCATGTTTATTGATAAAGAAGTCTGCTGCTGCGGAATGTATTTTGTAAATTAATAAAATAAAATTTATCCTATTTTAATCAAATTAAAGGAGAACGAAAATGAATGAAGAAAGCAAATGTCCTGTTGCCGGTAGAACAGGTAGCGTTACTTCCGGTCGAGGAACAACAAATAAAGATTGGTGGCCTAACCGGTTAAATTTAGGAATACTTCATCAACATTCCCCCAAATCAAATCCGATGGATCCTGATTTCAATTACGCTGAAGAATTCAAAAAACTTAATTTGGCAGAAGTGAAAAAAGATCTATATACACTCATGACAGATTCAAAAGATTGGTGGCCTGCAGATTGGGGTCATTACGGTGGATTATTTATCAGAATGTCATGGCATAGTGCAGGAACTTATCGCACAGCGGATGGACGCGGCGGAGGCGGAACGGGGAATCAACGATTTGCCCCTGTTAACAGTTGGCCCGATAACGGTAACCTCGATAAAGCCAGACGTTTACTTTGGCCTATCAAACAAAAATATGGAAATAAAATTTCCTGGGCAGACTTATTAATCTTAGCCGGAAACTGTGCTATGGAATCAATGGGTTTCAAAACTTTCGGATTTGGCGGCGGTCGTGTTGATATATGGCAGCCAGAAGAAGATATCTATTGGGGTAACGAAGAAACATGGCTTGGTGATAAACGTTATAGCGGTGATCGTGAACTTGAAAATCCTCTCGCAGCTGTGCAAATGGGACTGATCTACGTTAATCCTGAAGGTCCTAATGGCAATCCTGATCCTGTTGCTTCAGGAAAAGATGTTCGCGAAACTTTTGAACGTATGGCAATGAATGATGAAGAGACTGTTGCATTAATAGCAGGTGGACATACATTCGGTAAAGCACACGGTGCAGGCGATACTTCGTTAGTTGGACCAGAACCTGAGGCAGCTTCTATTGAAGAACAAGGTTTAGGATGGATAAATAAATTTGAAACAGGTAAGGGAGTTCATACTACAACCAGTGGTTTAGAAGGTGCATGGAAACCGAACCCTACTAAATGGGATATGGGTTATTTCGATATGCTATTCGGTTATGAGTGGGAATTGGTAAAAAGTCCGGCGGGTGCACATCAGTGGTTAGCTAAAGATGTTAAAGAAGAACATATGATACCTGACGCTCATGATCCATCAAAAAAACACCGCCCGATGATGACAACAGCAGATTTATCATTACGTCTTGATCCAATCTATGAACCGATCTCAAGAAGATTCCATAAAGATCCTGAAGCGTTTGCTGATGCTTTTGCAAGAGCATGGTTCAAACTGACTCATAGAGATATGGGACCAAAAGCTCGTTATCTCGGTTCTGAAGTTCCGGCTGAAGATTTAATTTGGCAAGACCCTGTTCCTCCGGTTGATTATAAATTAATTGAAGCAAATGAAATCGCTGAACTTAAAGCTAAAGTATTGGCATCAGGTTTGTCAGTATCAGAATTAGTCTATACTGCATGGTCATCTGCATCAACATTCCGTGGTTCTGATTTTAGAGGCGGAGCTAACGGTGCGCGTATCAGATTAGCTCCTCAAAAAGATTGGGGAGTAAATCAACCTGAACAACTTTCAAAAGTATTAAGTCAATTAGAAAAAATTCAGAAAGAATTTAACGATTCAAAATCTGACGGGAAGAAAGTATCATTAGCTGATCTTATTGTATTAGGTGGTTGTGCAGCAGTTGAGGCTTCAGCAAATGCTGCCGGTTTTGATATTGAAGTTCCATTTACACCTGGACGTACAGATGCTTCACAAGAACAAACAGACGTTGAATCATTTGAAGTCCTTGAACCATTAGCTGACGGATTTAGAAATTATCAGAAAACTAAATTCACAGTTTCTGCGGAAGAAATGCTTCTTGATAAAGCACATCTTCTAACTCTTAGTGCGCCGGAAATGACGGTACTTGTTGGCGGAATGCGAATGCTTGGTGCTAATTATGGTCAATCAAAAGATGGTCAATTTACAGACAGAGTCGGGCAGCTAACTAATGATTTCTTTGTAAATCTACTTGATATGGGTACTGTTTGGAAACCTGTTTCTGAAACTGCTGATAAATTTGAAGTACGCGACAGAAAATCGGGAGAACTTAAATGGACAGCTTCAAGAGTTGATTTAGTTTTCGGTTCAAACTCTCAATTACGCGCTTTGGCTGAAGTGTATGCTCAAGAAGATTCAAAAGAGAAGTTTGTACGTGACTTTATCAAAGCATGGAACAATGTGATGAATCTTGATCGATTTGATATTAAGTAACAATACAATTGTTGATAATGTTATTTTAAGGGCACCCTTAATAATTCAAATTCATTTGCCACAAAGGCACACAGACACAAAGAATTTTTAGTGAAACTTCGTGGCAGTTTTTAGAGGTTTCCTTAATTTAGTTGAAAAAACGGTTACAGCAGATTGAGTATCTCAACTGTTGTAACCGTAATATTAAAATTTCTAATAATGGTGTAAAATGCAGCAATGCTATGAATCGTTGTTTGAAAACTATGCCTTGAAATATGAGCAAGAATGTTTTACTCAATTGATCGCTAATAGGTGATGATGGTGCTACAGTTAATAAATTTACTATTCCAAATATTATAAAGGATAATTGTGTTAATTTTAATCGGGTCTGATGGAGAAACTATTGATAGCAAAATTGCCAAACGATTTGGGCATGCGAACTATTATTTAGTTTATGATACAAATTCAAACTCTCTTGAAGTCTTCAAAAATGATAGTGAGGAGCATGATCATAAAAACCTTGAGCAGTTTTTAATAAAAGGTGTAGAAGCATTTATTGTTGGTAATATTGGTCCTCATGCCTTTGAGATTATTAATACATCTAAGTCATTTGTTTATCTTGTTAGAAAATGTAGTGTTAAAGAGGCTATAGATAAATTAAAATTAGGGGAGCTGACCAAGCTAACTGAACCTACAGTTAAAAAGAATATCGAACATGATCATAATGAAGAGGGGCATCACCATCATAATCATTAATAGAAATCCCGGATGGAATTTAGTTTGCGTGATCATTTAACTAATGGGCACCTCTAATAATTCAAATTCATTTGCCACAAAGGCACACAGACACAAAGAATTTTTAGTGAAACTTCGTGCCTTCGTGTCCTCGTGGCAGTTTTTAGAGGTTTCCTAATCCATTCGATAAAATATTTTTTGTTTTTAGGTAAAGTTACTTACCCGATACTATTACCTGCAGAAATTAACTTTAAGTAGTAATCGGAAGTTTTTAATAATTCTTTGTGATTACCTTGTGCGATAAGTCGACCATCCTGAAGAACTAAAATATTATCGAACATCTCCATTTTATTCAATCTGTGTGTGATAAATAAAACTGTTTTCTCATCAGAAAAATTGGCAATGGAATTAAGAATATTTTGCTCGGTTATATTATCCACATGAGAAGTAACCTCATCAAAAATCAATATAGGATTATTTTGGAGTAACGCTCTAGCAATAGATAATCTTTTACTTTCGCCTCCGCTTAGCTTTTTACCAAGCTCCCCAATGTTTGTGTTAAGTTTTTCGGGAAGATTGTTTACGAATTCAGATAAATCAACTTTTGTCAGAGCTTCAATTAAATCATTCCCGGTTGCATTTGGTTTTGCTATTAATAAATTTTCTTTTATCGTACCGGTAAATAAATGAACTTTTTGCGGAACTACAGAAATGAGATTTCTTAAATTTATTTCATTGATATTTCGATAGTTGATATTCCCTAAATAAATATCGCCGGAATCATACTCCCACAATTTTGTTATTAAATTTACAATAGTCGATTTACCTGCTCCGCTTGCACCGACAATCGCAGTTTTATTTCCTTGCTTTATCTTAAAAGAAACATCCTTCAGTGCAACAGCATCTTTTTGATAGGAGAATGAAATATTACTGAATATTAAGTTCGTATCAATTAAACTTAAATCTTTTGTCGGGATTTCGGAATGTTTAATTTCTTGATTTGTAACATCAAACAACCTTTTGGCTGATTCACTACTTTTACTCAAATACTGAAATGCTTGTGGAATTGAAACAACTGCTTCAAAGGCTGCCATTATACCTATAGAAATCACACTCAGAAAAACACCATCTAAAATTTTATTCGTTACATCCGGAATTGCGGTAATCAATAGTAAAATAACAGTTACATTCATCATTAATCCTGTTAAAGTTTCATGCAAAGATTGAATGTTACTCATTTTAGTTTCAGAAGAAACTAGTTCTTTATGCAGAATATCGAATTGATTAACCTGACTTCCGTATTGATTATAAAAAGCTAATTCACTGAAACCTTGAAGTGTATCTATACTTAACTCTTTCAATCTCGATTTAAGCAATACAATTTTTCTTCCAAGTTTATTACTCATTAAGTAAGTAACAAAGGGAATTCCAATTGCAGAGAGATAGAATAGAATTAAAAAAAGTAATGCATAATTAAGACTAAATAGATTAAGTAAATAAAACATCAAAACTGAAATTGAAAGGAAGATAAACGGGGGAGAGATTACACGAACAAAAATGTGTTCAAGGTTTTCGATATCTTCAATGGATCTTGTTAAAAGGTCACCGCTTGATAAATCAGTTGTTTTAGATGGAACAATAGAAACTAAAGCTCTAAAAAACCAGACTCTTAAGTTTGTGAGAAGTTTAAATGTTACATTATGAGAAACTAACCGTTCTGAATATCTTAATACACCTCGCGAAATACCAAAAAATCTTACCCCAACAATTGCAACCTGTAATTGATAAATTGGAGTTTGTAAAGCAGCTTTTGAAATTAGATATGCGGATGTCATCATTAAACCAATACCGCTTCCAATCGTAAGAAATCCTAATAAAACTGCAAGAAGCATCCAGTATTTATATTCTTTTCCTAGAGAAATTGTTTTTATGATTGTCTTAATCATGACCATTCACCGGAAGGATTAACTAATGATCTATAGAAAAGATTTCTTTCAAGTAATTCTGTATGATGTCCGATATCTAATATTTTTCCATCATCCAAAACGATAATACGATCAGCATTAATAATTGTATTTAACCTGTGAGCAATAACAATTACTGTTTTATTTGAAAATAGCCGATACATATCTTTAATAATTTCTTCTTCAACAATAGGGTCTAAGTTGGCAGTAGGTTCATCAACAATAAGCAATGGAGTATCTCTTAAATATGCGCGTGCCAATGCAATCCGTTGTATTTCACCCCCACTCAATTTTATTCCATTTTCTCCAACAAAAGTATTATATGCATTGGGAAGTGATTCAATGAAATTATGAATCCGTGCATTTTGTGCCGCTATAACAACCTCGTCGAAAGCAGCATTAGGTTTTGCGATTTTTATGTTTTCTAAAATTGATTTTGCATATATAAATGGAGCTTGCGGAAGCCAGGAAATGTTATTTCTCCATTTTTCTTTTGTAACTGTTGAAAAATCAATCTTATCAATAAAAATATTTCCGTCATCAGGTTCTAAAAATCCGAGAAGCATATTTATTAGAGTTGATTTACCTCCACCGGACTTACCGACAATTGCATTTATTTTTTGCGGCTCGATTATTAAGGAAATATGGTTTAATGATTTCGATGTTCTGTTTGGATAAGTGAAAGAGACGTTTTCAAATCTTATAGCAGATAATGGGGATAGTTCTAAGTGAGTTTGATTACTGAGTTGGTTAGAATTTTTGTAATTAAATATTTCAGCAACTCTTTCGAAAGCTGAAATCCCATCCATACCGGCATGGTAACTTGTCCCGAGCACTCTAAAAGGTAAATAAAATTCCGGTGCTATTATCAAAATGAAAAGAGCATCGGAAAAGATAAAATTTCCACTTAACAATCTTAAACCAATTTCTACTGCGACAATAGCAACACTAATAGTTGCTGCAATCTCCAATACTAATGCAGAAAGAAATGCTATCTTCAACACCTTTAAAGTTTTTATTCTGAATGTTTCCGAGATTTCTTCAATTTTGAGCAAAACATCATTTGTGCGATTAAAAAGTTTTAATGTAACCGCACCTTGTAAAACATCAAAGAAGTATGCGCTCATTCTGCTCAAAGTCTGCCATTGTTTTTTATTAAGTTTTTCTGCCATTGAACCAATCAAAAACATAAAAAGGGGAATAATGGGGGCCGTTATAATAAAGACAAGTGCGGTTAACCAATCAATAGGAAAAACAAATATTAAAACTAATAACGGAATAAAAACTGATAAAAACACTTGCGGTAAAAACTTTGAGAGGTAATCATCAAGTTTATCTATTCCATTAAGTAGTGTATTGACGAGTTCACCCGCTCTTTCTGATTTTAAATTTATTCCTCCGTGTGCTTCAATTTTTTTTAGAATTCTTCTACGAAACTCAATCTTTATATAAGCAACAATCTTAGCGGCAAAATAGTTTTGAATCCAGACTAAAAGTGATTTTAGTGCAGCCAAGGATAAGAATATATAAATAATAGGATAAACACTTTCGAGCGAACTGTTAAAAAGAAAAACATCACTGATTATTTTGCTTAAATTAAAAGCGAGAAGAATTGTAGTGACAGCAGCTAATAAACCAAAAGTTATAGTTAAAATAAATTTGATTTTTACTGGTTTGAGTTCAAGAAAAAGTTCTTTATTAAAATTCATTTACCAATAAAATATATTTCTATATTAATAAAAAATAACTTTAATATCATTTACTCTCTGATATTTCAGCATGTAAGAATTTGGATAAATAATAAGGGAAGGGAGATTTCTAACCCTTCCCATAAAAAATAAGGTTTGGTTCTAATATTCAAGTTTTGATTTTGTTGAGACTCTCTTTCTAAAAATCCAATATGACCAAGCCTGATACGCTAAAACTATAGGTACAAATATCAATGCTATAATGCTCATTACCTTTAAAGTATACGGACTTGAAGATGCATTGTAGATTGTCAAACTATAATCACTATTTGTACTTGAAACCATTACACGCGGGAATAAACCCATAAAAATTGTTATAGTTGAAAATGCAATTGTAATCCCTGTCATTACAAATGCCCAGCCTTCTCTTTTAATTTTCAAAAAGTAGCCGACAGAAACGATTGCTATAGCTGCTAATACTGGAATTACTCCAGGATTTACTCCAAGTTTTGAAAACATATCTGTATCAAAGTAACCAAAGATTACATAAGTAAACAAAAGAAACGTGGTTGGTAGCCAGAGTTTATTGGCAACTTTTCTTGCTCTATCCAATAAATTGTCGGTCAACTTCAGTGATAAGAAAATAGAACCGTGTAGCGTAAAAAGAGAGAGAGAAGCTAACCCACCAACTATTGCATAAGGATTAAGCAGAGTGAAAAAACTACCTGTATAATTCATATTCTGATCAATAGGTACACCTCGAATCAGGTTTGCAATGGCAACACCCCATAAAAGTGCCGGAATAAAACTTCCGAAGAATATAACCCAATCCCATCTATTACGCCAAACCGGTGAGTCTTTTTTACTTCGATATTCAAAAGCTACACCTCTTGCAATTAATGCAAGCAGCATTAATACAAGCGCGAGATAAAATCCGCTAAACAAAGTTGCATACCAGTTTGGGAAAGCCGCAAACATAGCACCGCCGGCGGTTAGCATCCAAACTTCATTTCCATCCCAAAATGTACCGATGGAATTAATAATAGCTCTTCGTTCTCTGTCTTCTTTACCAAGGAATGGTAAGAGTATCCCTACTCCGTAATCAAATCCTTCTAAAAAGAAAAACCCGATAAAGAGTACTGTGATTAGTATAAACCAGATAATATTTAAGTCCATTTTATTGCCCCTATACTTTACTTAATAGTTTGTCTTCTTCAATACCATGATCGTCAACATCAATTTCTTCTACACTTCTTGTTGCAAACTTTTTCATAAGTGATATCATGATAACCATTAAGATTGCATAAATCAGTGTATAAGATATTAACGAAAACAGAACTTCACCTGCTGAAACAGTATTAGAAACTGAGTCGGCAGTTTGAAATAATCCGAATACTGTCCATGGCTGCCGCGCAATTTCGGTAAATAACCATCCTGTTGTATTCGCAATTACCGGCAGCAGCATTGACCAGAAGACAATTCTATACATGAAAGGACTAAACTCAAATTTCTGTTTGAATGTTTTGAATGTTGCAATTGCTGCAATCAATAACATTAAAAATCCTGCCCCCACCATAATTCTGAATGTCCAATAAGAAACAGCAACAGGAGGAACATAATCTCCTTCACCAAATTTTTGGACAGCCTCAGCCTGAAGTTGTTTGATACCTTTTATTTCACCTTCAAACTTGTTAAAAGCTAAAAAACTTAACCCTCCAGGAATTTTGATTGCAAATAGATCTTTTTTGTTTGCTTCATCACCAAATGTAAATAAAGACATAGCTGCGGGATTTTCAGTTTCCCAAAGTGCTTCTGCAGCCGCCATTTTCATGGGTTGAATTTTAATCATGTACTGAGCTTGGTTGTGACCCACAAGTATCACAAGTAGAGAACCAAGTAAGGCATAAACGGCCCCAAACTTAAATGACTTTATAAATACGTCATGTTTTTCTTTTTTTACAAGATGATAAGTACTAATGGAGAGAATCAAAAATCCTGCAGTTGCAATTGCACCAAAAAATACGTGTGGAAATTGAACCCAAAGATGTCCATTTGTAATTAGCGCGAAGAAATCGGTCATTTCCGCTCTGCCGTTTCTAATTGCATAACCTACGGGTTGTTGCATAAAAGAATTAGCAGCGAGAATCCAAATAGCAGAGAGATTGGAACCAATAGCAAGCAACCAAATTGCAGTCAGGTGCAACTTTTTCGAAATTCGATCCCAGCCGAAAATCCAAATACCAATGAAAGTTGATTCCATAAAGAAAGCGAGAAGTGCTTCTATTGCTAAGGGAGCGCCAAAAATATCTCCCATAAATCTTGAATATTGAGACCAGTTCATTCCAAACTGAAATTCTTGAACGATTCCTGTTACAACCCCGATAGCAAAGTTAATTAGAAATAATTTTCCCCAAAACTTTGTCATTTTTTTGTAATTCTCATTACCGGTACGATAGTATGCTGTTTGCATAATCGCAACAGCGATAGAAAGTCCTAGTGTAATGGGAACAAATAAAAAGTGGTAAGCAGTTGTTACGGCAAACTGCAAACGCGCAAGAACTAGTGCATCCATTATTCCACCCCTTTAGTGTGTTATTATTTTGTTATTTAGTAAATCTGAATATATAATCAGAAATTTTTTGTTGTTTTAATTGTTCGAAAATATTTTGTTCAAGACCAATAAAGAACGTATGAAACTGACATCCGAACATTAAGTCACAGAAAAAGTTTTCATCCATACAATCGTTTAGCCTCACCTTATATCCCATCGCATTTAGCACATCCCAAATAGAAATTTCTTCCGAATTTGCTTTCAAATAAAAACCACCATACTTACCCTGAACTGAACCAACGATATTTGCGACTCTGAGTTTGTGGATAATCCTTGCTGTAAAAATTTTTGAGAGGTGAAGTTTTTTAGAAATGCTGCTAACATTAATAATTTCATCTTTATCGAGTGAAGCTAAAAATGCGGTTATTCGAAGTGAATAGTCGTGTTCTCGATTGAATAAACTGTTTTTCTTCATGGTTTAAATAATACTTAATAAGTAATGATTAAAATTAATCAGATTAATTGTCACTGTCAATAAATAATTAAAAATATATTAACCAAGACAATCATAATTATAATTTAGGTTAAGATAAAAATAATCGGTTAACAATTATATGGCTTTAAAAAACGCTCTGACTGAAAAAAGGTAAGTCAGCGGTAAAAAGGCAGGTGAAAAATTATTAAGCTAAGTTTCGATAAAAACTATGTGAGACTTATTTATTTGAAGTGAATCGGAAATACTTATTTTCTAATAAATATCTGTAATGAAAGATTTGTCTCTCTTATTCAAAGTTATGATTATGGAGATATATCAAATTAAGTCGGAGCGGAAAGGGAGGGATTCGAACCCTCGGTAAGGTTGCCCCTACAACGGTTTTCGAGACCGTCCTATTCAACCACTCTAGCACCTTTCCGGACTTTAAATAAATGTCCACAAATTTAAGAACTTCAATTTTCAATAAAAAGTAGTTTTAAAGTTTAATGAATTAAAAATCCAACTAAACTTATTAAGATAGCACCAGAAATAAATGATAGTGTTACAAGTAATTTATGGTTTTTAAAAACTTCACCAATTATCGCATGTATTGCGAGAAATAAAAATCCACCTGCAATATGTGCTTCAATTATTCCTAACCAGAATGGAGTAACATAGTCAATGAGGAAAACAACACCAAATAAACCACCGAGAATTGTTGTAGATTCAACTAAAATAACATCTCGCATTATTCTGAATTTTGAGTAACCTGCTCCAAGCATAAGCGAAGCTAAAGCCAATCCCTCAGGAAATTTATGTGTAATAATTGCAGCAATTACTGAATTTCCACCATGTGAGTGAAATCCTTCTGTAGAAACTGCCACACCATCAAGGAATGAATGAAACGCAAGTACCCCGAATAAGAGTTTCACAATTTCCGTAAATTTCTTTGTTGTCTGTTCATCAAAATGGGAAGCTGAACATGCCGGACAAACGTGAATTATATAATGACTAATAAACCAAAATAATCCGATACCACTCACTAAACTAATGAATAATTCAATTACTCCGAGCTTATCAAAAGCTTCAGGTAAGAAGGTGAAAATAGCTGCCCCAAATAATGCCCCTGCAGAAAAGGAGATTAGCGAACAAAGTTTATGGTGATTTAGCTTAATTAGAAAAACGAGATACCCACCGAGCACAGCCGAAAGAACAGCAAGAATCGTTTTTATTAAAATTTCATTTATCATTTTAGTACTGTATTTTTTAATTTAGCTTAACAAATTATGGATAAATATTTCACTAACCAATAAATTTCTAAAGTAAGAAGTCCAGCATTTCTGATTTGGTGAGAGAAGCAGAAAAAAAATTGCACTAAAAGATGTCGGGATGGTAAAAATTTCAAAATATCTAAATCAAGTGATTTGTTGACTATTGAACTGATACTCTTTATATTTACCGGACTTTTGCAAAAATTTTCCTATGATAATAAAAATTTCTAATTTAAGTGAAGGCGAACACTACTTAAATCAAGTAGGCAAGGTTGAGGAGCTTAGATTAACAGAACCATTTAAGGGCAATTATGATGTTTCTGTTAAAGTTGCCAAGACTCATCATCAAATTGTTCTTGACACTAGTATCTCAGTAGTTGCTCATTTTGAATGTGATAGATGTGCTGAAGAATTTGATCATCAGATTGCGGTTAAATATCAAATGGTTTATCTTTTTGGAGAAGATAAAGAAATTAGAGAGAATGATGATGCAAATTTCGCTTACTTATCTATTGAAACAGATAAAATTGATATAACGAAAGATATTCACGATTTTTGTCTTATATCTATTCCATTGAAAAAACTGTGTAAAGAAGATTGCAAAGGGTTATGCTTTAAGTGCGGAGTTAATTTGAATGTTGGAGAATGTTCATGCACTAAAGAAGAGGTTGATGCACGCTGGCAGCCTCTATTAGATTTGAAGAGTAAATTAAATAATTAAACAATAAATAAAACGGATACGAAATGCCAAATCCAAAACGTAAAATGTCTAAAACTAGACGTGATAAAAGAAGAACTCACTATAAAGCAACTGCTCCTTCAATGGGGACTTGCAGTAATTGTGGCGAATTAAAACTTACTCACCATGCTTGCTCTTCCTGCGGTTATTATAATGGACGCTCAATGTTCATTCCTAAAAACTAGGTAATAACTAATTCAGAATGTCTAATATCGCTTCAAACAAAGCAAAGTGTAGAATTGTTGTTGACGCAATGGGGGGAGACTTCGCCCCCCGTAATGCTGTAATTGGTGCAATTGAAGCACTAAATGTTAACAATGATTTTGAACTTTTGTTCGTTGGAAAAAAAGATGATATTCAAAAGGTTATTTCTGAAAACAACCTGACTTTTGACGAAAATAACATCATACACACTTCTCAAGTTATTGAGATGGGAGATACTCCCACTCAAGCAATTAAAACTAAAACAGATTCTTCGATTGTGGTCGGTGCCAGATTAGTTAAAGATAAAAAAGCAGATGCATTTGTAAGTGCCGGAAATACCGGCGCTATGATGGCAGCTTCAACTTTAATAATGGGACGAATCCCGGGCGTCGGAAGACCCACGATTGGCACTTTCATGCCGAATGAATCCGGTATTACTACTATTTTTGATGTCGGTGCTAGTGTTGACTCAAAGCCATCGCATCTATTCGAATACGCAGTGATGGGTTCCATATTTGTTAAAGAAATTTATCACATTGATAACCCCAAAGTAGGGCTCCTTAGTGTAGGAGAAGAAGATTCCAAAGGAAACGAAACGACTTTATCAGCTTTTCAACTCTTGAAAAAATCTCAGTTAAATTTTGTAGGAAATATTGAAGGCAGGGATGTTTTGAAGGGTTCAGTACATGTAGTCGTTTGTGACGGTTTTGTCGGTAATATTCTTCTCAAATTCGGTGAAGGTGTGTTAAGTATTTTAAAACATCTTTTCCGTGAATATGCTTCACAAGGATTATTCAACAAACTTAAAGTTTTACTTGTTAAGGGAACTCTTAAAGAAATTCTTAAAAAATTTGATTATCAAGAATATGGTGGTGTCCCGTTACTCGGAGTAAATGGAATTTCTATAATTGGACATGGCTCAAGTTCACCTAAAGCGATAAAAAATATGGTTCTACGTGCAAAAGAAATGTATGATCGTGAGCTTGTCTTAAAGATAGAGAACTCGATTAAAAACTATTCCTCAATTTTATAATTGGAAAAATATGAATAACAAAAAATATAATGCCGTTATTACGGCAGTTGGAATGTATGTGCCTGATAAAGTATTAGACAATAAATATTTTGAATCGATTATCGATACTAATGATGAATGGATTGTTTCAAGAACCGGGATTAAAGAAAGACGAATTCTTGAAAATGGCGCTACAAGTGATTTAGCCGCCAGAGCAATCGAAGATTTACTCAAAACTAAAGAAATCAATCGTGAAGAAATTGATGTAATTATTGTTGCTACAGTTACTCCGGATATGTTTTTTCCGGCAACAGCATGTTTAGTTCAAAATAAAATTGGGGCGAAGAATGCATGGGGTTTTGATCTCTCTGCAGCATGTTCCGGTTTCTTGTTTGCTTTTCAAGTTGGTGCTTCACTTATCGAAAGTGGTACTTATAAAAAAGTAATTGTGGTAGGTGCTGATAAAATGAGTTCAATTGTTGACTACACTGATAGAAATAATTGCATTCTATTTGGAGACGGTGCAGCAGCAGTTTTACTAGAGCCAACAGAAGATAAAACTGTTGGACTTCAGGATTCAATATTGCGAACCGACGGTTCAGGTGAGGCTTTCTTAAATATGCGTGGCGGTGGAAGTTTGAATCCACCTTCACACGAAACTGTTGATAAAAAGATGCATTATCTATTTCAAGATGGTAAATCAGTTTATAAAGTAGCTGTCGTAGGTATGGCAGATGTATCTTACGAAATTATGAAGAAGAATAATTTAACTGCTGATGATGTTGCGTATCTTGTCCCGCATCAAGCAAATTTGAGAATTATTGATGCGACAGCTAAACGTTGTGGTATTCCACCAGAAAAAGTTACTATGAATATTGAAAAATATGGAAATACAACAGCAGCAACTATTCCTTTATGTTTAGTCGAATATTACAGAGACGGGAAAATCAAAAAAGGTGATAAGTTGATTTTAGCCGCATTTGGAGCTGGTTTTACATGGGGTTCAGCGCTTTATGTTTGGGGTGTTGATTAATGGGTAAGAAAGCATTTTTATTTCCGGGTCAAGGTTCTCAATATGTCGGAATGGCTCAAGATCTTTTCGAAAATTCCGTTGAAGCAAAAGAGATGATTAAAACCGCAGACAGTGTTCTCGGAGTTAACTTATCTCATGTAATGTTTTATGGTCCTGAGGAAAGTTTAAGACAAACTGAAAACACACAGCCTGCAATTTTTATACATTCTGTTATTCTTGCAAGTTTAATTCGAAGACTTAATATAGAAGGCGCTGCCGGCCATTCACTCGGTGAATATTCAGCACTTGTTGCATCAGGAGCAATTCAATATTACGATGCTGTACAATTAGTAAGATTTAGAGGTAAAGGGATGCAGCAAGCCGGAATAGATAATCCAGGTACGATGGCTGCTGTTGTCGGTTTAACTCCCGAAGCTGTTGAATCTGTTTGTAAAGATGCTTCCGAAGTTGGAATTGTTCAGTGTGCTAACTTTAATTCACCGGGACAAATTGTTATCTCAGGATCGGTTGATGGTGTTCGTAAAGGAATGGAATTAGCAAAACTAAGTGGAGCAAAACTTGTAAAAGAATTAGTGGTCAGCGGTGCCTTTCATTCACCTTTAATGCAGTCAGCAAAAGACCTTTTAAAAGAAGAGCTTAATAAAACAAATATTTATGACGCCCGCTTTCCGGTTTATGCAAACGTAACTGCGAAACCTGTAACAGATAAAAATGAAATTAAAGAATTATTGTTTCAACAAGTAACTTCTCCGGTAAGATGGGAAGAGACTATTGTTAATATGATAAATGACGGCTTCGATGAATTTTATGAAGTTGGTCCGGGAAAAGTTTTACAGGGTTTGGTCAAAAGGATTAATCCGAATGTTACTTGTTTCGGTATTGATAAATATACCGATGTAGAAAGGTTTATTTAATGACAGAAGAATTTACAAAAGAGATAAATGGAATTAAAATTGATCCGATTATCTTTACATTTCCATTTGCATGTAAATGTAATGGTGAGTGCTGCAACTACGGTGTTTATACCGATAAAAAAGAAGCTGAAATGATTTTATCAATTCAAGATAAAGTCAAAACAATGATGGATGATTCACAATCATTAGATGTAAATGCCTGGTTTGAAGCTCCTGAGGAAGATGAAGATTTTGATTCAGGTGTTGCTGTTGGAACACAGATTATAAACGGCAAGTGTACATTCTTAGATAAAAATGGATTATGTTCCTTACAAAAATTGGCTTACTTTGAGAATGAGAATCCTTGGAAGTATAAACCGTTATATTGCATACTGTTTCCACTAACAATTTGGAATGGTGCACTTACGGTTGACGATGAACATATTGATCGTCTTCATCATTGCAATAAATTTCCGATTTCAGAATCCACTATGGTTGATTATTGTAAAGATGAACTAATTCATTTTCTTGGTGAATCAGGATATAATGAATTAATTGAATACAAAAATGAATATCTTTCGAATCAAATTAAGAAAGAAATTGAATGAGCTTAGAAGGTAAACGCGTTCTAGTAACCGGAGGAACACGAGGGATCGGGAAGGCAATTGTTTTTGAACTAGCTTCAAAAGGCGCCTCGGTAGTTTTTACTTACTTCAGTTCTGATGCGGTTGCTAAAGAATTAGAAGATGAAGGATTATCAAAAGGTTATAAACTATTCGGATTCAAAGCCGATGCTGCAATATTTGAAGAAGCCGAAAAAACTATTAATTTCACTTTGGAAAAATTGGGCGGTTTAGATATTTTAGTAAACAATGCTGGAATTACTAAAGATAATCTATTAATGAGGATGTCACCTTCTGATTTTGATGTAGTTATTTCAGCAAATTTAAAGAGCGTATTTAATTATACTAAATTAGCACTCAAACCAATGATGGGGCAGCGGTACGGTCGAATAATTAATATTTCATCTGTAGTAGGAATTATTGGAAATCCGGGTCAATCAAATTATGTGGCTTCAAAAGCCGGAGTAATCGGATTTACAAAATCAACTGCAAAGGAATTGTCCTCAAGAAATATTACTTGTAACGCTGTTGCTCCCGGGTTTATCGCTACAGATATGACAGGCTCACTAAATGAGAAACAAAAAGAGGCTATACTCTCTGTGGTTCCATTAAAAAGAATGGGAGTAGCAGAAGATGTTGCAAAAACTGTAGCATTTTTAGCTTCGGATGATTCGAGTTATATTACGGGACAAGTTATCGCCGTTGACGGCGGAATGACAATGTAAATTTTATTTTAATAACCATAAACAAAAAAATAGGAGATAAAAATGGATGTTCAAACCAAAGTTAAAGAAATCATTATGGATAAATTAGGAGTAGAAGAAGCTCAAGTTACTCCTGAAGCATCATTTACAAATGATTTAGGTGCTGATTCTTTAGACATCGTTGAATTAGTAATGGGATTTGAAAGCGCTTTCAATATTTCTATTCCTGATGAGGATGCTGAAAAAATTACAACAGTCGGTGACGCTGTTAAATATTTATCAGAAAAATTAGCTTAATTATTTTATTAGGTTGAACGGGTGAGGGCTTAAATCTGTGGCTTGTTCAACCTTTTTATTTGAGAGTTAGATATTTTCTAATCTTTGCGGGACTGTTCATAATTGTTAAATCAATTTAACCGGAAATATTGTGCAAAAAAGAAGAATTGTTATTACAGGTGTTGGTGCTGTTACTCCAATCGGAAATGATGTAACCTCATTTTGGAATGGATTATTAGAAGGCAAAAATGGTGTTGATTTAATAACTCATTTTGATACTGAAAAATTTGACACAAAATTTGCTGCTGAAATAAAAAATTTTGATCCTTCCTTATTTATAGATAAAAAACAACTCAGAAGAATGGATTCATTCACTCAATTTGCAATTTCCTCTGCTGAAATGGCGATGAGCGATTCCGCTCTAAATTTGGAGAATGTTAACAGAGAAAAATTTGGAGTTATCTACGGAAGTGGTATAGGTGGAATAAAAACTTTTGAAGATCAAAGCCGAAGTTATTACTTAGAAAAAAATCCACTCAGAATCAGTCCGTTTTTTATTACAATGATGATAGCAGATATCGTTGCCGGTTATATTTCAATTCGTTTCGGGTTAAAAGGTCCAAATTATTCCACTACCTCAGCATGCGCAACCGCATCCCATGCAATTGCGGACGCCTTCATAATGATTGAAAGAGGAAATGCAGATTTAATGTTATGCGGCGGTACAGAAGCAGCGATAACAGAATTATCTATCGGTGGTTTTAATACTATGAGAGCACTTTCAACCTGGAATGATAATTATAAGAAAGCATCTCGTCCCTTCGATAAAGATAGAAATGGATTTGTCATGGGAGAAGGCTCGGGTTCATTAATTCTCGAAGAACTAGAACACGCAAAAAAACGTGGAGCAAAAATATATGCTGAAATGAGCGGCATTGGATTAACAGCAGATGCATTTCACATTACAGCTCCTGATCCAAATGGTGATGGTGCGGTTCGTTCCATGAAGGAAGCAATTCGTGATGCGGGGCTACAACCGGAAGATATCGATTATATTAACGCACACGGTACTTCAACTCAATTGAATGACGTAACAGAAACTAAAGCAATAAAACAAGTTTTTGGAGAACATGCTTATAAACTTGTTGTAAGTTCAATTAAGTCGATGACAGGGCATCTACTCGGCGCAGCAGGTGCAATTGAAGCTATCGCAACAGTTCTTGCAATTAAAAATAATATTATTCCACCTACAATAAATCTTGAAAATCCTGATCTGGAATGTGATTTAAACTATTGCCCCCATAATCCTATTCAAACTGAAGTTAATGCTGCAATAAGTAATACATTTGGTTTTGGTGGTCATAATGCATCTCTCTTATTTAAAAAATACGTAGACTAATTTTGTTCAAATTCATTTCACATATTTTTGAAAAATTCAGATCAGGAAAAGTCCTATCCAGAAAAAATATTGAAAAACTTGAGGAATTGATTGATCATAAAATAAGTGATCCTCAAATTTTTATTGAAGCACTAACACACCGTTCATACCTCGATAATCGAAAATTTAAAGTTTCAAACGAAAGACTTGAATTTCTTGGAGATGCAGTTCTTGGTTTTATAGTTGCCGAAGGGTTGTATCAAATATTTACAGATAAAGATGAAGGATATTTAACAAAGATTAGATCAAATTTTGTTAACCGAAATTCTCTTTACGATGCAGCAGTGCGGATTGATCTGATTCATTTTGTTTTTGTTAGCAAAGAATTGATGGCAGTTGAAAATCTCGGAATAAAAACTATTCTTGCTGATGCTTTAGAAGCACTACTCGGAGCAATTTATCTTTATTGTGGACTTGATACATGTCGTAATTTTATTCTTAAATACATTTTTAATCCCAATATTAAAATGGGAATTCATCTGATTGATGAAAATTATAAAAGTCAACTCCTTGAATATGCACAATCTATAAAATTAGAAATTCCCAAATACTTTGTCATTTATGAAGAGGGTCCGGAGCATGAACGATATTTTACGGTAGAAGTTCGGATAGGTCAACAGTCTTTGGGTGAGGGGAAAGCTCGAAATAAAAAATCTGCCGAACAAGATGCTGCAAAAGCTGCGCTACAAAATCTTTCAGTCTTAAAAAAATCTTAACCTAAATTTTCCTTTTTTAACCGTTAATTATTTCAATTGTAAATCGTACATTTGAGGTAAACTTTTTTAATAATATTTGGAAAAACATAGTTAATTATATGAAGAATTTTGATTTTACAGACAAATTTGAAAATCGTCACATCGGTCCAAATGAAGAAGATACCAAAGCAATGCTTGCTATTATTGGTGTTGAGTCCTTGGATGAATTGATTGATAAAACCGTTCCCGCACAAATCAGATTGAATAAAGAATTAGAGATTGAAACTCCTATGACTGAATCTCAATTTCTCGATTTTGTACGCTTACAAGCTTCTCAAAATAAAATTGCTAAATCATATATAGGGATGGGTTATTATCCTACAACAACTCCTCCTGTAATTCAGAGGACGATCCTTGAAAATCCGGGTTGGTATACACAATATACACCATATCAAGCTGAAATATCGCAAGGTCGGTTGGAAGCATTAATTAATTATCAAACCATGATTATCGAATTAACCGGTTTAAACATTGCTAATGCTTCTCTGCTCGATGAAGCGACAGCCGCCGCAGAAGCTATGATTATGCTCCACTCCTATTCAAAAAGTTTGAAGAAAAATAGGAATAAATTTTTTGTTAATAGTGAAGTTTATCCACAAACGTTATCTGTATTAATAACTCGTTCAGTTCCGTTGGGTATAGAGATAGTTACCGGAAAATATAATGAATTTGAGTTTACAGATGAGTTTTTTGGACTATTGGTTCAATACCCTGCCGGAAAAGGAAATATAAATAATTTTACTGATTTCTTTATTCATGCAAAAGAAAAGGAGATATTTACAGTCGTTGCTGCAGACCTGCTTAGTTTAACCCTACTTACTCCTCCCGGTGAATTTGGTGCCGATATAGCAGTTGGTTCAACTCAACGTTTTGGAGTTCCAATGGGTTATGGCGGACCACACGCTGCATACTTTGCATGTAAAGATGAGTTTAAGAGAATTATGCCCGGCAGAATTATTGGGGCTTCAATTGATGTAAATGGAAATCTTGCATATCGTATGGCACTACAAACTCGCGAGCAACATATTCGAAGAGAAAAAGCTACGAGTAATATTTGTACTGCACAAGTTCTATTAGCTGTGATGGCTGGAATGTATGCAGTTTATCATGGACCTGTTGGACTAAAAAATATTGCAAACAGAGTTCACAAATTAACTGTACTGTTAGATCAACTGCTGCGAAAATATGGTTATAATCAGATTAATAATTTTTTCTTTGATACATTACAATTCGTGATTGATGATTCAAATCTATATAATTCGATAAAGGTTAAGGCAGAAGAAAATCTTATTAATCTGAGATATATAGATGAAAAAACAATTGGTATTAGTTTAAATGAAACTGTTTCAATTGAGAATATAATTGAACTCGCTTCGATTTTTGCTTCTTCAAACAATGAAAGTTTTAATCAAAAGGATATTGAAGAATTAGCTGAAAATATTTCCGAAAAAATTCCTGCTGATCTTTTAAGAACTACTACGTTTCTTCAACATCCGATATTTAATCAATATCACTCCGAGACAGCATTATTGCGCTATACTAAGAAATTAGAGAATAAAGATCTAAGTTTAACCGGTTCAATGATTCCATTGGGATCGTGTACTATGAAACTTAATGCTGCTGCTGAAATGATGGGTATAAGTTTACCACGTTTTGGAAATATTCATCCATTTGCACCAAAATCTCAAGTGCCCGGATATACCACAATAATTTCAGAATTAGAAAAATATCTATCTGAAATCACGGGATTTGCAGGTGTTTCATTGCAGCCAAATTCAGGAGCACAAGGTGAATATGCCGGATTGATGGTAATCAGGCAATACCATGTTAACCGCAGCGAATCTCATAGAAATATTGTACTTATTCCCTCATCAGCACATGGTACAAATCCGGCGAGTGCAGTAATGGCAGGAATGCAAGTAGTGGTTGTTAATTGTGATGAACTTGGCAATATTGATGTAAACGACCTAATTAATAAAGCTGAACTTCATAAGGATAATTTGTCTGCATTGATGGTTACTTATCCATCAACACATGGTGTTTTTGAAGAGTCGATTAAAGAAATTTGTTCTATCATTCATAAAAATGGTGGACAGGTATATATGGATGGCGCAAATATGAATGCTCAGGTTGGTTTAACCAGTCCTGCGCTGATAGGTGCTGATGTATGTCATCTTAATCTTCACAAAACTTTTGCTATACCTCATGGAGGCGGCGGTCCGGGAGTTGGACCTATTTGCGTTGCTGAACATCTGAAATCATTATTGCCCGGTCATCCTGTTGTGAATATTGGTGAAACTGATGCAATAGGAGCAGTCTCAGCCGCACAGTATGGAAGTGCTAGTATACTTCTTATTTCTCTCGGATATATTAAAATGCTTGGAGCAAAAGGATTAACCAATTCTACAAAATATGCGATCTTAAATGCAAACTATATAAAATCGAGACTTGAAGGTTATTATAAGACTTTATATTCCGGTAAAAATGGATTTGTTGCCCATGAAATGATAATTGATATGCATGAGTTTAAGAGAACTGCAAATATTGAAGTTGAAGATATTGCAAAACGATTGATGGATTACGGATTCCATGCCCCAACAGTTTCATTTCCGGTTCATGGTACTCTAATGGTTGAGCCAACAGAATCAGAACCTAAAGCAGAATTAGATCGCTTTTGTGAAGCTATGATTCAAATACGTGAAGAGATTGCTGAAATAGAAAAAGGTGCAGCCGATAAAATTGATAATGTTTTGAAAAACGCACCTCATACAATGGCTATGGCAATCTCGGAGGATTGGAAACATAATTACTCGCGTGAGAAAGCTGCTTTTCCTACTCAGTTTACAAAAGACAATAAGTTCTGGCCTACAATTGCTAGAGTAAATAATGCTTATGGTGATCGAAACCTTGTTTGCTCATGCGTTCCGATTAATGAATACATTAATGAAGTTGTGATTTAATTCCAACCATTTTATATTTTAGTAAATACCTTCAGTTATTATCTTAACCGAAGGTATTTTTTTTAGTTATTATAATGATTTAATAAATTCAATATTGGAGAATTAATGGATGCTTGTTCGATATTAAAGAATTCGAAAACTATTGCTGTTGTAGGCATATCTGATAAACCTGAAAGAGATAGTGGTCGAATAGCACTTTTCTTAAAAGAGAAAGGTTATGATGTGGTTGGGGTTCATCCAAATCTTAAAGATGTATTTGGAATAAAAGTTTATCAAAGTTTAAAAGATATTCCTCATAAAATTGATTTAGTTGATATTTTTTTAAGTTCAGATAAAGTCAATTTAATTGTTGATGATATTATTGCTATAAAACCAAAATATTGTTGGTTCCAATTAGGAGTAATAAATAATGAGGCGGCTTCCAAATTAATAGAGAATGAGATTCCGACCATTCAAAATAAATGTGTAGCAATTGAATATAGATTCTGTTAAAAAAATGCCCAAAGTACTATTAATCATATCATTAATTATTTTCAATTTGAGTTTCACCAAAGCAGAGAATCTTAGTATTGATTCGGTTTCTACAGTATTCGTTTCATTACCCGCGACTATTGATTCAATTTTCATTACCGGTGAAACTGAAACTGATTTTGATATAATTGAAAGAGAGTTAACATTAAAAGTCGGGCAAGAGGTTGATTCATCTCAATTATATTATGATCGGGAAAGGATTTATAGTCTTGGAATTTTTACAAGAGTTAAACTTTCGGTTATTCGGGTTGATGATAAAAATGTACTACGTATTTTTATTGAAGATAGTTGGAATATATGGCCGATTCCCTATGCTTATCTTCAGGATAATGATTGGAAAAGATTATCATTCGGACTTGACTTATACTTTCATAATTTCCGCGGAAGAAATGAAAAATTCAGAGTAAAAGGAGGAGCCGGATTTGATCCAATGATCGGGGTGCAATATTCTATTCCTGATCTATTTAGAAAAGAACAAATCTCACTCGATTTTAGTGTTGAATATAAATCGGTAACAAATAGAAGTTTAAAAGCTGAAACAATTTACGGCTCTGTTTTCGAACAAAAATTTTTTGGAACATCTCTTATGATAGGGAAGAGGTATAATTTGTTCCACAAATTTTCTACTTATATTGGATTTTCATACATCGAAACTCCTATCTATTTTCCTCAAATATCAATTTACGGAGATAGAATTGATAGAATCGGTTATCTCGGTTTTCGGTACACTTACGATACCCGCGATCTCATTCAATTTCCATCAAAAGGAATTTCACTTTTTGCCGATTATCAATTCAAAGGAATTGGTAATAAGGAGATCAATTATAGAATTATGTTACTCGACTTTCGAAGCTACGAACCTATGATTTATGGCTTTACAACTAAATGGCGTCTATCAACACGACAGACTTTTGGTGATAAAATACCCTATTATGATTATTCAATCATCGGTTTTGGTGAAAGGATTAGAGGACATTTTAATAAGAAAAAGGAAGGCGATAATCTATATAAGGGTTCGTTCGAACTTAGTCGCTCTATTATTAATAACTGGGACATTAGTTTTGATCTTCCATTAGTTCCAAGAGAATTAACCACTTATAGAGTCGAAATTCATGCACAAATATTTGCGGATGCCGGTTTTGTTGAGAAGAAAACATATCCGGTAAGTTTACGTGATATTGATAGAGGATTTGGATTCGGTTTCACATTTTTAGTTTTACCGTATAACATTGCACGAGCTGAACTAGCATTTAATGAATCATTTAAATCGGAGATTATTTTAGTACTTGGAATATCTTTCTAATTCACAATTGTATTTCTCAACTGAAGTTGATTTTTCTCTAACCGGGGAAGAAGCACATCACGTTATACGTGTAATGAGACATCGGATTGGAGATAAAATTTTTATTACAAATGGAAAAGGTTTGATTCGTGAATCTAAAATAATATCCATTGAAAATAATAGAATTCTAACCGGTGAAGAGAAAAATTTTATTTATGAAAATCAATTAAAACATTTCACATTCTGCATCCCGATTCTCAAAAATCCAGATAGATTAAGTTTCGCTATTGAAAAATCTGTAGAGTTGGGAATTACAAATTTCACTTTCTACTTGTCTGGAGTTAGTCTTAAAAAAGAAATCAAATTAGAACGGTTTTCAAAAATTGGGATTGCTGCGATGAAACAATCTTTAAGGGCTTATTTACCTGATTTTCAAAAAATATCCTCATTGAGTGATTTAAATTATGAAAACATTTTCTATTTTGATCAAAAAGGTAAAACCGAAATAACCTCTGCAAAGTTTGGGAAGGATAAGTCGACAGTTTTTATTTTTGGTTCGGAAAGTGGTTTTAGTCAAAAAGAACTAAAGTATTTAGAAAAAATGGAGTGCCTAAAACTTTCTGTGAATCGATTAAGAAGTGAAACTGCCATAGTTACAGCAGCTTCACTATTATCAATATGTAATCGATAACCCTTATTAATTAATGTAAAGGTATCTCTTTATTTTTTGTGTTGGTGTTTTTTCAAATTGTTCAGTTTGTTCAATTACCTTAACAAGTTTTGAAAATGAAGAAACGTTATTATTGACTTCTTCTTTAATAATCGACAAAATATTATTTACTACCTCTTTTTGTTCTGATTGTGATTTTTTGCTCGTCTCAAAATCTTCATCAATTTTTTCATAATTCAAAAATACTAAAGCAACAAGTTGATTCTCTTTTTTACAAACTAATGACTCTAAAATATATTGTGAGCGGTTAACTACAGACTCAATAATCTCGGGATAAATATTTTCACCACTCGGACCAAGAATCATATTTTTAACTCTTCCTTTGATATACAAATAATTTTCCTTATCAAAGCATCCTAAATCACCTGTATGAAACCATCCATTTTTGTCAATTACTTCACTAGTTTTTTCAGGGTCTTTATAGTAACCTTTCATCACTACATCACCACGAACAAGAATTTCACCTTCACCTGTTTTTGGATCCGGATTATCAATTATAAGTTCTATTCCGGGAACAGCCGGTCCAGTTGAAAGAAGCTTTGTGTGATATTGATTAGTTCCGGCAACAAGAGGTGAAGTCTCAGTTAAGCCATAACCGATTGAATAGGGAAAACCAGCTTCCTTCAAAAATCTCTCAACATCAGATGAAAGAGCAGCACCGCCAATACAGAATAATTCAAGTTTACCGCCAAATGTTTTAAGCAATTTTTTACCGGCTGCTTGATTAATCTTCTTCCTTAAAGCTGGTACTTTATAAGCAAGTTTTACAATTTTTCTTTTCTGAATTTCAGGAAGGATTCTCGCCTTATACATCTTTTCAATTATCAATGGTACAGATAAAATTAACGTTGGTTTTACTGAAGATAAAGCAGGAAGTAAAACAGCGGCGGTAGGTGGTTTACGTAAATAATAAACTGTAGCCCCTCCCATAATCGGAATAACTAACCCCAATGTGCACTCGTAAACGTGCGCTAACGGTAATAATGAGATTGAACGATCATTTACATCAAACCGGACAAATTTTAATGTTGCAAGTGCATCAAAAATAATATTTTTATGAGTCAGCATAACTCCTTTTGAATGTCCCGTTGTTCCGGAAGTATAAATTATTGATGCAACATCATCTTCTTTAACTTCATCTGAAACAATCCCGGAAAATTTTAAAACAAGATTTTTAATCTTCTGAAGTTCCTTGCTTCCATCAGCAATTAAATTTTTAAGAGTATCTTTTGGTGTGTTCGGTTCGATTAAAGAAAAATCGTCAATGAGAATAAGATCTTTCACTGAAGGGGCTTTTAACTCTTCAATTTTTGTATACAATTTTTCTGAAACAAAAATAGTTTTAGCTTCGCAATGCTGTAAAATATGATGAATTTCAGATGTGTGAAACTCAGTTAAAACTGGAACAGCTATAGCACCCATTGAAGTTATAGCAAAATATGCTATTCCCCAGTTTGGTGAATTTTCGCTAAGTATTGCAATTCGATCGCCATGAACAATTCCCCGTGATTTTAGAAAGTTAACAAGTTGATCCACTTGTTTTTTGTATGAGGAGAAAGAGATTGGATCGCTATCTACAAAACTGACAGCAGCCTTTTCCCCATACTTAATACTACTTTCTTCTAACATTGATTTTAGTGTCATACAAAATCTCCAAATCCATTAATAATAAGAAATAGCTTTAACAAACTTAAGCATTTTTTTATCCAAAGGAATTAAAAAAAATGTGTAAGAGGCTATGAAAAATCTTAGTCGCAAGAGTTCTTTCTCTAATGATTCATACTTTTTTATTATCTTTCATATGCATTTAAAATTAAACTGAGAGTAAAATGGAACCCACACAAAATCTTAATGAAAAATTCCAATTTGAAGACGAGATTAAAATTCTTAATTCAATATATTCCGATATGCTTGAAGCTATTCAACATAAACCTAACGATAATGATCTGGAATCTTTAAGGTTGTATGCTGATAACGTTTATGTATTGTTAAATCGTACAGTCTTGAGGGTTCAAGAGATCAAGAACTCATTGTTATCAGATAAAAAATTATTTTTAGAGACTTATAACCCCCCGGCTTAATTTATTTCAATTAGTAATTATTTTATAATAAAAATCAGATATTAAAATGGAAGAGAATAAAGATTTATCACTCAATAATGACAAAGTAAAAGTTAAAAATTTCATTTATGAAATTATTGAAGATGACCTTAAAACAGACAAATGGAACGGAAGAGTTCATACTCGTTTTCCACCTGAGCCAAACGGATATTTGCATATCGGTCATGCAAAATCAATTTGTTTGAATTTCGGTATTGCTGAAAATTTTCATGGAAAATTCAATCTTCGATTTGATGATACTAATCCCGAGAAAGAAGAGCAGGAATATGTTGATTCGATTGTTGAGGATGTAAAATGGCTCGGTGCTGATTTTGAAGATAGAATTTTATATGCATCTGATTATTTCGAACAAATGTACGAGTATGCAATCGAATTGATCAATAAGGGAAAAGCTTATGTTTGCGATTTAACTTCTGACGAAATACGAGCAACGAGAGGAACGCTTACTGAACCGGGAAAAGAAAGTCCTTATAGAAATAGAACTATTGATGAAAACCTTCATCTTTTTGAGAAGATGCGAAACGGTGATTTTGAAAATGGATCAAAAACTTTACGTGCAAAAATTGATATGGGTTCACCAAACTTTAATATGCGTGATCCAATTATGTATAGAATAATTCATGCTGAACATCATAGACAAGGGGATAAATGGTGTGTTTATCCAACCTACGACTGGGCGCACGGTTTAGAAGATTCACTCGAAAGAATTACACATTCAATCTGCACACTCGAATTTGAAAATCATCGTCCATTATATGATTGGTATCTCGATGCACTTGGTATTTATCACCCGCAACAAATAGAATTCGCACGACTGAATTTAAGCTATACTGTAATGAGTAAAAGAAAACTTTTGCAGTTGGTGAATGAAAAATTTGTTGATGGTTGGGATGACCCTCGAATGCCGACAATCTGCGGTTATAGAAGAAGAGGATACACATCCCAAGCTATTCGGAATTTTGCTGAAATTATAGGTGTCGCAAAAAGGGATGCATTAACGGATATTTCATTGTTGGAATATGCTATTAGGGAGAATCTTAATAAATCAGCAAATCGTGTTATGGCAGTTCTAAAACCACTAAAAATAGTTTTGACTAATTATAAAGGCGAAGAAGAACTCGATGCAGTAAATAATCCTGAAGATCCAACAGCAGGTAATAGAAAATTAAAATTTACAAGAGAATTGTACATTGAGCAAACTGACTTTATGGAAAATCCTCCAAAAGGATTTTTCAGACTTGTCCCCGGTGGTGAAGTTCGACTTCGTTATGCATACATCATTAGATGTGAAGAAGTAATAAAAGATGAGAACGGGGAAGTCATTGAACTTAGGTGTACATACGATCCCGAAACCAAAAGTGGAGCCGCAACCAGTACTAAAAAAGTTAAAGGAACAATTCACTGGGTCTCTGCTAAATATGGAGTTAACGCAGAAGTTAGATTGTACGACAGATTATTTGTTACTGAAAACCCCGGTAACAAGGATAATTGGTTAGACCTAATTAACCCAAATTCCCTTGAAATACTAAATGATTCAGTAGTTGAACCATCTGTTGAAGATGCTAAACCCGGAGAGAGATTTCAGTTTGAACGCACAGGTTATTTTTGTATAGATACAAAATACTCAACAGAAAAAAAGATTGTATTTAATCGTACTGTAACTTTGAAGGATAGCTGGGCGAAAGCAAATAAGTAGTTTTAATGATTAGGAATTTCCATGGCTGTCGAGAACCACTTCTCGACAGCGGTTTGGAGTAAAGTAAAAATATTACAACAAAGCAGGATATGCGTGAGTTTGTGTACATGCGGGTGTTATGGGGTTCATTGTTGAAAGCTGACCGAACATTTATGCACATTAAGTTTTGTCGACACATATAGCTCAAATAAAAAAGCCAAAAGAACTTGAACTTTACCTTTACCTCCGCACCCAAATAAAATGATGATTTAAATGCTCATTTTGTGAGATATTATATTTTTATTCTTATATTTGTAATATATAAAAAAAGTTAAAGAATGAATCGAATAAAAGACGTTTTAGAACAGAAGGGAATTAAACAAAAATGGTTGGCTGAGCAATTAGGCAAGAGTTATAATATGGTAAACTCTTATGCCCAAAACAGACGCCAACCAAGTTTAGAGGACTTGTACAAGATTGCTGAAATCCTTGATGTAGAAATCAAAGAATTATTAATTGAAAGAAAAACGCAATAATGGAAAACGAAACCAAAAATATTTTTGGAAATGGAGCGATATGGCTTCGGGCTGATTTCCATATGCATACAAAAGCAGATTATGAATTTGACAAAAAGGGATTTGATGAAAATAATTTTTTCCGACTGTATGTTGAGAAACTAATACAACAGAATATCAATGTTGGAGTTATTACGAATCACAATAAATTTGATAGAAATGAATTTGTTGCCCTAAGAAAGAAAGCAATCAAAGAAGGTATTGGATTATTTGCTGGAGTTGAATTTTCTCTAAAAGAAGGAATTCACATTTTAGTTGTTTTTGATGATAAATGGTATCAGTGTGAAACAGACAATATCAACAAGTTTTTGGAAAATGCTTTTTATGGTATAGCTAACTATGACAAACCTAATTACCCAAATTCGAACTTCAATCTAAAAGAAACGGTAGAAGCGTTAGACAAAATCGGACACGATTACTTTATTGTTTTGGCTCACATTGACGACACCAATGGTTTATTCACGGAATTGAGAGGTAGAACTCAAGAAGATTTTGTAAAGCAAGAATCATTCAACAAAGTTTTGGCTGTTCAAAAAAGTGCAAATCTTGAAAATTACAACAAACTTTGTCTGTGGTTAAATAGAAAGAGTAAAATTGCTTGTGTTGAAGGTTCAGACAATGCTTATGGAGGCATTGATACTATTGGGAAAGGTAAGGTTACTTATATAAAAATAGGTGACTTTAATTTTGAAGCATTAACATTTGCATTATCTGACAGCGAATACAGGGTTTCACCGAAAGACAAACCCGAAATAAAAAATTCTTACATTAAATCAATTGCATTTGAAGGTGGTTTATTAGAGGGAACAAAAATTGATTTTTCTCCTGAACTTAACAATTTAATCGGAATTAGGGGAAGTGGAAAATCATCTTTATTGGAAGTTTTACGTTATGTTCTTGGTATTTATCTTCCAGTTAATGCTGCTGACCCTGATTATAAAAATTCATTAGTAACCCGTTCAATGGGAAGTGGAGGAAAAGCCATAGTTAACATAGTGAACAAGCAAAATGAAGAATACATGATAGAAAAACTGTATGGTCAAAAAGAGGATATCTACAAAAACAACCTATTACAAACTGGAATTTCTATTGATGCGACTGGTTTTCAATCTCCTATTTATTTTGGGCAAAAAGACCTTTCAAACAAAGGTAAAGATTTTGAAGGAGATTTGATACAAAGGTTAATTGGAACAAGATTGAAAGGAGTTCAAGTTAAAATTGAGCAAAAGAAAAGAGAGGTTGAAAATATTATTTCGGAATTAAAAAAACTTCAAAACTTAAAAGATTTAAAAAGAGATACAGAGGCTCAAATAAAAAATTCACAACATCAGCTTAATTTTTTCAAGGAAAAAGGTGTTGAAGACAAATTAAGACAACAAACACTTTTTGATTCAGACATTTCAAAAATGGTTCAAGCAGAATCAACTGTCAGAAGTTATTTAAGCGAATTGGCATCTTTAATTTCTAATCATGATTATTTTTTTCAACAAGAAATTACTGGTTCAGAAATTAATAAAGAATTATTTGAAGAAGCAAAGACAATCATTCAAGAATTAAAAATTGAGTTTGAAAAACTAAAAACTATACAAAAGAATTCTATACTAAGTCAGCAAAAATTAAAAGAGGTTATCGCAAAAATTAATACTAAGAAAGAAGGATTAAAAGAAGAGTTTGCTAAGATTAAACGAGAAACAAATACTGACACTATTAACCCCGATAATTTTCTGAATCTGAATAGGCAAATTGAAACAGCACTTTTGAAATTAAAGGAAATCGAAAAATCAGAAAAAAGAAGAAGCGATTTACAAACTAATTTATTAGAACGTCTTACTGAACTTGATAACCTATGGCTTGAAGAATATAATGTTCTTAATAAAGAGGTAAAAAGAATCAATGAAGCAGAAAGTAAAATTTCAATTGAAGTTGAATTCAAAGGCAGGAGGGATAAACTCACCGACAAGATGAAACAGGTTTTTAGAGGCAGCGGTATTCGGGAAACAGCTTATCAAGAGATTGAAGCTAACTATAAAGACTTCATTCAGATTTACAGAGACGGCAGTAAATTATCTGACATTTTAAATGAAAATCATGTAGTTGATTTTAAAAGAAGGTTTTCTGAAAATCTGGAAGAATTGCTCACTTTCAAAGTAGAAAATAAAATAGTGATTCAATACAACGGAAAATCATTAGACAAACATTCTCTTGGGCAAAGAGCATCAGCATTAATTCTTTTCTTATTAGCTCAAAGGGAAAATGACGTATTGATAATTGACCAACCAGAAGATGATTTAGATAATCAAACCATCTATGATGAAGTAATAAAAGAATTAAAAAAAATTAAGGGTAATATGCAATTTATCTTTGCAACCCATAACGCCAATATCCCTGTGCTTGGTGATAGTGAAAAAGTTGTTTCGTGCAGCTATGATGAAAAGAAAATCACAGTACATTCAGGCACTATTGATAATCACCAGACACAACGGTTTATTGTTGACATAATGGAAGGTGGAGACGAGGCATTTAACCGCAGGAAAAATATTTACAGTATTTGGAACATTGAAAAAACAAAATCACTATGAACGCATTAGAATTACTGGATATAATTAGCGATAAAGAAACAAGCGCAGTACAGTTTAAAAGAGAAATTACTCATAATGACTCGATGGCAGCGGAAATTATTGCAATGGCAAATTCTTTGGGTGGATTGATTTTGCTTGGAGTAGTTGATAAAACAGGAGATATTGTTGGTGTAGATTTAAATAGTAAAATTAATGAACGAATTGCGAACATCGCGACCAATAATGTTAAGCCTCCAATTTACATTCAGACTGAAATTGTTACCATTGAGAAAGAAGTCCCATCGAAAATTCTTGTTGTCCATGTTCCTCACAATCCAAGCCAAATTTATAAAGATAACAATGGAGCAATTTGGGTTAAACAAGGGTCAGATAAAAGAAGGATAACTGATGATTCTGAAATCCTACGGTTATACCAAAGAAGTGGAAATTTATTTGCTGATGAAATGCCTGTTTATAATGCATCGGTTGATGATATTAATGAGAATACTTTTCGGGAATATTTTAAAAAACTTAGAGATAGAACAATAGAGGAAGAAGGATTAACTTATGAAAAGGCTTTGCAGGCAAAACGGGTATTACTGAAAGGAAATATTTCGTTGGGAGGTTTGTTGTTTTTTGGCAATCAACCGCAATTCTTTAAAACATCTTTTTGCATTAAAGCGGTTTCATTTTTTGGAAATGATTTAAGCGGATTAGACTATAGGGAAAGTATTGATATTGAAGGAACTATACCGGAAATGTTTGAAAGAGGAATTAAATTTTTTGAATCCAATTTACAGCATACCCAGCAAGGACAAAGTTTTAATTCGATTGGAAAACTTGAAATATCAAGAATTGCAATTGAAGAATTGTTGCAAAACGCATTATTGCACAGGGATTATTTTAAAAATTCACCCGTTAGATTGATGGTTTTTGACAATAGGATTGAGATTATCAGTCCGGGAAAACTTCCGAATAGCTTAACGGTTGAAGAACTAAAATATAGCAACCCTGTTCCTCGAAACAATCTTTTAATCGCATATGCAAAAGATTCGATGCTATTTCGTGGATATGGAACAGGTATAAGCAGGGCTTATGCTGAACAGCCAAATATTGAATTAATTAATGACATAGAAGGTGAACAATTCAAAGTCATAATTCCAAGACCAGAAAAGAAATGAAGTTTTCACCAATCGACTAAGCCAATGAACAACAACCACACACATTGTCAAGTCGTATAAGCCGATCGTCAAGCCAATACTTGGCAAAGAGTGTGTCTGTCCAACCGCACGGACAACAGTTAAGTACCTTGAAATCCCGCATTATGTATAGCCCTGGACAGTTAACGGCAAGTGTAACAAGATGTCTAAAGTACAAATAAACAAATGCAGAAAAATTATTTCACAGACAAGAGCTTTGACCGAATTGACACGCTGATAATAGGCGAGTATGAAAACTGCATTTTCAACAGTTGCGATTTTTCCAACAACAACCTTTCCGAATTTATCTTCATTGACTGCACTTTTATTGGGTGTAATTTCAGTTTGGCAAAACTCAACCAAACAGCGCTTCGGGGGATAAAATTTAACGACTGTAAAATGTTGGGACTTCGGTTTGACACCTGCAACGAGTTTGGACTCTCTTTTTCGTTTGACGGCTGTCAACTAAATCACTCTTCATTTTACAAAACGAAAATCAAAAAGACAGTTTTTAAAAATTCAGAGTTACAAGAAACAGACTTTGCAGAAGCCGATCTTACAAGTTCCGTCTTTGACAACTGTAATCTGACACAAGCAATTTTTGACCACACGATACTTGAAAAAGCCGATTTTCGGACTTCATATAATTATTCCATTAACCCTGAAATTAACCGAATAAAAAAAGCAAGATTTTCAATTTTAGGCGTTTCTGGGCTTTTAGACAAATATGATATAGAAATAGAGAAATGAGACCAAGAATTCTCAGGGCAGTCGAGAACCACTTCTCGAGGGCGACTTCCGATAAAACCAGAGAAGATATCTTCTATTGATTTCATTTGAAATGGGAGTGATTTTTTTTAGATTTGAGTGACTTAATAAACTTCGGTCGAGAAATGGTTCTCGACCCCAAAGAAAAAGATTAATGATTATGAATTTTATATCCTCAGCAATAAAAAAAATGAGGTAGTTATGAAAGATTTCTTAATTGTTTTTTCGTCAATACTAATTATTGCATACTTATCATCTTGTATAAAGTTTGAGTCTATCAATGAACCACCTGAAGTTAAAGAAATTCCGGATTCTACAAATTATTTTGAATACTACCCATTAGATATTGGTAATTATTGGGAATATGGAGACATTGATCGGTCTCGTTTTTCTGTTGAAGTAATTGGAGATACAATAATCCAAAAAAAACTTTTCAGAGTTCTTCGTGAGATTCGTTTTAGCTCCAAAATGGATACTTCCTTCAGCTATGAACGAATAGATAGTTCATTGTGTTATGTCTTTACGTTTGATCCTTTCTATAATTCTGAATTTAAGCTTGACAGTCTTGCAGCCCCAAAGGGAAAATTTTACGAAGGGAGCAGATTTGTAAGTCGAGGTCCCTGGATTTCATATCGAGTAAAATGCGAGTCGATTGATACCATTACAATATTTAATGAAAAATTTGAAACAAAAAGTTTACAATTCTATGGTGCTACAGACCTACCGTCATATATTTTGGTTAAAGGTTTGGGATTGTATCAAACATTTTTTTTTAGAGCAGGGGGATATATTCTTAAATCGGCAATAATTAAAGGTAAATATTATAATTAAAAGAATTATTTCAGTACTTTTTAGATAAATACTAAATATTCAAGCGCTGTCAAGAACCACTTCTCGACTTCAAAGAAAAACACAGTTTTAGGTAGTCTGATTTATTCTCAAAATTGCAGAGTTAATTCTTTTTAGAACTTCCTCTTTCCCTAAAATATAAAGTAAATCAAACATTCCTGCTCCGGTACTTTGCCCCGAGACGGCTAACCTTAATGGATGAATCAGTTTTCCTTTACCTATATTCAATTCTAAGGCAACTTTTGCCAATGCAATCTCATAATCTTCTCTCGTAGGCAAGTTTAATATTGAGAATACATCATTCAATAATTTTAATTGGCCTGGTGTTTCGGGATTCCAATTTTTCGTAATTGCCGCTTCATCAAATTCATTTGGTTGTTCATAAAAGTATTTACAGTTAGTTATAAACTCTTTTACAAATGAAACCCGTTCTCTCATTACTTCAATAATTGAAAGAAGATAATCATCACTCAGATTTACATTATTGTACTCAGATTCATTTAGTTCGAGTTTTAATAAAGTAAGTAACTCATCAGCAGATTTTTTTCTCAAGTGTTCTGCATTCAGCCATTTAAGTTTTTCAAGGTCAAAGACGGCTCCCGATTTATTTACTCTCTCAAGAGAAAACTTTTCAATTAGCGATTCCATCTGATAGAACTCAACATCATCACCGGCGTTCCATCCAAGTAGAGCAACAAAATTTACAAGTGCTTCCTTAAGGTAGCCCTTACCTCTATAATCTTCAACTGCTACATCTCCCTGACGCTTACTTAATTTTGAGCGATCAGCATTTAATAGAAGCGGAAGATGAGCAAAAAGAGGTTTCTCCCATTCGAAGAAGTTGTATAATAAAATATGTTTTGGAGTAGAGGAGAGCCACTCTTCACCTCTAATTACATGTGTTATTTTCATTTGGTGATCGTCAACTACATTCGCAAGATGGTAAGTTGGGTAACCATCACTTTTTATAAGTACCTGATCATCAATATTGTTGCTGTCGAACTCAACATCACCGCGGATAATGTCATTAAAATTAACTTTTAAATTTGAAGGGACATTCAATCTGATTACATAAGGTAGATTATTGTTTAAATTTTCAGCAACCGTTTCTTTAGATAATGAGCAACAATGCTTGTCGTATTTTGCCTGTGGTAGTTTTAATCTCTGTTGTTCTTCACGTAACTTTTCTAACCGATCCGGAGTACAAAAACAGTAATAAGCATGTCCATTATCTATAAGCTGCAAAGCGTGTTTATGGTAGAGGTATAGTCTTTCGGATTGTAAATAAGGTTCGAAGTCTCCACCAACTTGAGGTCCTTCATCAAAATTTAAACCACACCATTTAAGCGAATCAATTAGATTATCAATTGCTCCTTCAACAAATCGGTTTCGGTCAGTATCTTCAATACGAAGAATGAAAGTTCCATTGTTTTTTTTTGCGAAAAGATAATTATAAAGAGCGGTTCGTAACCCGCCAACGTGTAAGTAACCGGTAGGACTCGGTGCAAACCGGACTCGTGGAGTTTCAGAGATCATAAAAATAAAAAGTATCCGTTGTTAATTTTAGTTCAAAACATTTGAAGTGTAATACTTGACCTTTTCAATAAATTCCTGGCTGTCAATTGGTTTTGGGACGTAATCTGTTGCACCGGCTTCAAGACACTTTTCTCGATCCCCCTTCATGGCAAAGGCTGTTAGTGCAATAATAGGGGTCTCATTGTATTCGGGCATTTTTCGAATTCGTTCTGTAGCCTCAAATCCATTCATAACCGGCATTTGCATGTCCATGAGAATAATATCGAATTTTTGTTTCTTTACTTGTTCGACTGCCTCTGCGCCATTCTCAACAACCACAATTGATGAAAAGTTATTTTTCTTTAGAAGTCTTGTTACGATTATCTGTGAGTGTTTATAATCCTCTACTAATAAGATTTTAGGAGTGTCAACCTGCTTTGCTGCGATTTCAGGAGGAGTAGGTTCATCGTATCTGTTTATCATTGCATTTATTGTTTGTGCAAGATCTTCAATATTTGTACTCCGTTTACTTAACAATTCAGTAAACAATCCATCAATCTTTTTAAGATCATCTTCGTAATTTTCTTTTCCTGTATAAATCATAATAGGAAGATTAGCGAATTTAGGATCGGATTTAATCATTTTAATTAATTCGAATCCATTAACTTCAGGCATATCTAAATCAACTATCGCTAAATCGAGATCAACATTTTGTATCAGCGACATCACCTTTGATGAACGAGATTCGGCAACAGCATTGTAACCAACAGATTCAATAGCTTCTTTAACCAGGTTTAATGTTGGTATATCATCATCTACACAAAGGACATTTGAATCTTTTTTAAGCTTATATGAAGTAAGTACTTCAACTAAATCTTTGTACTTGATAGGTTTAACAAAATACTCTACTGCTCCCATCATAAACGCCTTCTGTTGTTCTGCTTCAACTGAGCAAACTATAACAGGAGTATTTTTTGTGCTTTTATTCTCACGAATTTTTTTAAGTAACTCTAAGCCATTGTAATCCGGTAAAACTATATCCGTGATGATGGATAAAAAGATTTCTTTTTCTAACAATTTGAGAGCAGCTTCTCCCGTATTTACAATAGTCGGTTCATAACCCCATTTGTTTAAATAATTGCTTAACAATTTTGACGTTGCATAATCGTCTTCAATAACCAATACTTTATTTTTTTGACCGGCTTTTGGAAGAGCACTAATTTGTTCTTCAATTGCAGTCAGTAATTTCGATTTAACTGTAAAATTAAATTGGGTTCCTCTTCCCATTGAACTTGTAACATCAATTTGTCCGTCGAGCAGTGAAATATAACGTTTGACAAGTGCAAGCCCAAGAACAGTAGTATTACTATTCTTTTTCTGTTGAAGGTTAGCATAACTTGATGGATGGAATAAGTCTTTAATCTTACTTGAAGGAATAACCAAACCTGTTGCGTTGATCTTAACACCAAGTTTATTCTTACTTTGAAAAACTGCAATACTTATTTGACTGGAATCGACAGACGTGATAACATATCCAAGAATGTTAGTTATAACAATTTTTAATTTTTGAATGTCAGTCTTGATAATGTCGGTTAGTGTTTTATCAATTTCAGTATTGAAAGAATATTTCGATTTATCAATTTTTTCACTGACTAATTGAATTACTTCTTGAAGAAGAACTTTTATATCTACACCACTCGAAGATATTGTAGATATTCCGTTATCAACTTTTGCTATATCAATTAAATCATTAATAAGAGTTAATAATTTTTGTGCATTATCTTTAAGAGATTGGACGTATTCATTTTGAGTTGAAGTAAGTTTATCATCACTAAGAAGGGAAGCAAAACCTACGATGCTATTTGTAGGAGTACGCAATTCATTTGCAATTTCTGAAAGTAGTGAATGGATCGATAAATCCTTTAGAGGAATTTCACCTTTCCAGTCTGAAATCAGATTGCCTATAAATTCACCAACAGTATTCAAAATTTCTTTATCTTTTTGAGTAAACGAATTTTTCTGCGAAATTTTAAGTAAGTATCTTTCTGTGGGGGAAGTTTTAATTAATTGACAACCTTCGTAAAGAAGATAATCGGTTGACTGGATTCCACATTCAGAATTAGATATGAATTCGAGGTGTTCGGTTTCGGCATTTACCAAATTACATTTTGCACAGCTAACAACCGAGTTTGGGGTAAAAGATTTTTTAACAGAAGAAGATTTTCCGATAACCACTAATTGGTTGTTATCATTTATCTTAAATAAAATCGCCGATTGGAAACCAAATTCATCAACTAAAAGTTCGCATAGCTTGTCACTATAGCCGGGGTCATTCTGGTCTAGCGATTTTCGTAATGAATTAAGGGTACTAAATAATTTTAACGATCCTGTTTGCATTTTTTGCCCACTCGTAAATAGCTTCTAATTACAAATTGAAATATAAAGTATATGATTTCAATAAAAAAATATTGTTCAAGATTTTTATAAATACCTCAAATCCGATATAGAAGCAGATGTAGCGAGGAAAATTAGCAAAAAGTGGCTCGACCTTGAAAAAATTATTCGGGCTATAGTTCTTATACTTGTTTTCATTATTTTCCGGCAATCTCTGACCTTATTTAGTGGG
>JAUXVN010000066.1 GCA_030684555.1 Ignavibacteria bacterium
AATTGATCCCAGCTTCCGAATGCTTTGTAATAATAATCGCTTTTCTTTTCTCTTACTAACTCTGCAAATGTTCCCTTATCTATCAACTTCAATAGCTGTCCAAAAATCGGCTGACCGACAAATTTTATTTCCGTATCTTTACGCATGTCGTTCTCTTGTTTGTTTTTGCTTACAACAAATTTACGACTCCGGGAGCTGTTTCTTTACAGCTCCCTTTATTTATTTTATTTTTTGTCGGTTTGTAGTGATTATTTTAGTAAACCAGAAAGAGAAAACAGATGGGAACAAAAGGACGAAAACAGTAAACTAAGAATACAAAAGAGATGTGGTCCGTATGCTGGTAGAAAAAGGATATAGGCGAGACATTCAAAATGGATCATAGAATTGTGATACATTGTCAAGAATTCAAGAAATGTTCTTGACAACAAATAAAACTTTTTATATTTTAGCACCAATTAAAAACAAAGGTTGATAATGAGTTTCTCTAAAATACTTCATCCGAGATCAGAACTGCTAAAAGGAAGCGGAATCCAAGGAATTATTGATATTGAAAATATTCACAATAAGCACCGGAAGACTTTGGAGTCTTCTCCAGAAGATTTTTTCGCTCTAACATATCCAACAACCGATATTAGAAATGTCCTTCATAACTTAAATATCAGATACAACTCCGATCCGGATAGCCCGGGATTGTTTTTACTTGAAGGATTTAAGGGAAGCGGAAAGTCACACCTTGAACTTTTCGTCTATCATCTTTTTCAAAATAACGAATTAGCAAAAGCATGGTTAGTGAATCATGAATTAGAGTGCGATGTCCCTAATGATGCTACAGTGATTATTCATAAATTTACCGATTTCCCTCTTGACTCAATCTGGAATTTAATCTTTGAAAAAGTTGGTGCTGAGGAATTCGTAAGCAATATTAGACCAGACCTAAATCAACTTCGAGAAGCACTAAAAGGTAAAAAGGTAGTACTCATTTTGGATGAACTTGAACTTGGCTATCAGAGCATTGCTAATAAAAATACGCAAGCACAAAATCTCTCTTTTCTACAGATGCTCAGTGAGGAAGCTCAAAGATCGGAAGATGCATCTATTACAATTTTTGCATCAATCTATAATTCAAACAACGAGCCCGGTTCAACATTGAAAAGGGTTCCACGTATTGATGTTAAGTTTTCAGAGCCTAAAGATAGAAAGATGGTTGTACTTCACAGATTGTTTTCAAATTATGGCAAACATGATCTTAAACAAGTTGAGATCATCACTAAAAGTTATATAAATCAATGGAAGAAAAACGGCATTGGCATTGATGAAAAATATGAAGACCGATTTATTGAGAGTTATCCTTTTACACCGGAAGTCTTTGATATCCTATTGAATCGAGTACTAAGTAAAAATATTCAAGGTAATCGCGGACCCCTTGCACTTTTAGGAAGACTTGTCAAAAACTCCAATAACAAACTGGATATTATAAGTGCCTCCGCTCTCTCCATTAGAGAAACCGCAATTAGAAATCTACTAACCGATCTTGATCCAGGACAAACATTTATCCAGTGCGCATTGACAGACCTAAATGATCTGGAAGCCATCCCGATGGCAAACGAAATAGTAGCTTCAACACTAATGGGTACTATTGCATCGTCCGGGAATTTGAAAGGGATAAAAGAATTTGAATTAGCGAGACAAGTAATTAAACCCGGTGATAATTACAATGATTATACTGCATCGATCAATGCATTCGAAAAATTAGGTGCTTACTTCCAAAAGTCTGAGGGGAGTTTCTTCTTCGATACACAAGAAAAACCTTATGCGAAAGTAGAATACCGCTCTCTTCGGATTGATACGAAAGATGCTTTAGATTTTGTGTTGGAGCGTTGGAAGAAAAATGTTTTCATAGATACTTCTGCAATTATTTACCGGGATGATGCACAAACAAAGAACGAGCTATTCAAGTCTGAAAAAAATTCTCCCCGCTTCGTTCTGGCTCCTAAAAGATTAAGCAATGAGGAACGGAAAAAGATATTCAGTGGTATAGAAAATCCCAATACGGTTCTCTTGTTTGAGCCAAAGTCTGACGTATTCAACGCACTTGATAATCGTGATATGATCAAATGGGCTCAACTTGCACTTGCGGCAAAAGAACTTAAGAACTCTGCGGGGGATGCCGAGAGAAAACGACAGTATGAAAGAATCCAGACGGATAATGAAAAATATATCGATGACTCATTTAGAAAAGCAGGACTTGCATATGTTTTGGTAAGAAGAATAGATTCCGGTTTTGATTATGAACTTGATTCAGTTGGCCATTCATCAGCAAGGCAAGATGTTTTGGAACAATTACAGAGACATATATTCCCGAGGCAAGTAATAGAGGAACACATCTCGAATGTTATTGAGCATACACCACCGGAATCAAACTGGTTATTTAATCATAGTGTTCTTGAACTTAAGGCGGCTTATAGAAAGACTTCCGGTTTTCCAGTTCTGCTTACTGAGACTATTGTAATTGATGCGTTGAAAAACTTATGTCAAAATAGAACTATAGGATTAACGCATACACGTGAAAACTATTGCGGACGGTATCCAGGTTACTCCGGCTCTGAATGGAATGATGTCATAATCACTGAGCCGTTTGTCGATCAAGATAAAGCCGAAATATTGAGACCATCGCCTAATTCAAAGACTGAAGTTACTTCGAGAGAAGGAATTAAATCAGAAACATCAAACACTTCATCGAAAGGAAATGAGAACCGTGTTGAACCATTGAACATCTATACCACAAACAAAAACTCTGTTATCGAACTGAGGCAGGAAATTGCATCAAAATTAACAGATAAGGAAGATGCAGTAATAAACAAAGTTACTTTTTTTGTTTACATACAGAAAGATTCAGTTGAACTCAATACTTTACCGATTATGATGAGGGGACAACTTACTGGATTAAGCGATGTTCATTTTGAACTTACCATTACTCAGAACGGAAGTTTTTCTAAATCTAAATTAGAGCAGATGGCTGAACAGTTACCAGTATTTCAAGACGCTTCTTACAAAGCTGAATTAAAAGGATTTGTTAAATCAGAGGAGTTGGGGAAGAATGAAAAATAATTCATTCAAAAACTATTCTGATCTGCTTTTATCCTCTGGATCAAGGATTCCGCTTATTGCTGATTGGCTAATACATTCTGTTTGGTCGGAAGAGAACTTTGCATCCAAAGAAAACAAATCATATTTAGACGACGGTGAAAAGCAAGTTCGTGATTTTGAAGAGCTTATCCTTAATACTGCACCCGGTGTTTATGATGAACTAACTTCGTTAGCCAAACAGAAATCCAACTTTTTAACTAATGAACTTTCAAAACAGAAGATGGCATTAGTAGTTCTCGATGGGGTTTCATTAAGAGAATTGCCAATTCTTACAAAACTTGCAGTTGCTACAAATTATAAAATAGTTGAAAAGAGCTACCGCTATTCAGCTTTACCGAGTGACACAGAGTCGTTTATTGAACAAAGGTTATTGGGGAAGCGGATTTCTCCTTCTCAATTAGAAAGCCGGAAAGAATTATCGGCTATTCATGTTAGAGCTTTTTATTACGATACTCCCATTCGTTACTTTGATCTTTCTTCAAACGGTTCATCATTTTTACTCTGGTCTAGTTTTCCGGATGGAACGTACATGAACTTTGAAGCACGCAACTCATTACATTTTGAAACCCTTGTTAAGCAATTTGATGTAATATGGAAAAATATCATCCTCGCAGTACCGAAAGATTACAGAGTAGTTATTACAAGCGATCATGGTTATATTTACTTAAATACCGGTTATGAATCGAGCGAGAAGGCAGAATCAGCGTTACAGTTTTTAGAACAGAATAGATACAAGATTGTTGAACCGTTAACTCAAATACCGGAGCTATCAGAATTACAAATAGTATCAGATATAAATTTGGCTATGATCAGAGGACGGATAAAAAATCGCCCAAAAGGATCATCGTCAAATAAAGTTTTTAGACATGGGGGATTATCTCTCATGGAAATGATTACACCATTTTTAGTATTAGAAAGAAATTAAACAAGGAGTTATTATGCCGATAAGAATGAAGCTTAAAGAAAAGAAAGAGAAGGTTGGAACTATACTTGACAGCGATCTTCTACGTAAAATTAAAGAGCGTTCTGCAAGAGAAGGAAGAACTATTAGCGATATCATTCAAGACGCGCTATTAAAATACAACGATACAGATTCAACTAAATCAGAGTTGCGCAAATCTGCCGTTACCCGCTTCTGCTCAAAACCGTTTAATCTGAATATGAGGGAGATGAACGAATTACTAAACGAGGATATTTACGAATTATGAATTTACTAAATATACCCGCAGAACAACCGGTGATAATCGATGCCAACATATTTATTTATGCTAATCAAAAAGCATCGGCGCAATGTGTAAAACTATTAGAGCGGTGCGCTAACAATGAAGTGTTCGGAATTTTACCTTCTCATATCTTAGCTGAAGTAATGCATGTTTTAATGTTGGCAGAAGCCAAGGATATCGGAATAATTAAAGGTTCAAATCCGGCACGGCAGTTAACTGAAAATCCTCAAAAAGTAAAGTCTCTCAATCGTTATGAATCCTTAGTCCGTGATCTGCTTGCTATCGGTTTACAGTTGGAACCTTTGCAGCGTGAAGATTTCATTACTGCAATGTCTTTACAGCGCCAGTACGGTTTGCTTACAAACGATGCACTGTTTATGGCTATTGCAACAAGGCTGCGAGTTACCGCTATAGTTTCCGCAGACGCAGTGTTCGGAAATGTACAAGGCATAATTCATTATTCACCGGATGATATTAACGAAGAGTAAAAATGAAAAGAGCAATCGAAGAATATTTCCCGATAGTTGATGTTAACCGTCTTGCAGTTCCGGAGCGGAATGCATTTAAGCCGATCTACACTATGCACAAATGGTTTGCGCGTCGTTCATCATCAGTATTCCGTGCTATTTTGCTCGGCGCATTAAAACCAGCCGGAACGGATATCATGCAAGAGTTTTACAAAGATCACACTAACGATCCGGATACAAACGGAAAAATAATTCTCGATCCTTTTATGGGAGGTGGCACAACCATTGTTGAAGCGTTGCGTCTTGGCTGTAACGTTATCGGTATTGACCTAAATCCCGTTGCGTGGTTTATTGTTAAAACAGAAGTTGAACCAGTTGATCTCGACGAACTGCAATCTGCTTTTGAAAGATTATCAAATAGAACTGTTGAGTGGTCCGGCAAACCGTTAAAAGAAACATTGTTGGATTTGTATAAAACAGAATGTCCGGCTTGCGGTAACAAAGATGCCGACACCATCTACACCTTTTGGGTTAAACTTGCGCCATGCACTACGGCAACGTGTAATCATCAAACGCCTCTTTTCTCGGATTACATTGTTTCTCAAAAGTCACCGTCAATCCGATATTACAAAGATTGCGAATGTCCCTCATGCAGCAAAACATTTGACTGGGAAATTGAATCAGCTTCTTTGATCGGCAATAAAAAATTGATGGTAAATGGCTCTCAATTCTCTGCTGGTGTGGGAGGGGAAAATAAACGCTGGTCGTATGCAAAAGATAAAGGGAAAGTTAAATGTCCTTGGTGTTTTGAAGAAGTTGCTCCTCATATTATCAGACCGAAAAAAGAAAAGAAGAAAGTACCACTTTCAGTTCTCTACTGCCCCCATTGTGAAGAAGTGTGGCAGCACAGAGGTGAAATTAGAACAGCCGAAGTTGAATGTCCAACTTGTAAACATAAATACAACCCCGAAGAAGGAAACATTCCCGCCAAAGGAAAATACATTTGTAGAGGATCTTGCAACGGCAATGTTGACAAGATAATTTCTTCTATCCGATCACTACCGACCGATCAATTGCTTACGCTTCGTCCTTATGCGCTTGAGGGTTATTGTGAAAAATGTGCCGGTAAGGAAAAAGTGCAAAGGACTCCTCACGGAGAAGAAGAAGTTAGCAAGTTGTTTTTTCAAATGGATGAGGTGCAAACTGTTAAAGGACAAACCCGGAAGACTGATTCTATCTTGAGCAAGAACAACGGTAAGTTTTTTAAGCGGTTCACTTCTGCTGATTTAGTACAATACCAGAACGCCAAAGATTTGTGGGAGAAAGAAAAAGTAAATCTTCCTTATCCTAAATCTGAAATACCGGTTGGAGCTGAAACACAGAGATTACTTGAGCATCACTACAACTATTGGCATCAGATGTTTAATGATAGGCAGTTGCTTGCACTTTCAACTTTAATGAGATCAATTGGGGAAGATGAAAACCAAGTTTTGAAGGAGATGCTTCTGAGTGCTATTCAAGTTGTTTTAGAAAGTAATAATTTATTTACGAGATATAATCTTAAGGGCGATAAATCAGAAGGTGTATTCGCGAGGCATGATTATCAGCCCAAAATAACTATTACTGAAGGAAATATGTGGGGTACATACTTTGGGAAAAATTCATTCGCAAAATGTGTTGAGAAAATTAAGGAGGCTAAGTTCTTTTGCGAAAATCCTTACGACAGAAAATACATCATTAATGAAAATAACGTTGTAAGTATTGACGCAATTAAATCAAATGATTTAATAAAACAATCTGTCTCAAACTATAGTCTGTTATCCACCTCATCACAACAGTTGGAAGATAAAATAAAGTTTCAAGTTGATTTTATTATAACAGATCCGCCGTATGCTGGTAACGTAAACTATTCTGAATTAGCCGATTTCTTTTATGTTTGGTTACGCCTAATATTAAAAGATACTTATCCACAATTCCAACCAGAGTATACGCCGAAAGTTGAAGAAGTAATTGAGAACAAAACCCGTGGTAAGTCAGCAAATGATTTTAAGGAAGGATTAAAGAAAGTCTTTCAAGAGGCACACCGTGTTTCCAAAGATGAAGCTCCCCTAATATTTACTTTTCATCATGCAGAAGATTCTGCTTGGGAATCATTACTTGATGCAGTTTGCGAAGCCGGATATTTTGTTGAAGCTGTTTATCCAATTCATGGAGAAGCAGAGAACTCTCTCCACTTAATGAACAACGAAGCAATTTCGTACGACCTAATTCATGTTTGTAAAAAAAGAACTTCAGAGGCAATTCGAAAGCGTTCATGGGCGGGCGTAAGACAAGAAATCCGCCAGCGTGCAAAAGAAGAAACAAAGCTTATTGAATCCGGCAAATACGGTGGTGAAAAACTTTCTCCATCGGACATCAACATTCTACTCATCGGTAAATGCCTTGAGTTATATAGTAAGCATTACGGCGCTATCGTGGATTATCAAGATAAACCGGTTCCACTCCACGAAGCATTAAAAGAAATAAAGATGATGGTTGATCAGCTCATCACCAAAGAAAGAGAATTACCTTCCGAGCTTGAAAACATTGACGTTCCTTCATACATCTACTTCACTGCCCTCTTCCGTATAAAGGAAATAAAAGTAGATGAAGTAAGTAAAAGTGTTCGAGGAATTATTGAGCCTTCGGAACTGAGAGATCATGGTTTGATTATTAAGAGGAGAGAATCGCGCGATAGAACATTTTACGTTAAGCAGCCACTTGAAAGATTGAACGATTTGAAAATGAAATTCAATGAAACCGAACCAATTCACCAACCGGATTTATTCGGTGGAGAAGGAACAGTACTGCCAACAAATATTCTTTTAGTTGATGTGATGCATTTACTTCTTGGCATTACTGAAACCGGAGATAATCTTCTTCCTTGGTTGGAAAAGTTCGGTGGACTTCGTCCGCAAATACGAGCAGCAATGGAATATTTTATTAAGAACGATAGGTTTACATCCGCGGCAAAACGGGTATTAAGTTTAATAGATGAACGATCACTCTTCACAATAGAGAGTAAATAAATGGCTGGTTACATGTTAGTCGAACAAAAATCATTTGCTGACCCTCAAACTCCAAACAGAGGTGTTCATCCAAACAAAAGGAAAATTGGCTTCGTAGATTTTCTTAGAGAATTGGAAGAAGAAGATTTTCCCTTCGATGAAAATTCCTCTCTTTTGGTTACTGGTATTGAAGAATATCTACTTGCTTCCCGCCCGGATATGGAAACGACTGCAAATGAAATACATGCAAAACTACAAAGAGCGGCTGTACCATTCGATCAACGCTTATGTTCGAACGTTCAAATTGTTTTCCGGCAACATTTGATGAGAGGCGAACATTTAATTGTTGAACATGTTACACAGCATATTCCTATTTATTTAATCTTCGGCAATCCATCACCGGAAGATATTGGTGGGCAAACGGTTTTTATCTCACAGTTTAATTTAAGTGGAAATTGAAAAAGAAATAGATGTTCATGTCCGAAATAAAAGTTGAATATAAACCGAAAGTTGGAGATAAAGTAAAAGTAAAAGGTCGCGAAGACCTTGGAACTGTTGAGGTTTACCGCGTGAGCGAATCATTCGGTATTTACCAGGCAGATGTAATGTATGAAGATGCTGCCGGAAGACATTTACAAAGTTTTCCAATTGAAAGATTAGAGTCAGCGGCTGATCTCTGGGCAAGAATTAATGATAATGATTACGACCAGCCGTTAGATTTTTTCCTCAAACAATTAGCATTTCAGTTTCCGTTGCAAAATAAAGGGGGACAGCTTTCAAACAGTAGAACGGACTTACTTCCACATCAGATATTACTTACCCGCGATGTCATTTCAAAAAAGAATAGAAGGCTTCTTGTTGCTGATGAAGTCGGTTTGGGAAAAACTATTGAACTCGGAATGGTTATTAAAGAATTGATCACACGGGAAGAAGCAAATAGAATATTGGTTATTACTCCGGCCGGTTTAACAAAGAATTGGCAAAGTGAATTACGTGATGCATTCCGGCTTAATTTTGAAGTACTTGGTGTTGACTTTACAGACAGCGCATTTTCAGCATGGGAAACTCACAACAGAGTAATTGCTTCAATTGATACTGTCAAAAGACCACAACGGATGGAAAAAATTCTCGCCGGACCAAGATGGGATTTAATTGTTTTTGATGAGTCACATCATTTAACAAGAACACGTTACGGAAAAAAAATTGTCCCCACTCTCAACTATAAACTTGCCGAGGCAATAAAGAACCATACGAGAGATTTAATCTTTCTGTCAGCAACACCGCATCAAGGTAACGCATATCAGTTTTGGTCACTGATTCAATTATTAGACGATACTCTCTTTGATTCCGAAGAATCAATGACTGAACATAAAAGCTTTTTGAGCAGAGTAATGATCAGAAGAACTAAACGCGAAGTAACGGATAAGAACGGGATTCCTCTTTTTATGAGAAGAGAAGTTCACACAAATTCATTCAAACTCTCCATTTCGGAAAGAACATTTTACGAACGTTTAACTGACTATTTACGAGAAGGATACAATGTTGCCGGTGTTGGCGGTGGAGCCACACGAACAACCTCTCAACAGCGGGCGATTGGATTTGTGATGACAACATTCCAAAAAATAATGTCCTCAAGTATCCGCGCAATAAAACAAGCATTGAGAAGAAGATTATTAGTTTTGCTGATTCGCCATCAATTGGAATTGGAAAACCAAAGAAGAAAATCTACCTCAAGTTCCCGTTTATCAGATGAGATATTGAATCTGCAAGACGAAATGAGAAAATTAGCTTCCGAGATTCTAAGAATTCCCGATATACCGACGAAGCAAGCAGAAATAGATGCAGTCATCGCCCAAATAAAACAGCGGGTAAGTAGAAGTTTTATACCGGAAGAATCTACTGAATGGTCATTAGATAATGATGAACAAGGGGAAGAAGGGATGTACGCGGATGCCAATATTCCGGATGAAATATCAAAGGTGAATGATCTCATAAACATCGTTCCGGAAGAGGTTGATAGAAAATTTGATACACTCACAAGAGCTATTGATACGATAAGGAATTCAAATCCCAATGAAAAATTTGTGATCTTTACTCAATACGTAGAAACATTAACCTTCTTAAAAGAGAGGTTAGAACTGATCTATGGTCACGATAAAGTTGCGGTTATTAAAGGCGGTCCGTTAGATGATAAGATAGAGGCAAAAGATCGTTTCTGGGATGAGAATGGCGCACAGTTTTTAATCAGCACATCTGCCGGTGGTGAAGGAATTAATCTTCAGATAGGGCACATACTTTTTAATTATGATTTGCCGTGGAATCCGATGGCTTTGGAACAGAGGATCGGAAGAATTCACCGTTACGGACAGAGGGAAACATCACAAGTATTTAATCTTGTTGCAGAAGATACCATTGAAGAAAAAATTTACGAAATACTCAATTCAAAACTAACCGATATTGCTACCTCGATTGGTAAAATAGACGCTATTACTCAAGAACCGTTAGAAGACTTTCGTGCAGAAATACTCGGTTATATGGGCTCTTCTCCTAACTATCTCGACTGGTATAAGAACGCTTTAATGGACAAAGATTATAAGCGAACAGAAAAAGAAATTGAAGAAGCGATGTTTAATGCTATGCAATCTATCGATGCTCTTAAAAATTTAACAATGGATATGAGTTCTTTCAATTTGCAAGACTATCTCAACATAGAAGGAAAATTTTCCCTTGAGCACATGAGGACATTTTGTGAGTTAGCAATTATAAAACTTGGCGGATCAATTTTGCCAAGGGGAGAATTTTACAGTATCATCACTCCCAAAATACTTTTAACTTATCCGAATGTTTTACCCAAATATGATTTAGTCGCGTTCAATCGTGAAGCGGCTATGAGAAAAAGACAAGCAGAATTGCTTGGTTTGGGGCATCCTTTGATAGATGCAATAATAAAATACTTACAGCAAGTAACCGTCCCGGGTGATGTTACAGCAATATCAAAAACTTCGACTGAGACCGAAAACTATTATGTAATAAATTCTTTATTCACAATAGATACAGAAAGCGGAAATCAGCATAAGGAGATGAAGACATTCAAAGTTATGAGCAATGGAGATGTTCAAGTTCTGCCGGATGATTGGTTGTTAGATAAATTGGAAAGTAAATCATTTGGTGGTGGTGCTTCCGGTATAAATAAAATGAATCTGCTAAATCTAAAAAGTAATTATGATGTAGCAGTAGGAGCTTTGCTTACACAAATAAAATCATCAGTTGAAAATGCTGTAAGCGGAAGAGTGAAGATATTAGGGATAATTAATTCATAAACAGTAGGAGAACAATAAAATGGAAGTTAAAATAGAAGACAACAAACTCATCATCACCATTGAGATGCAGAAGCCAACGCCAAGTGCATCCGGAAAAACATTGGTTGTTGCAACCACACATGGAAACATTCAAACTCAATGCATTATAGACGGTAAACCTTTAGTGATTGGTCTGAACGCTTACATAAAAAAATAACGACCGTTCAAAGCTGTTTTCCCTAAGTTCTGTCAGAGCAGGAATGAAATACTAACAACTTTCAGGGTTCAATATATCCTGTAAAGTGGTGATTGTCTTTATTATGTTCGGTAAGTCTACATGTAAGGTCTTCCGTTTCACCGATGTAATGTTTTCCATTGAGATTTTTCAATATATATACAAAGTGAGTTTTCATACGAATTCCTTTAAAATGCAAAATCCCGAAATAATTCGGGATTTTTTGTGAGCGCGGGTGGGCTCGAACCATCGACCCTCCCGATTAATCGGGATGCTCTACCCTTCTAAGTTTATCCCGTTCAAATATTTAATTGCATAGTTTGGATTCTTAAATCCTTTCAACTTCCTCACAAGTTGTTTTTCTTCTAATTCCTTTAAAATGCAAAATCCCGAATTACTCCGGGATTTTCGTGAGCGCGGGTGGGCTCGAACCACCGACCCTTTGCTTAAAAGGCAAATGCTCTACCCCTGAGCTACGCGCCCTTTTTGAAAGTTATTAGATTTTCAAAAATCAGACCCTCAATTTAATCGATTTTTCTTTTAAGTCAAAGTAAAAATTGAATCCCGTATTAAAAAAAGTTTCTCTTTCATTCATTTTCAACTCTTTTTTCTACTTTTCTTAAATAAGATTTTCTTATCTTGAGAAGTTAAAATACTACAACTTGTATCTCAAATCCGGAGATTAAGTGCATTTCGGACTTTCAATATCTTTAACTAACCACAGGTTTTTGGCTATGGGCTAATTCGATAAGGAGAAATATAAATGATTGGTCAAATACTGCAACCCGAAATTAAAGATCTTATTGATAAAAGAGATTTTTCTTCTCTTAAAGAAGTTTTAATCGACTGGCCCCCCGCCGATATAGCCGAAGTGATTGAAGACTTACCGAATTACGAACAGGCAATTCTTTTCCGAATTTTACCCAAAGATTTAGCAACCGATACCTTTGAATATCTTGATGTCGATACTCAAATTGATGTTCTTAAAGCAATGGGGAATGAAGAAGTCACAACAATTCTGAATGATATGTCCCCTGATGATCGTACAGCACTTCTTGAAGAACTCCCCGCACCGATAATGAAACAGCTTCTAATGCTTTTATCTCCGACAGAACGGAATATTGCTCAATCACTACTCGGTTACAATGAGAATAGCGTTGGCAGGTTGATGACACCCGATTATATGGCGGTAAAAGAAAATTGGACAGTTAATCAGGTTCTTGACCATATCAGACAAACCGGTAGGGATAGCGAAACTTTAAATATCGTGTATGTCATTAACGAAAAAGGGGTCCTGATTAATGATATTAAAATTCGAGAATTCCTTTTAGCCCCTCTTGATGCAACCGTCAGCGACTTAAATGACGGAAGCTACGTTTCTCTAAAAGTAGATGATGATCAAGAGACTGCCGTTGAGCTTTTTAAGAAATATGACAGAATAGCACTTCCTGTGACCGATACATCCGGGATACTGATAGGTATTGTTACAATTGATGACGTTTTAGATGTTGCAGAAGAAGAAGCCACCGAAGATATTCATAAACTTGGAGGTATGGAGGCATTAGATGAGCCTTATTCTACCATATCTGTTTTCGGAATGATTAAGAAAAGAGCAGGCTGGTTAAGCCTATTGTTCGTCGGTGAAATGTTCACTGCTTCGGCAATGGGTTTTTTTGAACACGAAATAAGCAAGGCGGTAGTACTTGCATTATTTATTCCTCTGATTATTTCAAGCGGAGGAAATTCCGGATCACAAGCTGCAACACTTGTTATAAGAGCTTTATCTTTAGGTGAAATAACCATTCGTGATTGGTGGTTCATAATGAAGCGGGAAATTATTTCCGGATTAATTATGGGTACGATTTTAGCCTTAATCGGTTTTTTCAGGATCTCTTTATGGCAGTTTTCAGATCATCTATATGGAGATTATTGGTTAGTTATCGGATTAACAGTCGGATTTTCCCTAATTGGAGTTGTAATGTGGGGAACTCTTGTAGGTTCAATGTTTCCGCTAATTCTAAAGAAACTTGGTTTCGATCCGGCAACTTCATCTGCTCCTTTCGTTGCAACTTTGGTTGATATAACCGGACTAATGATTTATTTCTATCTTGCGATACTTTTCTTAACAGGATCATTGCTTTAATGTCGGGAAGAAGTTTTAATTATTTTTTATACTCAAATATTCAAGTTAATTTTGTACTCATTTTTTTTGGAGATTATTCATGAAGGTTCCACTCTTAGATCTTAAAATGCAATATCAGGCACTAAAACCTCAGCTTGATGCCGCAGTCCTTAAAACGGTTGAATCACAGTATTTTATTCTTGGTCCCGAAGTAGAGGCAATGGAAAAAGAATTATGTGATTTCCTCGGTTGTAAATATGCGTACGGTATTTCATCGGGTACAGATGCACTGCTTTTGGCTTTAATGGCAATAAATCTAAAGCCGGGTGATGAAGTTATTGTCCCGACTTATTCCTTCTTTGCTACAGCAGGTGTTGTATCAAGATTAAATGCTATTCCCGTTCTTGTTGATAATGATCCGGTTACATTTAACATTGACCCTAAAGAAGTTGAAAAGAAAATTACCACAAAAACAAAAGCAATTATTCCGGTACATTTGTATGGACAAAGTGCTGATATGACCGGGATTATGGAGATTGCAAAACGTAATAACGTATTCGTCATTGAAGATGGTGCGCAAGCAATAAGCGCTCAATATAAGGACGGAAAATCTGTCGGAACTATTGGTGATATCGGTTGCTACTCATTTTTCCCGAGTAAAAATCTTGGTTGTTTCGGTGACGGCGGATTAGTAGTTACGAATAATGATGAGCTTGCTAAAAATCTTAAAATCAAACGTGTACATGGGGGCGAACCGAAATATTATCATAAAGTGATTGGCGGTAATTTCCGTTTAGATGCTTTACAAGCGGCTGTAATCAGTGTAAAATTACCTCACTTAAACTCATGGTCAAGTAGTAGAAGAAAAAATGCAGCATTATATTCTAAACTTTTAATTGAAGCGGGCGTTGCAGAGGAAACAGGATTCACTTCATTTGATGAAAAGAATAAAATACTTTTACCAAAAGCAGTTTACAAATCAGAATCATCGAAAGATGCAGTTGAATCTGCCGAATTACCAAACTATCATATATATAATCAATACATTTTGCGCGTTGAAAAACGTGATGCACTTAGAGACTTCTTAACAAAAAATAATATTGGTTCTGAAATTTATTATCCGGTTCCTTTCCATTTACAGGAATGTTTTGCAGAGTTAGGATACAAAAAAGGAGATTTCCCCAACTCCGAATTTTCGGCTGATACTTCTTTCGCAGTTCCGATTTATCCGGAATTAACTTCAGAACAAATTCATTTTGTGGTTGAAAAAATTGTTGAGTTTTTAAAATCAAATTAGAAAGTAAGTATTATGAGTGAAAATAATTTTTATGTCGATAAGTTCGCTGTTGTTGATGATAACGTTGAAATTGGCGAAGGGACAAAAATTTGGCATTTTAGCCATGTACAAAGTGGTGCAAAGTTAGGGAAAAAATGTGTACTCGGACAGAACGTCAACATTGGGAATAATGTTGTTATCGGCGATTATGTAAAAATTCAAAATAACGTCTCGGTTTATGAGGGAGTAATTTTGGAAGATTATGTTTTTTGCGGTCCCTCAATGGTATTTACAAATATTTCAGATCCCCGATCTAAATATCCTCAAGTCGGGGCAAAGTATTACAAAAAAACATTAGTAAAAGAAGGAGCAAGTCTTGGTGCAAATTCAACTATTATCTGTGGCAATACAATCGGGCGATTTGCATTTGTAGGTGCCGGCGCAGTTGTAACTAAAGACATCCCGGATTTTGCTTTGGTAGTTGGCAATCCAGCTCGGATAGCAGGTTGGTTCAGTGAAGCAGGAGAAAAACTGAAGTTCGATGAAAGTGGTTTTGCTATTTGTTCAAGAACTAACAAAAAATATTTTTTCGACGGAAAGATTGTTACTGAAGTAACCGAATAAAAGTTATTATCTCTTACTAAAACCACCGCAAGGTAAACCTTGCGGTGGTTTTTCATTTTAAATCAATCTATAGTTAAAACAATTATTCCGCCAATTGTCATCGCCATTCCGATCATCATTTTTACAGTCAACGGCTCTCCGCCGATAATCACTCCCATCAGTGCTCCGAATAAGGGAGAAGTGAAAGCAATAGGCATAACTTTACCGAGAGGTGCTCCTTTGATTGCCGCATAAAAGCAGAGCATTCCAACTGCTCCGGCTACAACACCTCCACCGATAATCATATACATCAATGCTTTAGGGCTTGCTTCGGTTACACTTTTCCATTGCGGAAAACTTACAGCGGCAAGTATTATCAATGCTATAGCCGTTCTAATGGTAATTCCCATTTGAGGAGAAAGATTACCAAGATGGAGTCCTTTTTTTTCAAAGTAACCGCCGACTCCCCATGCGATTGCAGTTAATAGTGCATATAGTTGTGGTTTCATTTTAGTTTTTCTTGTAACTGTTGGAAGACAAGTTTGTTAATTGTGAAAAGGTGATTCTCAACATTCATTAATAAAATTTCGGATGACTTTTACTCCGGCTTCTCCCGATTTTTGAAGATTAAATTGGAAACCGTAAAAGTTTTCATTTTGAACCGATGCGGATATCATGATTTCATCACCGCATGTTGCTGTTGTATAATGATTAACAGGGATATAAGTATCTTGATCAAAATAGAAGAGTTCATCCCCTGAAATATCTTTTAATAAAGGCGATGCTTTAATAATATTTAGTTTCATAAAACCGGACTGTTTTGTTAAATCAACATTTGGATCAAACAGAAGTGAACTCCCGGGAATGATTCCGAGGCAGGTTGTATTATTTTCTGCTGAATTTTCACATAAAAGCTGCATCCCTAAACCAATTGCCAATAGGGGCCTTTTTATCATACGCAGCATTGAAAATAAATTCATAAAATGAAGACGCCTCATTGTGTAGTCGGCTTTACTGTCAGAATAAAGAATTATTTTGTCTGACTTAAGTATCTCAAATTCATCCGACGTTATTTTATAAGAGACATTAAAGTTTTTTAAAATTTCTTCAATCTGATCGGAATTGTCTGCACCATAATCAATAATCGATATCATATATTTCTATTAAAATTGTTATTCAAAATTACTCACGTAGAATCAATAAAGTTCCAGCAATAATTACAGCAGTGGCAATTGCTTTTTTTAGTAAACCGGATTCTTTAAATATTTTACCACCGATTAAAGTAGAGAAAAAAACAGAAATTCTTTTAACAGATAAAACAAGAGCAACAGGAGCAATTTTAACTGCTTCAATTTGTGTCCATCTATAACCGAAAGTTAAAACGGCAATTATAAATATCCATGCGAATAGTTCTTTATTCTCCTGTAATCGGTTAAAAACTACTTTTGATTTTTCTCCTCTGAAAATGATAACGGCTAAAAATATTAACGCTAAATAAAGATGTTGAAAAAACAAAAATGAATCGGGGGGCAATTTGTAATCTTTAAGAATTACCTTATCCATTATCGAACTTATTGTAAATAGCAATAATGCACCAATAACATATCTATGAAATTTCGATTTAATCAAAATTGCATAAGGTTCAAATAATTTCTGATTTGATTTAACTTCAAGAATATATGTCCCGGCAATCAGTAATAATATTCCTATAATCTCCATCTGTTTTAAATCTTCAGCGATAAAAAGGAATGCAAAAACAGCTACAAATCCGGGCGTTAGAGCCAGTAATGGAAGCGCTCCGCTAATCTCAAGATTTTTAATTGCAAGCATAACACACAAAAAAGCTCCGGCACCTATCAGTGATTTAATAAATAATGCGATTAAAGAAACACTTGATATTTTTGTCGGATCAATTGTTGCAAGTAAGGGTATAGAGATTATAAAGACAATAATCGATACTAAAAACGAAAAGTCGATTGCTTCAAGTTTTTTTAGTACCTGCTTTTGACTCAGTGCTGCCGCGGCAGAAAAGAGTGCCGAAAAAAATGCGAGAATAAACCAATTCATTTAAACCTCATTTACCAGGAGGTGTATAACTTAACAAAAATATTTCTCCCCGGTTCAATATTAATAAAGCCTCTGTTTGTTGATAGATGATTTCGATATGATTTATTTAGTACATTTTCGATACCGGTTATCAAACGCAGATGTAAGAAATTTACAGGAAAGGATTTTGTTGATACCGAAAAATCAAATGTAGCGTAACCCGGGGTAGTCATTTCGCCTGAAACAATTTTATTTTGTTTTGTGAAGTAGATAGCAGTTAAATCGGATGTTACAAATTCTCCAAATGTATATCGCATTCCTAACCGTCCATTTAGTGGAGGAATTTGAGGAAGTGGTGATTTAATTTCACCTGTTACTGTCGTCTCAGAATATTCACCATAAACATATGAAAGAACTGTGTATAAAATTATCGATTGACTTAGTTCTGATTCAACATCAATATCAAATCCATATAAGCGGGCTTTACCGAGATTAGTTTTAATTTTTGCCGGTCTGTTGTCAAACATTCCGTCTTTTTCAGAAACAAGATCATTCAAAAGATTAACAAAAATATTTCCTCTTAGTGATAAAGATGATTGCCAGATTCGAATACCAAAATCGCTAAAAAATCCATGTTCCGGTTTGAGATCCGGATTCCCTACTCTTAATGGAGTGTTGCTCCCTTGATCAATATACTGATAACGTTCTTCAAGTGAAGGTGAGCGAAACGAACGTGCAATATTTAATGTAGCATCAATGTTGCTTGTAATTTTGTAAAGGAATCCGGTGTTTATACTCCACGAACTATTGGTTGCTTTTGATTCATTCCACGTAACTTTTTGTCCTGTAGGAGTATAGTTAATTACCCCATTATTAATTTCATAAACAGGCTGTAAAGTTTCTTTGTTTGAGATGTTTATAAGATCAAATCTGCCACCGATTGTAACGGATAAGTCTTTATTTAATAAAGAAAATTCATCTTGAACAAAAACACCCGCACTATTAAAATTTGATTCAGGCAATGGTCGCTCACCAATAACTTTATATACTGTTGAAGTTGGTAAAACTACAGATAAATGGCGGTCACGTCGGCTGTCAATATTCCGTAACCAAAAATCAAAACCTGCAATAAGAAAATTATTTTGATGCAGTAACCAATCACTTTGAAGTTGCAGCCCTTGCACATAATGCTTACCGGTTGGCAAAATTTTCAATACTGTCGTTTTCACTCCAGCAGCATTAGTTATGGTTGGTGTATTTGGAATATTTTCCACATCACGTCTAATATTTTGATTGAAATATTTCAACGAAATATTTGTCAGATTTCGAGTAACATTTTTCCAATTATATTTAACTGAATACATATCTCTCTGAACAAATTTATAATTAACAATTGCGTTAGTCGGGAAGAGTGAAGAAGCTCCCGGAATTCCAATATTGAATCCGTTAAATAATTGGTAGTTAAAAACCACATCATGTTTTTCAGCTAACTTAAAACCGAGTAAACCGCCAAAAGCTAAATCTTCAAATTGACTATTTTTCATTTCACCACTTGGCGTTTTGGTGTTATCGGCATTTCTTCCACCCATTGAAAGTTTCATTCTAAAAAAATTATTTGATGCGGATAGTGCAAGAGATGAACCATAACCTTTATTTACGCTGTTATACTCCGTTGAATATTGTCCCGAAGAAATATATTTCTCCTGGTATGAAGGTGATTTAGAAATAATATTAACCACTCCACCAAGTGCACCGGTTCCGTAAAGAGAAGATGCGGCGCCTTTAATCACTTCGATTCTTTCTATATCAGAAAGGTTGTATAATGATAAACCGGCGGCTATATCGGTTGAGGTTTCAATTCTGTTACCGTCAATCAGTGTGATAATATTGGATCGGCTTAAACCACGAATCGAAATATTCGTTCCCCAAATTCCATCTCGCGATAAAGCTAAACCTGATTGCTGTTTAAGTAAATCCGGAACAGAAACCGCCGACTTAATCTCAATTTTTTTGGAATTAATCACTTCAAGCGGGAGTGCCGCAGTTTTTTGAAGTTGATAATTTTTTAAACTTACAATTAATACTTCACCTAATTCAATGGATGTTGGATTTAGATTTACATTAAAGTTAACCTTATTACCTGCTATATCAACATTGATTTTTTTTACTTCATAGCCGAGATAAGAAATTATGAAAGTATAACTTCCGTCATCTACATTCATAATCTCGAAAAGACCATTTTCATTACTGGTTGTTGAATATCTTGGATCGGAACAGATAATATTTACTCCTTTAAGAGGTATAGATGTTCTCGAATCAACAATATTTCCGGAAACTCTTCCTCCACTGCCAACAAACATATTTAATATCGTAATCAACAAAAGTGTTGTCATTCTTCACTCTCCAAAACTTGGATTAACTAAATACTACAAAATTATTAATGCCCAATCTTAACAAGATTCATTCCATTGCACTTTGAGCAGAAAAGTAAGATAAACTCTTATTAATGAGTTTTATTTAATGCTAAATATTACTGTTTTCTCTTTTAGGCAAAAGAATTGTCTAAAAATTGGCAAATGGAAAATAACAAAAAAAATTGTTTTGTGAATGTATATGGTTTTATGAATATTGTAACAATCAAAATCAAATACTATGAGGAGTTAGAAGATGTTTCGTAAATCTACCGGTGTAGCATTAATATTAGTCTTTTTAGGACTTATGATTTTCAGCTCAGTCAGAGCAGAAAATGTTATCAGAAAAGGGAATGTTCTTTATCTTTCAAATCATCTGGTGGTTAAGCTGAAGAATAATGTTGAAGCTGATTTTACCGGGAAAGTCTATCTCCCTCAAACTGTTCTGCAAAAATTAAGTTTCCTTCAGATTAAGGAGACCACTTTTTTTCTTAAAGGATTGAAAGCAATAGAAAAAAGTGAACTTAACAGAATTATAGTAATTAAATACTCTTCCGATTACGATCCGTATCAGCTTATTCCACTTTTAAAACAAGATAATAATATTGAGTGGTCAGAACCAAAATTTGTCTACGAATTCAGCTATACCCCTAATGATCCTGAATATTCAATACAATGGCATCTCGCAAAAGTAAAAGCAGCCGAAGCATGGGATATTTCCAAAGGAGATACTTCTGTTATAATAGGAATTGTAGATACCGGCGTTGATTGGGATCATCCCGATCTTGCAGCAAACATCTGGCGGAATTGGAATGAAATTCCTAACAATGGAATTGATGACGATAATAACGGTTACATCGATGATATAAGAGGCTGGGATTTTGGCGGACTAACAGGAACACCCGATAATAATCCAATGGAAGACCGCCCGGACCATGGAACGCACGTCGCCGGAATTGCAAGTGCGGTTACAGATAATAGTATTGGAGTCGCGGGACTCGGATTCAATTGTCGAATTATGCCGGTAAAAGTCTCACGTGATGATACAAGAAATCCCTCAAATCAACCTTATGTATTATATGGTTTTGAAGGTATTGCTTATGCAGCAGAAAACGGTGCAAAAGTAATTAACTGTTCATGGGGCGGCGGTGGTTATTCGATTTCCGGTCAAGCTACAATTGATTATGCAACTTCTCTTGGAGCACTCGTTGTATGTGCAGCAGGGAATGATAACTCAAGCGAGTTTTTTTATCCGGCAAGTTATAATAATGTACTATCTGTTGCTGCTTCAGGGACAAACGATGTTAAAGCCAGCTTTTCAAATTATGGAAATAGCGTTGATGTAATATCACCGGGAGTAAGTATTCGGGCAACATGGCAGAATGATACTTATGCTTATCTTAACGGAACTTCAATGGCTTCCCCGCTTACTGCAGGACTCGCAGGATTAATAACATCTCACTTCCCTTTACTCTCCCCACAACAAGTTGCTGAAAGATTACGTGTTACTTCAGATAATATTGACGCCTTAAACTCCGGTATTTATAAAAACAAATTGGGGAAAGGAAGAATTAATGCACACAATGCATTATCGGTAGAAAATCCTAAATCAATAAGAATTACCGAAGTATTTGTTTCCGATGCACAGTTCGGAAATAATGACGGAATTTTTCAGCCAGGCGAATTATTAACTGTCAGATTTAACGGAAAGAATGTATTAGCCGCTGTTAATAATCCAACCATAACTTTGAAAACATCATCGGCAGGAGCAGCTGTAACCGGTTCTTCAGGAAATGTTTCACCCGGAGCTTTGGTTACCGGACAAACTTTTTCGATAAATGATGGTTACTTTACAGTTCAACTTGCTACTGCACTGCTGCAGAATTTGAGTCTTGATTTATTATTTGAAATAAGTGATGGTGATTATAGTGATTATCAATGGTATTCGACCATTGCGAATCCAACATTCGCGACAGTTAATGTTAACAATGTTGCAATGACTGTTACAAGTAAAGGAGCTTTAGGATTTAACGACTTTCCACAAAATCTTCAAGGTAAAGGATTTAAGTATAAAAATAGTCCCGGTTTATTTTTTGAAGGGGCTTTCATGTTTGGAAATTCATCAACAAGGATTTCGGATGCAGCAAGAATTACGTCTTCCCAAAGTACAGATTTTCACGTTGTAAAACCGTTTACAATAAGCAGTCCGGGTTCTATTGCCGATCAACAGGGAAATGCAATTTTTAACGATAACGGAGCGGGCGCCGGTGCTTTTAATATCGAAACACATCTTGATACTTATTCTTATTCATCATTAGATGATGAAGATTTTATTATCCTCGAATATAAGATGATAAATAAAAGCCAGAATGATTACACCGACATGCATGCGGGACTTTATTTCGATTGGGATTTACCCGAATCAGATTATGAAAATAACATTGCCGCTTATGACCCTGTCAACAATTTCGGTTATGTTTATAACACATCGGGGGCATCAAATATTAGAAGTGCTATTGCGTTTATCTCAGACACAAAGTACAACTATTACGCAATTCATAACTACGGATTAGATGGCGGAATTGCTGTAAATGATGCAAGCGGTTATACAACAGATGAAAAGTGGACAACCATATCAAACGGGTTAAATAAAATTACCGCCGGACCTGCTGATATTTCTAATGTAATTTCCGGTGGACCTTATACCATAAATAAAAACGATACATTACGAATCGCCTTTGTAATTGGGGCTGCGGAAGATTCAACTAAACTGAAACAAGTTGTAATGAACTCAAGAACTAAATATCAGCAAATATTAACTTCGGTAAATGATGATGAAATAATTTTACCGGAGCGATTTGAATTATCTCAGAACTATCCAAATCCATTTAATCCAAGTACAGTAATAAGTTATTCATTACCGGAAAAATCAGATGTTACGATTAGAATATTTACTTCTTTGGGTGAGTCTGTAAGTGTGATTGATGAGGGAACAAAAGTTGCCGGAAATTATCAAATCAATTTTAACGGTGACCAACTTACAAGCGGAGTTTATTTTTATCAAATAAAAGCGACAGGGACTAAAAGTAACTTCACTTCTACGAAAAAGATGTTATTGATTAAATAACTTAAAAACAATCGTAGAGGCGGGGCAAAACCCGTCTCTACAAATTTGAATCGTTCTAATCCAAAAGGGATGAATTGATTAGAACAAAAAGGAAATATTTTCAAAACGAAAAATTATAACCAATCGAATAAAATAATCTTGGGTATATAAAATTTTTATTTCCAATCAAAATACTGGTTTTAAAATAGAAATCCTTCCATGTTAACTGGTAGATAGGTCCAAGATAAAAAGAAATAACTCTTTCATTTTGTGGATTAGGTGCTCTACTGATGAATTTGAATAAACCACTTTCTGATTCCAGATTATAACGCAAAACTCCCCCTGATAAACCTATTTGATGACGGAAATGGGATGTTTTTATTAAACTATAAAAAACATTCGATTCTAAACCCCAAGCAAAGAGACTCTTTATACCAAACTGCGATTCAACACTATTAAACTGGTATTTCATACCAAATTCCAAATTCACATTTCCAGACCCTACATACATATGATATTTTGATGAATCCTGAGCGGATATATATGAAGTCGTAAAAAGAAAAAAAACGAGGATAAAACTTCTATATTTTGTAAATGTTTTCATATTACCTCCTTTGAATTATAACTGTCTTGATAAAAAGAGTTATTAACGAATGATTTTATGATAGCTTAAACTTATCTAATATTTCTATTAATAAAAAACTCTACATTTAAAACTTAACGGTTTTTATTTTTCAACTAATCTTTGTATTTATGCCTGATGTTTCGATTAAATTCATTTAAGGGGATTAAAAAAGTGAAATTTGGATACAATATTATCTTGATATTTATTAATTTCGTAAAGTAAATTCAATCAATTGGAGTATTAATTTATGGGAAAAGTAGCGAGTTTATTCGTACTAACATTAATTGTTTTTTCTTTTTCTTGTTCAAAAGATAATCCTGTTTCTACCGATGAAAACGGATTAAGATTAATAGGAAAAGTTGTGGACGAAAGCGGAAATACAATTGATGGGGCAAACATTCACTTCGTTCCTCAATTTGCCGAAGATACAGTTGGCAGTAGTTTCACTTCAGCATTTAGATTTAGGGCATCTCTAAAAACAGCATTTTATAAATCAACTGGCTGACTTCAGAAGAAGTTCGTGCCTCAAGAAGTAGTCTATGTTGTTTTTTATTTTTTTGTTCTCTTGAATTCTCGTTTTATTAAATTATCAAAATCATTATCGT
>JAUXVN010000069.1 GCA_030684555.1 Ignavibacteria bacterium
AAGATATGAAAAAAAGACTACTTGTCATTCTGAACTTGTTTCAGAATCTGTTTTCCCATAATATTTAGATGCTGACCCGCCTGAGGCGGGCAAGCATGACATCTGCGTAAGGTGACTTATTAAATACCCTCAAAAAAATCCATAGAGATAATTACAACTAACTCTAACTGATAATCGGATTTCCTTGAAAAAACTTTATAGCTATAATCGGATTTTTGTGGCACTGATTATTAATCATTGGGAATACTTTAAGAAATTGAAATCGATGGACTTTTCACTGTGATTGATGAAATATTCAACATGAGCATAATTAGTGATAATTTATTCAACTATTTATATATCATTTTTCGGAATGCGGGTTTCTCATTAGTGAGATATTGTTAATTTAATAAGCGGAATAGTTAATTTTTAGCAATAATAAATCAATGGCACTATTTTTGAAATTGTTTTGATTTCAGATTGAAAATCCCCATTGAAAGGTTATAAATGAATAAAATAATTTTTACATATTTTATGTTTGTTTTTGTTATTATTGCATTGTATGGTATGGCATATGCTCATGTTGGTTATCAGTTTCCTTCTGGCGAAAATATTTTTATAGAATCAAAATGTAACTCATGCCACTCCGTTGAAGCAGAAAATATTGAAGCTAAAATTAAGAAAAATTCAACAAATGATTTGTCGGATATTGACAGTAAATTAGATGCGGATTTTTTAGCAAAATATTTGACCAAAACTGAAAAAATTAATGATAAAATGCACCCTGTTGTTTTTAAGGGAAGCAAAGAAGAACTAAAAGAATTAACAACATGGTTAAAAACTATTAACAATAAAAAATGCTGCAATTAACAATTTATTATACTCATTTCGACTTCTGTATATAGAGGGATTATGAAAATCGTAGATTTGATAAAGTCACTATCCAACCACCTCTTAAGTAAATATATTATATTAGTAATTATTGCTTTGTTTATAACAGCTCCATCTATGTTTGGTCAGTCAAACGAAGACTGTTTAATGTGTCATAGCGATAAAGATATGACAATGGAGAAAAAGGGAAAATCGGTTTCAATTTTTGTTGATGAAGCACACTTAAAAAATTCTGTTCATAAAAAATTAAACTGTATATCCTGCCATAACGGTTTTGATCCTGAAGAAATTCCACATAAAGAAAAAATTGAACCAATTAACTGTACAACATGTCACAAAGATGCAGGAGCAAAACATCTTTTTCATCCTCAGTTGTTAAGAGCTAAAGGGGCAAACGGTTCGCCGGATATTTCTTGCAAAGGTTGTCATGGTACTCACACTGTAATGTCAACTAAATCGGCTAATTCTCCTTTTAATAAAGTAAATATTACAGAAACTTGTATTAAATGTCATAAAGATCAGGGAGAAGCATATTCTCATTCAGATCATTCAAGAGCATTAAAAGAAGGAATTAAAGGTGCTCCCAATTGTATCACATGCCATAAATCTCCGATTACTTTTTCAGCGGGTCGTGATACACTTAAAGTAAAACTTGCACAAGAGGAATTATGTCTTTCCTGTCACCTCGATAATCCCGATGTAAGAAACAGGATTGCATCATCAGATGCGTTTATAAAAGCTTATGAACATAGTGTACACGGAAAAGCTTTATTAGGCGGAAATGCTAAATCAGCAAATTGTGTCGACTGCCATAGTTCACATGCAATTGAAAAAGGAACGAATCCGGTCTCTTCAGTTTTTAAAATGAATGTCCCTCAAACGTGTGCAAAGTGTCATGCTGAAATCGCTAAAGAATTCGCTGAAAGTATACACGGTGTAGCAGTCAATAATAGAAATATGGCAGCACCGGTTTGTACAGACTGTCACGGTGAACATAATATATTAAAACATAACGACCCAAATTCTCCGGTAGCCTTTAAAAATGTTTCTTCGCAGGTTTGTTCACCCTGCCACAGTTCAGTAAAACTATCCGAGAGATACGGAATATCAGCAAATAGATTTAAAACTTTTACAGATAGTTATCATGGTCTCGCATTAAAAGGGGGCTCTGCTGAGGTTGCAAATTGCGGAAGCTGCCATGGTGTTCATAATATAAAATCTTCAACTGACCCAACCTCCAAGGTACATAAAGCTAATCTTGCAGTAACTTGTGGTAAATGTCATCCGGGAGCAAATGATAATTTTGCAATTGGAACCGTTCATATAACTATGGGGAAAGAAGAAGACCCAATTTTATATTGGATTGCTAATTTGTATATACTGCTTATTATTGCTACTATAGGTGGAATGTTCTTCCATAACTTATTAGACTTTTTCAGAAAATCCGTTAATAAATTAAAAGTTCGTCGTGGGATTCTTCCGCATCATAAATATGGTAAAGAACTTCATGTAAGAATGACCCAAGCTGAAAGACTTCAGCATGTCACATTGATGGTAAGTTTCTTCCTGTTAGTTATAACCGGATTTATGCTTCGTTTCCCGGATGCCTGGTGGGTCAAATATATTCGAGAATACATTCCGAACGCATTCGAATTAAGAAGTTTACTTCATAGAATTTCTGCAGTTGTTATGGTTGCTGTTAGCCTTTATCATGTATACTATATCTCTTTTACAGAACGAGGAAGACAACTTTTCAAAGATATGCTTCCGAGATGGAAAGATGTTACTGATCTAACAGGAAATATCAGATATAACCTTGGTCTAAGTAAAGACAAACCTCAATTCAACAGATTCAGCTATATTGAAAAAGCTGAGTACCTGGCTCTTATTTGGGGAACTATCGTTATGACTGTAACCGGTTTTGTGATGTGGTTTGATAATACTTTTATCGGAATATTTACAAAACTTGGTTGGGATATTGCCAGAGTGATCCACTATTATGAAGCATGGCTTGCATTCTTATCAATTCTAATTTGGCATATTTACTTTGTGATTTTTAATCCGGACAGCTATCCAATGAACTTAGCCTGGATTAAGGGAACACTCACAGAAGAAGAAATGGCTGAAGATCATCCTTTGGAACTTGAAGAGATTAAAGCAAAAAAAGCTCAAGAAGATGATTTAGAAAATAATGAGTAAAAATATTCTAGGATTATCTAATCGGTTAATTCATTTGTAATAAACCGATCTTTGAAATCCACAGTACAAATCTATTTTGAATATTAAAGAAAGTTTTGTTTGAGAATGAAAAAAAAATTCCCACTCGCTTTTTATAACCCCATTACTCTGGTTGGAGCAGTACTTGCTTCAGTAAGTTTTGGAATAATCCTTCTGTTAACAGCGATTGAACTTACAACCGAACATTCAAAACCTTATATGGGAATAATTACATTCGTAATCCTTCCCGGTTTTTTAATGTTTGGCTTATTACTAATCGCATTTGGTATCTATCGCGAACACGTTTTGAAGTTAGCTGGAAAATCGATTCAACGAAAATTTCCTGTGATTGATTTAAACGATCCAAAACATCGAATTTCGGCAGCAGTTTTTACTGTGGGAACAATCCTACTACTTGTTTTCTCAGCTTTTGGTAGTTTCAAAGCATATGAATATACTGATTCAGATGAATTTTGTGGTACAGTATGTCACACAGTTATGGAACCGGAATATGTCGCATATCTTAACTCTGCTCATTCACGCGTAGGTTGCGCTAAATGTCATATCGGGTCGGGAGCAGATTGGTTTGTAAAAGCAAAAATATCAGGCTCTTATCAGGTCTATTCTGTTTTATTCAATAAATTTCCGAGACCTATTCCTACACCAATTGAGAACCTGCGTCCTGCTCAAGAAACATGCGAACAATGTCATTGGCCAAAACATTTCTTTGGTGAAAAGAAAGTTGATTATGTCTACTATCTTTCTGATGAAAATAATACAAAATCATATTTGACGATGCTGTTGAAAACAGGTGGTGGTAATATCGAACTCGGCAATGCCTCCGGAATTCATTACCATATGAATATTGCAAATGAAATTAAGTACTATACCGGTGATCATAGCCGCACTGAAATTCCATATATCGAAGCAACAAATCTTAAAGGTGAAGTGACTGTCTATAAAGATAAAAATGCAAAGTTTGATGTTTCAAAATTGAATCGTGATGAATTGCGAAAAATGGATTGTATCGACTGCCATAACCGTCCTGCACATATATATAATCAACCTGATAAGATGGTAAATCTTTATATGTCTTCTTCACGAATTGATGAATCGCTTCCTTTTATTAAGAGTGTTGCTGTTCAAGCATTAGAAATCCCGTATTCAAAAAAAGAAATTGCACAAGACAGCATAAGACTATTTATTAATAATTTTTATGCTCTAAACTATCCTGAATTAGTAAAAACTAAATCAGAAGAAATTAAAAAAGCAATTGAGGAAGTAAAACTAATTTATTCACGTAATTACTTTCCTGAAATGCAAGTCAGTTGGAGAAGGTATCCGGTTAATTTGGGGCATACCTATAGTAATGGTTGTTTCAGATGCCACGACGGAAACCATGTCAGCGATAATGGAAAAGTTATTTCGAATGATTGTAATGTTTGTCATACAATTCTTCATCAAGAATTACCTGTTGAAGGAAAACTTTTATCTTTTGAAGGAATGAATTTTGTCCATCCGGTTGATTTAGGGTCTTCAATAGAGAAGCAGCTTTGCATTGATTGCCACGGGGCAAATAAAAAAAACAACTAATCTTTTAGTTAATAATCTTTGCCGGGGTGTTGAATGTTTAAAAGAATATTTTCAATCGTAAACTTGATACTTCCATTCACGCTTCTTTTTATATTCAATAGCTGCAACATTAATGAACCCGATGTTTTTGAAGAAATTGAGTATAAAGAGGTCAGTCTCAATTGTGTCAGCCCATTGTTTATTGAAGAGGGCTTTAAAATCGTAATCAACTCCAAAGAAAAATATGATAGTCTTCTCTACGAAAAACATCAAAAAAAAATAGATGAATATTATGAACGAATTCTTAATTCCGTCATAGAGGAAAATCCCGGTTTATCCAACGAACAACACCAAGCAATGGCATTAAATATTTATCAAAAAAGTTATATGTATCAATGGATGGGAACTTGCGAACCTTCTGAGTTTAATTTTTTGGAAAACACACTCATTGGAGTAAATGTAAGAACAGATGCATGTCAAGAAGTTAAATATGTGATTGAGTCCAAAAAAATAACTTCCAAGAAAATTTATCAATTTAACATCGGAATTATAAGCAGCGGAAATTGTAATCTGATTTGCAAAGAAAAAGTATTCTGGTTGTTAATTCCAAAAACAGATCCCTCTTATCAAATAAATATAAACACTGTTTATGTTTATAATCCTTAAAACATCATTTGATTAATTCGCAGATTATGGGAAGACCTTTTAGTTATTATTTCCTCAGCGTTTGTCGATGGGTTAAATGGGTTAGGGTAATTTTGTTTCATACCAAATGATCTTTATACAACATCATCCAACGATGAAACAGACTGAGTTTTGAACTTTCCATTGTTTGAATAATTTGATAATTCACCTTCAGCATTTCTCGAGCGAACTTGCCAGTAGTAAACTACACCTTGATTGAGTCCTGCTACTTTTGTTGCAAGTAATCGGGGGTTTTTATTTATAGTGAAATAGCTTAATACCGTAATTTTTCATCATCTATGTCTCGGTAGTTAAACCGGGACTGTCAAAAATTATTTTTCTATTAGTGTTTATTCGTGTAATTCGTGGCAAATGTTTTTCGCCACGAATAGCACGAATGTTCACGAATTAATTTTGCTCAATATTTTTGTCGAGAATATTATGGACATCCCTGCATGTTCCGACTATTTGGTATTCTTCATCCTTATAAACTAAATCACTCATAATATTTCCTTTTATTAGTGTCTATTAGTGAGATTAGTGGCAAACATTTCCCGCCACGAATAGCACGAATCTTCACGAATTTATTTAACTCTATGTTTTTCCTTGGAGTAATCTTCCGGCATTATTTTTAAGCAGCAGTTTAAGTACATATTCTTCATCCTACGTAGTCTTTAATAAAATTTAAGTAGCCTTGTTTTCCACCACGGGAGTTCCATCTTTCAACTGATTTCCTAATTTTTCTCAAACATGATAGAATTTCCTCGGTTGTTTTTATTTCCAAAATATCCATGATCGTTTCATCTATTTCTTTTCGCCCCAATCTAAATTCACACATTTCTCGCACTTCGCTAAAAACAAGGGATTCCTTCGCAGTAAGGGAATATTCTTTAGGAGTATGTCCGCGTATTTCTATTCGATAAACATCAATCAAAGCATCCAACGCTGTCATGACATCATAGTCATTAAGATCATTTTGTTTTTGATGGGCGCTAACAATTCCAAATTCAATATTCTGCAGAACATCAAGATTTTTATCATCCATGGTTTACCTATTTATTTTATTTTGATTAACAATTGGTATTGCGACTTACTTGTAAATTAGTTTAACAAAACCGGAACTGCTATAAATTATTTTTTCTATTAGTGTTTATTCGTGCAATTAGTGGCAAATGTTTTCCGCCACGAATAGCACGAATGTTCACGAATCATAATACAATTCTTTTATAACTTAATTTGTCCCGTCCGAAATTAACGATTAATCCTAATTTACATTTTGACACAGCAAGATAATTTATTGTTCGTTTAATAAATTCATCGGCAATGCCGTCAACAGCTTTGACCTCCAAAATAATTTTATCGAATACCGTAAAATCAGAAAAATACTTATGAGGCAGCAAAATATTTTTATAAACAATATCATACTGTTTTTCACGTTCATAAATAATAGATTTCTGCTTCATTTCAAATTCAATTGCATCCTTATAAACAATTTCCAAAAAACCGCCGCCGAGGATATTATGCACATCCATACAAATCCCGATTATTTGGTATGCTTCATCCTTATAAACTAAATCACTCATAACATTTCCTTTTATTAGTGTCTATTAGTGAGATTAGTGGCAAACCTTCCCCGCCACGAATAGCACGAATATTCACGAAGTAATTTAGCTCAATATTTTGGTTTAGACTCAATTGCGGATTTGACTTTCCAGAAACTGATTAATAACTCATTCACTAATAGTTGGAACATAAAATCATCGAGGAATTTTCTTTAACCGGTTTTTCTAATATCGGGGGGGGGTGATGCTATACCTCACTTACTTAAGGAATTAGATAGCTTTCTTAATCCATTCATCATAGCGAATGATGTTTTTCGATTCTACATCTTTTTCAATTTGAGTTTGAAATGCATCTAAACTTGGTCTGATAACCAAATCGTAATTAGCTTTTTTGTTCCAGGTATTGAGCTTATCCATATAAATTTCTTTTTCAGGATTGTTAGCCTGTTCTTCTAAAACAAGCATCTTGCATTCTTTCGGGGAGAAAAGTTTGGGGTACGTTTTGGACAGTGCATCGAAAAGTGTAGTAGTTTTAAAAAGATTTTGCTGAAGAGTCACTTCCTGTAAATCTAAATTAATTATTTCACCGGCATATATTGTCCCATTCCCACCGATGAAATCTATCTTTGAACTACCTATTAAAAATTTGCCAATTGAATTCTCTTTAAAATCGTAACCAATATTTAACTTCTCCTTTAATAAAATATTTGATTCTAATTTCCTTCTTAATTTATTCCCTAATCTTTCATGTATTTCTTTTTTCGAAAGAGAAAACTTGTCTGCTCCTTCTTCATAATAATCCGCAACAAATTTTAAATAAAGTTCATTAAACTTTTGGTGTAAATCTTCACATTCAATAATCTGAGTTTTTGAATATCTGATGTTCCCGTTCTCATAAACAGCATAATAATCCAAAGTTTTTTTATCGTATGAATTAGTGCTAATCTCATCAATAGCCAAATCGATCAAGGAAGATTTTTTTATGCCGTATGCAGTATTTATTCTTTTTAATCTTTCTATTGAAATTTTAGCGAGAGAAAAATGAGTCTCTTCCGAGATCATAATTAATCCGATACCAAAACCTTCGTCACGGTTGGTATCCGGATAATATTTTACGATGGATAAATAACCTTTCATCTTATAAACCTATTTCTTTTAATAAAATGTCAAATTGTTTTTTGACTAGATATTTTCTTGTATTAATAAAATTAAAAATTGCATCTTTCTCTTCACTATTTATTCTCCATTCAAGAGGAATATTATCAACGATTCTATAAATGGATTTATCAGTTAAGGCTGAAATTGCCGTGCAAATATCTTGCTTTACTTTATCAAAAAATAAACCGTATTTAAAATAAAGTTTCTGAAACAAAACAGCATCAACAAGATTTTCACCGATTGCGGGAATTTCAGATAATTCTCGTTCTAAATCGTTATAATTTAGCTCTGAAAATATACTTGAATGGTCAATCGCAAACAATCTAATTCTCTTTCCGGATTCTTGAAGTAATAAATTTGGATTGTTAATAACACGGTCTGCATTCCTCAACCAGATATCAAAAGCACATATTTTTATCAGGTCTTCAACTACTTCAAAATTCTTAAACTTTGTTATGTTAATAATGGTATCAATATTTGTGATTGCCCTTAAAGTCCCGGGTAAATATTGCGAACCATACCCTAAACCTGAAGGTTTCCCACATGCAAACAGATAATCGACTGGCAAAATACTTTCATTAATCTCAATAAGTGAAAATTCCGGTATTGGGATATTTAGAGTTTGGGCAAGTTGTGCGGCAATAAGTTCGTTTATTAAGTGCTTATTATTTCTCCCCTGTTGAGCATGTTTAACGATGTAGCGGTTTTCATCGCTGCAATCGAAAAGACTTGGATAGCTACCGCGCGTCTCAAACTCTTTTTGAAAGATTTCTGTTTTTACTTTTCTAATTATCATTTACTTAGAAATTAGTTTCATTACAAATTTTGATAAATCAGGTATTGTATCATTTGAACTGTATGTTTTAACAGAATCAATAAAAGCAGTATTGGAATTATCACAAATTATTGTGTTTTCATTTTTGTAATACAACGCTAAAACAAATAACTCTTTTTGAGCTTCGAAATAATGAGAATCTGCTTTTTTAACTAATGTAGAAAACCCCTTCGCAGACGGAGCTTCATTCTTTGTTATAAATGCTAGATAATAATCATAAGTAAGATTTGATAAGTCCTCATTGAAATAATCCAAGTATAAATCCCCCGCCAAGCGATTATTTTCTGATCCAAGATCGCTTAGATAATCTTGGTTTAACCTATTCTGAAGGTTTGTTGAACATGTGCAGCCGGATATTAGAATAACCGCGAGGATACCAATTATGAATTTCATGTTAGACTCCACAATGTAGGGGTTAAATCTAGATTATTATTTGAAGCCAAGTTTCTTCCTGTGTCTAAATCAATTGGGGGAATATCACTCTCGGTCAATTCTCCCTTATTGTTATAAACATAATCATAGCATTTGTTGGCTAATGGAATAAATATCTTATGAAATTGTGGTATGCAGTCATCAAAAAAATGTATCTGATCTTTCCGAAGAAAATTATAATCTCTGTCTTTAGGTTTTCCCAATATTAAAAATTCTTTATTCTTTTCACATAAATCGTTGTAATCTGAGAACAGAAATTCATTTATAAAGCTAACTAGCCGATATATTTGGGGATGCTCTCCTTCAGCAACAGCAAACATTCTATGAAGACCATTAACCCAACCATTGATTAAAGCGGGTGCGCAATTTTGTTGATAGACATCAGATATTAATTTGCTAAATAATTGTAAAACTTTTCCAACCTCCGGATAAAAATTATTATCAAAATTAATGAGTTCGTCATGAACATTTGAATAATTGAGATTTATGGGCGCATTGCTTTTTAGGGTGAGATGATAATACAATAAAACATCCAACTGCATTTCCAAAACTCTATGTGCGGTTTGATTTTCTTTGTAATTACCTACTTTATCCCGAACAAACGGATGGATGATACCATCCGCAACTATATGAGAAGCAAATCCTAAGAAAAACGAGAACATAAATCGCTTTTCTCTTGCTGTTAAGGAATTTGAATTGTTTTTGATTTCTTGAAATGCTCTCAATATCAATTCATTCGTTTTTTCGTAGTGAAATTTATCTGCAAGCTCGCTTTGTATTTTAAAAAACAAATCATCATCAGCAATACTTGCATAAGGAAGATCAGGACCAACTGCGCCAACTTGCAAAAAATCCCTTCCTGACTGTAATAGATTCTTCAATGTTCCGGCAGGCAACATACTTTGCAAATTTTTCATCAATAAAATATGAGTAATACCACTAGTGTAGTGCCCCTAACGCATCTTTACATTTAATCCACTTAGCAATAATAGTATCAGCATCTTTTGTCCAAACATAAACTTTAGGGTTTTCATTATGCACAGCAATAAAGTTGAGAATAGCATTATCTAATTCTTCAG
>JAUXVN010000072.1 GCA_030684555.1 Ignavibacteria bacterium
GTTTCCAAAGAAGGAAATGTTGTTAAAAGATATAAAAGTAAAGTCGCTCCAGAAAGTGATGAATTACTTAATGATTTAAAGTCAGAATTAGCTAAATAATTTATTTCCGAAATTATGGAATGCCGGACTCACCGGCATTCCTTTTAATAACAAACCTATAAATCCTCTTCCTCAACAAATAGTTTTGCTTTTGCATGTCTTTCGTACATCACCGAGATATTTATAGTTTAATAATTACAAGACAGACCTTAATTCATCTCAGTTTCTATTACTATTTGGCACGTCCTATTATAAAATCTTCCCTCAGGTAGATTATTATTATACATTGGCGCGCTTTTTCCCAACCCTTCATTATTTAAGTTTTCTGTTGAAGGTCTTAATAGGTTTTTAAGAGCTACTAGCGCATTTTTTGAGCGGTCTTGTGATAATTTCAAGTTAATCTCTTCAGAACCAGTATCATCTGTATAGCCTTTTACGATAACAGCAGAGGTCGGTTTAATAGATTCATTTAATTTTAACAATGCTCTTTGGTTCCTTGAATCGAGATCGCTGCTATTAAACTCGAACAACACAAGGCTTACCTTTTCTATAAATCTATCGTTTTGAACAACCAATGCTTTCTTTTCTTTTGAAAGAAAGTTTATTGAGACTCTTGATACTACCGGAGTTGATTCATAGCCTCTATCATCTTTCGCAGTCAAATAGATTATAAAATCCGAACTATCAACAATTTTTCCCGCCAATGCTGGGGGAATATTCCATGAAAGGTTTTTAGGTAAAGCCCCCTCAAAATCCTGTTCGAAAATAAGCCGATTAGATTGCTTTACAACCATATTGTACGATTTAATATTATAACTTGATTGCACTTTATAATTTAGTCTTAGTATCTCCGGGCGTGTAACCTTTGTAAAAGCAAAAGCTTCTACTACTTCAAGAATTCTTTCGTCTGTAGCAGATATTTCAACCCGGCGGTTTTCTGATTGCCCCGCTTCTGTCGTGTTGTTTGATGGTTTAGGCGGTAAATTTTTTGTCTGAACTGAAATCCGATCCGGTTCTATATTCCAAATTTCTACTAAATAGTTTTTTAGAACTTCCGCTCTTTCTTTACTAAGATTTAGGTTATTCTTTTCACCCAACACGTTATCGTTACAACCTGTCAAAGTAATCTTTGAGTCAGAATATTGGCGGAGTCTGGAACCTATAATATTAAGGGTATTATAATAAATACTCATTTGTGCCGGTGGTAATAATAATTCTTGAAAGTTAGTAGTTTCACTCTGTGAGAGTTTTACATATTTTCCATTTAACTCTGACGAATTCTTTTCAAAAAATACATAATTAAGAAGAGGAAATATTTCACGGCTTCTGACTTCTTCAACAAAAATTTCTGATAAATCAAAAGATTGGTTGTTTTTTATTTCAAATATTTTTGACAAAAATAACTGAGGGGGCATTTGTGATTCAAATGAAATTTCATAACCAGAAAAAATCACTTTATCACCAATTTGGGATAAAAAGTTCTCAAGTTCTCCCACATTCTGTGGTCTGTAATAGTTCCCATTACTCATTTCAGCTAAATCTACTAGAAATTTATTACGAAATCCTAAGTCAAAGTCTATCAAAAACAACTTACCATTTTTATATTCCGAAAAAACATCCTGACGTTTCATTTCGCTTCCAATATCACGACCGTCTGAAAGAACTATGTAAAATATATCCTCAGTCCGATTTTTTTCTCTATTTGCTGTGTAAAAAGCTGCGTAAATCTGATCGTGAAGATAAGTCCTTTCGGTAAGATTTTCCGAGTATTCAACTTGATATGCATTCTTGACTTTTTGGTTTTCAGCTAAAAAATTTTTCTTATATACTTTTAAAGGTACTCCCTTTGATGTGACAAAATTTCTTGGTTTTTCCGTTTCATCAAAAAATATTAGTTCAATATTCGATGCTTTTGGCATCTTATTAATCAAATTATCAAGAATCTCTAGAATCCTTTTTTTGTAAGATGATATTGAAGAAGAATTATCCAGGCACAGAAATAATCTTATTGATGATTCTTGTGCCTGAGAGAGCGGAACGACATTTTTAATTTTTGCTTTGTAGCCGTTTTGAGTTAATTCAAAATCTGAAATTTTAAGATCTTTTAATGGTTCTTTATTTTTATCAAGAATATTGATTTTTATTTTTGAATCAGACAAAATTTCATATGAAATACTTGCGTCTGTATATTTTGTATCAGTTAACTTTACTTCTACATTTATTTGAGAATAAATATTAATTGAAAGTACGACTATTAGAAAGTAAAACCGTTTCATTGTTACTCCATTGACTATTATTGAAATGTTTGATTTACATAATCACTTAAGCCCAGACTTAATAAATATCGTTTATAAACGTTTTTATATTCATCTACATTCGGGTTAATCGTAATTGCTTTTTCGAAATGCTTTATAGCAAGGTATGAGATGTTTTTTTCTTGATAATATAACGCAAGTTTAATATTGAGGAATGCCGACTCTTCAATCAATTCCGGTTCATCAAGAATTTCTACAATCTCGTTATTAATTGCCTTAATTTTTTCTGGTGATAGTATCTTTATTGCACTTTCATCAGATTTAATTAAAGAGTTATTCTTGCTCTTTACCGACCAAAAATACCATTCATCATAGTTAAACTTGAATTGTAACAATTCCAGTTTTAGAGTTGTATCGCTAGTTTCCATAGAGTAGATCTGCTCACCGAAACCATCGCTTAACTGAAATACGTACCTGGTTTCATCTTGTAGACCTAACCATGTGAAATCAATTTCAGTATCAATAAGATTGCTGTTTTGAGGTGTGAATAGTTTTATTGTACTAATACTTCTTTCAATTGCACCTGGAATAGTATCGTCTCCCTTTGATTCCAATTCTTTCAATAGTTCATTTGAAACGTACCCGACAAATTTTGATATGGTGCCTTTTTTGTTATTCCCTTTTTCCAAAAACAGTTCTGAGATGGTGAATTTTCCGTTATTTTTTATTTCTAACGAAAGCCCTTCTCTGTTCATTAAAACGAGATAACCATTCTCTCCAATCTGTATTGTCCCCCTTTCATTAATTGACACTCCTGTTTTAATTCTAAGCCAATCTGTTTTTCCATCTTCCGAAAACATAACTTTTCCTTGCGAGATAATCACTTTACACTTATCACTTTGAGAAAAAGTAATACCGCAAGAGAAAATAAAAAGAACAACTGCTGAGACAAGAAAAATTCTTTTCATAAATTAACTCCTTTTTTTGTATTTGATTCTTAAATATGTTTCTAAAATGTCCGGTAAAAATATTAATCCGATAATTGAAAGTTTTGCGTCTATTTGTACTCGAAATGTGTGGAAAACAATTAGACAGATAAATAAGATGATTACTGACTCAAAAACCATTATTACTTTACTTAATCCACCATAAAAGTTAAAGTACTTTTTATGTATAAAATGGAAAATGAAAGCATTTATATATAAGATGAAGAATGAAAAAAGAAAATTTGCAAAAACCGATAAATCCGTAATAAAGGTTTCCTGGATTATCATTGAGATGATATTTGCATGAATTGTTAATCCAAACATATCGGGGTAACTTCTTCCGACATATTTCTCGTTAAGCGGAGTAAAAAATTTATCTTTTAAAGAATATTCCATTTCAGCAAAATTGCTTCCAAGATAACCGAACAATACAATCTTGTTTTCAATAAATGATAAATCCATTTCGGGGTCAAAAACATCTGAATAATCTAAATAATAAAACTTGCTGAAATTCCCCCGATATTTTATTGTTTCGCTTTCATTATTTCTGCTTATGAATTTTTTGTAGATTGAACTATTGTAGTGTTTAATTATCTCTGCCGCAAACGCATTTAGTTTTACGGTATCGTGATAAAGAGTAGGATAAAAGTTCCTTATTGTCCTGTATGAATTTCCTTCAGGTAAGTTAGCAAATCCGTTATGTGCATATTTAGTGAATATTTCATTAGATGTTCTATTGTTATCAAAATGTGCGATATCATCAATTGATTTACCAAGTATATTCACTAATACTAAATTTTCAACTTTTGAAAAAGCAGTAGATAAAAGAGAATCGGAATTATTCTGTTTTCTTTTTTCAAAAACGATGTCGAATCCCACCACTTTTGGATTATACTGGTTTATTATCTCCACTTGTGCTGCTATCCCTTCGCGTGAAAGATCGCCGACATTAATCAAAACAATATTTGTGTCAACTATAACTTCACCATTGTCCTCAAATACTTTGTATGCGAGGTCAGAAAACTCAATATCCGCGACAGCCATCTCAAGAGGGTCTAAAAAATCAATGTTTACTGCGATAGTTTCCATCAAAACTAAGAATAGAACTGTTATCGAAGTAGCAATTAATAAGTCAAATCTGAAGAAATATTTCAGTAGCTTTTTCATATTGATTAATTCATATACATTACAAATGATCCCCAGAAATAGGGGTTTTTATATTTTTCTTTAATTGATAATTCGGCTTTTCTAAATCCTTCATAAATGCTTCCGGTTTTAAGCCAGAAATCGTAGAAAAGTGTCATAATTTCTTGTGTTACCATGTCATCAATTTTCCATAATGAAATTACTGTAGTTTTTGCTCCGGCACTTTGGAATGCGCGTTGCAGTCCATAAACACCTTCTCCTACTACAATTTCACCGCTTGCGGTTTCACATGCCGATAAAACAACAAGATCCGTGCTGTCTAATTGAAGGTTCATTGCTTCATATGCAGTGAGAAGTTCATCTTCTTCTGTTTGACTAATAAAAGAATCGGACAATCTGTTTTTAATACCGGCTAAAATTAAGCCGGAACGAATTAACGGGTTTTCGATAAACTCGTTATTCTTATTGTTTTCAAATTCGTTGGTTTTTGTATTTACATCCGGTAAAAAGTAACCATGAGTTGCAATATGGAGGATACCCGGATTTTTAATTTTCTTTAACGTTCCTTCTGTTGCTTCATCACCTACAAAAACTTGAACATTAAAGTTTGCTGTTTCCAGGGTACTTTTTATTCTTGAAATCTCTAATTCAGTTCCCGGGAGATTACTAAGGTTTTTTATTAAAACATCATCAAGATTATAAGAAAACTGTTTTTTTGATGATGAAGGAGTTGTCTCTATTTTTGATTTTTGCTCAATATAAAAATTTGGAGCACCAAATAAGACGGCATTCATTTTAGATACCAAACTTGTAGTATCATTCATTCTCTCTTTTAATTCGATAATGTCTTTTGTGTTGCTTACCCAGATAATTTTTTTATCATCTATGACAAATTTTCCAGAATCACTCTTTAGAGTCTTTATATTTATCTGGTTGTAAACTCCATCAGGAGAGAAATAGACATTTTCCATTCCTTCAAGTGTTTTCTCCAATGGCCGCCAATACTGGTTAAACGAATGTGGATCTTCAATCTTGGATTTAATTGACCTTTGGTAATACTTTAAGTATTTACCCTCAAGCTCATTGCCGTTTTTTAGTAGGATTACTTCGGGATAAGATAATTTTGGCTTAATTATTATTGCGGCGTAGTAAATAGTTCCCGGCATGCTTTTACTGTTATAATTATATCTTATTATTTCAACAGCAGCTTCATTCTCTTTCAGTTTCTTCTGGATGTCTTCCCACTTAATTTCTCTTTCGATAATTGCCGGGATGATAGCTGACGCTTTGTTACTGAGTTCTTTTTCCATACTGGTTATTTTTATGGTTAATGAATCAATACTGCTCTTAATACTTAGTGCTTCATCCGGGGGTAGATTAAAAAATCTGGCGAAATTGTTTTTAGTTTCAACTAATTCTGTGTACAAACTTATTAGCGTCGAATCTTCGCTTGAGAGAATTTTTCTTTTTACCTGATTTGTTGTAGACAACAATAACGCTTTGGTATTCAATTGATAATTGTACATCTCGCCTGAAACACCGGGATTGTCTCTCAATCTAATTGTAGCAAATGTATTGAACAAATCGGCATTGTTCTTTACACTATTCCAGAAATTTGTTTTTTCGTTTTCGCTGAAATATGGGAAATACTTATTAGTAAGGAAGGTAATACTATGGTTAACCTGTAAATAATAAGCCTCCGCTTTGTTATAATCTCCTTTGTCAGTATACATCCTGGCAAGATTTCCAAGTGTTGTTAGATAACTTGGGTGATGTATCCCAAGATTTTCTTTCAGTTTTAAAGACTTAAAATATACTTCTTCAGCCTCTTCAAAACGTTTTAATTCTTTATAAATAGTTGCCAGATTATTCAAAAAATTCGAATACTCGACACTCTGCTGGGAGATGCTGGAATCAGCAACTTGAACGGCTTTATTCATTAAATCCAAAGATTCCTCAAGTTCTCCTTTGGCAAAGAAAAATGCTGCACGTGTATTAAAATAATTTGCAAGTTCAATTCCCCTTAAATTCTTTCCTGAATCTAAAGATCTCAGCAGCGAATCAGCTTTTACTGATTTTCCAACATGTTCATAAAGAATAGCTAAATTGTTTATTATTTTTTGATATTCGGGATGGCTATCATCAATTCTTGAGATTGTCTCAATTAATAATTCTTCTGCCTCCGGGTATTTTGCCATTTCCAAAAAGAGGTTCCCCAGGTTGTTCGAAACAGATATATAAATATCCGGAACGGCTGAAAAGTGTTTCATGCTAAGTTCTTTAGCAGCAACAAAAAGGGATTCAGCTTTATAGAAGTTGTCTAATTGTTTATAAGAACATGCAAGATAATTAAGATAAACTGCATAATTCGGTGTATCTTTTCCAAATTCATCTGCGGCGGAAGTAACCGCTTTTAGAAAATACTCTTTTGCATCCTCATATTCTCCACGATTGAAATACTCTAATCCCGAATTGCAATATGTATATGCATTCTGCGGCAAAGATTGATTTGTTAGTAATGCTAAAAAAAATATTAAATATAATCTGTTTTTTCTATACACGATACTTCTTACTTACTCTTTCTTATTTCTAATTTTCTCATTTTCTTGAATAACGATGTTCGGTCAATACCTAATTCGTTTGCGGTGTCAATAATTTTCCACTTGTTCTTTTCAAGCTGCTGACAAATATGCTTTTTCTCAAATAATCGTCTCGCCTCTTCCAGGTTGCATGGTTCTGTTTCATAATTAAATTCAGAGGCAGCTAAACCGAGTGCTTTGTAAAAATCTCTCCCTGTTATGATTGAATTTTCAGAGAGGATGGCAACATTTTCAATCATATTTTTTAACTCGTCTGTTGCTGTAATCATTTTTATCTAAATCGAAAAAATAGAATTCGGAAGTAGTAGGATTAAACTCTTCCTGTACAAGGTTCAATTCATACTTATCAAACTCGTAAGGAAGCAGAAAAAATAATAGCGTACTTAGAACTCTGGTAATGATGAGTAGAATTAGATGGGTCTCCTCCCTTTTATAAAACGTTTTTGCTTTATTAATAAAGTTCAACATGGCTTTTCTTTTGAGTAATACAAAGATATAAAAAGATGTTTAAAGAAATGGAAAAAAAATAAATAAATTTATTATTGATTGGATTTTTAATGTTTAAACCATAAAACAACAACATCTCATTACAATAAATGTTGAATTTTGGCACAAAATAAGCTTCTAATGTTGATTTTTAGCAACATAAAGAATCACGACCTTCCATTTTCAACTATTTAATAATCGGAATGATTTTTGGTAAAATAAAGTAGTTCACTTAAAATAACATTAGAAAAGGGCTTTTTATGGGTTATCAAAATTTGCAGGCTGAATTAAAATAAAATAATGTGGCTATCCAAAGGATTCCTTCGGAAAAGCCTTTTTTTTTCCATTCTCCGCCGGTTTGCCGAAGGCATCCCTTTGGGAGAAACCGACGGCAATTATTTTAATGAATTACACAAATTGAAAAGTGATTGATAATAAAAAACATCTTCTCAATTGCCAAATAAAAGCGAAAACAAAAATGATAGCTTTTAACCCCATGTAGTACAGCAATAAGATAAATAGATGAAAGCCTAATTAAAATAAACACGTGATATAATATTTGCTTTAAGCTTAGTGCGTATTTGAAACTTTTTTCGTGGATAGAATTGATATAACTTTATAAATAATCAAGCTAAACAAAAAAGGCTCTCATTAAGAGAGCCTTATTAAAAAAGCAGTGTATGTTAATTTAAATCCTTACTCTTCTTCTTCAGCAAACAGTTTTGCTTTTACAGGTCTTTCGTACATAATAGTTAGATTTTTGTATAACTCTGCTAATTCGGGTTTTATTTGATCCCATGTTAATCGCCATGACCAGTTGCCGCCAAGTTTACCGGGGAAATTCATTCTTGCTTCGGAACCGAGATTGAGCACATCCTGCATTGGGATAACAACAATATTCGCAACTGATGCGTAAGCAGTTCTGATAAGCTCAAATGTTAAATTAATTCCGTGATAATTTAGATATTTTTTTGTGAATTCATAAATATCATCATCTGCATATTTTGCTTTTTCAAAGTAACCTGTTGTTGTATCGTTATCGTGTGAACCGGTATAAACGCAACAGTTTTGAATAAAGTTATGCGGTAAAAATTTTCTTTCCATTCCCGTACCGAAAGCAAATTGTAAAATCTTCATTCCCGGGAAATTAAATTTATCGCGTAACTCGACAACCGGTTTTGTTATGACTCCTAAATCCTCAGCTAAAATCGGTACATCACCAAGATATTTTTTTATTGTTGTAAAGAAGTGATCGCCGGGAGCTTTTACCCATTTTCCCGTTTCTGCTGTCGGTGCATCACCGGGGATTTCCCAATATGCTTCAAAGCCTCTAAAGTGGTCAATGCGAATTATATCTACCATCTCAAGAAGTGCAGAAATTCTTTTTCTCCACCAGGCGTAATCGTCTTTTGCCATTTCATCCCATCGGTAAAGAGGGTTCCCCCATAATTGTCCCGTTGGACTGAAATAATCGGGCGGAACACCTGCAACCGATTTTAATTTTCCTTTTTCATCAACTGAAAAAAGTTTTTTGTTTGCCCATAAATCGGTGCTGTCATATGCAATAAATATAGGTAAGTCACCGATGATTTTAATCCCTTTTTCATTAGCATAACTTTTCACATCATGCCACTGTCTGAAGAAAAAGAATTGTATGAATTTCTGATAATGGATTTCTTCAGACAATTTATCTTTCCATTCAGCTAATGCTTTTTTTTCACGAAGAGCTATATCTTTGCTCCATGTTGTCCAAAGTTGTCCGCCATGATAATTTTTAACAGCCATAAAAAGAGAGAAATCATCAAGCCAATCATTATGCTTTTTTACGAACTCTTCAAACTCCAACTCGATTTCTTTTGTTTTATTCTTCTTGAATAGTTCAAATGACTTTCTTAGAAGCTGATTTTTATATTCTATCAGTGGTCCAAAATCGACTGATTTCGGATTAAAACCAGGAACTTCATGAATATCTTCATCATTCAAATAACCCTCAGAGTATAGAAGTTCAGGACTAATTAAAAATGGGTTTCCGGCAAAAGCAGAAAAACATTGATAAGGGGAATCCCCATAACCTGTTGGACCTAACGGAAAAACTTGCCATAATGTTTGTTCGGCTGAATGTAAAAAATCTATGAATTTATAAGCTTCATTTCCCAAATCACCAATTCCGAATTTCCCCGGAAGTGAAGTCGGATGCAACAAAAGACCGGCTGAGCGCTCGTATGTCATAACTATATCCTATAAATAAATTGTAAATCTTGATAAATATTACTTGCTAAATTAATTGAACCTGTTATCATGTCAAAAGTAAAAATATTTAATTAAACTAATTTTAGCCATAATTTCCTCACTCATTAAAACAGATTGATTTATATTTGATGAGTGAATAAATAACTTTTGGAGAGTGTTGTGAGAAATAGAATTTTTTTTATCGTTTTAATTTTAATTGGGTTAAGTCTCCATTTCGGATGTAAGAAGAATGATAATCCGGTCAACTCAGAAGGGACTTTGGGTTACTTCACGGGAAAAGTTGTTGATGAAAATGGGAATGCTGTTATAGGTGCTAAAATACACGCTATACCTAATGTTCTTCAAACAAGCACTCTTGAAAAAATCACATCTATAAACGAAATTATAGAATTCCAATTTTCACTCCAGCAAACAAGTATTGTTAATCTTATTCTTCTGAGAAGAGGGACAAGCGATACCGTTGCAGTTGTTATTCAAAATCAAGAAATGCCTGCAGGAGTTCATAGCATATTTTTCGAAACAACTGAATTAACCGCCGGAGTTTACACAATGAAACTCGAGTATGGAAATGAAAGGATTGAAAATAATTTAATTCTGTTGAAAGAGATTTCTGAACTGACTAATGCTAATCCGACAATAATAACCAAAGAAGATGGGAAGTTCATTCTGCCAAATAAACTTTTCTCAATTGGAGTATCATTTATAAGAACTTCCGGAATTTCACCCGACTCAATCGGAGCAATTACAGTAACGAATAATGTAACTTTTCTAATAATGAAGGAAGGGTTTAAAAACTTACAAGAGAATATTACGATTGATACAACAATAGCGAGTTTGAAATTGTTTACCCTTCAAAAGAATTAAGGGAAGAATAGTTAAACAACTTTATTGATTTTACTGTTGTGTTTTAATTTATAGAATGCGATTAGGAACAAAACTAAAGAAGCAGTATGATTTATTCTTGAATTGTCCTTAATGGTTCGTTGCTTCAAATTTGAGTAAAACAGAACTTTATTTATTTGTTTTGATTCTATCGTTCTATGTCGGATTTAAGATTATATTAACGGAAAATGTTTCATGTGCTCTAAAGCTGAGTAATGAAGGTAAGACTTCAAAACAACATCACAATCTTTACAGAAGAATTCAGATTAATAAATGCAAATAAAAAAAGCCTTGTAAAATTTTTCTTTTACAAGGCTTTACTGTGAGCTGGTGAACGGATTTGAACCGCCGACCGGCTGATTACAAATCAGCTGCTCTACCAACTGAGCTACACCAGCATATTTTTAGATGTCAAATATAATATCTGTTTACCTTTTTAGCAAATTTTATGGTTCTTTTTCAAATTTATCTATTTCGTGGAATTCTCCGTTTTCACTCCTAAACCTAAATTGTATCATCTTTTGTTTTAACTTCTTTATCAACTCGATTTCAAGATTTAAGTAATCAATTTTTTCACCGGGATTAAGGATTTTGCCGGAAATAAATGAAACAAATCCGGCGATTGTCGTATACTCCTCTGAAAATGGTAATGAGAAATTAAATGTCTCATTAAAATCATCTACAGTCATTGAACCGAATATAATATATGAGCCGTCTGGAAGTTTACTGTAATCAAGTATTTTGACTTCCCCTTCTTTCCCGATCTCCCCTACAATTTCACTTATAATATCCTCCAAAGTCAGTACACCTTCGGTACCACCATATTCATCGGTTATTATTGTTAAACGAATTCCGCGGGTTTGCATGTCTTTTAATATCTCGGAGATTAATTTTGTTTCGGGGACAAAATATGCAGGTCTAATCATTGAACGAATATTTAATAAACGCTTCTCCGCTAACACTCTAAAAATATCTTTTGTATGTATGATACCTAAAATATTATCAAATGAATCTTGATAAACAGGAACCATCGAATGCCCATTTTTTAATATTTCATTAAGCATTTCGTCGTCGTTATCTGAAAGTTCTACCCCTGACATTTCAGTTCGTGGAACCATTATTTCATTTGCACGCAAATCATTAAACTCGAAAACATTTTGCAATATTTCATGCTCGGTTTTGTTAATAGTCCCGTGCTTTAACCCCTCTGAAATAAGCGCCCTTAATTCATCTTCGGATTTATTGAAATAGGAAAAACTTGTTTTGATTTTAAAAGGCTTCAATAAGAAATTTGAAATTCCGGTAATAATTTCAACAGGATAATAAAATAAGGAGAATAAGAAGACATAAAATCCTGAAATCACTTGTGAAAATTCATAGGCATATTTCTTCCCTATTCCTTTGGGAATTAAAAGTCCGAATATCCAGTATGTAATTACAAGAACTGTAAGTCCGACAATCTTAAACGGAATAGTAAAACCAACAAGCAGAATATCATGCGATATTTCTTCGGCAAGCAGAATTACAATTGTGGTTACTGAAACCAGACAAATAGAAATTCCAATTTGTGTGATTGCATGAAGTCTGTCAAGATCATTAAGTAATTTTTCAATCTGATATTTTTTACCGGAAGTTATATTAATTTCGGCGTCATCAAGATCGTCTTTATTGATGCTGCTAAGAGCTGCTTCGGCTGCGGTAAAGAAACCGGAAATTAGTATAAATATTAATATTGTTAAAACGAGTATCATTTTATTATTGTTGTGATATAATTTAAGTAATCAAATTATTGAGGTGTTATGGATATAAGTCCCAAGGATTTTTGGTCTTATTAAAAAGAGGGATTCTAAAAAATCATTACCATTAATTTTACTATTTGTCAAAATCGAATCAATTCTAAATCTACTATCAAGTACATCAATTATTTCAGAATACATTTTCTTTGCTAACTTACCTTACATTTTTTTAGTAAAATCAGGATGTTGTTCAAAACATCTTGAGATTAACTTTAAAAATATAGTGAGAATTGATTGAAAAAACATCAATTAATTAAAGTTCATTTTTTATCGAGAATATGTCCGTTGAGGGTTGTCAGAACATTCACTTTTGATTTTTATTCTATTTCTAATTTCATTTGATTTATATTTGTACTTCTTTCAACAAATAGTTTGTGGATATGAGACCAAAACAGATAAAAGCAGCCGATTCGAAATTAAATATTACGTGGAATAATAATTCATCTACATCAATTCAACTGAAGTACTTGCGCGATGAATGCCCTTGTGCCGGCTGTAAAGGTGAAACCATTCTACTAAGAACTTACCGCCCCCCGAAATTGACAATGATGCAGCCTGGCATGTATGAAATAAAAGAAATTAAACTTGTCGGAGGATATGCAATTCAGATTAATTGGAAAGATGGTCATGATACCGGAATTTACTCGTGGGAATATTTACTTCAATTGGATAAAGACCAGGAATCGAATAGCCAGCAAAAGTATGATACTCTGTTATGATTTCTAAAAGTGAGTTAAAATATTATTCATCATTACTCCAAAAAAAGTATCGTTCAGCCGAAAGAAAATTCCTGGTTGAAGGAAGGAAGTCGATTAACGAAGCAATCTTATCCAGGCATTTACCGGAAGTTATTTTTGTTTCAACAGCATTTATGAAAGAATCTGAAGCTTATCTCGCTGAGCTTAAATCCAAAAATCTTATAATCAAAGAAGTAACAGAAATTGATTTTAAAAAACTTTCTGATACAGAAACTCCTCAAGGAGTTTCAGCAGTATTCAAAAATAAAAAAGAGTTTTCAAAATCATCCTTAAAAGAATTTTTGAAAAGTGATAAAACCCTTGCGATTTATCTCGATTCAATCTCTGATCCCGGCAACCTTGGAACAATAATTCGTAATGCAGATTGGTTCAATATTTCAGATATTTTTATGACCTCAAATTGTGTTGAATTATATAACCCCAAAGTTATAAGAGCTACAATGGGTTCGATCTTTCATGTAAATATTTTTGAACATGTAGAAGAATCTTTTTTCTTTTCTGAAATAAAAAAGGAAGGATATAAGATTTTAATCTCCACACTTGAAGGCGAAAACATTTACACTTTTGATAAAAGCGGAAAATTTATTCTTTGTCTGCACAATGAAGCACATGGAGTTTCAAATCAACTAAAAAATATAACAGAGTATAAAATAACAATCCCTAAAAAAGGAAAAGCGGAATCACTTAATGTGGCTTCCGCTTCAGCAATTCTTTTTTCAGAATTTACGAAATAATTTATCTTACAATTCCACCAAACGATAATTTCGCCTGCCCGTTAGGACCGGTTGTAGAAATAGTTACATCTACACTTCGAACAACATTGGCGGTATCTGTGTCAGTAATAGAAAAAGAAAAGAATGTCCATGCTGGGCTTTGGGTATCCGGAAGATTTATGCTCACATCTCCCCTTCCTTCAACTCCTTCACCTTCAACAAGTACAGTAATCGTTTGTCCTTCTGAGAGAGGGTTAGAATTTTGATCGCTGACAATATAATTAAACACTTGAGATCCTCTATTTGGAATATCAAAAGTAGTTGGTGAGACCTGGATTGTCGGAATACCAGAAAATAGAACTATTACATCTTTCGAAATTATTTGATTATTCTCATCAACTGTTGAGGCGGTAACAGTTGCAAAACCGGGACCCAGGAAAATGTGGTTTGGTCTTGGATCAGATGAAACTAAAATTGCGGTAGCATTCCCTAATTCATCAGTAATTGCCGAACCTTGAATAATACCGCCATCGGTTGTAAAATAAGCTGAAGTTCCCGGGCGTACCGGGTTAGCATATTTATCACCAAGTATAGCAGTAATAGGATCTTGTACTCCATTAATATTATAACCTGGTATATTAACTTTTTGCGGGGCTAAACCAAAGTGGGTTAAATCAGGCAGTCCACCATGGATTGCATAATTAACCGGTTGCGAGAAAATTGTTCTTCCGTGAATAATAAAATCAGCTATAATTTGAACCACTCCCGCTTTTGTTCCGCTGGTTAAATAAACAGAAACTCTACCTGAAGTATCAGTATAATCCGAATTTGTATGAAGATACTCTCCTCCGTTTGGTCTTCCGCCAAATCTGAAATTTACAAGAACCCTATGTGCGGTATCAATCGGGACACCGGTTGAATCAAGTACTTCAAATGTAATTCGTCCTGTTTCTAAAGAGCCTGCTCCTCTTACTCCCAAACTTGAAGAAGATTGAGAGAGAAGATAAATTGATGAGGCTTCTCCTGTCCCTTTTGTTGAATCCGGGGGATTAACAGTAGAGGTTTTTTGTAATTTGATTGCAGATAGATTATAAATTTTATTCATCAATGCAAAAAAAGTTGTGGTATCATTTTGATAACCACTCTTGGTTATTGTAATCGTAATTGTACGGTTTGTATCTAATGTAAATGCTGTTGTGAACAAGCCCTGTGATGTTGTATATAAAGTCAGTTTACCGACTGAGTAATTAATCGTAATTAATGCACTATCAATCGGTGAATTTGTTGAGGCATCGAATACTGAGCCGTTAATACTAATATTATTTAATGAATCGATTGTTGACCCTGTTGGAGTAGTCGGCTCGTTAGGAGCTTTACAGCTATTCAGAAGAAAAAGAGTTACAAAAGTTATTGTAATAAAAATTTTATAACTTTGCGAAGAATTTATTAGTAACGCCATCATTTTTTAACCCATTAAATATTATGGAGCAAAGTTAGTTTCTATTGAGTTTATAGTCAAGTAAGGAGTTTTCTTGATTCAATTAATCACGCACCTTAAAGTTCATATTTTCAACTAAAAATTCTTACTTGAATAATTATTCCTCCACTTATCACTATTTTAAACCTGAATGAATAAAATTTTCTTAATATTTACACCATTATTCAAAACAAAAAAGGAACAGGCAGTTATGAAGAAACTCTTATTTCTAACTTTCACTTTTATAATCTCACTCTCCATTGCTAACGCACAAAAAGAGATGAGATTATTGAGATTCCCAACCATGAACAATAATACAATCGTGTTTACTTATGCGGGCGATTTGTATTCTGTTGAAACAAAAGGGGGGACTGCAAGAAAGTTAACTAACGATATTGGGACAGAATTATTTGCAAAATTTTCTCCTGATGGAAAACATATCGCATTCACCGGGCAGTATGATGGCAACACTGAAGTTTATCTGATACCGGCTGAAGGAGGAATTCCAAAACGATTAACATTCACTCCAACTCTGGGAAGAGATGATGTATCCGATAGGATGGGTCCAAATAATATAGTTACCGGATGGAAAGATAATTCGACAATTGTTTACCGTACCCGCGGGTGGGAATTCAATGATATGAAAGGAAAGCTTTTTACAGTTTCTATCGACGGCGGTGATCCTGTCCAGGTTCCATTACCCCGTGGCGGCTTTAACAGTTTTTCTCCTGATGGGAGTAAATTAGCTTACAACAGAATGTTCCGTGAATTCAGAACATGGAAACGATATCGCGGCGGTCAAGCAGATGATGTTTGGATTTATGATTTTAAAACAAAGAAAACTGAAAACGTAACAAACAATCCGGCTCAAGATATTTTCCCTATGTGGGCTGGTGATAAAATTTATTTCACTTCAGATAGAGACAGCAGATTAAATCTTTTTTCTTATGATTTGAAAACTAAAGAGACAAAAAAACTTACCGACTTTAAGGATTTCGACGTTAAGTTCCCTTCTTTAGGCGATAAATCAATTGTATTTGAAAATGGTGGATATATCTATTCGGTTGATTTTGCTACCGAAAAAGTTACAAAACATTCAATCTCAATTGATGCAGATTTTGTTTCCGGAAGAGGCGGAATTATTGACGTAAGTAAAAATGTTTCAAACTTTGAAATAGCTCCTGACGGTAAGCGTGCTTTATTCGGAGCCCGCGGTGAATTGTTTACAGTGCCTCTAAAAAATGGTCCGACAAGAAATTTAACCAACACTTCAGGCGTTCATGAAAGAAGTTCAAAATGGTCACCGGACGGAAAATGGATTGCATTTATATCCGATGAATCGGGTGAAGATGAAATTTATATTATTCCACAGGACGGATCTGCAAAGGCAACCAAATTAACATCCGGTGCTGATACTTATAAATACAGTCTTCTCTGGTCACCCGATAGTAAAAAATTACTTTGGAATGACAAAAATCAAAAACTTCAATTTGTAGATATCGATTCTAAAAAAGTTACTTTAGTTGATGAAGCTGAAGCATGGGAAATAACTTCATTCGAATGGTCACCGGATAACAAATGGATTAGTTATTCTAAACCTGAAGTTGATGTAATGTCACGCATATATCTCTATTCTCTTGAGAATGGAAAAACAACTCCTGTCACTGACGGCTGGTATAATTCAACTTCTCCATCATTCAGTGACGATGGGAAATATCTATTCTTCACTTCGCTAAGAACTTTTTCTCCGAGTTATGGCTGGACTGAATGGAATCATATCTATCAAGATATGTCAAAAATTTATTTGATCGCTTTAGCTCAAGATACCAAATCTCCTTTCGAACCTAAGAGCGATGAAGTATCTATAAAAGATAAAGCCAAAGAAGATGAGAAACCAAAAGATGATAAAAAATCATCGGATGTTGTTGTTAAAGTTGATTTAGAAGGAATAACAAATCGTGTTATCGAACTTCCTGTGACAGCTTCAAATTATTTTAATCTAACATCAGCAGGAAATAAATTATACTACAATAGAAACGGAAGCAAAGATCAAAAGTCGAAATTATTATTCTATGATTTTGATAAACTATCTGAAACTGAACTAGGTGATTTCGGTGGATTTGAAATTTCAGCCGACAATAAAAAAATGCTCGTCTCTCAAATGAATAGTTATGCAATTGTAGATCTGCCATCTGCCAAATTGGAAATAAAAGATAAATTAAATCTTTCTGATATGAAGATGAATCTTGACCGCTATGCAGAATGGAAGCAAATCTTTAATGAATCATGGCGGCAAATGAGAGACTTTCTCTACGATCCAAATCTTCATGGTGTTGATTGGGAAAAGATGAAAAAGAATTATTCGCAGCTTCTTGAATATGTTAATCATCGAATTGACTTAACTTATGTAATAGGTGAAATGATTGGCGAATTGAATATCGGTCATTCTTATGTTGGCGGCGGTGAATATCCAAAGGCTGAAAGAATTAAACTTGGATTGTTAGGAGCACAAGTTGTTCGTGATCCTTCATCTAAATTCTATAAAATTTCAAAAATCTACAAAGGTGAAAATTGGAATAAAGACCGCCGTTCTCCATTTACTGAAATTGGTGTTACCGCAAAAGAAGGTGACTTTATCACCGCTATTGATGGCGTTCCGGTAAATACGGTTGTAGATATTAATCAACTTCTCATCGGTAAAGCCGGTAAACAGGTTACGGTTAAAATCAATTCGACAGCCAAACTTGACGGCAGCAAAGATAATGTTATTATTCCGATTGAAGAGCAGAGTGAACTTCTTTATTATAACTGGGTTCAAGAAAATATCGAAAAAGTAAATAAAGCGACAAATGGAAAAGTCGGCTATTTACATATTCCAGATATGGGTCCGAATGGATTAAATAAATTCGCCGAGTTCTACTATCCTCAGCTTAAAAAAGAAGCTTTGATTATTGATGATAGAGGCAATGGCGGCGGAAATGTTTCACCTATGATTACCGAAAGATTAAACCGACAATTAGTAATGATTGATAAAGCTCGTAACGGCACTACCGGTGCTAATCCCGGCGGTATGCACGTCGGACCAAAAGTATTATTGATGGATGAATACTCAATGTCAGACGGTGATATTTTTGCATACCGTTTTAAACATTACAAAATCGGAACAACAATCGGTAAACGTACATGGGGTGGAGTAGTTGGAATAAGAGGTTCATTACCTTTTGTAGATGGTGGAACTTTGAACCGTCCTGAATTTTCACGTTACGATGTTGATGGGAAAGAATGGGTTATGGAAGGTTACGGCGTTGATCCCGATATCTTTGTGGACAATGATCCGGCACTTGAGTATGACGGAGTTGATGAACAATTGAACAAAGCTATTGAAGTAGCGTTAGAAAATTTGAAAAAAAATCCCGTAAAATTACCGGCTCCTCCAAAATACCCGAATAAGAGTAAATAGTATTATTATTTCAGTCGTCAATCTATCCGTTTATGCGGATAGATTGACAAACTTTTTAATCTCTCCGACTAACTTCAACTAAATAATCTCAAATAAAAAAAACAATTTTTTATGAATTTTGAACTTCATAAAAAGTTAAATAATTTTAGTGAGGGATTGCAAGTCTTTAAACTATAAAACTAACCAATGGATTTAGAGGCTGTGTGAAAAATATTAAACAAGTCAGTAAAATTAATATGAAAGCTCAAAACAAATTAATAATTTTACGAAAAAGAAATTGGATAGAAAATGAAATACATAGAGTCGGCCGATAGACAACAATACCAACTG
>JAUXVN010000078.1 GCA_030684555.1 Ignavibacteria bacterium
TTAGTTATAGGTGGGGAATCTTGTGAACCCAGAACTGGGGAATCTCGTGAACCTCAAAGTGAGGAATCATGTGAACCCAGCACCGGGGAATCTTCTGAACTTTTTTAGCTTTTTACTGGGGAATTATCTGACCGTTGACAATAACCTACGTTTTGCCTGAATCAAAGCATACTAAATCAATATTATTAAAAATGGATGAGAAACAAGCTGAATTATACAAGATTGTTCTTCAAAATTTCTGAGGGTGTCCCAATACTGAAAACAGGAGTTGATTATCCCCTGCTGTAGTTATCTTACTACTGATCGTAAAGTTTCTTCAATAAATGCTACTCCCGGATTTGGAGTAATACTCATAATTTTTTCTGCCGGTATCCAGGCGTAAACCTCAAGACAACTATTATGCCCAATTACTTGATAGATTATTGCGCCACCTGATATTACTATAAGATTTTTGACGTTCTCAGTTTCATTTGTTACCCCGGGCTGAAACCTTATCATTATTTTTAATCTATTTTGACTATCAACTTTTTCGAATTCTGAATTGATATATTTCATCGCTTCTTGCTTTGAAATTCCTTCCGTGATTGCTTTATTATATCTAAATATTCTACTAAAAAGATTACTCGATACTTTCTTTTCATCGTTTGTCCGGTTTTTCATTGCCTGTTGTAATTCAACCGAATATAATTTTTGATTATTTTGCGCACAAATATGAAATGCTAAGCCGCTGCCCAGCAAATAAATAGTCAATAATACTATTAATATGTTTTTCATAAAAAACTCCTGGTTTATTAAAGATTAAATAATTGTGCAAGCCAAACTTCATTACAAGAAGCATCTTCAACGGCTATTGTTACGTTACCGGTGTTCGGCTCTGTTGGTTTATTACAACCAAGATTAAATACTATTAAAGCTGTAAACAGTATTAAGGCAAAATATTTTATAACGGCGATTATTTTCAAATTAATCACTCAACTTTAAAAATGAGTTAACCATTTGTAAATTCTCTAATTTATTCTCCTAATCGTTTGGAAGGTAACAGATAATTTTTCACATAGTCGATAACACCTTCTTCAAGTGAATGAAGTTTTTTATCATAACCCGACTTACGAAGTTTACCAAGATTTGCTTCGGTGAAGTATTGATATTTATCTGTTAGATGTTCGGGAAGGTCAATATATTGAATATTAACAGGCTTTCCGACCGCATTAAATAAGGCTGTAACAAGGTCGTTCCAGGTTCGTGCGTTTCCACTTCCTACATTAAAAAGACCATTTTTATCTCGATTGTCCAAAAAGAAAAGAGTCATATCAACAGCATCTTTTACATAAACGAAATCACGTTCTTGTTCGCCGTCTTTGTAATCCGGATGTTTAGATTTAAACAATTTCACAACACCTTTATCGCGCACCTGCTCAAAAGCTTTATGAACAACGCTTCTCATATCTCCTTTATGGTATTCATTAGGACCGTAAACATTAAAATATTTGAGCCCCGCAATTTTACCAAGCATCCCTTTTTTACAAGCCCAGATATCAAAAAGATTTTTACTGTAGCCATACATGTTCAGCGGGCGGAGTTTTTCACATTCTTCATTAGTATCATTAAAGCCGAGTGAACCATCGCCATAAGTTGCGGCTGAAGAGGCATAAATAAAGCGGATTCCGTTCTTCACACAATAAGAAGCAAGATGTTTTGTGTACTCAAAATTATTCTCCATTAAATGATCGGCATCTTTTTCCGTTGTAGAAGAATTTGCCCCCATGTGAATAATTGCATCTATCTTAAATGTAATTTTATCTTCAATTATCGCTTTAAGGAATTTCTGTTTATTATAATAGTTTGCATAATTGAGCGGGACAAGATTTTTCCACTTTTCATCGGTCCCGAGTTCGTCTACAATTACAATTTCATCTTTACCTAATTGATTAAGCCTCCAAACAATTGCAGAGCCTATAAAGCCGGCTGCACCGGTTACTACTATCATAATTTTTCCTATTGGTTATAAGATTTTTATATTACATGGCAATTTACTTATATTTGCCAAACGAATCAAAAGCACATTTTTAATTAAGAAACGGCAGCTCAAAGCAGAAGAGAAATAGCCGTTTCATTGAGCAGGCGAAGAACAAACAAGAGGCAACAATGGTTTCCACAATCAAACTTCTACGGGAAATTCAATCCCGTCGTATCCTTGTACTTGATGGCGCAATGGGAACAATGATCCAGCGTCATAAACTTACCGAAAGCGATTTTCGGGGTATACGTTTTAAAGATCATCCGCACGATCTTAAAGGGAATAACGATTTACTCTCTTTAACTCAACCCGAAATAATTAAAGGAATTCACCGTGCATATCTTGAAGCCGGTGCCGATATAATTGAAACCAACACTTTCAATTCAACATCAATTTCTCAGGCAGATTATCTCACCGAAAATCTGGCTTATGAATTAAATTATCAGTCGGCAAAAATTGCAAAAGAAGCCGCGGATGAATTTGCAAAAATGAATCCCGATAAACCCCGTTTCGTAGCAGGGGCACTCGGACCAACAAACAAAACAGCATCACTCTCTCCCGATGTAAATGATCCCGGTTTTCGTGCAATCACATTTGATGCACTTGTAACGGCTTATGCAGAACAGGCAAAAGGTTTAATAGAAGGGGGAGCCGATATTCTTCTCGTCGAAACAATTTTTGATACACTAAATGCCAAAGCCGCATTATTCGGGATATCACAATTATTACGCGAACTTAATATTGAAATCCCGATTATGATTTCAGGTACTATCGTTGATAATAGCGGTCGTACTTTATCGGGACAAACTACCGAAGCCTTTTGGATTTCAGTTTCACATACAAAAAATTTAATTAGTGTCGGCTTGAACTGTGCACTCGGCGCAACTCAAATGAGACCGTTTCTTCAAGATTTATCAAGAATGGCGAATTGTTATATCAGCGTATATCCTAATGCTGGATTGCCAAATCATTTCGGTGAGTATGATGAGACTGCCGATATTATGTCGAAAACATTAAGTGAGTTTGCAGAAAGTAATTTGTTTAATATAGTCGGCGGATGCTGCGGAACAACTCCCGATCATATTCGGGCAATTGCAGAAATGTCCAAAAACTACACTCCGAGAGAAATTCCGGTTAACGATAATTATTTAAAGTTGAGCGGTTTGGAGCCTGTAATTATTCGACCTGAAACAAATTTTGTTAACATCGGGGAAAGAACAAATGTAACCGGTTCAAAAGCTTTCGCTAATATGATTCTTAAGGGTGATTATGAATCGGCACTTTCTGTTGCGCGTCAACAAGTTGAAAACGGTGCTCAACTCATCGATATAAATTTAGATGAAGGAATGTTAAACAGCGAAGAAGCTATGGTTAAATTTCTTAATCTTCTTCAAGCAGAACCCGATATAGCAAAAGTTCCGATTATGCTTGATTCCTCAAAATGGTCTGTAATCGAAGTTGGATTAAAACGGCTTCAGGGAAAAGGAATAGTCAATTCGATTAGCATGAAAGAAGGGGAAGAAGTATTTAAAGATCATGCAAAGAAAGTACTTGATTACGGTGCAGCAGTAATTGTAATGGCTTTTGACGAAAATGGACAAGCTGATACCGTTGAAAGAAAAATTGAAATCTGTAAACGTGCTTACAGAATTTTAACCGAAGAAGTCGGATTTCCTCCAAACGATATAATCTTTGATCCGAATGTTCTTACAGTCGCAACCGGAATTGAAGAGCATAACAACTATGCTGTCAACTTCATTGAAGCAACTCGATGGATAAAACAAAACCTCCCATTTGCAAAAGTAAGCGGTGGAATAAGCAATATTTCTTTTTCGTTCAGGGGAAATAATTTAGTCCGCGAAGCGATGCATTCGGCTTTTCTTTATCATGCAATAAAAGCCGGTCTTGATATGGGAATTGTTAATGCAGGACAACTTGAAGTTTATGAAGAAATTCCAAAAGATTTGCGCGAACTTGTTGAAGATGTTCTGTTAAACAGAAAACCGAATGCAACCGAACGACTTTTAGAATTTGCCGAACAAGTTAAACAAAAAGATAAAGCTGAAGTTGTTAAAGATGAATGGAGAAACAATCCGGTTGAAGAACGCCTCAAACATGCATTAATAAAGGGAATTGTTGAGTTCATTGATACCGATATTGAAGAAGCCCGATTGAAATATAAGCGTCCGCTTGAAGTTATCGAAGGACCTCTCATGGCAGCAATGAATGTTGTCGGAGATCTTTTTGGTGCCGGTAAAATGTTCCTTCCGCAAGTAGTTAAAAGCGCACGCGTTATGAAAAAAGCCGTTGCTATTCTTATCCCCTATATCGAAGAAGAAAAAGCTGCTGCAAATGACTTTCGCGAAGCCGGAAAAGTTTTAATGGCTACCGTTAAAGGGGATGTTCATGACATCGGGAAAAATATTGTCGGGGTTGTCCTCGGCTGTAACAATTATAAAGTAGTCGATTTAGGTGTAATGGTTTCGGCGGAAAAGATAATCCAAACAGCCATCGATGAAAAAGCAGATGTGATCGGTTTAAGCGGACTCATTACCCCTTCGTTAGATGAGATGTGTTTTGTGGCTGCAGAAATGGAACGGAGAGGTTTAAATATTCCTCTGATGATCGGCGGAGCAACAACTTCAAGAATTCATACTGCCGTTAAAATTGCTCCGAATTATAGTCATCCTGTTGTCCATGTTTTAGATGCATCACGCAGTGTTCCCGTTGTCAGTAATTTAATTAATGATGATGAGAAGATTCGTCATAACTTTGTTAAACAGATTAATGATGAATATCAACATCTGCGGGATGAACATTTAAGAAGAAGAGAAGACAAAAAATATCTTTCACTTGAAGAAGCAAGAAAAAACAAGCCTGCTTTTGATTGGAAGTCTGTTCCAATAACTGCTCCGGCAAAACTTGGTGTTACAGTTTTGAATATTTATCCTATCGAAGAACTTAGAAAGTATATCGACTGGACTCCTTTTTTTATGACATGGGAATTGAAGGGAAAATATCCAACAATTTTTGAAAATGAGAAATATGGAACTGAAGCAAAAAAACTTTTTGACGATGCAAATAAATTGTTAGACAATATAATCGCTGAAAATTCATTAAAGGCAAATGGAGTAATCGGGTTGTTCCCCGCAAACAGTATTGAAGATGATATTGAAGTTTATGCCGATGATTCACGTCAAGGAGTTTTATCTGTATTCCACACCTTACGAAATCAAGGGATGAAATCGAAAGATTCTAACAACATCGCACTTGCTGATTTTATTGCTCCGAGAGAAAGTAATGTTAAAGATTATATCGGTGCTTTTGCCGTAACAACCGGAATTGGGATCGAGGCTTTAATCGACAAATATGAAAAAGATCATGACGATTATAATTCAATAATGGTAAAAGCAATCGCTGACCGATTAGCCGAAGCTTTTGCAGAGCACCTCCACCAAAAAGTACGGGAAGAATTCTGGGGTTATTCAAAAGATGAAAATCTTTCAAATGAAGAATTGATAAAAGAAAAATATCGGGGAATTCGCCCGGCTCCCGGTTATCCGGCGCAACCTGATCATACGGAAAAAACAACGATATTTGAATTACTTTCTGTCGAGAAAAATACCGGAATTACTTTAACTGAAAGTCTTGCAATGTACCCGACTGCATCAGTGAGCGGCTTATATTTCGCACATCCGGAAGCAAAATATTTTAACGTCGGGAAGATATCAAAAGATCAAGTGCTTGATTATCATACCAGAAAAGGAATGAGTATTATCGAAACAGAAAGATGGCTGCGTCCAATATTGAATTATGATTAAACACTATTTCTTAATTTCATTTTCTTAACCAGAATATGGAAAAGATCAGTTTCGAACAATAATGTCAATAGCCGATATTAAGTTGAATAATTAAAAGTAAAACATGGAAATAATAAAAATTGAAAATCTTTCTAAATCTTATTCGTCTCTAAAAAGAAAGAATAACGTACTAGCTTTAGATAATGTTTCTCTCTCAGTTGAAAGAGGAAAAATATTCGGATTACTCGGTCAAAATGGTGCCGGCAAAACTACTCTTGTAAAAATTTTACTCGGTTTAACTCATCCAACCGAAGGAAGATTTTCTTTATTTGGCGATTCGACTAATAACTATAAAAACAAAAAACGAATCGGTTACCTTCCTGAAAATCATAGATTCCCGAATTTTCTAACGGCTTATCAAGTCCTTTATTATCTCGGATTATTGAGCGAACTAAACTATGATGGTTTAAAAAGAAAAATATTTGAAGCATTAGAATTAGTCGGATTAAAGGGAGTTGAGAAGAAGAAAGTTAAAACATTTTCAAAAGGGATGATGCAGCGATTGGGAATTGCTCAAGCAATAATTCATAATCCGGATTTAATTTTTCTTGATGAGCCGACAGACGGAATTGATCCAATCGGCAGAAAAGAAATCCGCGATATTTTAGTACGATTGAAAAATGAAAACAAAACCATTTTCCTTAATAGTCATATCTTATCAGAAGTTGAATTGATAACCGACAATGTTGCGATTCTTCATCAAGGAAAATTAATTAAACAAGGGAGCATCAGCGATCTTACGGCAATTGAAAATGAATATCGAATTACAACAGATTCTGAACTCGATACATTTCTAAGTAAAAGTGATTTTGTGAATTTCCAACTAAAAAAGTTAAACGGATTTACCTATGTCCTTTCCGGAACAGATGAAGATGGGTTAAATAAATTTGTTGATTTATTGAGACTTAATGGAATTACGATAAAAGAATTAATTAAGCAGAAACTTTCTCTCGAAGAAATTTTTATCAGCTTGATTAAAGATTTGGATAAGGTGAAATAGTATGCGAAATATTTTTATAATAATTTTATATACGCTTCGTGAACTTTTTGCCCGAAAACTCTTTATAGCCTTTGGAATAATCTCAACGCTTGCAATTGGAATTATCTGGATGATTTTGGCTAATGGTTCCGTTATGATAAATCAATTCGGTAACGCCAACCCTGGCTATGATGAAATGGAAAAGATTGTACTTGGTTTTGAAGTCTCTGCAATTTTGTTTTTATCCGATCTGTTTATTTTGATTGCTATTTTTTCCTGTGCAAATCTGATTTCTTCAATGCTTGAGAAAGGAACAATTGATGTCTTTTTATCAAAACCGATTAGCAGAACTCAGCTTCTTGTTGGTAAATATCTCGGCGGTGTAACTTTTGTTTTTATCAACATGACTTACCTTGTTGTAGGAATATTTTTAGTTGTCTCCTTTTATTTTAATCTCTGGAGTTTTACAGTATTATTAGCAATTCCAGTTATTACATTTACATTCGCTCTGCTAAACATCTTCTTGATAATTTCCGGGTTACTAACGCGTGGTTCTGCTTTGGGAATGATAGTTACATATTTCTATTTTATTGTGTTAAGCCCAATACTTGCAGCTCGCGATTCTATCAGCAACTTCATCAGTAGTGATATACTTAAACAGTTTTTAGATTTTCTATATTACTTGTTACCGCAGGTTCATGATATAGTTAAAACTGTTTTCAAACAAATTTTACTTCAGAATGAAAATGTTCAATATGAACTTCTTATTTATTCTACAATATTTTTGATAGCAGGTTTAGCGATTTCATTTTTCATTTTTGAAAAGAAAGATTTGTAACAGTTTAGAAAGCATTAATACAACACTCTTGTTTTTATTGTCCCTCTAATTGATTTTAGTTCTTTCATAATCTCTTTAGAGTCTACTTTCCCGTCTATATCCAAAATCACATAACCGATATAAGCATCGGTTTGCAAATACTGTGATGCGATATTTAATTTTTTTGCGGTAAACACTTTTGTAATCTTGTTTAGTATTCCCGGTTTGTTTTGGTGAATGTGAAGATAACGTTGTTTATTAACATTTGGAGCAAGTGAAACTTCCACAAAATTAGTTGCACTGAGAGTAGAACCGACATTGCTATACTTAATCAGTTTTTCAGATACTTCAACGGCAATACTTGCTTGAGCTTCGGCAGTGCTCCCGCCGATATGAGGAGTGAGAAGTACATTCGGAAAGTTTTGCAAAACGCTTACAAATTCTTCTTTATTTGAAGTTGGCTCAATAGGAAAAACATCAATCGCTGCACCTGACAAATGTTTCTTTTGCAAAGCATCTGCGAGATGGTCAAGATTAACAATGGTTCCACGAGAAGCATTTATAAGAGCCGCCCCTTTTTTCATCAAAGCAATTTCTTTTTTTGTAATCATATTTTTTGTCAGCTCCGTCTCCGGAACATGTAAAGTAACAATGTCAGATGATGAAAGAAGCAGTTCTAAACTGGAAGATGGATGAGCGTTTCCAAGACTGAGTTTATTTTCGATATCATAATAGATAACATTCATTCCATAGTTTTCAGCAAGAATTGAAACTTGAGATCCGATATGTCCATAACCGATAATTCCTATTACTTTTCCGCGAGCTTCAAAAGAGGAAGAAGCATCCTTTAACCATTCACCTTTATGTGCTGCATAATTTTTTTCAGGAATTTTTCTCAGAAGTAAAATTGCTTCACTTACAACAAGTTCCGCAACCGAACGTGTATTTGAAAAAGGAGCATTAAAAACCGGGATTCCCTTTTTCTTTGCGGAGATGAGATCAACTTGATTTGTCCCGATACTAAAACAGCCGATAGCGATTAACTTTTCTGCATATTTTAAGACTTCATTTGTTAATAATGTGCGCGACCGTATACCGATAATGTGAACATCTTTTATCTTTTTAATTAGTTCTTCATGTTCCAACGAACCGCTTAAATACTCGATGTTGCTATAACCGTTCTCTTTAAATAAATCGATTCCACATCGATGAACCCCTTCAAGAAGCAGAACTTTTATTTTATCTTTAGAAAGTGAAAGGCGTGCATTATTATTCATATTAAAACCAAATATTTCTGTTACTCAAAGTTGTCGGGCTGACCAAAAAGTAAAAAAACGGTTACGCCGGAGGCGCACAGGTAAAACCGTTTAAAAAGGTTTTGTGTTTAGCTCAAAATCCAACACTTGAAAGTGTTGGTTAATGAAAAAACTGACTTCTTAGAAAGCCCCTATTTAAATTAAATACCTTATTAAGATGTGATAAGATTACTAATCCTCATCACGAAGTTTTTCTAAAACTGAAAAATCTTCCAGTGTAGAAGTATCGCCAATAATGTTACCGCTTGTAGCTATTTCACGTAATAGACGCCTCATAATTTTACCGCTTCGTGTTTTTGGAAGTGAATCTGTAAATCTAATTTCATCCGGTTTAGCAATATGACCGATTTCCTGAGCCACATGATTTCTCAATTCTTCTTTTAAAAGGAGTGTAGGTATTTTTCCTGATTCGAGAGAAACAAAAGCAACTATCGCACTCCCCTTAATTTCATCGGGACGAGCAACAACTGCTGATTCAGCAACGTCTCTATGGCTCACAAGTGCACTCTCAATTTCTGCAGTTCCAAGTCGATGTCCTGAAACATTAATAACATCATCAACTCTTCCCATTACCCAAAAATAACCGTCTTTATCTTTACGGGCGCCATCGCCTGTAAAATAAAATCCTTTATAATCACCAAAGTATTGTTTTTTGAAACGTTGTTTATCACCATAAATTGTTCGAAGCATTGAGGGCCATGTATCCTTAATAATTAAAAATCCTCCTGAACCGGTTGGAACAGTTTTTCCTTTTCTATCAACAACATCAGGCAAAACTCCGGGCAACGGGAAAGTACATGAACCAGGTTTTGTTGTTGTAATTCCCGGCAGCGGTGAAATCATAATTGCACCGGTTTCAGTTTGCCACCATGTATCAACAATCGGGCATTTTGCCTTTCCGATAATTTTATAATACCACATCCATGCTTCCGGATTTATTGGTTCTCCAACCGTTCCCAACAATCGCAAACTTGAAAGATCATGTTTAAGAACCCACTGCTCACCCCACCTAATAAATGCACGTATTGCTGTAGGCGCCGTGTAGAAAATATTCACTTTATACTTATCAATTATGCGCCAAAACCTATCGGGGTCAGGATAATTTGGAGCACCTTCGTACATAACTGTTGTTGCACCATTAGCAAGAGGACCATAGACAACGTATGAATGCCCGGTTATCCAGCCGATATCAGCAGTACACCAATAGATGTCTTCATCTTTTAAATCAAAAACCAATTTTGAAGTGAAGTAAGTACTTACCATGTAACCGCCCGTCGTATGTAAAATTCCTTTTGGTTTTCCGGTGGTCCCGCTTGTATATAGGATAAATAGAGGATGCTCTGAATCAAGAGGAGTAGCTTCACATTTATCGTTAACAGATTGCATTATTTCATGCCACCAATGATCTCTTCCGGCAACAATGTTCGTGGGTGAGTCTGTTATTCTTCTATAGACAATTACATTCTCAACTTGAGGGCACCCTTCTAATGCTTTATCAACAGCCGGTTTTAATGGAACAAGAGAGCCTCTTCTGACTGCAACATCACAAGTTATCACAAGCTTAACATCAGCATCGTTAATTCTATCTTTTAATGCTTCAGCACTGAACCCGCCGAAAACAACCGTATGAACAGCACCAATTCTCGCACAACCCAGAATTGCTATAGCAAGTTCGGGAACCATTCCCATATATACAGCTACCCGATCTCCTTTTTGAACACCAAGTTGTTTTAATACGTTCGCAAATTTACTTACTTCACGATGCAAAACTTGATAAGTTAAAATGCGTGTATCTCCGGGTTCACCTTCCCAAATAATTGCTGCTTTATTTCTTCGCCATGTAGTAAGATGTCTATCAATGCAATTATAGCTGATGTTCGTCTTACCGCCAATAAACCATTTTGCGTTAGGGGGATTCCACTGCCGCACCTTTTTCCAATATTTAAACCAATACAGATTGTCTGCAACATCTCCCCAAAATTTTTCCGGATTAAGAATAGACTCTTTATACATCCGCTTATATTCTTCAAATGATTTAAGATTAGCCTGTTTAGTAAACTCTTTTGAAGGCTTAAATAAACGATGTTCTTCGAGCACGGAAGTAATGTTTACTTCTTCCAGAGATGCTTTTTTCATTTTGTTATCCTTAAAATAGTTACACACATTGATTGACGGACTGAAAGATAGAAATTATTTGGTGGAATTTCCAAACATCTGCAAAAAAAATTTTTATTTCCGTATCAAAGAGTGAAGAAGTTTTATCTCGTTGGAAGTTAATTCTTTTACATCTCCCGAAGATAAATCACTCAGAAGAATATTTGCTATTCTGACACGAATCAACCTTAAAGTCGGAAATCCAATAGCGGCAGTCATTTTTCTTACCTGTCTGTTTCTGCCTTCTGTGATGATAAGTTTTATCCAAAAGTCGGGAACACTTTTTCTTATTCTGATTGGGGGATTTCGTTCGGGCAAATTATTCCCTTCTGAATAAATAATTACCTTAGCCGGTTTTGTCTTTCTTCCTTCAATCATAACACCCGACTCAAGTTTTTCTAAATCAACCTGACAGGGCGTTCCTTCAACTTGAACTGCATATTCTCTTTCGTGTTCATAAATCGGATTTAACAGAAAGTCGGTTAATGCTTTATCATTCGTTAATAGAAGAAGCCCTTCACTGTCTCTATCCAATCTGCCCACCGGATAAACATCATGCGGAAAATCATATAGATTAGCAAGTGTTGGTCTTCCGGAATTGTCCGTAAACTGACTCAACACTCCGTAAGGTTTGTGTATTTTGAAATAATGCAGTCTCTGTTTCATATTCATGTTGGAACAATTTATTGTTCAAAAATCGAAAAAAATATGAAGAAATCATATCGAATAAGACGTCTAATTTCATATCTTTACAGAATTATTTCTGAAATTTAATAGAAAGAGATAATTATGTCTTTTAGAGATCAAAAAAAATATATTGAAGAACTCAAGCGTTACGACTATAAGATTAAAGGTAAGGATGACGCTGAGTTCAAGATGTTGTTAAAAAGGCATAAAGATGAGGAAGAGTTTGATACCGTCTCTTTGTCGAAAGCTAAATCGTTATATGAAAAATATTGTGTCTCTGCGGTGAAAAAGAATTATGACCACTTCTTCAAAAAGCCGGATGATCCGCAATAACCAAACAATATTCTGAATTTTTATATTGATAAATAAATCTGTTGTAAGTAATTTTTTGTTTCTGTTTCATAATTGAGGATAAAATGAATTATAAACTTCTCGAACGTTTAATAGGAGTTGCGGTTTTTATTATTTCGGTAACTGTTCTATTTTTTACTGTTCAACCATCGGTTTCGTTTTGGGATTGCGGTGAGTTTATCGCTGCAAGCTTCTCTTTACAAGTACCACACCCTCCGGGAACACCCTTCTTTCTTCTATTAGGAAGAATTTTTTCGATGATTCCATTTGCCGATAATATTGCATTTAGAGTGAACGCAATCTCAGTAATTGCAAGTGGGCTATCGGTTTTCTTCCTTTATTTAATAGCTGTAATGTTGATCCAAAATTATCGTGGTAAAGAACCTAAAAATATGCTTGATGCACTCGGGACTTATATTGCTGCTGCAATCGGTGCTTTATCTTTTTCGTTTAGCGATACATTCTGGTTTAACGGCGTTGAAGCAGAAGTTTATGCAACCAGTACTTTCCTTTTAGCTGGAATAACTTATTTGATGATGTTATGGAACGACAAAGCAGATAATAGAGATAACGAAAAATATATTTTGATGATTGCATATTTAATCGGTTTATCAACAGCCGTTCATCTTATGAGTGTGCTTGCGGTTATTTCGGTTGTGATGATTATTATGTTTAGAAAATATGTCGATGATGAAGAATCCTTCAAAAGAACCGGATATATTCTATTGGGACATACTGCCCTTATTTTAGTGCTCGCTTTTGCACTTTGGGGTGGACAAACAAGTTCAACTCCTCCATCACCTGAAGAATATCAATCGTTTGATTCAAGGTTTAAGTTGATTGTTGCCGGAATCAGCATTTTGATAATGGGTGCTTTCTGGAAAAAATTATTTAGTAGGAATTCTATTTATATTCAATTGATAATTGGCGGAATTGCACTTGTTATAACATATCCCGGTATGGTAAAGGTTTTTCCGGGAATTATGTCAAGCATCGCAGGTAATAATATATGGACCGAGCTTTTATTCATTGCAGTTCTTCTCGGTGCTTTTGCTTACGGTGTTCATTATTCAGTAAAAAACAATAAACCAACTTTACACCTCGTTTCACTCTCTTTGGTTTTTATCTTTTTGGGATTTGCTACTTATACTATGGTAATAGTTCGTGCAAATCAACAACCCCCTATGAACGAAAATGAACCAAATGATTTTACCGAATTAGTATCATACTTAAATCGTGAACAATACGGCGACTTCCCAACCTTCAAAAGAAGATTTGCAACTGAGCCGCATCAAATGGGAGTTTACAGCAACTACACTAGCGATCTCGATTTCTGGTGGCGTTATCAAATGAATCATATGATGACCCGCTATTTATTATGGAATTATGCCGGTCGTGAGAGTTGGAATCAAGATGCAGGCGTTAACATGTGGCCTTTTAATGGAGTCGGGAATATACTTGGGAAAGCATTCAATATAAGATTTTCAGGAGAAGCAAAAGATTCTCTTTATGGGATTCCTTTCTTACTCGGTTTACTCGGAATTTATTTCCATTTCCGAAAAGATTGGAAGATGGCATCAACCTTTATGATACTCTTTATTTTTATGGGTTATTTAACTGCATTTTATCAGAACCAACAGCAGCCGCAGCCGCGCGAAAGAGATTATTTTTATGTCGGTGCTTTCTTCGTTTATTCAATTTGGATTGCAATTGCAATACGCGGATTAATTGACCTTGCACAAGATAAACTTAAAGCTGAATCTGCAAAGAAAGCCGCAGTATATGGGATATTAGCCTTTGGAGTTATTTTTGTTCCGATAAGAATGTTTCAAGCTAACTACTTTACACATGATAGATCTAACAATTGGGTTCCATGGGATTATTCATACAACTTACTTCAAAGTTGTGCCCCGAATGCAATTCTTTTCACAAACGGTGATAACGATACATTCCCCCTTTGGTATTTACAAGATGTAGAAGGTGTTAGACGAGATGTTCGAATTGCTAATCTTAGTTTGATTAATACTCCCTGGTATATTAAACAATTAAAAAATACCGAACCTTACGGAACACCAAAAATAAAATTAAGATTAAGTGATGCCCAGATTGAAGATATTCGTCCGATTCAATGGAATCCACAGGATGTTACAATTCCCGCTCCTGGAGAGAATATGTTATCTGCCAGTGATTTCAAACAGTACAATATAATTGACTCAAGTGTACTTAAAACCGGAAGCATTACCTTCAGAATGAATAATACTATCGGTTACGGTGATATTAAAGCTGTGCGGGTTCAAGATCTGATGGTAAAAGAAATTGTTGAAGCTAATAATTGGGAACGTCCGATTTACTTTGCTGTTACATGTTCAGAAGATAGTAAAATCGGTCTGAGTGATTATCTCAAGATGGAAGGTATGGCTCATCGTTTAGTTCCCGAAAAGAAAAAACCCGGAATGGAGTTTATCAACGAAGACATTATGCGTGCTCAACTTTTTGATGTAAATCCGACTTTCAGCAAAGACTATAAACCCGGATTTAAGTTCAGAGGGTTGGATGATAAGGGCGTTTTCTTTGATGATAATCATGAGCGCCTAACTCAAAACTATAGGAACTCATATATCCGTTTAGCATTATATTATATTAACAACGGAAATCAAACTGCAAAATGTGTTGAAGTTCTTGATGAAATGGAAAAAAGAATTCCGAGATCGGTGATTCCGATTGACCATAGAATTCTATTCGATATTGCAGGGCTTTATTCTGCTGCAAATGCAAAAGAAAAATATGCTGAACTTGCAAAAGAAATTGAAGTAAAAGCATTACAAATTATCGAAGAAAATCCAACTGATGTTTCTTCACAGTACAATCCATATCGTTTATTGATTGATATTTATGAAAACTTAGGCGAATACGATAAAGCAATTAATATTCTTACAAGATTGAAAAGTTATTATCCCAATGACCCGTCAATTATTAATATGATGGAACATTTTAAGTCACAAAAAACAGCAAAAGATACTATAGCTAAAAAGTAATTTTATATAACCGATTATTTTAATAGTGAACGTATAACAGCGTTCACTATTTTTTTTTAATATGAAGAAAAAAGTTTTAGTCTACGCCCTTTCCGGAATCGGTGATGCGTTAATGTTCACTCCCGCATTACAGTTGATGCGCAAGCATTTACCGGATACTCAAATAGATGCACTCGTTATGTTTGGCGGTGTTAAGGATATTTATGAACGAACCGGATTATTCAATTCGGTTATTCATTTTGACTTTCTAAAAGAAGGGGCATTAAAATCTCTTTTATTCCTTTCTAAACTAATCGGTAGATATAATTATACAATAAATGTTTATCCCTCCAACAGAAAAGAATACAATATAATTAGCTTTCTATCTTTAGCTAAGAATAGAGGGGCTATAAGTTATATTCGGAAAGATAAAAGAAACTTCGGGTTTCTTAATTCCGTTAGAATAGAAGAAAAAGATAATTTCCATAATGTTGAAGAGAATATTCTTCTTGTAAGAAAAATGTTTAACATAAAAGATTATGAAGAAAATGATTTGCTTTTTCCACTTACTGAAAATGATGAAAATTTTGCCGCCGGTTTTTTAAAAAGAAACGCTTTAGACGAAGATGAACTGATTATCGGTTTTCATGCGGGATGTGCCACCTTAAAAAATCATATCAAAAGAAGATGGGAACCCGAAAAATTCATCGGACTTGCAAAGAAACTGATTAAAGAACTAAACGCAAAAATTATCCTTTTCGGCGGACCTGAAGAAAAAGAACTTAATGAATCTATTATTACCGGAGTAAATAACTCTTCGATATTTATTGTTGATTCAAACAATCTTGCGGAGAGTGCTGCTCTCATTAAAAAATGCGCGGTGATGGTTACTAATGACTCAAGTTTAATGCATGTTTCCGCAGCAATGAAACGTAAAGTAGTTGCTATTATTGGTCCAACCAACAGTAATTACATTTACCCATGGCATACAAAACATAAAATTGTATCGTTAAATCTCGACTGTTCTCCATGTTTCTTTTATTCTCCAAAACCGTTAAGTTGCAGCAGAACAGACATTCAGTATAAGTGCATTAAAGAAATTGATGTTGAAAGAGTTTTTAGTGCGGTTAAAGAGTTTATCGGATAATTATTAAATCACCTTATGCAGAAGATATAAAAAAAAGACTACTTGTCATTCTGAACTTGTTTCAGAATCTGTTTTCCCATAATATTTAGATGCTGAAATGAATTCAGCATGACATCTGCGTAAGGGCAGTTATTAAGTAACATCATTCGGCGGGGAGATGAAGAAATCAATAATAGGTCTTCTGTTTTTGTTGCTGATTAATTTCACATCGGCACAAACAAATTTCAATTCATTCATCAGCTATGTAAACGGAATATCCGACTCGCTTCAAAAAAGTGCAGTGCTTGATAGTTTTATTAGTTTTCATAGAAACATACGCATCCCGATTGCGGAAGATTCATGGGCAGTATTTCTCTACAAAGGAAATGTAAATTCAGTTTCTATAGCAGGAGATTTCACTAATTGGACAGCTAATTTATCATTATCCAAACTCCCCAACTCCAACTTCTTTTATTACAAAAAAATATTTGAAAACAATGCACGACTCGATTATAAACTTGTTCTAAATGGAAGTACGTGGATATTGGATCCATACAATCCCAACAGAGTTTCGGGCGGTTATGGTCCAAACTCCGAGCTTGCAATGCCTGATTATATTCAGCCATGGGAAATCAATTTCAATCAGAATATTCAACATGGGAATCTCATTACAACTTCAATAGCGAGTAACAACACAGGTAAAACTTATCAATTACAAATATTAGTTCCGGCTTCTTATAACATAAATCCTCTCAAAAGATATCCCACTGTTTATTTTCAAGATGGCTCTGAGTATGTCACTTTAGGAAGCGGAGTTAATGTAATTGATAATCTGATTGCCGCCAATAAAATTGACGAAGTAATCGGTGTTTTTGTAAAACCGACAAATAGAAATGATGAGTATGCAGGAAATCTACGCATGCAATATCAATCGTTTTTTGTAAACGAATTAGTTCCGTTAATTGATTCGCTTTACAGAACTATAGACAGCGCATCACAAAGGTTGGTTCTTGGTGATTCATTCGGTGGAAATATTTCAGCATTAATAAGTTATAATTATCCAGATGTGTTTGGATTGTGCGGTTTGCATAGTGCCGCATTCTGGCCAAATAATTATGAAGTTTATAATCAGATTTTAAGTGGACCAATTAAAAATATTCGTTACGCTTCAGTTTGGGGAACGTACGAATCGGTTTACCAAAATATGAGACCATTTCGCGATACACTGTTAAATAGAGGATATGATTATCATTGGAGCGAATTTCCCGAGGGGCATAGCTGGGGATTATGGCGTGCAAATATTGATTTCATTTTAGAATACTTTTTCCCATCATCAACATCTTCTGTTGATGAAAATAATGATGTGATAACAAAAGATTTTGAGTTGTATCAGAACTATCCAAACCCATTTAATCCTACAACCAAAATCAAATTCTCGATTCCGAATGTAGTGCAAGATTTATCTCGCAACAGCAAGGACGATAATTTATCCTCACTAACATCATTAAAAATATATGATATTCTCGGAAAGAAAGTTGCTACACTTATCAGCGGAGAACTTTCTCCCGGTATTTATGAAGTTGAGTTTAACGGAAAAGAATTGTCCGGAGGTATTTATTTTTACCAAATCAGAGTTGGTAATTTTATCGAAACAAAAAAGATGGTTTATTTAAAATAATTCAACGGGAAAATATCAATGAATTGGTATGTAGAAACTGTTAAAGCCTATCCGATAATCACAGCTATGATTCAATTCGCGATACTCAGCACACTTGGCGATATGATATCAAAATGGGTGATTCAAAAAAGAATATTCTTACCCTTCACATATAAAACAGTTATTCTGAAAATGCTGGAATGGGCTTTTCTTGCCGTCTGCATTAAATATGCTTTTGTTGGATTTAATTATTTTGTTCAAGGATTAGTTGAAAAAAGTCTACTCCCCGGGTTAAATTATTTTTGGGAAGCTTTTGCTATATCCGCTACTATGAATCTGCAATTCGGTCCTTTTCTTGTAATTATGCACAGACTCCTGGACAATTTAATTGCTAAGGAAAATAATTGGGCGAATATCGATAAAGGGATGTATTCACTTTTATGGTTTTGGCTCCCTGCTCATACAATCACATTTATGTTACCAAAGCCCTTTCAGATTGGGCTGGCAGCATTGTGGTCAGTTGTACTCGGATTGATTTTAGGTTATTATAATTCAAAGAAAAAATAGACCGGATTAAATCCTTATAACTAAATTAACATTTAACAATTTTCAGATAGCTTCTTCTCCCCTTTATGCTAAAGAGAAATGTGGTCTGGTTCCTTTCCATCTGAATGGTCCTCGACTGCTATGCAAATGCTGTAAATATTATAAAAAGTGCTTGCGGATTTGTTTGTTGCCAACATGATTCGAAAGCAATCTATAATTATTAGCCTCAAATCTTATTCGACCGACTATTATTGCGGGGTGGATTTTTAACTCGCTTGCCAATTTATAAATTGAAGGTATATTATTTTCTTTAACCGATTTGCTGTTCCAAATTTGTTTCGAAATTAACCCTTCACTTGCCAAATCATCAGCTTCTTTTTCTATTGTATTGTCATCAATTTCATTTATATGTAAATCAAAATCATCAACAATAAATCTTTCTGTCTCTGAAAGATGTAAGGAAACATGAGCTAACTCATGTAACAGGCAGAACCAAAAGTTATCAATTCTGTCATAACGCAGGGTCAATGCGATTATTGGAGTACCGTCCGGCAATAACAAAGCCGCACCATCAAGATAAGTCTTGGGTAGATGTGGTAATATTATTAAATGAACACCTTGCTTTTCAAGGTATTCTTTAGCGAGTAAGGGACCGTTATCAAAATAGCTTAAGTGAGATATTTCTTTTAAAGTACTTAAATCGATTGAACCTTTAGTAAACTTTGTGTTTAATTTTTGCTTTTTAGATAGTGAAATGACTTGCAAACACCATGCTGCAAGTGAATACTTTTCCATTTTGGGATTGTATCTCCCTCTCCCACCTTGTCGAAAGTAACTTGTAGGAATCATTTCCAACCCACCAATGGCAGTTATGAAGCTTCTAATTATTTCTTCTGATTTTTCCCTTATATTACTCACCTTTGGAAGCCAACCACGGTCTACCATTTCACCAACCGGAAAATTAGACCATACTATATGCTGATATGATGTGGGGAATTTACCATCAGGTTTCCGTAGCAAAACTTCAGCGGGGATACCCAATTCACTGTTTAATGCTCTCATCATTGACAATGTAAGCGTACGTTTCCCATTTAAAATTTCAGAGACTTTACTTTTACTGCCGAAATATGGAGTCATATCCTTCTGAGTTAGCCCTAGTTGTTCCATTCGAAATTTTATTGCTTCTAATGGATCCGGAAAATCAATTGGAAAATGTTTTTCTTCATATAGCTCGACGAGTGTTGTAAGTAGTTCCAATTCGTCATACTCAGATGTTCCAGGTTTAGCATCGAAAATTCCATCTATTCTTGCTAATGCTTTTTCGTAGTCGTTAATATTTTTAATTAAATGGTTCATTTTTATATATTTTCCGCATCAATTTTGTCATAATCTTTATGTGTTCCTATAAATCGTATAAATATAGTTTTAGACTCAAAATTTACTCTAACAACCAATCTGTATTTATTACCGGCAATATTAAAAACAATTCGATTATTTTTTAGAATGCTAGCTGATCTATATTTTTCTTTTACTTCTGCCGGTGAAGTCCACTCTGCATTTTTTGCTTCACAATACCATGATTCCAGCTGTCCTTTTGAATCACTAAAATCTTTTATTTTATAGAAATCTATTAAAGTTTTTTTGCTAATTACATGCATAACTTATGCAGTTCCCATACTAATGTCAAGATAAAAGTTCCCCTTTGGGGAACTTGATAACGTTGGCACACTAAATAGAGTACAAATCAGTATGCCAAACGGCGTGTTATCCCAAAGAGACAAGTTGTTAAAACTCAAGCGCCGAGTTAATTATTATTTATAGATTTCCATTCCCGTTTTAGTTGCCCAAAACGAGTTGTTATTTTTTCCTCACATCCTCACAAGGTTAAATGTGGTCTGCTTCCATTTCTTCTTCCGGTGCAGTTGATGAGTGGTCTTTGACTGCTATGCAAATTACTTTCATTCAATTATACCATCTGGGAAATAGTCCGCCATTCTATACGAATTGGTAAATTTAATTTAGTAACCAATGATCAATATTCCATTTAATAAATTACTTAATGTACCGAATCTTAATAAAATTTATTACTAATAAGAAACTCTTTCGCTAACAAATAACGTGGGTGAGTTTTATCCAATTCATTTTGAACAACGAATTCTACATGCTTTTTTGTTGCTGAATCTATCTTATCGTCTGTTATATTAATAAATATTTTTGCAAAAATCAGATGCAAATTTAAAATTAGAGGATGATTTGGATATTTTTTACTTATAGAAGATAAAATCCCATTTAATTTACGGTTTAATTCACGACCTTTTGGTACATAATCCTTTTTTATACTAATAAAACCATCGGTTTCTTTAAGGGAAATTTTTTCAATATCAAATTCAACAATTCCATCCTTAAAAAAATCAACACCTCTAATCGTTGAAAGGTGAGCCAATATTTTATAATAATAAGCAAATATTTCAAACTCTGGATGGTTTACAATAATTTCATCAAAGTATCTATCTAATGTTTCAATGGGAGTTTGGTTTGAGATCCCCGTTAAGAAAAAAATGTACGGATTAGGTTGTTTGAAATCAAACAGATTAGTGGCAAACCTTAATTTATCTTCAACAATTGAAGATTCATTTAGAAGAGGGTTAAGAAGATCCCTAAATAAAGCATATTCTTTAAAAGATGATAGTAAAAAATTTATTCGTTTTAATATAGATTTACTAAATTGAGAGGAAGGATAATCATTTTGTAAAACGAGATAATAAGTATACGCCTTGCTCGCGTAACTTATTTTGGAATTAGTCTTATCAGATTCTATCGCTAATAAAAAGAATAATTCTGCGATATAAAAAGTAGCTTCTTCTCTAACATCTGAATATTCAGCCCTACTCATAAGCTCCGCTCCAATAGCTAAACCTTTATCACTTAATCCTAATGTCAAAGAGTTTTTCATTTCTAATAATTTATCGTGACTCATGGTTTGCGGAAAAATTATTGGATTGCAAAACATTACAAGAATTATGATAAAATCAAATAATTTCGTGCGCATCATTTTGCTCCTTAATTTCAATAAATTTAATTAAAATGTAATTGTTGCCATCAAGTATTAACCCATCAGCACCTCTTGAGGCAGACCTTTTTTTTAATTCATCTAAATTAATTTGTCCCTCATATTTCATAGTCCCAATTTCTATATACTTATGAGGAAGTTCTATTCTTGAACTATATATTTTTAAATTTAAATGGTTTGTAGGTTCAAAATATGAATCATTGAATATTATCAATGTCATTCTTGGAACATTTGAAGAACAATTAATTTGAGTAAAAATTACTAATTGTACCAATAAAAATAAATACTGTCAACAACCACATAATTCCCCAGCTGTAGGTTCACAAGATTCCCCACCTTGATTGCAAATATAGCGATTCTAATTTTTCATAAAAAATGGCTACTTACCGATTTTGTTTTTTAAGATTATGCTGTCTTCTGAATGACTCGCCAGTGATAATTATTTGATGTGCGTTGTGTGCTATTCTGTCAAGGATAGCACTGGCGATTATCTGATCCGGGAAGACTTCCATCCAGTCCTCTATAGCTCTGTTTGAAGTAAAGATGATTGATTTACTCTGATACCTTTCATCCACTATCGAGTAAAGATATTCTGCCGATTGAGGCGATATTTTCTTAAAGGCAAAATCATCTATTACCAACAAATCACACTTATATAACCCTTTCAGAAAGTTATTCGCCTTACCCAATAATTCCATTCTTGTTATCTCAGAGAAAAGACCGGCAAATGTATAAAATAAAACATTTAAGTTTTTTCTGCATGCGTTATGAGCCAGAGCTTTTGCCAGATGTGTTTTGCCTACTCCGGTTGATCCTATTAAAAAAATGTTCTCTGATTTCTCTATAAATCTTAACGTGGCAAGTTCACGTATCTGTAAAGCGTTTATGGAATGATTCGCCTTAAAGTCAAAACTTTCAATCGTCTGATTACTTTTAAGTTTAGCTCTTGTCATTAAGCGCTCTATTTTCCGGTTTCTTCTTACCTCAAGTTCATCATTAAGAAGAAGAGAGATAAATTCCGAGTAGGCTAACTGAGATTCTTCTGCTTGTTTTATTCTTAACTCAAGCAGCTCTATAATTCCGGTTAGTTTTAAATTTCTCATGTTCTGTTTTATTTGTGCATAGTTTGACATATTCTTTTTATCCGTTATTGTTAATAAAATAATTTGCCGGGCGCATAAACTGCATGGTCATATCTGATATGGTCATCCGGCTTGTGTCTGTCTGATTGTTTAATAGATGTAATATAATGCTCTTGAACTGTTTCGGATGATGCGATGTGAGTTCCGTTAATGATATATAGGCAGCTTCTTCGGTTACTTTGCTGTCATACTTTCTCGCTACAGCTAATATGCCTTGTGCCCGTCTGAGATTTATATAGGCGTGAGGAGTGAGCAGCTTATTTATTAACTCCCGCAAGTTCTCTCCGCTTATTCTTTCTGCCTCCTTAAGTAGATAAGCCGGCAGCCGGTCACTTATTGCCATTTGTATGTTTTCCGGAAAGTCATCGTAATCGGTCTGTCTGTTGCTCTTTGGAATATAATGGGTCTTTATCAACTCGGCGTTGTAATAGATGTCTACTATCTTCCTTTTAACGTTTACGGTTAGGGTTTTCCCACTATATTGATACGGAACGCTGTAGGATTTTTTATTTACCTGTATAAAACAATCCGGATGAACTTTTGCTTCTTTCCATTCGGTTATTTCATAGTCGCTCTCTGGTAACGGACTCATCAGCGGATGTTCGACAGTCTTAAATATTTCATAAGGTTTTTGCCTGGTCGTTCCATGAGGTCTTTGTCCATAGTCATTGATAAGCCACGCTAATATTTTACTATTTGCTTCCGTTAGAGTGATAAAGGGATTTATTGCCAGCATCTTTCTAAACTCCTCTCGTATCGTCTGCATATCCCGTTCTACGGTCGGTTTATCTTTGGGCTTAATTATTCTGCAAGGATTTACAAAACATTGATAATGCTCTGCCATTTCTAAATACGTTCTGTTTATAGCCGGATCATAAAGATCGGCTTTTATTACTCCCGTTTTCAGGTTATCGATCGTTAGGACTTTGGTTACTCCGGCATAGTAGTTAAACATCTTCACATGCGATTCTACAAAACTTTTCTGATCTTGCTTGAATACAAACTCTGCATATTTATGGCGGGAATGCGGAAGTGTCCCGACGAACATATACACTGTTCTTGATTTACCGGTCACCGGGTCTAAAAGTTTTCCGGCTTTGCCGTAATCAATCTGGATCTCTCCGGCAGGCTCTCTTTCTATCCGGCAGGTGATTTTCTGTTCTCTTCTAAGGTTATTGCCTTTAAGAAATCTTTTGAAACTGCTTAGACTGCCCGCTTCTGAAAGCTCGTATTTAACTGTTATGACCTCATAGAGTGACTTTATCTTTAACGGATTATGTTCATCTTGAAGATGTTCTTTTATCTCTGTTAAATAGGGTTCGTAGAGTTTTTGTTTCTCTTTGTTTTTTTTGTTCTGTTCGGCTATGCTATAAAGAGTTTTATCAGTCACTGTTGTAAGATCATCACTGATTTCTTTTATCTCATTTATATACTTCCTTATTGTCTTTCGATCTCTTCCGGTCTGAGTTGCTATCTGACTGATATTTTGACCGTCTCTTAGCCTACGGGTTATCTCTGCTAAATCCATAAACCTCACCTTTTGATAGTACATCTTTTCTCCTTTTATTTAAGGCTGTAAAGATGTCATATTTTTATACATCTTGTTAGTTATAGGTGGGGAATCTTGTGAACCCAGAACTGGGGAATCTCGTGAACCT
>JAUXVN010000092.1 GCA_030684555.1 Ignavibacteria bacterium
AATGTTCAATATTTGGGTTACTTGATTCATCAGCTTTTTTAAATAATCCTAATTCTACATAAGTTGATGCTGTAGGATCTATTGCGCACATTCCTTCTGACGATGGTAAATAACAACTTTCAATATTAGTTATATATTTACATATTGGTTGAGCTTGATGAATACTGAAGCCATTCGTCCATTTAAGTTTTAAAAGCTCATTTCCAATGTTTGATAGCTTATGATTTAAAGTCTTTAAAATATTCCATTTTTCATATCCATAGTTATCATAATATCGCGGAAGAGGTCCGTTTAAATTATCATCTAACAATGTATGCCCATCTATATTATTTCCCACTTTTGGCTGTGAAAACATAAAATAATGAATTCCTTTTGCGCCATAGCAAACACTTAAATTAACCATAGCTTTAATTTCATAAGCAGAGGGTTCTCTAAGAGCAGGAACTGTCCATGAATGAGCTTGCGGAGTAAACCAATATGGTGTGCTAAAAATATTTGACCAATCTATTTGCGGAAGTAAAAAAGGTGAAACTAAGTCATCCTGAAATTGATCTTGAATACTATTTGTATAATTTGAGGTGCCTGGTTCCGGTACCGAGGGAAAAATAGGATAAACATCCGCTAAATGTACCTTCATTTTTGTTTGAGCCAAATATCTTTGAGAAATTCTTCCATTATTAAAACTTAAAGCATGTTTATCTTCGTAGCCGCCATTAAGGTAGCTTTGAACTTTTTCATTCATATATCTTACAGGTAAAAAATTAAAATATTCCGGTTCGTCCGCAACTTTTATGTTTCCTAAACCGGGATGATCTTTAAAATTATTAACTGTAGTTGCAATTAAATTATCATGTATCCCTGTATGCAAATTATTTGATGAATTATCATCTATTGCAATATAATCTATATCGCAACTTACCTGACCGTACCAGTAAACTTTTATTTCATAAGCGGTGTTTGTTACTTCGCCTACTATAGTAAAGTCCGGAACTCCTAATATTCCAAGCTCGTCGTACATCACTTCTTGCTCTTCAATATTATCCTCTGTAAATGGTCCTATTTCGCTTTTATAAAAACGAAAAGCGTTAACCTCTTTCCAAACATTTTGCTGCAGCTCATTTGCAAAAATAGTACGCTCCTGCGGAAGTTCGTTGGTTTTATTTATTACTACAACCTTTAAAACCGGAACGGATGAACTTCCCTGAGAAACAGTTTTTCTAATTCTAATTTTAACATCATAATGAAAATTATCCGGTATCTCGTTATCATTAATTAAATCCTCTGCTGCATAGCCTATTGGATGTATTCCTGTAGTTAACCTCAAAAAATTAGGCGCCTGCTCATCAACATTTACCTGGCTCCAGTGTGGTTCCGGCATTCCATTTACAGGAGGTTGATGCACACTTACACCTGTACCATGCGAACCGAAATCATAATTATCCTCCGTCTGGTACATCCATCTTCTTGGGCGCCCTGTAGTGGTACCCCAATTTATTTTATATGTATAAAGAAATATTTTAATATCTCTGTCTGCTGCTTTTGTTAGTTCATCTCTTATTAACTGAACCCCATTATAATTCTGTTCTCCTATGTTTAATGCCGCATAGTTTATACCGAGCGATTTTGCGGTATCCCAATAGTTGCCGCTTAATGGTTGGAAGTTTGTTGCTGGGGGGCCGGCAATAGGATTAAGCCAATCTACCCCGATTATAAATTTTTCCTGTTGAGAAAAAAGAGAGGAAACAAGAAAAAGAACTGCAAAAAAAGAAAAAACCTTTTTCATTATAAGTGCCTTTCCAGTGTGTGTTAAAAATATTTATTTATTTTAAATAGAGCATTTTTATTCTTGCCGTTTCACCTCCTTTTATTTTAAGTTCGCAGAAATAAACACCGCTGGCAAGCTTATATTTGCCTGCATCAAATTCTATTTGGTTATCTCCTTCGGAAAATTCTTGATCTGTTAAAGTTGCAACTTTTTTTCCCAAAGAATCATAAATTTTTATAGTAACCTTATTGTTATTAAAAAGATGCCAGCTTATTAAAGTGGATGAATTGAATGGATTCGGGTAATTTTGGTATAGATTAAAATTTTTAGGAAATACTTCACTTTCTTTTACATCTGTAGGAATTCTTTGTCCATAATACATTATTATGTAGCCTTTGCTTGTTTCACTACCTCCCGGAACAATTACTGCTATGTCATTAACATTATCATTTGTCTGATTACCTAAATTAACCCCCTTCTCTGGGAAAACAGGATGTGCATTTAAACTACCGGCAGCGCCATAATTATTGCCGTTGCTTACATAAGGTCCGCCGAAATGAAGAGCAAAGACCTGGTAACCTGCCGGAGACATAATAAAATCATCATAGCCGTCGTCATTAAAGTCCCCAATGTTCTGTGTTACCCCAGCGGCGCTGAAAAATAAGCTTGTTGTTGTATCCTGTATAAAGGTAAATGAAGGGATACTATCTATTCCATTACTGCTTCCATAATGTACAGCAGTTAATTTTGGATAATCATAAAATGATCTCCCCACAACAACATCATCAATCCCGTCGCCATTTATATCATCAACAGAAAACCTTCTTAAAAACCATCCGGCTGTACTGTCCGGTGGATTAACAAAGGAAGAGTAAATTATGGATTCGCTGCCATGTTCTGCAATAAAATTTTCCGATCCATAAAAAATATGTAGGTAATTTATGCTGTCATATGAAACTGCCGTTGTACTTATTCTATTTGAACTAATAAGAAGATCATCATATTCATCACCATTTATATTTCCTATTTGAAAAAAATGTCCATAGTATGCAAGAACTTCTTGCCCAATCAGAGTAAAATCGGCAGTGTCTGTGGGCGTTTCTTTTCCCATATATATATATATTTTTCCCCTTGAGACTATTCCTCCAGGCTCTTCTGTATTCTCTGTTGAACTTAAGATAATATCTATTTTCCCGTCATTGTTTAAGTCTCCTTTTTGTATTCCAACAGTAATATAACCCATAGTAAATCTATCAAATGTAGGATAAAGCGTAGGTAAGGGAATTGAGTAATCGGGGATTGTATCTATGGCTAAATTGGTGGTATCGCTTCCCCAGTAAAAAAGTATTTCTCCATCATAATCTCCGCGTGCGCTGTCAAAATTAGTAAAGTGCATAGTAATCATGTCATCAAATCCATCACCGTTGTAGTCGCATACAGCAAGCATTCTCCCGGTGTAAACTACATCTTTAGTTGTATCAAGTATGCCGTAACCCCCGTAATAAACATACGTGTTGTTCCAGTTTCCAACAACAACATCTAAATTTTCGTCCTTATTCATGTCAAAAGCTTCAATATTAAAAGCCATGCCCGGCCCTCCTTTTTCCCAGAATGGAGTTAAAGAGAACCATTGGTTTTGTGCAGTTAGTGTGTAGGTAAATACTATTAAAAATATAAAAAGCTTTTTCATTGCTTACCTCAATTATTTTAAATAAATCATTTTTATTCTTGCTGAATAATTTTTATCAGTCTTAAGTTCGCAGAAATAAACACCACTTGAGAGCCTTATTGCATTAAATTCTAAACTATATTTTCCCGCTTGTTTCTCTTCGTTTACAAGGGTTGTTATTTCTGTCTCGTTGCTTTTATGTTCGGTGTTCTTTAACTGGTATTTGTAGGTTTGTTTTGGGAGGAGGTTTTCTATTAGAATTGCTGTATCTGTTTTGTTTATTGTTACACTTCCTTTTTCTTCTCCGTTTTCTGTTAGTGTAAAAGATTGTGGTAGTTCTATTTCGGGGGATTTTATTTCAAGCCACACTTCTGTACAAGAGGCATCAACTGCAATTATTTCAAGGGCATAATTCTCCGGTGGCGGCTCCGTTGGTTTATTACAACTAACGGCACTAAAAATTAACGGGAGTAGTAATAATGTTAACTGCTTAGAAATTTTCTTTAACAAAATAATTGCCTCTTTGTTGGTTTTAGGTAACAAACATTATTTATCGGGACTATATTATTGCAGTAGGTGATAGAAAGAGAAGGAAGAGAAGAAGCAGAACTTAAGAGATTTTCATCAAATAAATTACGAGGAAATAACCATTTATAATTAGTACTAACTTTCACAAACTCCCCTTAGAAAAAGTAAGTAAGCAAAGACTATTATTTGTACGTCACAATAATAAGAATAAAAAATAAAAGTCAAAAATTATTTTAAATAAATGAATATTTATTTTTAGCAGTGGTAAAGGAGTATTTTATTGGTTTCAGCGTTAAATAAGGGTTTTTCCTAATATTTGCCGTGGCGGTGCTTCGATGATTGTGCTTTCTCTCCAATGCAAACGATAAATTTCATTGATCGACAAAGAATATAAGGGGTAAGAGTTCGGATAAATTTGTTGTTTTCTTACATTTTCTGTCGAGAAGTGGTTCTCGACGGCCGGGGGGAATTAAAAGTTAATGTCCACGGATTGAAATTAATTAAATGAGCTGAAAATTTTTATTCGATCCAATCTTTTAGAAATGGTTGATGTTTAACCGGATAAAACTCGAAGTATTCATAGCTAACAAGATTATTCAAGTTGTATGGATCGTTTGAAAAAAAGTTTATTAATTCCGATTGTTCTTCTCCCCTTGCAATTACAACTCCACCGACTTTAGGGTTTTGAGGACCTGAACAGAGAAGAAGCCCTTTATCATAACCAATTTGTAAATATTCACGATGCTCTTTAAGATGTTTTTCAATCTCACTCATCGGAACTTTGTATTTAACAAAAACCACAAAATGTTTCATATTCATATCACTCTAATTTTATTGGAAGTTTTCCTGTAAATTTAATTTTACCCAACAATCCTTTAACTACTGCATATTGAGATATTTTAGAATCACCATAAGCAGATAAATAATTATCAATTGCCGGAAGTTGTTTAATAATATATGGGTCACCGAAACTTATAAAAATCTTTTGTGCATTTAATGAGTTCAATGTTTCAATTAATTTAAATTGAGATAAACTTAAATTCATTTCTCCTTGATAAGCTCTAATTCTAAAGAAGAGGGGGACAATAATTAAATCAGAAGTTTTTGCTACATCGATTATCCGTCCAATTTTATTTTCATTTATTTCTTTATTTATAAAAACCGATACTCTTATTTCTCTTTCAGCTTTCAAGTAGTTCTGGAAAGTTGCTTCAAGTTCAGTTTCAACAATATCTGTAAGAGTGATAATTGAAATAGTTTTATCAATAGAAATCGGGAGTTCCAAATTATTTTGCTTAGCGATTGTAATTGAAGCATCGGCTATTTGTTGAGACAACTCAATATGTTTTTTTGATGCAATCACATTTCTTACCTCGGACAAATTTATTTCAGTTCTATTCCACAATCCAAGATACTTTTTTGCAAACAAAATTTTTCGTACAGATTCATTAATTCGCTCTTCACTTATCATCCCATCAGTAACTGCATTAACTAAAGAATCTATAGCAATATCACAATCCGGAGGCATCAAGAGTATATCAACTCCGGCTTGTACCGAAAGCCGTGCGGCTTCAGCAACTGAATAATCATTTGTTGCACCGAACATATTTAGTGCATCGGTTATGATTAATCCGTTAAAACCTAATTCTGCTTTCAAAATATCTGTTACAATTCGTTTGGAAAAAGTAGCGGGAATTATTGAATCTGTATCAATTGCCGGGACAGCAAGATGTCCTACCATTATGCTTTGAATACCGTTTGTGATTAATTCAATAAATGGAAATAATTCTTCAGTATAAAGCTCTTCTTTTGAACAATTAATGATTGGTAATTCTCTATGTGAATCAACATCAGTTCTGCCATGCCCCGGAAAATGTTTTGCCGTTGCAATAATTTTTTCATTCTGTAAGCCATGCATATAAGCTATTGCAAATTTTGCTACTGTTTCTTTGTCATCACTGAAAGCCCGGATATTAACAATAGGGTTTGAACTATTAGTATTAATATCTGCAACCGGTGCATAATTGTTGTGAATACCGAGAGCCTTTGATTCTGTAGCAATAGCTTTTCCCATTCTCTTAGCAAGTGAAACCTCTTGAGTAGCGGCTAAAGCCATTGCGTATGGAAATGACGTTGCTTCTTCAACACGCATTGCTGTTCCACGTTCAAAATCTGCTGCAAGAATAAGTGGTATCTCTGAAATTTGTTGGAGTTCATTTGATAAGATTGAATAATCGAAAACAGTTCCTTTAAAGAAAGCAAAACCCCCGACTTTTTTTTCTTTTTCGAGTCTTATTACCCGTTTATATTCTTCATCATCTTTATTTTTAAAAACTGCAGTTACATGGGGGAAAACCATTTGTGATATTTTTTCACGAATTGGCAAAACGGATAAGAGTGACTCAACTGAATTAATATCCTCTTGAGATAAAGGAAATAACTCATTCAATAGAGGTGTATCAAATTTCATCTATTTCTCAAGCGAATTTATAACTGTATCATGAAGAATTGGACGAAATTTTATGTGTTTAGTGTTCGCTCGTGTAGGATAGACACGATTTGTAAGCAGTATAACGAATAGATTTCTATCCGGATCAATCCAGACAGAAGTCCCCGTAAATCCTGTATGTCCAAATGAATTCATAGAAAATAATTTCCCTGCGGATGAAGTTCCATCATCAGTCTTGGTATCCCAGCCAAGTCCTCGTGAACTTGATGACGAATTTCTTTTGGTGAACAATTCAACCGTCTCTCTTTTGATGAATTGTTGTCCTTGATAGAAACCTTTCTGCAGTAACATTTGTAATAAAAATGAGATGTCTTTTGCACTAGAGAATAATCCGGCATGCCCTGCAACCCCGTTTAATAAAGCGGAATTTTCATCATGAACAGTTCCGTGCACAAGTCTCTTCCGCCAGTAAGTATCTAATTCTGTAGGTGCAATTCTATTTATCTCCGATTCTGGAGGAGAAAATTTTGTATCGCGCATTCCAAGCGGGATAAATATTTCATCGTTACAGAACTTATCGAATGATTTGTTAGAAACTTTTTCAATAATTTTTGCGAGAGTTATAAATCCAAAATCCGAATAGACAGTTTTGGTCCCGGTTTCATATTCTAATTTTGCAGAAAATATTTCATTTATAACTTCTTCAGGTTTAGAGAAGTTTTTATAAAAAGTTCTAAATGCTATGAATCCACTGTTATGCAGCAATAGATTTCTGATAGTGATTTTATCTTTACCGTTTATCCCGAATTTCGGAAAGAACTTAGTCACTTTATCATCAAGATTTATCAAACCTCTATCAATACAAATCATAACGGCTGTAGTTGTTGCGATAACTTTTGTTAAAGAAGCAAGATCATACATAGTTGATGTTGTAACTTCTTTGGAAGAAATATAATATGTAAAGCGACCGTAACCCTGCTCTAATATGATATTCCCGTCTTTTGCTATTAGGAGTACTCCACCTGGGAATATTGAATCACGAACAGCGTTTTTCATCAATTTGTCTACATCCTTAAACGTCACGACATCATTATCAACTGCATTTATAACCTTATCAGTTATAGCAGATTTTAAAATTACGATCCCATCTCCATATTTATAATTTGTTTTGGGAATAGAAATGGGAAGTTTCCCTTCAATAGAAATCTCCCCAAATATTGCTTCAGCCATTGAACTTTCAAGTACATCCGAACTTCCATAATTACACAAATAAGTTTTGACTTTTGGGAAACCTGATAAAATGTAAGGATTACCATGTGCAAGAAAAACTATTTTCTTTTTGGTACGTAACAAATCATTAATGAAACTCTCTTGCTCTTTAATTAATCCGATACTTCCTCGCCCGTCTCGAACTTTAGTATAAGTTGAAAGAAAAATAATATCGTTTTTGGCAACATCTTTTAATACATCTATATAATCTTTCCTCCTACTCTTTAAAGGAAGGGAGGTTGAAGTCAGTTCAGGAATTCTTTGTTTCAACATATTTCCAAAATTATCTGCAACTGCATCACGATTATTATCTAATAATGCAATATGATAGTATTTAGTTTTATGAGAATTTTGTATGGGAATCAGTTTTTGATCATTTCGAACAAGAGTTATCGACTTTTGCGCAAGTTGTTTAGAAACTTCCCAATGTTCTTTGGTACCAACACGTTCAGTAATTTTATTAATATCTACGAAACGTTGCTTATCGATACCCGTCCATCTTTTTGCTAATAATATTTTTCTTACTGATTCTTCAATTCTTGATTCTCTAATTTGTCCTGACTGAACTGCAAAAACAAGAGCATCGTAAGCTTCATCTTCATTTTTGGGGAAAAGTAAAACATCATTACCAGCTTCAATTGCTTTGATAGCCGCATCAGCGGTTGAATAGTATTTAGTAATGGAATTCATATTCATTGCATCAGTAACAATTAACCCATTGAATTTCATTTCATCTTTCAACAAACCGGTAACAATATTCGTGGAAAGTGAGGCTGGTAAATCAACAACCTGGTCAATCGATGGGATTGCGAGATGTCCGACCATTACAGATAGAATTCCATTATCTATATTTGATTTGAATGGGATTAATTCTGTTTTGTTTAGTTCTTCTAATGAAGATGGTATTATAGGAATATCAGAGTGAGAATCAACATTTGTATTACCATGACCCGGGAAATGTTTTGACGTTGCAATCATATTCCATCGTTGAATACCCTTTATCAGAGCATTACTCATACTGCTGACAAGTTTTTTATCTTCAGAAAAAGCTCTAACATTTATTATTGGATTTGCAGGATTTGTATTAATATCAACTACAGGAGCATAATTTTGATGAACCCCGATTGCTCTACTTTCTTTACCAATAATTTCGCCCATTTTGAAAATGAGTGCAGTATCTCTTGTTGCACCGAGAGCCATGTTTGTAGGAAAATATGTTGAACTTTTTGCTCTTTGGGCAACTCCGTTTTCATAATCTGAAGATATTAATAACGGTAGTTTTGAAAGTTGTTGAAGTTTATTTGTTAAAATTGCTTGTTCATAAACTTCACCATCAAAAAAGATAAAACCGCCAACTTTAATATCTCTAACCAAATATTCTAATCGTTTATATGAATTGTCATCTTCGCTATAATATCGTCCATAAGCATAGGGAAAAATCAATTGTCCAACTTTTTCCTCCAAAGTCATCGATGAAATAATATTTTCTACCCATTCATCATTTCTAATTGTAAATAACGATGCATCTTGAATTTTGTAAACTGGATCTGACTCAATCCATTTTGTAACGGAATCATTAAAAATCGATGAGTGAAATGTGCTTCCAATTATTAGTGAAATCAGAAAAATTAGTAACGATGTCTTGAAAAATTTTTTAATCATTATTTTTAATCTGTTTTTTTACCAAATTCTGCATCAAGAGGAATAAGTTTTGTTACAATAAACGCTGGTATTGTTGCTATACAAACCCAAACAAAGAAATGTTGATAACCAATCAATTCTTGTAACCATCCGCTGAACATTCCGGGTATCATCATTCCTAATGCCATAAACCCTGTAGCTATTGCATAATGAGCAGTTTTATGTTCACCGTCTGAGATGTAAATCATATATAACATATAAGCAGTAAATCCGAGTCCATATCCGAATTGCTCAATTGCTACACATAAATTTATTATAAAAAAATTATCGGGAACTGTGTATGATAAATACACATAAACTAAATCGGGTAGATTTATTGCAATAACAAAAACCCAAATCCATTTTTTTAATCCATCTCTTGCTGCAAGAAATCCACCTAGAATTCCGCCAAGTGTTAAAGATACAATCCCGACAGTTCCGTAAACAAAACCGACTTGTCCGGTTGTTAATCCAAGTCCACCAATTTCCTGTGCATCAAGCAAAAAAGGGGAAGCCATCTTAACTAATTGAGCTTCAGCGAAACGATAGAGCAATAAAAACCCAAGTATATAACCAATTTTATCTTTTTTGAAGAAAAGTGCAAAAGTATTAAAGAACTCTTTAAAGACACTGTTTTTGTTATCCTGTATAATCGATACATCACCTTTTGAATAAGGGAGTATGAATTTGTGATAAATAAAAAAGAGGACAAACAATCCGGCTAGTACAAAAAATGTTACCATCCATGCTAAAGGAATATTGCCGGATCTACCTTGAAATAGAGCGGATGAAGCCATTTTCAATTTAGGATCAATTTGGATTACTGCAAGAGCAGTTTTATTCCAGTTGTTCTGATTAAAGATGATTCTGGCTCCTTCAACAAGTGAAATACTATTATCGCCGGCTTCCCTTCCAAAATTGATAACAACATCTTCATCAGGTTGTTGAGTTAATCTAAAATATACAACAGCTATATTTCCCGTACTATTAGAAGTTGATTTTTCGGGTGATTCAGGTCCGAATGTAGTTCTTAAGAAATCTTCGAATGGAGTTATGACACTTTTACTCCACCACGAAGGTTCGGTTTTTAGTTCAATGCTCTCAATTCTTTTTTCTTCAGAATAAAAATAATTACTTGTATTCCAACTCTTTGCAAAAGTGATAATTGAATCAGCACTTTCTTTTAATATTTGATTTGTGGAAATCTCAATTTTTTCCGGATATGTGATTACCTGAAGATTATTAATATTTTTACCAAACTCAATTGAATCGGGATGATAAAAAAGTGTCGCAGAATATTTTGGATTCACATCCACACTTACTTCACGGGCAGGAAGTCCACTATGACTCTCGATATAACCGGCAAGAATTACCAAAATTCCTTGTCCGGTTATCATCGCTAAACGATAAAATGTACTTCTTATACCAACAAACCAGGCTTGATCATGTTTCGATAATCCAATCATGTAAAAGCCATCAGCCGCAATATCATGTGTGGCGGAGCTAAACGCTAACAACCAAAAAAATGCTAATGTATATTGAAAGAAATTTGATACCGGAATTGTAAATGCAACTCCGGCAAGCCCGGCACCTATAATCAATTGCATTACAACTATCCAGAAACGTTTTGTCTTGAATATATCTACAACAGGACTCCACAAAGGTTTAATTACCCAAGGCAGATAAAGCCAGCTTGTGTAAAGTGCTATGTCTGTATTTGAAATTCCTAATCGCTTATACATTATGACGGACACAGTCATTACAACGATATAAGGTATGCCTTCAGCAAAATAAAGTGATGGAATCCAAAACCAAGGATTTCTTTTTGTAGATTTTTCTGTCATAATAAAAACTCCGTTATTGTTTACGCAAATGTTTAGAGAAGAAACAATTTTATTTTTCCAATCCCTTTAACGCCAATATCACAGCACCATATGCTGGTGAAAAATCTTTTTCTTTTATGATAACATCATCGAATTCGATAACTGTTTTTTCAATGAATTTTTGAGATAAGATATTTTCATTACATAAAATACCTCCAATGAGTGAGACATATAGAGGTTTTTCTAAGAGTTTTTTCCGCATTGAACTAATATGTAAGATAAGTTCATCACTCTCCTGCTCAACAATTCCGACTGCTATTGGATCACCTTTACTTGCAGCTTCTAAAACAACAGGAGCAAATGAGGCTATATCAAAATTATTTTTATAAATCTCTGTAATCAGTAATTCCGGTGATTCGATATTACATCTTTCAAGAAGAAGCTGTTTAAGAAGTGTTTCGCGACCACGCCCATCAAAGGATTTTGCAACGGCAATAAGTCCTTTTTTACCTATTAAATAACCACTCCCTTCATCACCAATAAAGCGACCAAAACCTCCCACTCTATAAATAACATCATTCGAATCTTTACCAAACATTATTGAACCTGTTCCGGCAATCAAAATGCTACCCGCTTTCCCTGAAAAAGCACCCTCTAATGCAATACGGGCATCACTTTCTACTGAAAAATTGTATTCATGTATTTGATTTTTTTTCGAATAAGCATTAAAATCAGTCTCTAACCTTTCCGCATCCGAACGTCTGCCCGCACCTGTAGTACCAAGTAAAACCCGTGCAATATCAGAATGTTCAAGATTATTTTCTTTAATGGATTGCTCAATCAAGTTATGAATTGTCGCTGAAACAATTTCTGTTCCGAGCATTAAAAAATTGGAAGGTCCCCCGAAACACTCAAATTTTAATTGACCATTTTCATCCGCTAATATCGCGTGTGTTTTGGTTCCCCCGCCGTCTATACCAATTACATATTTCATTTTCTCACCCAAAGTTTATGTGATTAATCACCTTCTTAAAAATAAAGAAAATGTTACGAACATAAAATTAAAACCAACTAAATAGCAAAAGAAATCTAAATAAGCAGAAATGAAATGACAATAAGAAGGACCAGTATTATCAATAAAATAATCGTAATCAATTTCTCTTTTTTATCCCGTCTCAATTTAAACGATTTTTCAGTAGTTCTATTTCGTTGGTAGTCACCTTTGTTAATAGACCATTTCGTGTTTCTTTTATTTCCCATAATTACATTTTCTTATTAGTGTAAAGATTGTTAAAATTAGTCTCATATACACATTCAAAAAATACTATTTTTAACCATAAATAAGAATTTTTGAACTCAATCATTACAATATTATCTTTGGGTCTAATTACAAATTTTTATGGTAAGATAATGCCTGTTATAGAAGAATACTTTCATCAGTTTAGAGAAAATATAATTGGAATAAACCAAACTTTTATTTCCCCGTATGGTGAACATAAAATTATTTATGCAGATTGGGTTGCCAGCGGTCGACTTTATTCTGAAATTGAAAAAACAATGGTTGAACTTTTCGGTCCTTATGTTGGTAATACACATTCCGAAGCCAGCATCACCGGAACAACTATGACACATGCTTATCACCATGCCCATGAAATAATCAAATCTCATGTAAATGCTTCTAATGAAGATGTAATAATTACAGCCGGTTCCGGAATGACAGGAGTCATCAACAAATTACAACGAATACTCGGTTTGAGGGTTCCCGAACAATTAAAGGATTTTACAAATCTGCCTTCTGAACTTAAGCCTGTTGTTTTTTTAACTCATATGGAACATCATTCTAACCAGACTTCATGGATTGAAACTATTGCAGATGTTATAATTCTTGAACCCGATCAACTTGGATTAGTTAATCCACAAACTCTGCAAAATGAGTTAAATAAGTATTCTGACAGAAAACTTATAATTGGGGCATTTACTTCATGCTCAAATGTTACCGGAATAAGAACTCCTTATCATAAACTTGCTAAAATCATGCATCAAAACGGTGGATATTGTTTTATCGATTTTGCATGTTCAGCCCCTTATGATAATATTAATATGCATCCAACTGACACTGAAGAAAAACTTGATGCAATATTTTTCTCACCCCACAAATTTTTAGGCGGACCTGCCACTCCCGGAGTTTTAATTTTTGATTCAAATCTTTATCATAATCAAGTCCCTGATAACCCCGGGGGAGGAACAGTTGATTGGACGAATCCATGGGGACAACATAAATTTGTAAATAGTATTGAAGCCCGTGAAGATGGCGGCACTCCTCCGTTTTTGCAAACAATTAAAGCTGCATTGGCTATCAAATTGAAAAATAAAATGTCTTCTGATAAGATGATAAAACGTGAAGAAGAATTAATAGAAATTGTTTTTTATGAACTTGAAAAAATTCCATCTCTCCATATACTCGCCGGACATATTAAAGAGAGACTCGGAGCAATCTCTTTTTATGTTGATGGAATTCATTATAATCTTGTTGTAAAATTATTAAACGATCGATTCGGAATACAAGTCCGCGGCGGTTGTTCATGTGCGGGCACATATGGACATTTTTTGCTTCATGTAGATCAAAACTATTCAAATAAAATTACTGATAAAATTAACCATGGAGATTTTTCAGAAAAACCGGGTTGGGTTAGATTATCACTTCATCCGACTATGACAAATGATGAAGTTCACTTTATTTGTTCAGCAATTAAGCAGATAGTTGAGAATATTGCGGAATGGAAACACGATTATAATTATGATATTCATACAAATGAATTTTTTCATAAAGACTCAGACAACATGAACCTGCAAAACATTGATAAGTGGTTTTCTTTATAATTTCATTATAACTAAACTTAATTTAAGAATATTGCATTTTTGACAACGTTGGTTTAGTTTGCACATTATTTTAATAATTAATCAATAGAAATAAACATGGCATCAAATCATTCATTCGATATAGTTTCTGAAATTGATTTTCAGGAAGTTGATAATGCTGTTAATCAAACGGTTAAAGAAGTTTCACAGCGTTATGATTTAAAAGATTCACACACAACAATCGAACTTAATAAAAAAGATAAGTTCATCTTAATAAATACAAAAGATGATTATTCGAACAAACAGAGTATCGATATCCTTCAAACCAAATGCATTAAACGCGGTATTGCTATTAAAGCATTAATAATTGAAGAATCTGAACCTGCAAGTACCGGAAGATTACGACAAAAAATAACTCTTCAAAGCGGAATTTCTAAAGAGAGTGGTAAAATCGTTACAAAGATGATTAAAGATTCTAAACTGAAAGTAAATGCTCAAATACAGGATGAGCAAGTTAGAGTTACTGCTGCAAAAATAGATGATCTTCAATTTGTCCAGAAAATGCTTAAAGATGCGAATCTTGATTTTGCAATTCAATTTGTGAATTATAAATAATTTTTCCTTGGCTGTTTCAAATACTGATTGAGACAGCCTTCTTTTTCTTACCCTGCATAGGCAAAAACCAATTTGTGATGCTTAATTTTTTCTGGAATTGTCTTTTTGAAATGAAGATTTAATTCACTGTGCGGGAAATTTTAGAAAATATTTAATCTAATAATAGTAAGGCATGACTTTAGGAAATGATTTACAAAATAAGATAATAATTTCTAACCGCTTATTCGATCAATTCAGTTTAACTATAAAGAATAAGTTTTATTATTTAACTTGAGAATTTTCTTCACAAACTAATAATTGAGCTAACTCATCCTTTAAGCGCTCTAATTCAGAATTAAAATCTTCTTTAAAGTGAGAGTATTTATTTTTTAATGAATCAATTAAATTCTTATAGTATTCAATACCTTCATTTAGATTCGACTTAAAGCTATTAAAGTATTTATCCTGTTTATCAGAAATTGAAGTACCACAATCATCAATTGAACTTTTTAAATAACTGATGTACAATTTTAATTCTTTAATAAACATATGGGGACGATCGGCATTTCTAATAACATTTATACGCCCGTAAATATGATCAATCATCTCCTTTAATGAGAGTGTTTTATCAAAATAAGCCATGTTTGGACCAGGGCAAACTGAAACACCTTTGCTTCTTCCTCTGAAATCTAAATTATTAACATGCAATGCCGGATTACTTAACCCTACACAAATACATGCCTTATCAACAATTTTATTGAATGCAGTTTTATAACTACTTTCGTCGAGATTTTGTTCATCAAGTTCTTTTATCTTTAAATGTTGATATTGGCGTGAAGCAGTACAAATCGGTTCTTCTGTATATTCTGTGTTGAAGGTTAAATATTTCTTAGGGCACGAACTTCCCGGTCTTCCCTTTTCGATAAGTTCTTGCTTTTCAAGATCCTGCGAATTATCACGTAAACTATTAAACGGAACACCGAGAGGAGATATTTTACTTAAATAAAGATCATCTTCTTTAGCATCTTTTAACTGTTCCATTGTATGATTATCGATATTAACAACTTCAGGGACTAACAAAAATGGAGTTCCCCAGCCGACGGAATCAAGCCCATAATAATCTAATAGAAATTCATGCTCTGAAGAAGTTCCGACTCCTCCTTGCGCTGTTATTCTCATATTAAGCGGTGATGACGGACAATGTCTGTTTTTTCTATTCAGTGAATCTGAAAAAATCTTGAAGGTTGTTTCAATCAATTCTTCACGCTTATTTTTAAACTCTTCAAGAATAGGACCCATTAAAAAACCATCTGTTGCAAATGCATGTCCGCCACAGTTAAGTCCCGACTCAATTCTATATTCCGAAACCCATAAACCCTTCTTCGCAAGGAATTTTCCTTGAATCATTGCAGATCTAAAGTCACTGACTTTTAATATCAATTTTTTCTTTAGTTGATTGTTAACATCCGGATAAAAATCTTCAAAGCTTTCAATATAGGTATAGAGCGAAGGATTAATTCCGGCTGAGAGTACAAGAGATGAAGATAGTTTACTTAATGCAAATCCTCTGAGTGCTGCATGAGCGTCATTATATTCTGATGGAAGTTTTTCTTTATTGAAAAAACTTACCGAATCTAATTTGGTCATTATGTTAACATCAATACTACCGGGATTTATGTTATCATGAACCCAATTAACTAAATCATTCTTATAAACTTCACCTTTACTCACCAACTCATTAAACTTTTGTTTGAGTTCGGAAACTTCCGGGAGCATTTCAAAATATTTATGCATTTCTTCACCGGTATGGTTAATCGATTCTTTCAGTTCTGTAAATTTCTTTCTAACAATTTCATCAACCATATTCAAATAACTAGTAATTCTTTCAGCTCTGTAGTCTTTTTCCTTATCTGATATTTCGAGATAAGGAATACCTAACTTTCCACTATAAAATTCTCTCATTCGTTCTATTAAACTGTCATCAACAATTGATATAACAGAGGAAATACCATAGGGAGCAACTTTTATTGGTGTATCGATTGTAAATCCAAGTCCCATAACGGGGATATGAAATGTATGCATCGTTTCTTTTTCCGTTCTGATTGATTAAATAACACAATGCAAAGTAAGAATAAATTCTGAATAAACATCAATAAAAATTGGTGTATAAATGAAGTGAGAATCAGATCTTTGATTACAATATTACATCACTTTACTAACACAAATTTTTTAATCGAACTTAACTCCCCAATTTTTAATTTGTAAAAATAAACTCCGGTTGATAGTTTATATTTATCTGAATCAAATTCAACTTCATAGGCCCCTGGTTCTTTCTTTTCATTGACAAGTTTAACAATCTCATTCCCTAGCAAATCATATACAACAAGAAATGTAAGCTCTCCTACTTCCATTCCATTAGTACCTTATTAGTAAAGTTCGTGTAATAGTTGGCAGAATATTTAGTAATTGAAAGCAGGCACCAAAATTACATCTTTAACAAGTTGAGCTGCTACGATAGCTTCTTTTCCCAAAGTAGTAAGATAATATTTATAAGA
>JAUXVN010000093.1 GCA_030684555.1 Ignavibacteria bacterium
TCTTATAAATATTATCTTACTACTTTGGGAAAAGAAGCTATCGTAGCAGCTCAACTTGTTAAAGATGTAATTTTGGTGCCTGCTTTCAATTACTAAATATTCTGCCAACTATTACACGAACTTTACTAATAAGGTACTAACTTCTTTCTTCTAAAATAACGGAAAAATTATGAATGCAATTGAGGTAAATAATCTGACAAAGGAATTCGGAAAATTCACTGCTGTTGATAATGTAAATTTCAACGTAAAGCAGGGAGAGATTTTCGGATTCCTCGGCGCCAACGGAGCGGGTAAATCTACTACCATAAGGATGCTTATCGGAATATTAGAACCTACATCCGGGGACGCACTTGTAAGTGGTTACAGTATTAAAAATCAATCAGATCTTGTCAAAAAGAATATCGGATATATGTCTCAGAAATTTTCTCTTTATAATGATTTGACTGTAGTCGAAAACATCAGATTCTTTGCTGGAATTTATGGTTTGGATGGAAAGAAATATGAAGAAAGAAAAAAATGGGTACTGAAAGTTGCGAATCTAGAAAATATGGAAAATGTCATAACAAGCTCTTTGCCGGGAGGAATTAAACAACGTTTGGCGCTTGGTACTGCGGTTATTCACGAACCTAAAATTGTATTTCTTGACGAGCCAACGAGCGGCGTTGATCCAATCTCGCGCAGAAATTTTTGGGATTTGATTAACGAGCTTTCGGATGGCGGAACCACAGTGCTTGTTACAACACACTATTTAGATGAAGCAGAATTTTGTAATGATATTATTTTAATTAATGCAGGCAAGCTCATCGCTCAGGGAAATTCCACAGAGCTCAAATCAAACTACATCAAAAACCCGATACTTGAAATAGAAAGTGACCGGGTGGTTGACAGCCTCGAAATTTTAGAGAAAGAAAAATGGGTTGGTGAAACATCAATCTTTGGCAACTACATCCATGTTATTCTAAATGATAGCACAATTAACGAACAACATATTTATCAATTGCTGCAAGAAAAAAATGGAATTGCCGTGAAGAGAGTAGAAAAAATTACTCCAACGCTTGAAGACGTATTTATTCATCTAATTGAAAAGGACAGCAAGAAAAATGTTCAATAGAATATTTGCAATTGCAAAAAAAGAAATGCGCCAATTAAAGCGGGATATGAGAATGCTCTTCATTGTCTTCTTCTTCCCCGTTGTGCTGCTGGCAATTTTTGGTTATGCAATTAACTTCGATGTGCATCACATTAAAATTGCTGTGTACGACCAAGACCGCTCTGAGTACACTAGAGATTACGTTAGCGGCTTAATAAGTTCCGAGTATTTCGACCTTGTTACATACATAGATAACGATGATCAGATTAAAAAATTATTGGATGAAAAGATTGTACAAGTTGTAGTTGTTTTCCCGAAAGATCTATCTAGAAAATTATTATCCAAGCAGGAAGTTAAAATCCAATTTTTAGTTGATGGCGTGGATGGCACTTCCGCCAATGTGATTCAAAACTATGTCAATGCAGCTACCTTCAGTTATTCCCTTCAGCTAACTAAAGAATATCTCGCCGTTACCGGTAAGCAATTTTACGTGCCGATTGATCTTCAACCACGATTTTGGTTTAACCCGGATTTACAATCAACCCGATTTCTTATCCCCGGTTTGATGGGAATGATATTAATAATTACAGCGGTAATTTCCATCTCCCTTTCCATCGTAAGAGAAAAAGAGAGAGGCACAATCGAGCAGATTAATGTTTCGCCCCTTTCATCAATAGAATTTATTCTCGGCAAAACAATTCCATACATTGTAATCTCTTTGATTAACGCTACAATTGTTTTACTTGCCGGATACATTCTCTTTGACATAGTTATTAAAGGAAATATACTCTTGTTGCTCTTCGGAACATTCGCGTTTCTTTTTGCTGCATTAAGTTTGGGAGTTTTTATCTCAACTATATCAGATTCACAGCAGGTTGCTTTTCAGGCTGCAAATGTTACTTCATTGCTTCCTTCATTAATTCTTTCCGGATTTATTTTTCCGATAGAAAGCATGCCGGTTGCTATTCAGATACTCACAAACATTACTCCGGCAAAATTTTACATCGTCATTCTTAGAGCAATTCTTTTAAGAGGTGCGGGCATTTCCGCTTTCTGGGATCAATTAATCTATCTCGGAATTTTCGGAATTTTCTTTATTGCGCTTGCAACGGTGGTAGATAAAAAATCAAAAAATAAGTGAGAACTATGAAAACGATCTTTCAATTTATTATTAAAGAGTTATTGCAGGTAAAACGGGATAAAAAAATGCTCGTAGTAATTTTTATGGCTCCTATCTTGCAGCTAATATTCCTTGGTTATGCCGCCAACATGGATGTTAATGTCATTCACACAACAATTTACGACCAGGATAAAACATCTACCAGCCGCGATTTTATAAAGCGGTTTGAGCAATCGGGATATTTCAAGTTAGATTATTATGTGGATAATTATGATGAAGTAACCGATCTCTTGAATGAAGGGAAAACACTTGTTGCTATAATTATTCCAAAAGATTTTGAAAAGAAAATTAAGAGACGCGAAACGGCACCGCTTCAAACTTTATTTGAAGGCTCGGACGGTAATAAAGCATCGATAGCGCTAGGATTCATTCAAGGAATCACAACAAAATTTTCGCAGGGAATTGTAGCTGAAACCAAAGATAAACTTGGAATGAAAATTTCCTTAAGTGGTTCTTTAGTTCCGGAAGTTCGTGTTTGGTATAACCCGGAAATGAAAACACGTAATTATATGGTGCCGGGAATTTTGGGACTGATCTTGATGATCTCAACAATCTCTTTAATGTCAATGGCAGTTGTTAGAGAGCGTGAGATTGGAACGCTTGAACAATTGATTGTTACTCCAATAAAGAATTATCAACTCATACTCGGAAAACTGATTCCCTTCACACTAATTGGTTTTGTTGTATTAATAATCGTATTGGTTATTATGACGCAGTGGTTTGGAATTGTAGTGCGCGGAAACAAACTGTTTCTTCTTTTCACCGCATTACTATTTGTTCTTTCAAATTTAGGGATCGGATTATTTATCTCGACAGTATCTAAAACACAACAGCAAGCAATGATGGCGTCTGTCTTCGCGATAATGATGCCGATGATTTATCTCTCAGGATTTGCTTTCCCAATAGAAAACATGCCGAAGGTTGTGCAATATATTACTTATATAATACCATTGAAATATTTCATCATCATCATTCGTGGCATTGTGTTAAAGGGGATTGGTTTTTCATCTTTATGGCTTGAAACATTAATACTTTTTGGTATGGGAATAGCTCTCTTGATATTTAGTTCGCTAAGGTTCAGTAAAAAAATAGAATAAAATGATTTTTTCAAAAAATCACACAGGAAACAATCTGCAATATAGTTTTGATTCCAAGAAAGTTGCACACTACGATGACTTAGCTCGTAAAGCCGTTTTCGGTTACGATCAGCTTTTCACTATGGCTTTATCGCTTTTAGTGGAGAAGGAGAAGCAGAATGAATCTGCAAATGTTTTGATAGTGGGTTCCGGAACCGGAATGGAATTAACTATCAACTACTTGAAAACAGCTATTGGGGACTGGATTTCTTGTTGTATGAACGTTATGGAGATTATAAATATTTCCATAATACTCAAGATGCAAACTCAGCATTAAGAGTTTATTTTAAGCAAAATATTTAATAGAACAATTGATTCAACGAATCGTTCATAATTACATTAAAATACATGAAAGGTATAACAATGAATAAAACAATCTATAAAAAAATAGCGGCAAGCGTTGCTGTTGTTTTCAGTCTTCTCACTATTGTAGAAGGTACTCAAGTGCTGTTGGGAATTACTCAACCGGAGTATGTTGTGCTTACTCCTTTACTCATTTACAATGTGCTCATGGGATTCTTTGGTCTTTTTGCCGGCATAGTGCTATGGATAAACTACGCATGGTCGTTAAGACTTACAACAATGGTTGTTGCAGCGCATCTGATCGTATTGCTTATTGTTGGAGTAATCTACTTTTCCGGCGGCGCTGTTGCCTCGCACAGTGTAAATGCTATGGTCATCCGGTCAGTGATTTGGATAGCAATTACACTGGTCGCCTGGAAAACCCGATAAACCTGTTGCCGAGAAATAAAACGAATATCAATCAATACATTTAAGGATATGCAATGAAAGTAAAAATTTTAGTCATCATGCTTGGTTTAATTTTCGTTAGTAAAATAAACGCTCAGGATCAAGTATCGCTTTTAGAAATGGATAAAGTAAAAGAATATTTAACGCTCAACGCGGATCAATATAAAACAATCAATGCAAAGGTTGTGCAAATAAAAGAGATTCTTGAAGAGGATAAGGAAACAATAGCGGCTTTAAAAGCACGATTCAAGAGCGGTGATGAACCGGGATTCTTTGAAAAAATTAAAGTCAAAAGAGCAAGGGATAATAGAGTTGACAAAATAAACGATCTTTTAGATGATATTGAAAAACAATTAAATAGTGGACAGAAAAACAAATTCAAGAATATCGCAAAACCCGGACTGAAAGCGTTAAACAAAAAGGAATTAGCCGAATAAATTATAATCTGACCTTACGCAGAAGATATAAAAAAAAGACTACTTGTCATTCTGTTCGCCATGGCGAATTGTTTCAGAATCTGTTTTCCCATAATATTTAGATGCTGACCCGCCTGAGGCGGGCAAGCATGACATCTTCGTAAGGTGAGTTATAATTTTATTTATCTAAAAATACACTCCAATAATGCGCAATTACTTTTGTCGTGTTTAAATTAAACACAACTTATATTTCGTTCTATTCAATAGAAAATAATTTCCATAGAAGCACCGGTTTTTGTTGAGCTATGTGTCTAATCTTGTATAAAAAGGATTTTCCTATTATGAATTCATTGCAAAAGAATAGCGAGTCTTGAGTTAATGGAAGAAAAGCAAATAATTGAACATCTCAAAAACGGTGATGAGTTTATCTATAAATATGTATATGATCAATATTCACGTATGGTTTATAGTGTTTGCTTTCGTATGACCGGTAATAAAGAAGAAGCTGAAGATGTTACTCAAGATGTTTTTATTAAGCTTTTTAATTCGATTAATTATTTTCACGAAGATTCCAAACTATCAACCTGGATTTACCAGATAACCGTGAACACTTCTCTAAACAGATTAAGAAGAAAAAAAGTAATCAACTTCTTATCTCTAAATTTTTGGGAAGATGAAAAAGGAGAGAAAGAAATGGCTGTTGATAATATTACACCGGAGACTAATTTGGAGAAATCGGAAATACAGCAAATAGTTCAAGAAGCAATAAATTCCCTTCCGGCGAAGCAGAAAACCGCAATAATTTTATCCCGTTATGAAGAGTTATCCTATAAAGAAATATCAAAAGTAATGGAACTCGGTGTTTCCGCGGTGGAATCGCTGATCTTCCGCGCAAAAGAGAATTTAGCGAAAAAGCTTATTCACCTTAAAGAAAATTATTATTGACCGCAAGTTTTAATCTTATTCTGTTTCCAATTATATTAGAAAAAGATAATAATCCTATTATTGCTCTTTCGTTAATTTAAAATTTGGAGACATCCTAACATGAAAACTACCATTGGAATAAAAATCGGCTTTGCCTTTTTTGTTCTGTTATTACTATTTGGAGTTATAGGGACTAATATATATTACAGTGTTAATGATGGGATGATCACTCTTGAACAAATTAAGGAAGAAGCCCGGAAGCAAATTAAAGTAGGAAATCTTAGATTCAAAGTTACTCAAGTATTGATGGCAGGCAATGATTACGTTATAACGAATAAAGAATTTTACAAACAAGAATATCAAAAACTGAATGCTTTGTTAGATAAAGATTATCTTGATTTTATTCAATCCGATTTAACTGATAAAGAAAAACAACTTGCATACGAGATTAAGATAGACATTGATTCTATCCGAATATACTCAGAAAGAATTTTTTCTATAACAAATCCGCGTCAATCGAGCTATGCTTGGGAATTAATGGAAATAATGGATTATAGTTTTGGAAATGCTGTTAATGCTAAAACAACCCTGATATTTGATGGAGTTTCTGAAAGAATAGAAGAAAATAGTACAAATGCGGAAATGGCTAAACAAAAAATTATTACGTTTGTTCAGCGCACGATATTGATAAGTCTAATTTTCAGTTTAATAATAATATACCTCAGCATAGTTAAAATTGCCCGTCCAATTAAGAAAATTACAGAAGCCTCTAAATTTATAGCAAAAGGAGATTATACTAAGAGACTTGAAATTAAAACACATGATGAAATTGCATCTCTTGCAGATTCATTTAACCTTATGTCTGAATCAATACAGCAGGCTCAAAAAGCGCTTGAAGACAGCAAACGGTTAACTGAAACTATTGTTGCAACTGCACCGGCCGGTTTATTGGTATTTGATTCAAAGGGGAAAATTATGATCGCGAACAACTCTTTTTGTAATAACTTCAACCTTGTTCAAAATTCTCTGCTCTATCAAAATATTGGACCAATGTTCGAAGAGTTAAAGTTAACCGAAGAATGTCGAAGCCATATTCTTACACGCGAACCTATAACTGATGTTGAATGCAGCTATTCAAATCCCATAAAAGGTTTAAGAATTATGAACTTAACGCTCTACGCGATAAAGCTCAATAACGGGGAAAGTCTTCTTATCATTGAGGATATTACCGAACGGAAACAGAACGAACAAGAACTAATCAAAGCAAAAGAAAAAGCGGAATCTTCTAACAAACTAAAGGATACTTTTATTGCTAACATATCACACGAAATAAGAACTCCTCTTAACGGGATATTGGGCTTAGCAAGCATAATCAGTGAAACATATTCGCAAAACATCCTTGAAGACGATAAACAGTTATTTGATGGAATAAAGGATTCAAGCAATCGAATAATTAGAACCGTTGATATGATATTGAATTATTCGCGGCTCCAAGCTGGTGAATTTCCTATAAGTCCGAAAGCAATAGATATCGCATCAATTTGTAAAAAGTTGGTTAGAGAATTTAAAGTAGCGGCAGATGTAAAAACCCTTGACCTTTTATTCGAAAACAAATGCAAAAACTCTACTGTTTTTGCAGATGATTATTCTTTAACTCAAACGGTTTCCAATTTAATAGATAATGCAATTAAGTACACGAAGAAGGGATTTGTAAAATTAGTTCTTTATAAAGAAGGGACAGATGAATTAATGCTCGATGTGCAAGACAGCGGAATTGGAATTGCAGAGGATTATCTGAATAAGGTATTTACCCCATATATGCAGGAATAAATGGGATATACCAGAGCATATGAAGGAGTTGGACTAGGTCTTGCTATAGTTAAGCAGTTTTTGAAATTGAATAATGCAAATATTTCCGTGGTTAGCAAAAAAGGAGTAGGAACAACCTTTACCATTAATTTCGGCAAAGAGATTCAACCCAAAACAGAGACAATTATTACGGAAAAAGTTAGTCGCGATGTTGAAACATTGGCAGTAGAAAAAAAACAGGTATTTCTTTTGGTCGAAGATGATTTCGTTAATCAAGTGACAATCAAAAGGTTTTTGAGAAGTGAATATAAGATCTTAACAACAGATTCTTCTGAAGAAGCTGTTGATATTCTTCAGAAAAACAACGTTGATATAATATTGATGGATGTATCAATTAATGGGGCAAAGAACGGATTAGAATTAACAAAAGACTTAAAAGCTTCAAAAGAATTTTCGCAAATACCGATAATAATAATAACAGCCCATGCATTTGAAAATGACAGAAAAAACGCATTCCAAGCCGGATGTGATGAATACTTATCAAAACCATTTACAAAAGAGTTATTACTTGATACTATTGCAAAGTTTGTGTAGAAGATAATATACTCACTTTTTGTGCGGAGATAGAAAATAATCCATTATATGCCTTCCCTACAGGTCTTATCATTATTGAACTGTTCATCTTGTTATAAATATATTGTACCCAACGGAAGATCGAGCAAATTCAATACGTAAAAACATAGCACGGCAAGCCGCAAGTTCAAAGTGGAAAGTATAAAGTTAAAAACATAAAAAATATCACCGGAGGCGGACATGCTTGACATAAAAAATCCGTTAGCTAACGGACTAACGGATACATGGCAATACTATAGGTCGCTCCTACGGAGCTCAATTTCATTGGTTGTATCATTTCTATAAACAGTTCGCCCCGATGGGGCTTGGCTTTATTAATTATCATTTTTTCTACAAACATTTCATACTTTAGAAAATGAATAATGTTTTGTATAACGGCTGTATTCTCATATTTTATTAGCTCCGTAGGAGCGGTCTGTTCATTCAATCCATTCAAACAAATATTTTTCATTAGAATCGGTCTCATATTTTGTTAGGAATTCTATAGTATTGATATGTATCCGTTAGCTAACGGACTACAATATCTGCGTAAGGTGACTTACTAAATTAAATTTACCGTTAAATCTTTCATTTATAGATTCATAAGAACTTATCTTAAAATAATTGGCAAATCGGTTGAGGTAGCTTCGTTAATTTTCTTACTCATTATTCTTCTTTTTCATTTGATTTATTCAGGGCATCAGTTTGCTTTTTTTGTTCTAATTGTTTGGCATTTAATCTTGATACAACTTTTTTACCTGTTTTTTGCTCAATTTCTTTACGAGTATTTCCGGCAATTGTGCCGCCTTGTTTTGCAATTTTCCGGTTTTCGGTAAATGATTTCGGTTTCTTTTCTTTCGATATTTCGGTTGTGGCAGCTTCTGCCAACATATTAAGCACCAATTCTAAATTGGTCATATTGTCTCGCAAATTTTCTTTTTTCAGGTCTTTGTGCTTTTTGTATCCTTTGGTGGTAAAACCGCTCCAAGCCTTTGTAATATCATCGGTAAGTATAGCAAATTCTTGTCCCTTTTCAACGCCACGGTTTTCCCACTCGTTAGTAAGTTCTTTTCGAATTTCAATGCTTTTAAGGCGTTGGTTTATCCATTCTTTTGAATATCCTTTACGTAAATAAGTTTCCATAAGTCTGTCTATACCAATTTCAGGGTCTTCTATTTCATCTATGCGCTCGCGGGCAACTTTTGCTATCCACATTTTAAATGGTTCGGCTTTAGGCGATGGTATTGATTGTATTAAACGGAAAAGTTGTTCAGTATCTGCCACATCGGTCATTCGCATTTTACCATCGGCAGCAAGCATTTTCAAACCGTGACAGTTCGTCACGGTTTCATTTCCTTCTTCTTTAAGCCTTTGCTTTAATTTACGCCAATAGGCTTGCGGGTTTATGCTTTCGGAAAGAACACCCACTACATCGACAATAGAAAAATACCATTTTTCTTCTTCTTCATTCCACAAGGAACGTATTTGTTTTTTCTCAAATAATTTAATAGATATTTCTTTATTCATCTTCAACTCCTGTTTTCGTATTCTGCCATTTAAAGTCAGTCGAAAATAGTTCACGAAGCGGTTTAAATTCGTCCTCTTGTTTGATTTTTGTTTCAAAAATTCGAAGCAAAAGTAATTCAATAATATACTCAACCCGCTGTACAGGCGTACCTGATGGTCTAAGTTTATTATGCAATGTCTTTAAAGCTTTATTTGTTTTGTTATCTGCATAATGTACAGTTGAACGTCCCATATATTTTACTTTTTTTCTAATTCGTAAATTTTAAACCAATAGAAGAATGCTTCCGGTTTAGACTTTTTCAATCGGTTTAGTTTTGCATTCATTGAATCACCAATAACCTTTTTTACCAATATTTTATCGGCATTTCGGTTTTCTTTTGAAACCTTAGTTATCCAGTCTATTGTAATTTTCTCTTTATCTATCATATTCTATAAATTGGTAGTAAATCAACATTGCTGCTGTAAATTAGTTTGGATGGCTAACGGAATGAACTTAAATATTCGCGAAAACTATCCTTTTTTCTTCTTCTGTCTGCATATCGTAACATCCGGTTTTCATTTACAGTATATTTGCCCAAAGCCTCATTGAAAATAGCTCTCATCTCAGAACCTTGTTGGGCAGCAAATATTACATCATCACAAAAAATGTCAACCAACATTTTTTCAATTGTGGGCAAATTGATTCTGGTTATCGTTTGTAACGGAGCTTCAGAAACCAGAGATTTTACTATTAAGGTTTCTTTCTCATCAGGCCTGTATTTTTCAATTAAATCCCTCGTAGGCTCAATAAATACAGAGAATTTATTCTCCTTTAAATAAAAGAAAACTGATTGTGCAGCCTCTTTATCCACTTCAATAAGCAGGTAGAATCTTCCCGGTTGATGAATCATAAATTCATTTAAGGAAGAAGTATTCCAAAGGCATATCCTCAAATATGGAAATTCTTTTATGAGTTTAGAATGTATTAATTTTATTTTATGTGAGATTTCCGGTGTGTAATTTCTATTCCCGCCAATTGCAAATTTTCCTCTTCCAATCCTATTTAATACACCTGATTGAACTAAACTATATATTCTCCAGTTTATAGTAGTGGTTTTAACTTCAGGTTCACTTTGTGAATAGAATTCTACAATATCAGATGTTTCAAAGTTTTCTTTGTCTTTGAAATAATCTTTAAGCTGGTCAATATATAATTTATCTGTTGCGATGGTAAAAAAGTTAAAATACAAATATAATAAAAAACTATAATTTGGCAGCAAAATTATTAACATGAAGGAAATCACGGTTTTGGGGTAATTCTCTTTAACCGCAATTTATCACAATTATATGCCGCTTATCAAAATACTACCGTACGGTAGGTACAGCATCGAAAATATTACTATCTTTGTACTCCGTTTCTCAGATATTTTAAAATGTTTTAAATGAATTTAAAAATCAATAAACATCTTGCAAGCGAATCCCGCAATAAAATATTAGTTGCAGCCGCACTTCTTTTTGCAAGGGACGGATACTACAGGGTTTCAGTGCGGGAGATATGTGAATCCGCCAATGTTAGCAAACCCGTTCTATACTACTACTTTAAAGACAAAGAAAACCTTCTCGAAGAACTGGTGAAAGAAACCTATTTAAGAGCCGAGGAATTAAAGATAAAACATTTGTCAGCCACAATTGGTTTAGAGGAACTGCTAAAAGGGATTGGGGGAATGTACAAAGAATTTCTACTTGCCTATCCCCATTTAACAAGGTTTTCCGCTTTTATACAATCCGGAAATGTCCCCGACAAAATTCTTTTGATGAAAACCGAAAGATATTTGCATGAGAAAAGGGAATTTGTAAACACTCTTAAGAAATATCAAAAGTCAGGCGTTTTAACACAAAACGTTGATGCCGATATTTTATTTTTAAACTTTATTGGTTCGATTATTATGCTGATTGCGGAGTACATTATCATGGGGGAAAATCATTCAATGTTTAGTAAAAAAATTGACAAATTTATTGATGTATGGATCAAAACATTTTTGATAAAGGAGAATAAATGAATAGAACTTTTCTAAAAATATTGTTAATCGGATTGCTCTTCTTCGGAAATATCATAATTGCACAAAACACTTCCCAAAATGTTATTTATCTTTCAATGAATGAAGTAATAGGAAAATCACGTAATGATAATTTGTCGCTGAAGTCAAAGTTGCTGGAATATGATTCGCAGAGTTATGAAGTGTGGAAATCATATTCATTGTTTTCGCCAACCTTCCATTATCAAGGTATTGCGACAAATAATTTAGAACTTCCCGTTTTCGTTTTCATGGGGCAGCAGTTCGTTGTCGGTACAAAATTTACATTTCAACACTCACTTGATTTAACAATCCCTTTATTTACGGGTGGTTCCCGTTGGTTTAACATGAATATTCAAAAGAGTTTGAAAAAATCTCTAAGCGAAGAATTGAAGGGAAAGGAAGAAGAAGTGGTTCTGCAATCACTTCAGGCATACTACGGAGTAATTCTCGCACACTCAATACTTGCAACTTCAGAAGAGGCAGCTCAAGTATCAAAAATGAATTTGGAGCAAGTAGAAAAATTCTATAATGTTGGGAAGGCAACGGAGCTTGATCTTCAAAGGGCGAAAGCACAATACTCTGCAAACTTACCTACTCTTGAAAAAGCTAAAGCCGATAAAATCATGTCATCACAAAGACTTAAATTTTTATTGAATATAGACTTTAATGATTCTCTCGTTATAACAGATACTTTGGAAAGTCTTGATTTTATGAACGACTTTAAAAACCTTGAACTTTATGACTTCAAGAATCTTTCTAAAGAAAATAGATCAGATATTAAATCTCTAGCCCATAAACTTCAAGCAACTAAAGAAGGAGAAAATATAACAATGGGTAGTTTTCTTCCCTCTATTGCACTCTCTGCAAATGTTGCACATCAGGCTCAACTTGGTAATTCAAATGTTATGTGGAATGATTATATAAGATCTAAATCAATTAATCTCGTAATGTCCTGGCCCCTATTTGAAGGGGGCAGGAGACTTATAAATTATCAGCAGGCAAAAATTCAAACTGAACAAATGAAAATATTGTATGAACAGGCTGATAAAGGGAGGTTACTGGATGTTGAGGAAAGTTATTACTCTTATCATGAAGCGGTAAAAAATCTTGAGAGTTTAAAAGAGCTTCTTCTTCAGACAAAAGAGAGTTTACGCTTATCCAATCTTTTATATTCAGAAGGGATGAGTACGCAACTTGATGTATTAAATGCTCAACTGTTTAATACTTCGAGCCAAATGCAATATTATCAAGGAATATATTTTTATAATATTAGTCAGCTAAACCTATTGTATTCAATCGGTTTATTAAATGAAATTTGGAAATAATTGATTAGAGGATAAAATGAAAAAATACTTTTTATTTATGATTATCGCTGTAGTCGCACTTACCATAGGTTGTGGAGAAGATAAAGAAAAGAAAACCGAAAAGACTGTTCCGGTAAAAGTTTACAAAGTTAAAAATGACAGAATTGAAAACGCAATAAAAATAACCGGTAGTATCTCTGCGGGTGAAGATGTTATTGTTTATGCGAAAGTAAGCGAGCGGGTTGAAAGAATATTTGTTAAGCCAGGAGACAGAGTTTCACAAGGACAAACTTTGGCGGTTCAATATAACGCAATTTTCAGACAAGGTGTTGAAGCTGCTGAATCAGCGGTTAAATCAGCCGAAGTTCAAGCAAAACTTGTTGCACAAGATTATGAAAGAATGAAAACTCTATTTGATCAGAGGGCGATAAGTCAACAGCAATTCGATCAAGTAAAAACACAAAACGAATCGGTTGAACTAATGCTCGACCAGGCTAAGGTTCAATTAAAGCAGGCTAAAGAACAATACGATAACTCTTTTATTAAAGCGCCATTTAGTGGAATTGCAGCTTCTGTTTTTGTTGAAGCTAATCAAATGGTAACAGCTGGAATTCCGATTGTGCAGGTGATTAATCCCAGAAATATGAAAGCTAAAATCAAAATCCCTTCAACTGATATTAAGGGAATTTTCAAAGGGCAGAACGTGAAAATAAATTTCCCCGCAGTTTCGGGAAAAAGTTATTTCGGAATAATTTCACAAATTGATCAGGCGGTTGATCAGTTTACTAAAAATCTTCAAATCGAAGTATTGATTAAAAATCCTGATGACATGATAAAATCGGGTATGTTTGCTGAGTTTTTAATTGAAACTGATATTAAAGAAAGTTCACTTATAATACCTGAAAATTCAATTCAAAGCCGTACTGAGGTGATGATAGACCGTGAAACCGGATTGCAAAATTCAATTCGAAAATATCTTGTATTCATAGTAAAGAATGATGTTGCTCAATTAGTCGAAGTTAAAACCGGTATAGTTAATGATGGAAGAGCTGAAATACTTTCAGGATTAAAAAGTGGTGATGTGGTTATTGTAGTCGGGCAAAATATTGTAAAAGCCGGCGAAAAAGTTAAAATTATTGATTAAGGAAAGTTGATAAAATGTTATTAACAAAATTTTCATTAAGAAGACAAATAACACTGCTAATGTTTTATGCAGTTGTTATCGGGTTTAGTCTTTTTTCTTTTTCTCAATTGAAAATAGATTTTTTCCCCGATATACAATTCCCGATTGCGGGTGTTATTACAAACTATTCAGGTGTTGGTCCTGAAGATATAGAAAACCTGGTAACCCGACCGATTGAAGAAGCCGTATCATCAGTTAAGAATATTGAGAAGGTAAGTTCTCAATCATTTAAAGGCGGTTCAATAGTTACTCTTGAGTTCAAGTATGGTATAAATATGAATCAGGCTGAAGTTGATATAAGAAAAAATCTTGATCTTATTCGTGACTTTCTTCCTCAAGATGCAACCGAGCCGTTAGTATTTGTGTTTGATCCATCTATGAGTCCTATCTTTTTCTTGAATTTAAGTTCTGAATATTTGGGATCAGCGGAATTAAGAAGATTAGCTGAAGAAACAATTGAACCACTCCTCGAAAGAGTTGATGGAGTTGCTTCGGTGCAGACTCAGGGTGGTTTACAAAGACAAATAAATATAAATTTGAATCCAGTTCAACTTGCTGCATACGGACTTGCTCCGAACGATGTTGCTCAAGCTGTTCAATTCGGCAGTGGTCTGCTTCCCGGCGGAACGATAGAAACGAAGAACAAAAGCTATAATCTCCGTGTCTTCAGCGAGTTCCGCTCGTTAGATCAGATAAGAAACACAATAGTAACAATGCGCGGAACGGAAACAATTTTAGTTAAAGATGTTGCACAGGTTGAAGATGCTTATAAGGAAAACGCTTCAGAAGTTCGTGCTGATTTTGGTGAAGGTGTACTTGTCTTCATTATGAAGCAATCAGATGCTAATACAGTATTAACATCAAGACGAATTCAAGAAGCACTCCCTGAAATAATGAATCGACTTCCGCAGGGTACAAAACTTACTAAGTTGTGGGATCAATCTGATTTTATAATGATTTCTATAAACAACTTAAGCAGTACTGCGCTCTATGCATTTATACTTGCCTTCATTGTTATTTATATCTTCCTAAGAAATATTCGTGGAAGTTTAATAATGGGTATTTCAATTCCTTTGTCGGTGATCGTGACTTTTGCAGTTTTATATGCTACCAATTTAACTTTAAATATTATTTCAATGGCAGGGCTTGCACTTGCGATAGGAATGTTGGTAGATAACTCAATTGTTGTACTTGAAAATATTTACCGGCATCGTGAACTCGGAGAAAGTAAATTAGAATCTGCTGAGGTGGGTGCTACAGAAGTCGGAATGGCAATAACCGCATCAACACTGACTACAATTGCGGTATTCGTTCCGGTACTCTTTGTGCCGAATATTACAGGTCAATTATTTAAAGATTTGGTTCTTACAATCACGTTCAGTTTAATTGTCTCATTAATAGTAGCGCTGACCGTAGTGCCTGTTATGTCGGCAAATATTCTTCGGCTTGAGACAAAAAAGCCGGGTAAATTCTCAAGTAAGATTAAAGACAGAATAACAGCAGGGTTTGAAAAATTATCATTAAACTACAGCCGCATTTTAAACTGGTCGCTGTCTCACAAAAAGTCGGTATTGGGAATTGTAACTTTACTGTTAATAATATCACTTGGTCTTACTACAGTTCTCGGGGGGGAATTCTTACCCAAAAGTGATCAAGGATTTTTGAACTTTCTTATTGAATCTCCTTCGGGGACTCCGATTGAGGGAACACGCTTATACGCTTATCAAGTTGAGGATATAATTAAAGATGTTGTTCCTGAAGAGGCAATGGAATCAGTTGCTATCTTTTATGGCGAGCGGGAAGGGATTGGCGCTTTTGGTACTACTTCAAGTACGGTTGAAACTATAATCAAATTAAAACCAAAAGAACAAAGGTCAATGACGCAATTCCAAATCCAGGATTCTTTAAGAACGAGATTAGATAATATTCCCGGTGTTACTTATTTCTTCCAGGAAGGAGCGACTTTTTCAACTGAAAAAGATATTGAAGTAAAAGTTGTCGGTTTTGATGTTGATGGTGCAAAAGCAATTGCAAATCAACTTAAAGAAAAATTTCAAAAGGTAGATGGATTTGTTGATGTATCATTAAACATAAAAGAAACTTCTCCCGAACTTCAAGTTCATCTGAATAAGGATGTGATGAATGATCTTAAACTTTCACCGTTTGGAGTTGCCGGAAATATTTCAACAGCGATGCAGGGAAAAGTGGTCTCACAATTCCGTGAGAAAGGTGATGAGTTCAATGTAAGAATTCAATATGATAAAAAATTTAGAAATCAAAAAGAGACTATCGAGAATTTACAGATTCCGCTTGCAACCGGAGAAATGGTTTCATTAAAGCAGATAGCTCAAATAAAAGAGGAAGAATCGACGCCAACAATTTTCCGTGAAAATCAAAGTCGTTATGTTTCTGTTGGAATAGCTCTTTCGGGAAAAGATTTATCTTCTGCTATCGTAGAAGTAAATAAAATTATAACACAAACACCAATTCCTTCTGAATATCAAGTGATACTTGGCGGAACAGCGGAAGATCAGCAAGAAGCTTTCTTTTATTTAATGCTTGCATTCATTGCCGCTATCCTTTTGGTTTATATGATAATGGCTGCTCAGTTTGAATCTTTTGTCGATCCGTTAATTATTATGTTTACGGTTCCACTTTCGATAATTGGTGTTTTTATATTTCTTTTTATTACCGGAACAAGTATCAGTGTTATGGCTCTAGTCGGATTGGTAATGCTTGTTGGTATTGCCGTTAATAACGGTATAGTGTTGGTCGACTATATAAATCAACTTAAGAAACAAGGACTTGAATTAGTTGATGCCGTCAAACAAGGCTGCGCTGCAAGGCTTCGCCCGGTTTTGATGACAGCACTAACCACAATACTCGGTATGGTTCCGTTAGCCATGGAATTTGGCTCCGGCTCTGAAACCTGGACTCCCCTTGCCCGTGCTGTTATTGGCGGTTTAACAACAACAACAGTTTTAACTTTAATTGTTATTCCGATTATGTATATCATCTTTGAGCGTTTAGAAGAAAAAGTTAAAATATTCTGGAAGAAAAGATTCAGTAATTAACTTACGCACAATATTTATAAGACTGTCTCAAAATAGCCCGACTTAGTTCTTTTCAAAAAAAAGAGAATTGCTATTTTGAGGCAGTTATTTTTTTTAATAAATCAATCTTCATTACTTAACTATTTACACTATATTTACGATAGTATGCTATAATTTGTTCAGATGGTTTTTTATCGGCATAACTAAAGATTCTTTTCATTCTATTTATAACAAAATTAAATATTTATGGATAACGAATTTTACAAACAACTCATTACTCAATCGCCTTTCGGATATGCTTATCACAAAATTATTTTAGATCAAGACGGGGCTCCTACAGACTATCTATTTTTAGAGATTAATCCGGCATTTGAAAAGTTAACCGGACTTCACCATGAAAACGTAATTGATAAAAAAATTACCGAGGTTATTCCAACAATAAAAGAATCAGAATTTGATTGGATCGGTTATTACGGGCATATTGCGTTGACAGGAGAAGAGAAGAATTTCGAACAGTTTTCTTCTCAATTGAATTGCTGGTATAAAGTTAATGTTTACTCACCGGAAAAATATTATTTTGTAACAATCTTTACAGATATAACTTCAGAAAAGAAACAACAAGAAAAATTTAGAGCACTTTTTGATGCAATGACCGAGATGGTTGTGCTGCATGAAATTGTTTTTGATGATAATAATGAACCAATTAATTATCGAATAATTGATTGCAATACCGCATTCTCGCGAATCACCGGTATTGGAAGAGAAACAGTAAAAGGAAAATTAGCAACGGAAGTTTATCAAACCAATAAAGCTCCGTATATAGAAGAATATGCTAAAGTGGGCATTACAGGTAAGCCGTATGAATTTTATACTTATTACCCCGCAATGGATAAACATTTTATGATATCGGTAGTCTCACCGGAAATCGGGCAGTTTGCGACAATTACCACCGACATTACCGGTATTAAACAAACCGAAGAATTAATTCAGGCAAAAAATAAAGAACTTGAAAATTATCTTTATATTGCCTCACATGATTTACGTTCACCGTTGGTAAATATTCAGGGATTCAGCTCCCGCATCACAAAACAGATAGAAAGTTTACAGGCTCAATTCAAAGATTTAGATATTCCGGAGCAAAGTTTTGAAAAAATTTCATCAATCCTTTGCACGGGAATTCCGAAATCGCTTTCATTTATTTTTGCGAATGTATCACAAATGGATACATTGATAAAAGGACTTTTAACTATTTCAAGAACCGGAAGAGTTAAAATGGTAGTTCAACAAATTGATATGAATGAACTTATCAGAAAAGTTTTAAGTTCCTATAATTATCAAATTGAAGAAGCCAAAGCAATAATTAATGTCTCTCAATTACCGCATTGCTTTGGAGATGTTAACTTATTAAATCAGTTATTTTCAAATCTCATTCATAATTCTCTAAAATATAGAAGACCGGAAACACCTATTGTTATAAATATAAAGGGTAATCAAAAAAACAAACGCGTCACCTACTCTATTGAAGATAATGGAATTGGAATTGATGAGATTAATCAAATGAAAATTTGGGATGTTTTTTATCGGGTTAATCCACAAACAAATGAATCAGGAGATGGAATAGGATTAAACTTATCCGCTAAAATTGTTGAAAAACATAAAGGAAAAATTTGGGTAGAATCTATTCCCGGAAAAGGGAGTATATTTTATATCGAATTACTTGAAACTGAGTTTGCAGAATAATTAACTTGCTGTTTAAAACTGGGTATACTATGAAAAATTATAAAGAGATTGTAATCCTGCTTACAGAGGATGATGATGGTCATGCGGATTTGATTAGAGAGGGTTTAGAAGACTCCGGTGTATGTAATAAAATAATTCGGTTTGTCGATGGACAGGAAATCTGGGAATTTTTACTCAAAGAGTCAGAAAAAGAGAATAAAGGAGAACTTCCGAATTATCTTCTTCTTCTTGATATAAATATGCCGAGATTAAATGGAGTAGAAGTTTTACGTAGAATGAAATCAAACGAAGAACTGAAGAAAATTCCCGTAATGATGCTGACTACCACCGATGATCCACGAGAAGTTGAAGAGTGTTATAAAATTGGATGCAATATATATATTACCAAACCGGTTGACTTCTTAAAATTTGCAGAGACACTTAAAAGATTAGGACTTTTCGTTCAAGTAATAAAAATTTAGGGGTGACCATTATGAAAATCCTTATAGTGGAAGATGATTTTGGAATTACCGAATTAGTAAGTGAATCGCTATCAGAATTAGGGTATGAAACTACTACTGCTTTTTCTGGAATCAGCGCTATTGAAAGCATAAAGAATGATTCCCCCGAATTAATTCTTCTAGATTATTCCCTGCCAGACATGACCGCAAAAGAGTTAATCAATACTCTTTTAAAAAATGAGATTAAAGTTCCTATGTTTATTGTTTCAACCGGACAGGGAGATGAGAGAATTGCTGTTGAAATGATGAAACTTGGTGCGTACGATTATCTTACAAAAGATGCCGCTTTTTTTGTGCGTCTTCCGGAAGTAGTTTCAAGAGCCATTGAAGATTTAAATAGGAAAAGAAGAATAGCCGAAGTAGAAAAATCTCTTTTAGAAAGTGAAGAAAAACACCGGCTTCTATTTGAAACGATGACTCAGGGTGTTGTTTTTCAGGATGCTGAAGGTAAAATTCTTTTCGCAAATTCAGCAGCCGAACGAATCCTTGGTTTATCTATTGATCAATTACAGGGAAAAAAATCTATTGATCCGCGCTGGAAAGCAATTCATGAAGATGGTTCAGATTTCCCTGGTGAAACTCATCCGGTTATGGTTGCATTACAGACTGGCAAAAAAGTTAATAATGTGGTAATGGGTATTTATAATCCGTTTACTGAGAGCTATACTTACATATCAATAAATGCAGTTCCAATTTTTAGAAGTGGTGAAGAAAAACCGTATCAAGTATACGCAACTTTTGATGATATTACTGAACGTAAACATGCCGAAGATGCTTTGCGTTTAAGCGAAAAAAGAGCTCGACTTCAAAGAACAGCAATAGCAAAATTAGTTTTCGACAAGGAAATGGTTGAAGTTGATGATAACGCCGCTTTTAATAACATAACCAGTCTTCTGGCTCATACGATTGAGGTGCAAAGGGTTGGTATTTGGGTGATTTCTGATGATAATTCTCAACTGGAATGTATTTCCCTCTATGAATATGATAAAGGGATTCATAGCTCTGGAATGGTATTAGAAACAAACAAAATTTCAAAGTACATCGAAGCGCTATTAAAGGAAAGTAGAATTTCAATCGAAGATACAAAAACTGACCCGCGGACTGTGGAATTGATTGATGGTTATTTTGAAGTTCATTCAATTTCATCAATGCTTGATTCCGGTATTATGCAGAATGGTCTTCTTACAGGAGTTGTATGTTTAGAACATGTTGGAGCTGTAAGAAAATGGTACAGTGACGAAGAAGCTTTCGTTTCGACAGTTGCATCAATAGTTGCACAACTTTTTTCGTCAGTAAAGCAGAAGAGAATAAAAAACGCACTGCGACAAAGTGAAAAAAGTTATAGAGGATTATTTAATTCTTTACAGCATGCGATTTATCTGCAAGATAAAAACGGTGTTTTTCTGGATGTTAATGATGGCGCGGTTAAAATGTATGGCTACTCGAGAGAGGAAATGATCGGGAAAACTCCTGAGTTTGTTGCTGCCCCAAATAAAAATAACTTCACAGAAGTGAGTACTAAAATTCAGAAAGCATTTGAAGGGGAACCGCAGGAATTTGAATTTTGGGGAAAAAGAAAAAATGGAGAAATATTCCCCAAACGTGTTAATGTTTATAAAGGAACTTATCACGATAAAGATGTGATTATTGCAATAGCAGAAGAGATCACGCAAAGAAAAAAATCAGAAGAAGCTCTAAAAGCCAGTGAGGAAAAATATAGGAATCTCATAAATACAATGCCGAATGGATTTTATCGCTCAACTCCTAAAGGCTATTTTATTGATGCAAATTATGCATTAATTAATATGCTGGGTTATGACAATTTGGAGGAACTTAAGAAAGTTAACATTCCTTTAGAGCTATATGTGCAATCTGAAGAAAGAGACGAAATTTTAGCTACTAATCCGGAGTTTGTTAATGCAATTGAAAGCTACCGATTAAAAACTAAAGATGGACGAATTATTTGGTTAGAGGATAATGCCCGCTATGTGAGAGATGAAAACGATAATATATTATATCACGAAGGAATTTGCCGCGATATTACCTTGCGAAAGAAAAACGAGACAGAGATTAAGAGGTATACAAGTGAACTGGAAACTCTAAACGAAGAACTCCGTTTTTCTAAATCAATTATTGAAGAAAACCTCAATGCAAGAAATCTTTTGGTTGATGAACTGGAAAAAATTAATGCAGAAAAGGATAAGTTCTTTTCAATTATTGCACATGACTTAAAAAGTCCATTTCATGCATTTCTTGGTTTGACGGGAATGATGGCTGAAAACATTTCAGAATTTTCTATTGATGAATTGGCTTCTTTGAGTAAAGAGATGAATTCAAAAGCGAATAATCTTTTTAAACTGCTTAAGAACTTATTAGAATGGGCAAGAATGCAGCGCGGCTCGATGGTTTTTAATCCCACCCAAATAAATCTATCGAATCTATTGACCGAGGTTATTCATTCCTTATCAGCAAACGCAGTACAAAAGGATATTAAAATAATAAATAAAATTGAAAATGGATTAATTTTAACTGCCGATGAGAATATGCTCAATTCCATTTCCCAAAACTTATTAAATAATGCAGTTAAGTTTACTAAACGCGGTGGTGAAATAGTAGTTGCGGCTTCGTATAATGATCCGGATAAATCAATTACTATTTCTGTTAAAGACTCCGGAGTTGGTATGACAGAGCAGTTGTTGAATAAACTTTTTAAAATTGAAGAAAAGGTTGGTCATCAAGGAACAGAGGGGGAAGAAAGCACCGGATTGGGGCTGCTCCTTTGTAAAGAGTTTGTTCAAAAACATGAGGGGAAAATATGGGCAGCAAGCGAACCAGAAAACGGGAGTACGTTTTTTGTCGAATTACCAATTCAGTGAGTCAGTACATAATAATTATTGTTAAAATTTAATAACCTGGATTTAATTACGCTTCCAAATATTTTAAAATAAATTACTGCTAAAATCCACAGTTACTATTTTCTTCATGGAGTTTAAATGATAAGATTCATATCTACTGTACAAATCCTAATAATTTCTTGTTTTAGTTTTGGGCAGCCGCTTCACGACATTATTAAACCAATCCGGCTTCAAAGCGGATTTGCAAAAGAAATATTGATAAGCGATATTTTTTACTCCCCAAACTATGATGTTAATTTCCCGCCTAATAAACTTATTGAAGTTGTTTATAGTAAGGAAGATAAAACTCTTAAACTAACACCAAATAAAGAGGCTGAAGGGTTTCTATTACTTCCATTTAATATCGATAAAACCACTTATCAAACTCCTGTTCTTATAGAAAAGAAAATTTCTCATCTGTTTAAGTACCAGACGGATAAGGAAGTAAAAAAAGTAAATCTATTCGGTTCGTTCAATCATTGGAATCGTGAAAATCTTCCGATGAATAAAGTTGGCGATTTTTATGAAATTGAAATTTCACTTGAACCGGGAAGGTATGAGTATAAATTTTCTGTTGATGGAGATGAAGTGCTTGATAATACTAATCCAATTCAACTACCGAACGGACTTGGCGGGTATAATTCAATACTTACACTTACTACCGAAAAAAAGAGTGAACTCTTCTTACACATATTAAATAAAGTTCAAAGTGAACCGGGTTTTATTTCATTCAACTTTGAATTGGAATCTAATCCTAAGATAGAAAAACTTTCTAACGAAAATATTATTGCGTTAATCGATAATACCGTAATTGATAAGAAGTCAATTCTGATTGATAAAAACCGGATTCAAATTAATTTTAAATCATCAGAGTTAAAGGGGAATAAGACCATTCGTATCGTTTATTCTGAAAACGGTGCGGTATCTAACAAACAAACGATAAGATTATATGATGGCATTCCCGCCGGGAATAAAAATTCCCTCGACACCTGGAATGACGCAGTAATTTACTCACTTATGATTGATAGATTTTTTGATGGAGATCCGGAAAATTCTATTCCGGTTAATCACCCTGATATTTTAAAACCAGCAAATTACCAGGGCGGCGATTTACTTGGTCTTATTAAGAAATTAGAAGAAGGATATTTTGATTCACTCGGTATAAATGCAATGTGGATTTCACCTGTGAATGACAACACTAATGAAGCATTTATGGAATATCCGCCGCCGCACAGATATTATTCGGGTTATCACGGTTATTGGCCTATTCACCATGAACGTGTTGAAGAAAAATTTGGAACTATGGAATTGCTCAAGGAATTTATTGCTAAAGCACATCAACGCGGTATAAAAATTTTACTCGATTTTGTTGCTAATCATGTTCATATAGAACATCCTTTTTGGAAAGAACATCGTGATTGGTTTGGAGTTTTAGAACTTCCGGATGGAAAGAAAAATTTGCGTCTTTGGGATGAACAACGATTAACAACATGGTTTGAACCTTACATGCCTTCGTTTGATTATGTCTCTTCCACAGAAGCTTTAGAAGTTATGACCGATAATGCAGTCTGGTGGTTGAAAGAAACAAAAGCGGACGGTTTTAGGCATGATGCCGTGAAGCATGTTCCAAATGAGTTTTGGCGATTATTAACCGAGAAAATTAAAAGAGAAATTGAAGTTTCTGAAAATAAAATTGTCTATCAAATTGGAGAAACATTCGGAAGTTATGAACTTGTTAGCTCGTATGTGAATAATGGTCAATTAAGTGCTCAGTTCAATTTTAATCTTTATGATACTGCAATTCCGGTATTCACGAAAGAAGGAGAATCTTTTGTTACTCTTGATGAACAGATGTTTAGAACATTCAGTGTTTACGGTGAAAATCATGTTATGGGAAATGTTGTTGACAGTCACGACAAGGTTAGATTTATTGCTTATGCAGACGGTGATATAAAAGGTGATCCGGGTGAATTAGCCTGGACAAATCCGCCAACAGTTGACCACAAATCAAGTTACGATAAATTGAAATTACATCTCGCATTTATATTATCAATTCCCGGAATTCCGGTAATCTATTATGGAGATGAAATTGGAATGACAGGAGCCTCTGATCCCGATAATCGCCGTATGATGCGCTTTGGAAGTGAGCTATCGGAATGGGAAACGGAAACATTACAGGACGTTAAAAAAATTGTTAATGTTAGAAAAAGTATTTCCTCTTTACGGCATGGTGATTTCAAAACATTACAAGCAGATGAAAATTTATATGTCTACATTCGTTCAGATTTAAACGACAGAGTAATTGTTGCACTAAATAAATCAGCGTTACCGCAAAAAATAAAAATTAATCTGCCAACTTTTTATTCGGTAAAAAGTGCTGAAGATATTTTTTCAAAAGATAAAGTTGAAGTAAAGAATAATGAGTTGAATTTAACAATTCCGGCAATTGGTTATAAGTTTATCATATTAAAGTAAAACCATATGGAGATAAATCAAATAACAGAGAAAATACTTAGTTGTGCTTTTAAAGTACATACCATATTGGGTCCAGGTCTTTTGGAAAGCGCGTTTGAAGAGTGTTTGTTTTATGAGATTAAGAAATCACAATTGCATGTTGAAAAGCAAAAATCATTACCGCTGGTATATTTTGAAGTTAAATTGGATGCCGGATATCGTATCGATTTGTTAGTTGAAAACAAAGTTATTGTTGAACTTAAATCAGTTGAAGCCATTAATGATGTGCATTTAGCACAAGTTTTGACTTATCTAAAATTATCAGGATGCGAAGTCGGATTACTTATTAATTTTAATGTCAAGTCTCTCAAAAATGGGATACGACGAGTTATTAATACTAATTGATTATTTTCCATCCTTTAAAATAATAACCATTGAGCACTGGAGTGATTTTGACTCTGCGTAACTCTGTGCAAAACTCTATGCGACTCTGTGGTTAAGTGTACCCTAAAATTTGTGAAGGTCTAACCACAGAGTTTCACAGAGTAAAGAAAAAGGGAGTTTCACAGAGTTTTTAAAAATTCACAAAAATTTCTTGAGTTCTTTTTGATCGTGGGAAGCGGCTTTTTATACCGTCATTGGAGAATGATGCCGTACCGAGCAGTGAACTATCATAAAAAATAACACCTTGTCCCTTAAAAGGAGGATCAATTTTTATTGTTCCCCCTTCAAGATATTTTTTTAGTTCATCTTTTGATGTAATTGTATAGGTGTTTTTACTAATATGTTTCTGAAAGATATGTGCGGCTTGCGTATGCAAAACAATTGAGTTATGCTTGTCGATAGTACCAAATCTTGTTCCGAGTCGTTCATAATAATCGAGTTCTTCATCTTCCCAATCTTTTGAAAGGAAGAAAATATCATTCCCTTTTCTCAGATAGGTATATTTTTCAAACTCATTTTTATCAATACCGAATGTCGTTTCTAACTCGATGAAATAAGGCTGCAATAATTTCTTCTTGATAAATGGAATTTCTCTTATCGGTTTTCCGAAGTAAGGTTTTGTTTCAATCTCATCGGTTTTGGCCAACTTAACAATAAAAAATCCTTCTGAATTAATTTCCCAAGGAATTATTCTTTTTGCCAAAGATAAACTTTCATCAAAAATATTATCTCCAAAACTTTGTTTTCCGTTTATCGATTTTACCGGAAGCTCAATTGGTAAAAGTTTAACCGGATATTTTTTAAGAAGTTTATCTATAACCATCTCGTTTTCTTCAACAGTCATTGTACAAGTTGAATAAACAAGTTCGCCGCCGACCTTAAGCATTTTTATTGCAGAGACAAGTAATTTGTATTGAACTTCAGAAAGGCTCTCAACTTTTTGCTGCGACCACCAACTGCTTACTTCCCCCTTTTTCTGCATTATTCCCAATCCACTGCAAGGGGCATCAACTAATATTTTATCAAAATAATTGCTGAAGGATTTACTTAACAATTCCCCTTTTGAATGAATAACACCGGTGTTTAAGACGTTCATTCTGTCGAGATTAAAAACCAAAGTTTTAACTCTGTCAAGTTGAACTTCATTTACAACCAACTTTCCGCTGTTTAACATTAGCTCCGCAAGCTGAGTTGATTTTGAACCCGGAGCCGAACATAGGTCAAGTACAGTTTCGCCCGGTTGTGGAGAAAGGACAATTGCCGGAATCATTGATGATAAACTTTGAATGTAAAACTCACCAAGAATATGTTCAATTGTTTTACCGAGCAATCTTTTAGGATCATTTATTATAAAACCATTTGGAATGTTTATTATATCAGTTAAGGTAATATCAAATTTCTTAAGTTTCTCCCGGAGTGAATTGATGTCTGATTTTAATGGATTAACACGAATATAGGTTAAAGGATCGCGGCTAATAAAATCAACATATTTTGCAGCATCTTCTGAGCCGAATAAGTTAAGAAGATAATCGTGTATTTTTTGACTTACTTCAATTTGATTATTTTTCAATAGCGGACAAGATTTAGATTTCTGAAAATATCATTACTTACGGCGTGCAGATTTTTTCCTTCCGGAAAATATTTTTTATATAATAACGAAATGTCTTTTATTATTCCGTCAAGGTATTTGTTGTATGAAGATAGAGATTTTTTAAGTTCGTCTTCATTTGTTGGAAGGAAAATTTTATCAGGTTTAGTACGGCTTGAATAGACTAAAAATTTAGCTTCGTCATATGAAGTTGAATGAAAAACAAGAGTTCCGCCTGCAGTTAAAATTTCATATTTACCAAAGAACTCTTCTCCAAGAATAAGATTTTTAGCCGGAACAGAAATCTCCTTTGCCTGATAACCGGAAATAAATCCTTCGGGGAAATTTTTCAACTCCTTAGCAAGAGCGTTTACTTGCTGATTTATAAAGTCTTTTTCTTTCATCAGATTAACTTCTTAAAACAGCCTCATAAAATTTTTCGTACTGAGGAACTACAATCTGTTTATCGAATTTTTCAACCGCACGTTTGCGGGCGTTTTCAGAGAAGAGTTTATATTTTCTCGGGTTAGTTAATAGATCTAGAGTATATTTTGCCATTCGGTCAATATCACCAATTTCCGCAATAAAACCGTTTTCGTTATGCACTACTAATTCAGGTAGTCCACCAACGCTTGAACTTATAACCGGTAATCCGCAGGACATTGCTTCCAAAGCCGCTAAACCAAAACTTTCTGATTGAGACGGGATTAGAAAAAGATCGGCAGCATTTAAAATATCTACTAAAGCTTCCTGTTTTCCGAGAAAAATTACTTTGTCGCATAAATTTAATTCGCGGCACAATCTTTCACATTCTGAACGATCAGGTCCATCACCAACTAGCAGAAGTTTACTTGGAATTTCTTTACTCACTTTGTCAATAATATGGATTGTATCAATTACACGTTTTACTACACGAAAGTTAGAAGTATGAATTAGAATCTTTTCACCATTCGGAGCAAATTTCTTTTTGAGTTGAGAATCTTCATCAGGTTTAAATAATTCGGTATCAACGAAATTTGGAATTACGGAAATATCTTCTTCAATATGATAATTAGTCAAAGTTTTTTCTTTAAGAAAACGGGAAACCGCTGTTACACCATCACTTTTTTCTATGCTGAATTTAACAAGATGAACAAACGAAGGTTCAAGCCCAACAAGAGTTATATCAGTTCCATGTAAAGTAGTTATTAGTTTTAAATCTTTTTTTGGCTTTAGAATTTCTTTTGCAAGATAACCGCTAATTGCATGTGGTATGGCATAATGAACATGCAGCAAATCAAGGTTTTCGTAATTTGCGACTTCCACCATCTTGCTTGCAAGGGCAAGACTGTAAAGGGGAAATTCGAACAAAGGATAATTGCTCATTTCAACTTCGTGAAAGAAAATATTGTCAACAAAATGACTTAACCTAAAGGGGAGCGCATAACTTATGAAGTGAACTTCGTGTCCGTTCAAAGCGAGTTCTTTCCCCAATTCGGTTGCAATAACACCGCTGCCGCCGTAAGTGGGGTAACAGGTAATTCCTATTTTCATCGTACCATTTCCTAAAGTGAATAAATATCAGTCATAATTTACTTCTTTATTTAAGATAATTAAAGAGTCTAAGAATTGGTTTGTTTATCCCTATATCAAACTTTCTTCTTATTTTTAATATTCAATAATCAACAAATTAGAAAGCACCTTGAAGTTATCGGATTTCTTTTCAGTTTTTAATTTTACAAATTTTCAATCGCAATCATTTAAACGCGAAGTGGAATCCTCGTACTATTCAAAAAAACCGATTTCATTACCTCCGGTTAAGAAAATTCAGACAGACGATTTAATGCAATTTAAATCGAACATGCTTTTACTTTTTCCTTACATCGAAGGAATTAGTGAATTTGAGGAGAACGAAAACTTCAATTTTAAAAATGTAATTTCTAAAGCGGAGGAGATGAAATCATATTTTTCCAACGACAAAAAGAATCCGGTTAAATTTGATTGGAATTTAGATCGGGGTTCGGGACATCAGTTTCCTCAATTATTTATCTGGAACAAGGAACTAATGCGTTTCCCTAAAGGAGTTGATCCCGTAACATTATGGAAATTTGGAAGTTTTAATTTCTCTCATTCTCTTGCAGTCGCTTTTGTAATTACAGGAGACGAAAACTATGTTGATCTGTTTTTGGAACTTATACAAGATTTTCAAAATGAAAATCCGTTTTGTGCAACTATTCAGTGGTATGATGAATCAACAACATCAATCCGTTTAGTCAATTTATGTTTGGCGCTTGCGTTCTTTTCAAAATCAGAGAGAATGGATCACGATAAAATAAATTCAGTTATCGAATTAATTCTATATCATGCCGTTTATCTCGAAAATTTTATCAATTCAACTAAAGTAAAAGATTATAGATATTATTTAGCTCTTTTGGGACTTCTTTCCACTTCCGTCATTTTGGGTGAATCAAGTTATAGCAATAGAATCAAAAGTTTTGTACAGCAAAGTTTCGAATCGGGTATAAAAGAGATCATCCATCGGGATGGCATTTTTACGGGACAATCAATTACTCACCATCTGCTTATAACCGAATGTTTTCTTCTCGCAAAAGTATTACTCCACAAAAAGAATTTCGAGGTTTCAAAATATTATGATGACCAGCTTTATAAAATGCTTCTTGTAGTTTCACAATATTTAAGAGAAGATGGCTCAATCCCCAAATTCGGTGATGACATTATTTCAACGATTATTTTTGATGATAAGAATTACGTTAACGAACTGCTTTGCTGCGGGGCTTATCTATTTAAAGATCGAGAGCTTAAATATTATGTAAAAGAATTGTCACATGAATTAATATTTTTATTTGGAGTAGATTCTTTTAAAAGTTGGAACTTGATACCAGTCAGCGAACCACCAATCATTTCAAAAGGATTCGAATTAGGCGGGCAGTACATTTTAAGAAAGAAAGATTTCAACCTCTTTGTGCGTGCCGGAAGCATTGGAGATAAAAGCAGCGGCGCACCTTCTCATAACGATACTTTCGCTTTCGAATTGAATTATAAAAACAAACCTTTTATTGTTGACGCCGGAACTTATTCTTTTTTTGCGGATAAGGAATTAAGAAATCAACTCCGTTCGGTTTTTAACCATAATACTTTTTACGTTGACAATGAACAGCTTGCGGAGTTCGAAGGAATCTATCGGATAAAAAATGACCTAACAAAACCTAAATTACTTGAGTGGAAAACCAACAACGATGAAGATATTCTTTCGGTACAGCATTATGCTTATGTGCGGTTAAGTGATCCGGTAATTTCTAAGCGTACTTTTCATCTTTTTAAAGAAAAGAATAAGTTGAAAATTAAGGATGAATTTATCGGAGGCGAAAAACATGTAATTAGCGGGAATGTCAATTTTCACCCTGACGTTAAAGTTACAAAACTTGATACAAGACAGTATTTACTTGAAAATGGCGAAGTTAAGATAAATCTTACTTTCAATTATTCGAGCGAATATTTTGAATCATTCATACATACATCCAACTTTTCACCGGAATATGGGAAATTAATTGTATCAAAAAAAATTCATTATGCATTAAGCGAAACTCTTCCTGCTTTTTATATAATTGAAATGAATTTATTATGAAGATGTTATTAATCGGGCAATCAGTTGAGGACCACATTCTTTTTGATGGTTTAGAAAAACCTGTTACGCCCGGGGGAATTTTTTATTCTGCAGCAGGACTTTCCTCATTGAAAAGTGAAGATGATGAAATATATCTATGCACATCAATTGCAGAGAAAAATTATCATTTATTTGAGTGGATTTATAACGATATCGATCTGAGTTATTCAACTTATGTAGAAAAAATCCCCGAAATTTATTTAACGGTTCGCACAGGATATGAACGCGATGAATGTTATAATCACATAACAGATTCTCTTTCGGTGACGTATGATAATCTAAATTCTTTTGACGGAATTTATATTAACATGATCACCGGATTTGATATTTCGCTTGAAACACTTAAAGAGATTAGAAAACATTTCCCGGGAATTATTTATCTTGACGTTCATTCATTAGCCCGCGGATTGAATGATAAAATGGAAAGACATTTCAGAACAATTCCGAATTTTTCTGAATGGGCAAAAAGTGTTACAATTATACAGGTGAATGAAAACGAGTTATTAACACTTTCGGAAAACCAAAACGAAAAAGAAATTGCCAAAGAAATTTTATCATACGGTGCAAAAATACTTATCGTTACTTATGGAGAGCGCGGAGCAGGAATCTACTTTATTAAGGAAAATGAACTTAAATATATTTTTGTCTCGGTTGATAAAGTTGAAACACTAAATCAAGTTGGATGCGGGGATGTTTTCGGGAGTTCATATTTTTATAAATATTTGAAAACAAAAAATTATATTGAAGCATTACGTTTTGCCGTTAAAGCATCGCAGTGTGTAGCTTCTTACGGAAATATAATGCAAATAAGGAATTTAAAAATAGATGTTTCATAATCAGGTACTTAAAAAGAGAATATTAATATTTGGCTCCAACGGAACTTTAGGGCAGCGGCTCACTGAATATTATTCGAAGAATAAATTTGTTGAACTGCTAACCTCTTCTAATCAAGATGAATCTTTTGTCCCCAATGTTGATTATGTCCAGGCAGATTTTTGCAATAGAGAAGAAGTTAAGAATACGATTCTACGTTTTTTTCCGGATTATATAATTAATGCTGCTGCATTTACAAACGTTGATCTTTCGGAAACTGAACGCGAACTTGCATGGAAGATTAATGTTAAAGGAGTGGAATATATTACAGAAGCCTCAAGGGTGCTTGATTCAAGAATAATCCACTTTTCTACCGATTACATTTTTGATGGAATAAAAGGTCCATATCACGAAAACGACAAAGCCAATCCGCTTGGTTATTATGCAAGAACAAAACTCGCCAGTGAAAATGTATTGAGGTTAAGCGGTACTTACCACACAATTATAAGGCTCAATGTTCTTTACGGAATAGCTGCAAAAAGCCGTCCCGATTTTGTTAGATGGGTCGTAGAATCTTTGCGAAATAAAAAAGAAATTAGAATTGTAACAGATCAGATAAATAACCCGACTTTTATTGATGATTTAATTGATGCAATTAATAGAGTGATTCAGTTTCAGCGGACAGGAATTTATCATATTGGCGGACGCGAGTTTCTCTCTCGTTATGATTTTACATTAAGAATCGCTGACTTTTTCAATTTAGATAAATCATTAATAAAGCCAATTATTACGGAAGAATTGAATCAAGCCTCAAAACGACCTCTAAAATCGGGATTAATTACAATTAAAGCCGAATCGGAAATCGGTTTTAAAGCACACAGTATAGAAGAAACTTTTGCACTAATGAAAGAAGAGCTAAATCTATGAAGAACCTAATTTTTTTATTTATAATTCAATTAATATTTATGCAGCACAAATTAGAAGCACAAAGTAATTTCCCGGATTGGGCAAAGGGAGTTGTTTGGTATCAAATTTTCCCCGAAAGATTTGATAATGGAGATCCCGGAAATGATCCAACTCCGGATAAAGTTTTTATTAATGGCGGTGAAATTCCTAAAGGATGGAAAACAACTCCATGGACTTCAAATTGGTTTGAAGTTTCAGAATGGGAAAAGAATCTTGGAGGAAAATGGAATCATCATCTAACTTCACGCAGATATGGCGGCGATTTGTTGGGAATTATAAATCGCCTTGACTACCTAAAGGAATTAGGGATTAATGCACTCTATATAAATCCCATTTTTGAAGCAGTTTCTATGCATAAATATGACGGTTCATCTTATCACCATATTGATGTAAATTTTGGTCCCGATCCCGAAGGAGATAAACGACTAATTGAATCAGAAACACCGGAAGACCCGGCTACATGGAAGTGGACTTCAGCAGACAAACTCTTTTTAGAATTAATCAAAGAAGTTCATAAAAGAGATATGTTCATAATAATTGATGGAGTTTTTAACCATACGGGTATTCAGTTTTGGGCATTTCAAGATGTAATTAAGAATGGAAAAAAATCAGAGTACTCAGATTGGTTTTTGATAAAGCAGTTTGACGATCCGGAAACCGAAGCAGACGAACTTGATTGGAAAGGTTGGTGGAATCATAAATCACTCCCCGAATTTAACAGAACCGAAAACGACCTTCATCACGAAGTAAAAGATTACATTTTTCATGCAACAAAAAGATGGATGGACCCTTACAGAAATGGCTCAACTAAAGACGGCATCGACGGATGGCGCCTTGATGTTGCGCGTGATGTTCCCATTGGTTTTTGGCGTGATTGGAATAAGCATGTAAAAAATATTAATAACAAAGCAATAATTGTTGGTGAGCTGTGGGAAATCTCAGATGACTTTATTTCTGAAAATGGTGTCTTTGATGCTCTGATGAATTATAATTTTGCTTTTGCAGTATCTGACTTTTTCATTAATAAGAAGAATAAAATATCCGCCAATGAATTTTGTAATAAATTGAGAGAAATTGATAAAGCTTATCCAGAAAAGAATTTACACATTCTGCAAAATCTAATGAGTTCACACGATACCGATAGATTGCTATCAATGATTATTAATCCGGACAGAAAATATGATTCCGGAGCAAATGAAGGAAATCCCGATTATGATCCACGAAAGCCTACTGAAGAAGATATAGAAACATTAAAACTTATTGCTGCATTTCAAATGACTTATCGTGGAGCACCGATGTTATATTATGGCGATGAAATCGGAATGTGGGGTGCAGATGATCCGCATGATAGGAAACCAATGATTTGGGATAACCTCAAATATGATAATGAGGTAATTGGCAAAGAATCAGGTTTCAAAAAAGGACTTGGGATTTATACAGTTGAACAGAATAAAGAACTTTTTTCTTTTTATCAAAAATTAATTTCTTTAAGAAATCAAAGTGATGCTTTACGATTTGGAAATGTTTACTTCCTTGAAGTTGGCTCTCAAGATGTTATTGTTTTTGGCAGAGAATATGGAGATGAAGAATATTTAATGATGTTTAATACAGGCGATAATCCCGCAAAATTAGAATCGCTCCCATATGGAATACTTGGTTACGAAGTTTTTACAAAAGATGAAATAAATAATGTTAAGGACGAAACCCCTTACTTGATCGATAAAAAATCGTTTAAGATATTCAAGCTTTATAAATAGCATTTCTGAGTCCACTCGAAAAAGATAGGATTTAGGTTAACCAACAGATTTAGAGGCTGTGTGAAAAATATTAAACAAGTCAGTAAAATTAATATGAAAGCTCAAAACAAATTAATAATTTTACGAAAAAGAAATTGGATAGAAAATGAAATACATAGAGTCGGCCGATAGACAACAATACCAACTG
>JAUXVN010000094.1 GCA_030684555.1 Ignavibacteria bacterium
TCTTATAAATATTATCTTACTACTTTGGGAAAAGAAGCTATCGTAGCAGCTCAACTTGTTAAAGATGTAATTTTGGTGCCTGCTTTCAATTACTAAATATTCTGCCAACTATTACACGAACTTTACTAATAAGGTACTAACAATTTTTGGATAACGTTTTCCACATACGTAATGCCTTCATCCATAAGAGTAAGATATTCTTTGGTTTGTTTTAGGTTTTCCGGTTCCTTTTTAATTGCATATAAACAACTTCTTAATCCGTTTAATGGATTATTAATTTCATGTGCAACACCTGAGGCAAGCCGTCCGATTGAGGCAAGTTTTTCAGCGTTATAAATCTGTTTTTGTGCCTCGACAAGTTTTACTTTAGAAATTTGGAGCCGGGTTTGCAAATTCTCAAATCGTTCTATTAAAAATCCGATTTCATCGTTACGATTGGGTAATGGTATTTTTTCTGCAGTATCGAAATCCATTTTGTCCATAGCCTCAATCAATTGTCGAAGAGAAGCAGTTAATTTCCCGATTATTAAATATAGTACTACAATTGTTGCTGTGATAAGTAGTACAGTAAGAGTTAATAAAAGAAAGAAAACACTCGAAATCTCATTTCGGATAGTTTCAGTATCAAAACTAATTTTAAGAATTCCAAACCGCTTTGAACCGATTTTAAGAGGTGCTACTGTTTCCGTAATCCATCCATGTTCGGGGTGATTATAGACAGCGGTAATTGTTTTATCAGTTTGTAATAATTTTTTTATTCTAAAATCAGTTAATAATAAATTGTAAAATTTGAAATTACTGTGGGCAATTATTCTTCCTTCCGGATTTATTACCGCAATACTTTTTATATCATCAACTTTATCCATCAAGTCTTTGATGTGTGTTTCAATTAAATTATCCGAAGAAAAACTTTTATCCTGTCCATAAATAATAGCATTAATAATAGGGGATGAAAAAGCAACTGTTATTGCCCGCGCTTTTTGTTGATGTGATTGAATTATAATTCCACGCCAATAAATCAATATCGCAAGCGATATTACAGCCATCATAACTGCAGTTATTCCCCCGATTATGAAAATCATCTTTTGTTTTAGGCTGGTTCTATATTTGTTCGTAATTGTCATTTAGGAACTTTGATCAGACCTAAGATTTTTCTAACATTCTCGAAATCATTATCAGAAGCTTCAACAAATCCGTGTGAATACTCACTATCCCAGTCGGTTAAAATTTCTTTATAATAAGGATTATGGATGTCTATTTTAAGGAAGGCATCTTTAATGATTGATGTGATTTTCGGGTTGTCATTCTTGGGTACAACGAATGGCGGACCCGGAATCTTTTCAGAACTTTTGATAATCACAATCCCTTTTTTCTCATATTCTTTTGCAACTCTTTCTTTGACAACACCAACATCAAAATGATTTTTCAACAACTGATAAATAACTGTTTGATGATGGTCAAAGTAGCTGATTGAGTCAAGATCGCTAAGATTCAATCCGTATTTGTTTAGTTCATATCCGGTGAACCATTTCCCTGAAAAAGATTCCGAAGATGGAAGAGCCAATTTTTTTCCACGCAAATCTTTTATATGATTAATGCCACTTCCTTTTTTTACAATAACCGCAGCACTTGACACAGATTCAAGATTTTCATTTAATGGTTTAAGAATGCATTTTATTCCAAATTGATCGTGTGCACGGATGTATAAATATGTACCGAGAAAAGCTCCGGCAACTTCATTTCGGGCAAGCTGTTCAACTGTCTCTTGATAACTGCCGCTTAACTTTAGTTCAAAATTGTATTCGGTTGAGTTATTCAAATAATCCATAATCGGTTGATAACCTTTATAGATTATTTCGGGGGGATAGCGGGAAATTATTCCTATATAAATTGTCTCTTTTGCAGAAGGAAGGATTTTGTCTGAATTATTAGCTGAAATATCAGGGAAAGGAATTGAAATATCCATCACACGCGAGTAAAATAGAAATGAAAAAACCATTAGAAAAAATAGGCTCGAAATTATAACATGAACTCGATATTTGTTGGTAAAGATTTTCATGGCAGAGTATAATTCAAAAATATTACCAGAATTTTTCATTTGGTTTCCAGCAGTAAATCAGTTAATTCTAAACTTGTATTGAAAAATACGACAAAATATCGTCAACTCAATGTCCGAATATCGTCAGTCTGTCGGATTGTCGGCATGGTGGATTTAATTTAACAATTAATTAATCACATCTTGAAGAATATTTGCATAAAATTAAATGTCAGCAAATTAGTTTTTATGGCACATAAATAGCATAAAAATGGAAGTTATTATTAACCAAAAGGAGAAAATATGGGCGGAATTATTCCACGCTGGGAATGGCGTACTTTTACAAATGATCTTGGAACTGCTGAAGCAAATATTCGCAAATTTCCCGAAGGCAAAACCCGCGAAAGTGATGAAGTTTATATACTTTCGGAAGTGAGCATGGACAATACAAAAGTTCGTGACGATTTGATGGATATTAAAACTTTGCAGCAAGTTAATGAAGATCGCCTTGAACAATGGCTGCCGATAATGAAAGGAACATTTCCTCTTCCGGTTTCTGAAATTGAAAAAGTTTATAAATGTTTTAAAGTCGCGCTTCCTAAATTTGAAAGATCAGAATATACTTTCGATCAGTATATTGAAGAAGTAATAAAACCATCTTTTTTATTAAAGGCGGTTAATGTTCATAAGAAAAGAACAGGTTTTACTATAAATAATACAATTGTAGAAATTGCAGAAGTTACAGTAAACGGAAATGTTATTAAGACTGCAGCAGTTGAAATGGAAGACCCTGAATTGGTTATCAAAACTGTTCGTGAACTTGAATTAGATCAATTCCCAAACATTAATTATTTACGCGGTTTAAAAAATTTAGTCGGAATGAAATAAGGAGCAATAGAGATGGGAAAAGAAATAGAACGTAAGTTTTTAGTTTCCGGGGAGTTTAAACATCTAACTTCAAAAAATACTCGAATTATTCAAGGTTATCTCTCCTCAATTCCTGAAAGAACTGTTCGTGTCAGAGTTAAAGGAGATAAAGGATTTTTAACAATTAAAGGAATCGGTAATGATTCCGGTGCAGCCCGTTTTGAATGGGAAAAAGAAATTGCAGTAACAGAAGCTGAAGACTTAATGAAAATTTGCGAACCGGGTGTAATTGACAAAACAAGATATTTAGTTGTTTCCGGAAGCCATACTTTTGAAGTAGATGAATTCTATGGCGAAAATAAAGGCTTAACTCTTGCAGAAATAGAATTAAATTCAGAAGAGGAAGCATTTGAAAAACCTGCATGGCTTGGTGACGAAGTTACAGGGGATGTGAAATATTATAATTCAATGTTGATGAAGAATCCATTTTCAAAATGGTAAAATTAAAAAACCAATAATTTATTTTTCGAATAAGATAATATGACAAAATTTGATCCTCTCGATATGCACAATTATCGTATCGAGAAACTTCCGAAACGTGAAAAATCAAATATTGAAAAGTGGCTGGCAATCAGCGGACCAATTTTAGCTTTAGTCGTTTTTATCCTATTTGCTTTTGTAGTCAAGCTCCCATTTCTTGAATCTGTTAACCCATCCGAATTAGTATCAGAATCTGCAAAAAAAGCTTTCGCAAAAATCGGTGCAGAAGCATTCACCAGAAATAATGAATTCATGCTTGCTGTTTTTGCAGCATCAATTATTCTCTGGATGACACAGGCAATTCCAAATTATTTAACCTCGTTGATGTTAATTATAACACTTGTGCTCACCGGAGTTCTTACTGAAAAAACTGCTTATGCTCAACTTGGTCATCCCGTAATGTGGTTGAATATTATGTCCTTCGTTCTCGCAAGTATGCTGGTAACAACAGGATTGGCAAAACGTTTTGCTCTCTGGTTAATTATCCGGTTCGGAAAAAATGCGAGTACAATATTTATAACATTCATAGTTATCAATCTCGTTTTATCTGCATTCATTTCAGCCACAACAGCCAAAGCTGCAATTTTACTACCGATATTTATGGTTATAGCTGCTATCTATGGTGCTAAACGAGATGGGCAGAAAAATAATTTTGGAAGAAGCATTGTTCTTCAAAATCTTCTAAACATCAACATTGGAGCAGGAGCTTTTGTAACGGGCTCAGGTGCTAATCTATTAGCTGCTGCTATTATAGGAGGAGCTATCGGAGGAAATATATTTTTCTCTGATTGGATGGTTGCTATGTTACCGGTGATGGTTAGTTTGATGTTTGTTGGTTATCTAGTTGCAATGAAGATATTCTTTCCACTAAAACCGGAAGAACGATTTCCTCAAATTGAAGGAGGAATGGAACGATTAAAGGAAGAATATGCAAAACTTGGTAAGCTAAATATTCAAGAAATAAAATCAGCAATAATATTTATTGTTATCTTAGGATTCTGGGCTACAGACAGCATTCATGGTATCAGCGCAACTGCTGTTGCTTTTATCGGGGCAATAATAGCACTATTACCAAAATTCGGTATAGTTAAATGGAATGAAGTTGACATTCCCTGGCATCTTATGTTATTCTCTGCCGGGGCTTACACTTTAGGCGCTGGATTGGATGAGACTGATCTACCGTCGATTAGTGTTAATGCGCTTTTCAATTATTTAGGTATTGGAAACGAAACTCATTTTTGGGTTTTATATATGGTGCTTACAGCCGCAATGCTTTTTAGTGCTTTACTGTTTCAATCTAAAACAATGCGAGCTATGATTTTTATTCCAATTACAATCGGTATTGCAAACAGATTCGGCTTCGATATTATTAGTCTCGCTCTACCGGTTGCATTTTTAATTGAACATGTTTATGTTCTTCCATTCAACAGCAAACCGGCAGCATTATTATATGAAACAGATCAATACAGTCTTGCAGATACTTTCAAATTCGGTATTACAATGATGATTATTTCATGGATTTTTATAATTATTGCAGGTGAAACCTGGTTTAGATATTTAGGTATTACACCGAATGGAGTTTTTGGCATATTTTAGTATTTAGATTTAAATTTTTAAGAAAATTAGTACAAAGAGGATTAGATGTCTCTATTTTTTACGAAAACAAAAAAACTTGAATCCGAAATGGATGAATACCTTGATCTTGTTATCAAGGGAGGGTTAATTTTTAAACTCGGGATAAAATGTTACACTGACGGTCAAATGGATGAGTTTGAAAATCATCTTAAAGATTTAAGAAAAATAGAAGACCGTGCAGACGATCTTCGACGTAATATCGAAATTAAATTATATTCAAGAACTCTCATCCCCGAAGCTCGCGGTGATGTTTTGGGGTTGCTTGAAAGTTGTGATAAAGTCTTAAATATAACTACTGAAACTCTTCTTGAATTTTCTGTCGAGATACCCCAAGTTCTTCCTGAATTGAAGCAAGATTTCCTATACATTGCCGATAGTTCAATCTCATGTCTTGAAAATACAGTTAGTGGAATAAGAGCCTATTTTAAGAACATTGACGCTGTCCGTGATTATGTTACTAAAGTTCAATTCTATAAAAAAGAAACAAACAAAATTGCTGAAAGAATTAAACGAACCATATTCAGGATGGATTTAGAACTCAGCCGAAAAATCCATGTCCGTTATTTCACTTTTCATATAGAAAGAATAGCGGAACAATCCGAAGATGTATGTGATCGGTTATCAATTGCAATAGTTAAAAGGTTCGAATAGCATTGGATATATCAATCTGGTTTTTTATTAGCAGTGGTTTATTTTTAGGATGGTCGTTAGGAGCTAACAACGCAGTCGGTTTGTTTGGTACTGCTGTTTCTTCCAAAATGGTACGTTTTAAAGTAGCTGCAATTATCGGGGGAATATTTACACTGCTTGGATCGGTAATAAGCGGTGCCGGAACAACAAGTACATTGACAAATCTTGGTGGAATAAATGCCATCGCCGGAAGTTTTACCGTAGCATTATCAGTTGGAATAGCAATTACCTGGATGACTAAAGCTCAAATGCCGGTTTCAACTTCCCAGGCTGTTGTCGGTGCAATTATCGGTTGGAATATTTTTACAGGTTCTCCTACAGATTTTGCATCGCTAACAAAAATATTAATGAGCTGGGTCGCAAGCCCTATTATTGCGGGAATATTTGGATTCTTAATTTTCAAGTTGATAAAAAATACTATCCTTAAATGGAAAATTCACATGCTAACGCTTGATAATTACACAAGGATAGGTTTGATTATTGTTGGTGCTTTGGCTTCATATTCAATGGGAGCTAATAATATTGCAAATGTTATGGGGATGTTTGCTTCAGCTTCTCCGTTTACAGATATTCAAATAACAGAGAGTTTTAAAATAACCGGTATTGAGCAGCTTTTCTTTCTTGGTGGAACTGCAATTGCATTTGGAATTATCACATACGGTCACAATGTGATGAAAACGGTTGGGACTGATCTCTATAAGATATCTCCAATAACCGGTTTTGCGGTTGTTTTTGCCGAGTTTTTAGTTCTTACTTTATTCACTTCGCAATCTCTTGAAACATTTCTGCTGCAAAATAATCTTCCTTCAATTCCATTGGTTCCGCTCTCTGCTACTCAATCTTTTATCGGAGCCGTAATTGGAGTTGGTTTAGCAAAAGATCCGCAATCTATAAATTTCAAAGTATTCGGTAAAATTAGTCTTGGCTGGGTTATTGCACCGTTAACTGCCGGAGTATTATCATTTGTACTTCTATTTTTTGTTCAGAATGTTTTCGAGCAAAAAATTATACATCAAGTTCCTCATCAAATTACACAATCAGTTATTACAAAGTTGAATGATGAAGGCGTAGATACTACTCCCATTAGTGATATGGTTGGAATCAGATACAATAATAAAAAAGTCTTTCGAAATGAATTGATGGATAGAAAAGAATATCAGAATCAAGAACTGTTTTCGATATTCAATTACGCAATGATTGACAGCTTCAAAATAGATTCTACTATCATAAATGAAAAAATTGATTTTGAGAAATTTAATTCTGATGAAATAACCGAACTAAAAAGGCTTCACGGCAAAGCTTTCAGTCATAAAACTGATTTTGAAAAATATATGACCGATAATTTATCACATTGGTTTTCGAACGGTGACAGGCTTCATGATAAAATCTTAAAAGAAAAATTTCAATTTATTGAAGAGATATTCAGAGTTGATCAAGAAGAAGTAGATAAGAAAAAGAGACCGAATAAAACACTAAACAAATAAAAAGGTGAGATAATGAAATCAATTAAATATACAATTATTCTTGTTCAAGCAGCACTAATGCTATTTGCAGCATCTTCAGTGATGGCGCAAGATTCAAAAGTGCCGGGTGGTGCTCAAAGTGTTCCGCTTGGGGCTGAAGTCAAGAACGGAAAATTGGTCTTTGAATCAGCAGATGGTGACTTCAGATGGTGGTTCGATTCTCGAATTCAGATGGATGGAGCAATGTATTTCGAGAATAAAAATGCAATGAGTAACGGTTTTCATTTTAGAAGATTAACATTTGCTATGAAAACAGTTCTATACGATAATTGGGAAACAGAATTAGATATGGACTTCGCCGAACAAGTAGACACGAAACCTCAAACCGAATTACGAGATATGTGGATAAAATTTAGCGTACCCGATGTAAATCTATCGTTTATGGTTGGTCACTTTAAAGAACCTTTTGGAATGGAGAGATTGAATAGCTCGCGCCTCTTAATGTTTCTTGAAAGATCTTCAATCTCAAGCGCTCTACCAATGGGAAGAAGAATAGGTGCTTCTGTCAGATATTGGTCAGACTGGTTCCAGGTAACCGGAGCGCTTATGGGGCATGAACCCGCAACTCGCATTGATAAAGGTCAGCGCGATGAAACTTTCTCTACAAATCTACGTGCTTCTGTTGCCCCTATAAACAAGTTCGGACATAATTTGCACTTTGGTTTAGCCGGCTCATATAAAATTCCTGATGTAACATCAGAGTTAAGACCAAATACCATCGATATTAGTGCAAGAACCGAATCATATGTATTTAATCCCAAGTTCTTCCATACAGGTGACATTGCAGATGTTAATTACTATACTCGTTATGGTACTGAATTAATGTACATTAATGGTCCAATCTATTTCCAAACGGAGTTTATGGGAACAACTATCAACAGATTTTATGGAAAACCAAATGCCAACTTATTCGGCGGCTATTTAATGGCAGCTTGGGTTTTAACCGGCGAAAACCGTTATTATTATGTAGATGAAGGAGAAGTTGGTCCAATTGAAAAACCTAAGAGAAAATGGGGAGCACTTGAAGTAGCTGCTCGTTATACCCACACAAATCTAAATGATCTTGATGCAGGTGTTAAAGGTGGACAAGGAAATCAATATATGTTTGGCATTAACTATTATCCAAATAACAACATTAAAATTCAATTAAATTACTCATTTGTAAATCTTGATCAATTTGCAACAAGAAAAGGAAATCTTATCGGTGATGACGATCATTCTTTTGTTCAAATTAGATTCCAAGCATCATTCTAAACAAGGAGAGAGAAAATGAAAAAATTATTATTAGCCCTTTTTTTTATTGCCCCACTTATATTCATCTCATGTTCGAGAGATGAACCAGCAGCACCAACAACCCCTCCGGTTACGGTTGCGGAGACAATCAAAATTAATGAAGTTTATTCAAGAGGGGATGCTGCGAACCCTGATTGGATTGAAATTTATAATACAGGCTCATCTGCTGTAGATATCTCCGGTTATAAAATTTATGACAACGGGGGTGAATCAGGAAGTAAACCGAAAAAAGAATTTCCAACAGGTTCAGTTGTTCCTGCTACAGGTTTTTTGGTGATTGTTGTTGATGACACTTTAGATTCCGGTTTTGGTCTCGGCAGCGGTGGTGAAAAAGTATGGCTTGAGAAAGCTGATGGAACTGTAATTGACACAATAACTTTTCCTGCTCTCGGTGTTGATACATCATACGGAAGAAGACCTGATGGTTCAGCGAACTGGGAGAAAATTACTCCAACTACTAAAGGTGTTACTAACGGAACAGGAAATGTTACTATTGTTCCTGTTGTATTGAATGAAATCTTTTCACGCGGTGCCGATCCTGATTTCGATTGGATTGAAATATATAATCCTAATCCTGTTGCAGTTGATCTCTCCGGATACCTGATTTACGATGGCGGTGGAAATGCCGGAACAAAGCCTAAGTTAGCATTTGCGGCTGGTTCTGTTGTTCCCGCAAACGGATATTTTGTTATCGTTGTAGATATTCAAGATCCAGCAGGATTTGGTATTGGCAGCGGTGGTGATGAAGTTTGGTTAGAAAATGTATCAGGTACAGTTATTGATAATCAAGTTATCCCTGCGATGCCTGTAACAACTTCATCTTATTGCAGAATTCCTGATGGAAGTACGAATTGGCAAATCTCAAATACAATTACTAAGGGTGCTTCTAATCAACCTTAAAACAAATTAAGCAAAAGGGTTCAGATAACACTGAACCCTTTAAGTTATCTAAGTGAGTTCAATAATGAAATTGTTCGAATTAATTTTTAGTGTAATGATTCTTTCTCTCGTCGGTTGTAAAAGAGATGACCCGAGTGTGAACTCTAATAACAATTTGCCCGGATTAACGACTCTCACACCTATCGAAGTAATCAATCTTGGACTAAATATTGTCGAGCCTTCCGGTATAGCATATAACAAAAATACAAACTCATTATTTGTTGTTTCGGATGAACGTACAGATATCTACGAAATTGATTTTACCGGAAGAATAATTCGAACTATACCTACAGACGGTGATGATTTTGAGGGAATTGCATTCACAAAAAATTTCGATACGATTTATGTAGTCGAAGAAACCCGGCAATTAGTAACTTCTTATTTACTAACAGGACAAAAAATAAATTCCTTTTCTGTTAACGTAGCCACCAATCCTACGAAAGCTTTGGAAGGTATAACAATCGACAAAAACGGTTTACTTTTTGTTCTGAATGAAAAAGACCCCAAAATGATTCTCGAATTTAAAGGAACAACTGAAGTCTCTCGAAAACTAATAAATGAAACAAAAGATATTTCAGATATCTGCTATGACGAGACTGACGACTCGTTTTGGATTGTAAGTGATGAATCATCTAAAGTGATTAAAACGAACAGAGCAGGCCAAGTTTTAAAAGAATGGCTGCTGACTTATGACAAAGGAGAAGGAATCACTTTTGCAAATAATAAGATGTACATTGTACGGGATAGTGATGCTAAAATGTACGTTTACAATAAACCATAAAATTCTATTTTGAAGCGCATAAAATATGTTTGTTGAGATAAAGGTTAATATTAATAGCATGGATACATGCAAATAATAATAGTTAATTTTGAAATATGAAATTTGAAAAGTCTACTTATTTAATAACCTGGAGTTAATATGAAAAAAAATACGAATCTTTTATTAGTTGTAGTTTTATCATTCGCCTGGTTGGGTATCAACTATGCTCAATCAGTTGTGATGAATGAAATCTATTCAAGAGGTGTTGTTGATAATCCTGATTGGATTGAAATATACAACGGCACTTCATCATCGGTTGATTTAACCGGATACAAAATCTACGATAGTGGCGGACAAGCAGGTACAAAACCTAAAAAAGAATTTCCAGCAGGAACAACAATTCCAGCCGGTGGATTTTATGTGATTGTAACAGATGATGCTGATGCAAGCGGTTTTGGGTTATCTAGTGCGGGTGAAACTGTATGGCTCGAAAATGCGTCAAGTACAGTTATCGATGAAGTTGCATTCACTGCAATGGATCTTACACAATCGTACGGCAGAATTCCTGACGGCGGTTCGTGGCAATTATTGAACACAATTACAAGAGGTGTGTCGAATTTGTCTGGAATTGACTTTTCAGCAAAGTTAAATGAAATTTATTCTAGAGGAACAGTTGACGCTCCTGATTGGATTGAAATTTACAACTCATCTTCAGCACAAATTGATATAAGTGGTTATAAAATTTATGATAGCGGCGGACAAGCCGGAACAAAACCAAAAAAAGAATTTGCAGCAGGAACAACAATTCCGGCTAATGGTTATTCAGTAATTGTAACCGATGATACATCAGCAAGTGGATTTGGTTTATCAAGTGGTGGTGAAACTGTTTGGTTTGAAAATGCTCAAGGTGTACTTCTTGACAGTATTGCTTTTACTGCAATGGATGTTACACAGTCATATGGAAGATACCCTGACGGATCTGCAAATCTTGCTCTATTAGACAGCATTACTCGCGGTTCATCAAATTATTTTATAGTCCCATCACACGTTAAAATGAATGAAATCTATTCAAGGGGAACAACTGATGCTCCTGATTGGATTGAAATTCACAACTCCGCTATATTTAATATGGATTTATCAGGTTATAAAATTTATGATAGTGGTGGAAATGCCGGGACAAAACCAAAGAAAGAATTTCCTTCAGGTGCAACTATTCCGGCAAACGGATTTTATGTTATAGTTACAGATGATGCTGATGCAAGCGGTTTCGGTTTATCAAGTGCAGGTGAAGAAGTTTGGTTCGAAGACCCCACAGGGGTTGTAGTTGATAATGTTGTTTTTACTGCAATGGAAACAACCCAATCTTATTCAAGAATTCCTGATGGCTCAGGTGATTGGCAGTTAGTAAATACTATTACAAGAGGGGAAAGTAATAATCCTTCAGGTGTCGAAGATGAAAGTCTTAACGTTACAAATTTTGAATTATCACAAAATTATCCAAATCCCTTTAATCCATCAACTTTGATTAAGTTCAGTATCCCGGAACAATCTCATGTAAAATTAACGATTTATAATGTTCTTGGTAATGAAGTTAAAACACTGATGAACGGATTCAAAAAAGCTGGAAATTATGTTGTCGAATTCAATGCTGGCGGTTTATCAAGCGGTGTTTATTTCTATACGCTATACGCGGGTAAATTTGTTGAGACAAAAAAATTAAACTTAATTAAGTAATCTTTACAATTTCTTAACATAAGTTCTGTTCTGATTAGAGTAAATTTATGTTGAAGAAATTAATTGTTATCTAAGTAAATAAAGGAGTAATAATGAGAAAAGTATTATTCTCATGTATGCTAATTCTAAGTCAGTTCGCTATTAGCGGGTTAACTTATGCTCAAACTGTTCTTATGAATGAAACATTTTCAAGAGGTACTGTCGATAATCTTGATTGGATTGAAATCTATAACCCTACTAGTGCTGCCATTGATATAAGTGGTTACAAGATTTATGATAGTGGTGGTCAAGCCGGAACAAAACCTAAAAAAGAATTCCCTGCAGCTACATCGATTCCTGCTTATGGATATTTTGTGATTGTTACCGATGATACTTCTGAAAGCGGATTCGGTATTTCTAATAGCGGTGAATGGGTTTGGTTGGAGAATGCCTCCGGTACAGTTATAGATAGCTTTTTGATTCCTGCTCTCGCTGCCGGACAAACTGCTGCCAGAACTCCTGATGGTGGTACTTTATGGAAAGTTGTTACTACAATTACAAGAGGAAAATCAAATGTTGTGTTAACATCACTTTTATTACCTCAATTCATTCAAGGGGCATCTACAACAAATAATAATAGAACTCCGTATGCATTCAGAGTAAAAATTGATAACCTTGCCCCTAATACTACCTATAGATATATTAATCAAGTTGTAACATACGCTGACGGTGCAACTACAAGCGGAGCGGGAAACGTAGTTTTTGTTTATTCTGATTCATTAGTTCGTTCATCCGGACCATCACTCAATAATTCAGGTCCTTTCGGAATACTTACTACCGATGCAGACGGAAGTCACACAGGCTGGTATATTACAGAACCGACAGGTAATGCTCGTTTTACATCCGGTAATTATATTTCAATGCGTATCAGATTAAATAATGGTGCAGATGGAACAGTTGCTGTTACATGGGTTACATCAGATTCAGTAAAAGTTATCGATTATGGTACAGATGCCGGGACAACTAAAGGAACAGGTATTTATGGACCTTCCGGTGCAGCCCCAAAAGATTTCGTTTTTTTATATGATAATGTTGATGGAGACGGAAGACCATTAGCTGGTGTAATTGTAGAAAACGATGGTATTGCTCTATCTAGCGTAACAAGCATCGCATTGTTTTATCGTGATAGTGTTGATGCAAAAGATGGTTATTGGGGAACAATAATTCCCAACGATTTGGCGGGTGGTGTAAAAAGAATTGAACGAAGATTATTCGCTGATGGTTCATTACATCCGGTTGTAGGAACTGATGTTGATGGCATTTGGCCAAGTGGTGCTAATACAGTTAATCCGTTAGGCGGTTTAACCGCAATCAGAATTGATTTTGATGACGCTCCTGTTCCGGTTGAATTAACATCCTTTACCGCTCAAACAATTGATAACAATGTTGTATTAAACTGGTCAACTGCTACTGAAATAAATAATTCAGGTTTTGATGTTGAAAGAAAATCCGGTAATTCTGAATTTTCAAAAATAGGATTTGTTTCCGGCCATGGAACTACTGCAAATATTAGCAGCTACACATTTACCGATAACAATATTGATGCAACTTCATATACTTACCGCTTAAAACAAATCGATTTTGACGGAAGTTCTACTTATTACAATGAAATAGTTGTTAATGCTGATGGTATTTTGACTCCAACTCAATTTTCACTCGGACAAAATTATCCCAATCCATTTAATCCATCTACAAAAATTGAGTTTAGTGTTCCTTTCCAAACTCAAGTGACTTTGAAGATTTATGATGTTCATGGCTCTGAAGTAAGAACATTGGTTAATGAAGTTAAATCTGCCGGTAATCATCAGATTCAATTTAATGCATCTGACCTTGCAAGTGGAATTTATTTCTACAAGATGAATGCAGGTGGTTTTGTTAGCAGCAAAAAGTTAATACTGATAAAATAAAATCTTATAATTAATAACTACTTAAAAGCAGAGGCGTCACAACCTCTCCTTTTTTATGACTATTCTATAAGCTCTTTTTTTCTTACTTCATAATTATATTATTCTTAATTTTGTTCAGCTAAATTAATAATGCTCAACTGAACGGAACTATCAACATGAAAAAAATTATTTTACTTCTTCTTTTAACATTCTCATTAACCTTGTCTCAAACGACCATCCCGAAATATGAAATGCGGGGAGTGTGGATCGCATCACTCGGGATTGATTGGCCAAGCAATACCGGCACTACTACCACGGTAATGAATGAGCAAAAAAATCAACTTCAAACTATTCTTAATTCACACAGAAGTTACGGTTTGAATGCAGTCTATTTTCATATTCGTCCATTGTGTGATGCTGCATATAAAAGCTCAATTGAACCATGGTCAAGATTTATTACCGGGCAACAAGGTGCCGCACCAACAGACCCAACTTATGATCCGTTACAATTTGCAATTGAAGAATCGCACAAACGTGGAATGGAACTTCATGCATGGTTAAATCCTTACAGAGCATTACAAACATCTGGAAGTGTGAGTAGTTTGTCGCCTAATCATGTTATAAATACTCATCCGGAGTGGATAATAAAATGTAATGGAACTGAATATCGATTTTTAAATCCGGGACTTCCTGAAGTAAGAAATTATGTAACTTCAATTGTTATGGATATAGCAAGACGATATAATGTTGATGGAATTCACTTTGATGATTACTTTTATCCCTATTCTGAATATGGGGCTTTTAATGATGACGCAGCTTTTCAACTTTATCCAAATGGATTTACAGATAAAGCCTCATGGCGAAAAAACAATGTTAATCTTTTGTTAAAAATGCTAAACGACAGTTTAAAAGCAGTTAAACCGTATGTTAAATTTGGAGTAAGTCCTTCCGGTAATCCTTCAGTTAATAATAGTATTTTTATTACTCCGGCTGATTGGTTAAAAGGGCAATATCGTGATGTAAATGGTATCCTTCAACAAGGGGATCCATATATCGACTATATTATGCCGCAGCTTTACTGGGTTTCTTATAATAATCAACTTGGAAATTGGTCGGGCACAACATTTTTGAATGGAAGAGATTTATACATAGGACTGCCTGCTTATCGTTATGTAGAATCAGGGTGGTCGCCTAGCGAAATCTCATGGGAAATGAAAACTAACAGGTCAACTCCAACAATAAAAGGGGGAGTATTTTTTAGTTCGAGAAGTCTTATAAGTAATTTAGCAGGATGTAATGATTCACTCGAATATAATTATCATTCTCAACCTTCAATTACGCCGAAAATGGCATGGCTGCCGGGGAGTAATACTCAACCGAATGCACCAACTAATCTGCGTTATGAATATAATTTATCGACAAGTAACTACGAACTTCTCTGGGATAAACCAACTGCAACATTAAACGGTGATACAGCAGTCTCGTATCTTGTTTATAGATTTACTTCATCACAAGGAAATGTGAATGAACAAAAAAATATTTTCGGTCATACAGGCGTTGAATCTCTAGAACCAACTTACGCCAGATTTTCTGTTACAGAAGGAAATTATTATGGAGTAACTGCATTCGATAGATATTCAAATGAAAGCAGTTTAAGCAACATAATTTTGTTTGATACAACCGGATTAATTCCCGGTTCACCTAATTTGTTAACACCGGCAAACGGAGCCAATAATTTGACATCAACAACTACATTGAGTTGGAGTGCTGTTCCTAACACTTTACGATATAGAGTTCAAGTTGCTAAGGATTTGCTTTTTACTGACATTATCTACGACTTGAGAGAATATCGATCAACATCAGCCGTTTTTTCAAAAATTGCAGCAAGTAATACTTACTATTGGCGAGTAAGAGCTTACGGTTTTGGCGGCGGTGGTGAATATTCTGCAATACATACTTTTAAATCGGGTATTCCTTCTACACCAACATTACTCGAACCGACACATGCTAATTTGAATGTTCCATTAAATCCGACATTTAAATGGACATCAATTGATAATGCAGCTAACTATAAATTTCAACTTGCCACAAATAGTAATTTTTCTACCGGCGTGATCAAAGATACTACTGTTAATGATACAACAATTTATGTGGAAAATCTTGAACCTCTCAAAAATCATTTTTGGAGAGTTGCTGCTTCAAACCCAATTGGTACAAGTGCATGGACTCAATACTTTGGCTTTAAAACCGGAACTACAATTGTTGGAACAGATGAAGAAAAAGTAAATCCAGCGAACTTTAAACTTGATCAGAACTATCCTAATCCATTTAATCCTTCAACTCTAATTAATTATGAAGTACCCGCAGCAGGCTTAATTAGGCTAAGTGTCTTTGATGTTATGGGACGTGAGGTAGCTGAACTTGTTAATGAGATGAAAACACCGGGGAAATATTCCGTTGAGTTTAATACATCTGCTTACGGTGAAAATTTTTCAAGTGGAGTTTATTTTGTTGAATTAAGAAGCGGAACTTTCCGTTCGGTGAAAAAACTTATGTTCCTTAAATAAGAATAGATTGATTGCTATTAAAGTTCTAAGACACTATGAAATATTTATTGGAAATTTATATGTTAAAGTTTCGCATTATTATTTTGGCTTTTATTTTTTGCGGTTTTAGTAATGCTCAGACAATTGATGAAAATCCCACAGCTCTTTTAATTAGGTGTGATGATGCCGGAATGTCAAACTCTACTAATCTTGCTTTGGAGAAAATGATAAAAACCGGAATTCCATTTTCAACTTCAGTAATGTTTGTTTGTCCATGGTATCAACAGACTGTCGATATTTTAAAAGAAAATCCACAAGTTTCTGTTGGTGTTCACTTAACTCTTAATGCCGAATGGAAAAATTTCAGATGGGGACCAATTTTAGGAAAAGAAGTTTTTTCACTTACCGATAAAGAAGGATTCTTTTTCCCTTCACGCAAATTATTCTATGAAAATAATCCAACTCTAATTGATATTGAAAAAGAATTAAGAGCACAAATTGAAAGAGCGGTTAATTCCGGTATCCGTATTGATTATATCGATTACCACATGGGAACCGCAGTTGACAAACCCGAATCCAGAGCTATTGTTGAAAAGTTGGCAAAAGAATTTAAACTGGGAATCTCCCGTTACTTTGCTGAGGTGGATGTTGATAATATGTACTCGGCTCCTATTGATAAAAAGAAAGAGAGCTTGATAGAAATAGTTTCTGACAAATTGAATAAAGATAATATCAATCTTATCGTCTGTCACATCGGAATTGATAACGATGAATTGCGAGCAATGATTGATCTTAATCCGTCTGGTCCCCCTGAAATGAGTCGTCACAGACAAGGAGAATTAGATGCATTAACTTCTACCGAATTTCGTGAATTGCTGAAAATTAAAAACATCAAACCAATTACTTATCGTGACCTTATCTTACAACATGGACTTGAGAATATGAAAAGTAATCAAAGTGGTTATTGAAGATAGTTTCATCTGATTAAATTGAAATTAATTTTTCCGTTCTCATCGCTTATAACCGTGATATACTGGTGTAATTGCTTATAACTCTTTTCGCGATGTAGACTTCCTTAATCAGACTTTTCCTATCGGGCTGTATGATGTTACTATTCTCTGTAAATCTTACTTCATATACTTCCCATTCGGGCGTTAATTGTAAAATTTGGTTTATAAATTCTGTATTCTCCATATAACAAAATTAATTACTTTTCACACCATTAGCGGTAGAACTATAAAAATTTAATACGTAAATCAGTTTATAAGTTTATTTTACTAAAGTAATAACGCTATTAATCCGGGGGTAGATAGAAGAGTATATTTAAAACAATTTTAACAGTTAAAAAAAAGCATTTGAGCAAATTAAAATAATTGTAAGCATTTTAAGACAGATTTAATAATCAACTGTCGCAGCAAGAAGACAAATTACAAGATATTTAAATAGATTCTTATTTTTTTTAAAGGCATAATCTTTGAATAATATTTGAAAAACATAAAGGATTATACTATGTATAAAATTTTTCGGCTCTTTCTTTTTCTTTTAATTTCGTCATCATCTTTTGCACAATGGCAGATGGTAAGTAATGGTCTTTGGCCGGATAACTCAAATCAATTTTTAAGACAAATTAAAGCTATCTGTAATTATAACGGTACTTTATTTGTTGCCAATACTTATGGACATCTGGCAAAGTCATCCGATGATGGTGCAAACTGGATTACGTTTTCTCCTCCTGGTTTCCCGACAGATACATATATAAACTCTTTAGCAACTTTAAATAACCGATTATTTTTTGGTGCTCTAAGTACCGGTTCTTTTTATGGAATTTATTATACTGAAGATAACGGGGCTACCGTTGTAGAAGCTAATAATGGTATCCCGGTAAGTTCAACAATTGTTTGTCTTGCAGTGAAAGACAGTAAGGTATATGCCGGGGGGCTTTCATTTTATGTTTCTTCTGATCAAGGTAATTCATGGGTTACTAAAGCCAATGGACTACCGACTTTCCTTTTCGGTGTTAATGTAATTGCATTTGATGATGCCGGAGCAATTTATATTGGAAGCAACAATAGGAAAATCTATAAATCTACAAATGAGGGTGATGACTGGACTCAGCTTGGCACAAACGGGTTGCCTACTTCTGGAAGCGGTGTTGGTGCGCTGATTTATTCTAACGGTGCTCTAATTGTAAGCGTAGGTGCAGATGGAATTTTTACTTCAAGTGATGATGGGGCAAATTGGACAGCGTCAACCGGGATTACTGCAACCAACCATAAACCTGCAAATGATTTTATAACCGTAGGTTTAAATGTTATTGCAGCATCGGCAGGGGGTGGAGCTTTTATATCTTCGGATAACGGCTCTTCATGGTCTGTATATAATGAAGGAGCGACATCAGGTCTGCTCTGCTTTACCTTAAAAGACAATTTCATTTTTGCCGGAGGGAATGGCAAAGGTGTATTTAAAAGGGAAAATACTGCAGTTTCGATTTATGACGAAAATCTAAATGAAATGAAATTCGAATTATCTCAGAATTATCCGAACCCATTTAATCCAAATACCAAAATTAAGTATACCGTAAGCAACAGGCAGTATGGAACACTAAAAGTGTATGATGTTTTAGGTAATGAAATATCAATACTTGTTAATGAAGTAAAAGAACCCGGTGAGTATGAAGTGGAATTTAATGCCGGTAATTTATCAAGCGGAGTCTATTTATATCACTTATCCATAAATGGCTTAACACAAACAAGAAAAATGTTATTGATGAAATAAGTTCCAGGTAATTCGTATTTTTTGTTTCAAAAATCTTTTAAGTATTTAAAATTATGGTACTGAATTTTTGTGTCATTCTCTTTTTATCAAGGAGAAATTTGTAATCCCAGATTAGCTACTCGAGATTTTCAAAATGAAATTAATAAATCTTTGTATTATTGGATTGATTTTAGTCGCTTCCTCAAACTTAGTTCGTGCGCAAATTACATCGGTAAATGTTCAATCGGGTTTTGGAATTATCGAAGGAAATATTCCTTCGACATATAGTTGGAATGTTTCTGCCGCTGTTGATTTGCGAGTCATTCTAATTAAAGAAATTAATCTTCGGGTTTCTTTTTTATTTGGTCAAGATATTAATGGACTTTTACCGGATGATAGAATTTCTAAGTATTATCCCTCAATTAAAGGAGCTTCAGTAAAAATTTTAGCCGAGCAGCTTTTAACAGAATTTTTCTTTATTGAAGAAGGAATCGGAGTTTTAATGTTGAATGATAAAACTTTTATTGACAGGGATGAAATTGCGTATGGAGTTATTTTCTCGGGTATCATCGGCTACAAATTGAGTAAAGAAACTGAAGATAAAAGTGGTTTTAGTATCGGTATCGGAGGGGAGTATGGAATTACACTTACTAATACTACCCCGAGTATAGGAAGCACTTTCTTTTTCTTAAAATATTCATTTTAATTTAACTTCTACGTCCGGTCAGTTTCTAATAAACTTTTAGATAATTCCAAAACTGCTTCAACCTTAATATCATTTATATTATCACTTACTCGAATAAACTTTTTATTCTCTTTCAATGGTCTCCACATATGAGGATTTGTGGAACCAAATAATGAGATGACCGGTTTACTTGAGGCTGCTGCAACGTGCATAGGTCCTGTGTCGTTTGTTATGAATAAGTCAGAATGCTCAATAAGAGCATACAATTTCGAGATTCCTCTTTGATCAAAAATTGCTGTTTGAACATTCAATTTTTGTTGGACTAATTTTATTAATTCGAAATCTTCTTTTCCGCCGGTTGTAAAATAAATTCGATAATTATTTTTAGCACATAATAGATTAATCAATTCAGAAAAATTATTATAATGCCATCGGTTTTGTGGTTTGCCCGCCCCGATATGAAATCCGATTATCTTAGTGGATTTATTTCCTGGAATAGAATTTATAAAATTTTGTATATCATTATACTCAACTTTAGAGTATGAAATTTGAGGATGAAGTTCTGAAGTTGTTAATCCAAGCGGTTTTAAAATATCAAGAGTTCTTTCAGCTACATGTTTATCGGGTGTATTACGCCAATCAAGGTCGACTCTTTTATCAAAGAAAAAGTTTGACTCATTAGCAATTCCATTTAGCGAATTCGGTCCAATTTTAAACTTTGCTTTTGATAAACCCGCCAAAAAATTACTTGTAAATGAAATTGAGACTACGGACGGTACTATTACGACATCATAGTTGTTACGTAAAATGGATTTTAATTCTTTCAGATAAGAAAATGATTTTAAGTTCCGCTTGTCAAATACAAATAATTTGTCGATGTATTGACAAGTTTCTAATCCGCGGTAATTAGCCGGGCTCAAGATAACCGTAAGGGAAACCCCGGGAAAATTTTCTTTAATTGCTCGATACAAAGGGTAACTAACAATCAAATCACCAAGTTGATTATGCTGCCAGATGATAAGAACCTTTTTTATGTCAGTTGGTTCGGATAGTATTTCCTTTCTTCTCCGGGAAAAAGATTTTAATAATAATGTTGTAAAGAAATTCATCTCACCACGAATTTTCTCAGAAAAATCAGTTTTACTTTTAGGAAAATACAACTATTTTGCAATTCGTTCAATCAGTCTACTCTTAAATCTTGTTTATGACTGTTTGTCCTAAATATTAAATCCGATTTATTTGTAACTAAACTATTTGTTATTAGTTTCGATTATTATCTTAATAATCATCCGGAAAACTCCGTGATTCTTATCATGAATTCTAAAAATAGATTCAATTTAAGGCTGAAAAGAACTTTGAATAGGATTCAGCTTCAAATTTGCTCGGGTTAACCATGAGATTCTTGTACGCCCGGGATACTAATTCTTATTATTTAAATTTGGAAGGGATATGACAAAAACCACTCACATTGATAGCCTTTTAATTGGAATGCAGCTAGGAGCTCCCGTTAAAAATAAATTTAACCAGGTGCTCTGCTCCGGAAATATTATTATTGAAGAGAAGCACCTAAAATTATTTAAAACTTGGGGCATCCAAAATGTAGAAATAGTCGAAGGTGATGTTAACGAAGATGGGAAAGAGAATAAATCTGTTTTGAATGAAGACCTAAAACAACTAAGTAAATACTTTAATTGGGAACCGGCAAACGATGTTGAATTGGATCTATTTGAAATAGCAAGAAGGCGATTTTCCGAACTAAATATTTGGGATGAGAAGAAATGACAATATCAGAAAAGATATTAAATCGTGTAAACAATATTCCAACCTTACCTACAATTTTTGAAACTTTAACAGAAGCTCTTAACGATCCGCGAGTTACTAATCAGAAAATTGCCAACATAATATCTTCGGATCAATCTTCTGCTTTTAAGGTTCTTAAAGTTGCAAATTCTCCTTTTTTTGGATTCAGAGGTGGTGTAGATACCATATCTCAAGCAATCATGTATTTGGGGACTACGGAAATAAAGAATATCGTTTTTTCTTTAACTATAATGAAAATGTTCTCGAAGGAAAAGAAAATTTCAGGATTTAGTCCGATTGAATTATGGGCTCACTCTATTGGGGTAGGAATTTTAACACGAGCAATCGGTAGAGTGATTTCTGAACAGAAGGTGGAGAATTATTTCCTTGCCGGAATACTACACGATATCGGCAAAATTATTTTATTACAATTTGCCCACGAAGAATATCAAGAAGTATTAAAATATGTTGAAGAGAATAATTGTTTAATAATGAAGGCAGAGCAAGAAATATTTGGTTTCGATCACTCACGCATAGGCTATCTTCTTGCTGAGAAGTGGAGACTTCCTCAGCCTATTAAAGATGTAATTCTATATCACTCTTCAGGGATAACAAATGAAGATAATCAAAAACTGGTAACATCTGTTCATCTTGCGGATATTGCAGCCCGGATTCTTAAATTCGGTTATGCAGGAGACCCGCTTATACCGCAGCCAAATCCAAAAATTTGGGAGAATTTTAATCTGCCAAATAACTTTTTCAGTTCAAACTATGAAAAATTTCTTGAAGATTTCAATCAGACCGTTAATACAATTTTGGTTGAATGAGAAATTCCATGAACACAATAAATAATAAAATAATTCAATCCATTTTCTCATTCAATCATCTCAATTTTCAGAATGATTCTCTTGATCAGATTATAAATAAAGGACTTAATATCTATTCCGAGTTGACAAATTGCGATAATGCCTCAATCTTTTTAGTTGATAATACAAGTTTTGAATTTAATTTTTATAGTTCTACAAGTTTTGAATCCGTAAGAGAAATAACATCACTATTTGATAAATTTACTGATGACGGAACAATTTCAGAAGTAATAATCAACTCGGAACCGGTTTTTCGTGAAGTTGAAATTAACTCACATTTACAATTATTTCATATCATTCCTCTAAATCTGCCAAATAGTTTAATAGGTATTATTATGTTGAGGAATGCATGCTCACTTAATAATGATGAATCGATTAAGTTTTATTTAACGGGTTTCTCAATCAATTATGCTTTGATAATCGAGAGAAGTTTTCACACCAATAACAATCTTAACAAAGAAAGAAATTTGCACAGCCCGCTTCATGATATTGTGGGTATAAATTTAACTTTATTAAAATCTCTTTTTGATTCTTTACAGTGTGGCGTATTAATAGTCGATAAATCCACATCAAAAATTATTTTAAGCAATAGTACTGCCATGAGGCTTATCGAATTAGATGAGCAAGCAATTTTAAACAATACAATGAATTCTTTTTTCCTAATTCATAGCTCAATCCAAAACTCTATGGAGGGGACGTCCGGTTATGAAACTCTTATTCATAGAAATAATGGAACACTTCTTCCGGTTTTAATGACTGAATCCCATCTTATAAATAAAGAAGATCGATTTATTGTTTTTAGCTTTTTAGATATTTCCGCAAAGAAAAAAAGTGAAGATGAATTACAGAAAGCTCATTTTCTTTTAGAACAACGGATAGAGTTAAGGACAGAGCAGTTGATTGGTAACAATGCAACTCTGATTAGTGAAATTCGAAATCGACAAAAGGCAGAAGAACAACTCCTTAAATTTATGTGGGCGGTTGAACAAAGCCCTACTGCAATATTAGTTTTAGAGATTGATGGAAAAATACAGTATGCGAACAAAAAGTATTTTGAATTAACCGGTTATACTACTGATGAAGTTATTGGTTTGAAACCAAAATTTATCGATTCTGATAAATTGGATTTGGATGAATCCATGATTCTTGGTAAAGTTAAACAGAGCAGTCAGTTATGGAAATCAGAACTTAAAAACAGGAAGAAAAACGGAGAGGAATTCTGGACATCACTTTATATAACGCCAATCACAAATCTAAACGGAGAAATTACCAATTTCCTTTGTGTTCAAGAGGATATTACCGAAAAGAAAAAAGTGATGGAGGAATTAGTTCTAGAAAAAATCAATGCAGAACAATCTAATAATCTTAAGACATATTTACTTGCGAATATGAGTCATGAATTTCGCACTCCGTTAATTGGAATTCTTGGGTTTACCCAAATTTTAAGCACCGAAATTACAGACGAAGAAAATTCATCTATGGTTGATTTTATTCATCAATCCGGAGAAAGATTATTAAAAACTCTTGACGGAATGCTGCAATTATCTGATCTCGAAACCCAAAAGCTATTAAATAAACCTGTCAAAATAGATTTTGAACAAATTGTAAATTCTTTGGCTGACAAATATTTAGATCAAATTCAAGAGAAAGGTTTGGACTTTAAGCTGGATCTGATTTTCGAGCAAATATATTTCTACTCAGACCCTCAATTATTAGAATTATGTCTTACTAATCTTCTTGATAATGCTCTTAAATTTACAAATTCAGGTTCTATCACTATCAGTGCTCATATAATAAATGCAAAAGAAAATAAATTTGTTCAAATAAAAATTGCAGATACAGGAATCGGTATAGAAGAAGATAAAATAGATTATATATTTAAAGCTTTTAGCCAGGTAGATGAAGGAATGAGCCGAAGATATGAAGGAACTGGATTGGGTTTGACAATCGCTAAAAGAATTATTGAATTATTGGAAGGTGAAATATCAGTAAGAAGTAAAATTTCTAAGGGATCAGAATTCACAATTAGACTGCCGTTAATTCCGTCTTCTTTTCGTAATAAATAGGTGCTTCTGAACGGATATTCTTTAATTTTTTTTTTTCTTAAATAATGAAGTCCGCACACTTTTAAATGTGCGGACTTATTTATTAAAATGACTTACGGTTTTTTCAAAATAGTACTAAGTACTTTTTCCTTATCAATTGGTTTGGTACAGAAGAACCAATCATAACATTTCATATCTTCTTTTCCTTCCATACGATCTTTAGCTGTTCCGCATGAACCTGCCGGAGGAACAATAACATCATCTCCGGGCTGCCAATCAGCAGGTGTAGCCACTGAAAATGCATCTGCAGTTTGAAGAGCAATTAATACACGGTATAATTCTTCAAAATTGCGTCCTAAGCTTAACGGATAATAAATTGTCGCTCGAATTATTCCTTTGGGATCGATAAAGAAAACAGCGCGAACGGCTTTGGTTGAGCTTTCACCCGGTTGAATCATTCCATATTTTTTTGCCACTTCCATTGTTATATCTTCAATCAATGGGAAATTGACTTCAACATTTTTCATCCCTTTGTATTCGATTTTTTCTTTGATAGTTCTTAACCATGCGATGTGGCTGTATAATCCATCAACTGAGAGACCGACTAACTTACAATTTGCTTGATTAAATTTTTCTTCCATTGAAGCAAAGGTCATAAACTCTGATGTACAAACAGGTGTAAAATCAGCAGGATGGCTGAACAGGATTACCCAATCGCCTGTATAATCTTGAGGGAAATTAATATCGCCTTGAGTTGTAACTGCTTTAAAAGGGGGGGCTTGATCGCCGATTCTCGGCATGGAGACTTGATTTATATTTTCCATTTTTATTCTTTCATTATTGTTTAAAATTGATATTTATTTAACATCAGTTTGATGTATTTAATTTACATTAGTTGCTAATGAGTTTAGTTATTTTTTAAATTCTGAATTGATAATATAATCATCCATAATCTTGTAGACGATTTCTTTTCTTGCATTCAAGAAATTATTACTTCTGTTGCCGTCTGTTAGTAAACAGTTAACAAAAAGGTAAACATTATTCCGAGTTTGATAATACCCAATATACCAGCCGACATCTTTACCGTTAAGGTCGTTCCAGCCGGTTTTTGCTCTAATCGTATAAATTGAATCTGAATGAGCTATCATAATATTTTTGACAATTTCATAACTCCGTTTAGAAAAAGGAAGTTCTTCATTATAAAATTTGAATAAAAATTTCATTTGTTCGTTTGGTGTTATTGTTAAACTTCCGTCAAGCCAAAATTTATCAACATTGCCATTTGTTTCTTTATTCCCAAAAGTAGATTCATTCAGATAATATTTCATTTTATCAAGTCCAACACGGCGTGCTAATTCTTGATAATACCAAACAGTAGAAAACTTAAATGCTGACTTTAATGAATTATCCTCATTCCATCCGGGGAATCTGCGTTCGACTTTATCCCAGGGGATAATATAATTTTCATCTTTAATTAATCCCGTTTCTAATCCAATCAATGAATTAAGAATTTTAAAAGTTGAAGCGGGCGTTAAACTTGAATCTGCATATTGTGGGTTATGATAATAGTATTTATTCTTTTTCAAATCATATAGAATAAAAACACCAGTTTCACCATATTCATCAAAATACTTTTTAATGGTTTGTTCAGAAAAGTGGCTTTGTGAGATTGAGGAAGTACTGAAAACCAGTATCAAAGTTAAAAATAAAAGTAGAAGTTTATTCGGCATTGTGAACAACCTAATTGTGAAAATTAACAAAATAAATATCGGTTAATGCCTGACAAAAATCCATAAAATTGAATTTGTTTTTGTTTCTCAATTATTTATATTTCGGCAGTTAACGAAATGATACCCCAAAATAGGAGTGTATGTGGAAGAGAAAGTAAAATTTTTTAAGGCATTATCCGATTCTAATCGGCTTCGTATTTTGAAAATGCTGCAGACAAAACCGTTGTGCGTTTGCGAAATAACGAATGTATTGGAGTTGGCTACATCAACTGTTTCTCAACATCTTAAGTTGCTCAAAGAAGCCGGATTCATTATAGAGGAAAAAGAAGGTAAATGGGTTAATTATTATATTAATCCGAAACCCGCCGATACTCGAGTTACGTCACTATTAACTTCACTTGATTTTTGGATTGCTGATCAAGATATAATTATCAGCGATAAAATGAAAGTTGTTGATTCAGATAGAAATGTAATTTGTGCAAAATAATTTAAATTAATATTTCGGTAAATAACGAATTAATATCATGGAATGGAAAGAACAATATAAATCATTTTTGTGGATACTCGGAGTTTTTATTTTCGCATACTTTATGCCAATTGAAGAGGAATCCTTCTCTGCCGCAATAATAGCCGCATTTGATCTCGCAAAATGGTATGCCCAGGAACATGTGCTACTTTGTTTGATCCCAGCATTTTTTATTGCGGGTGTAATTGCTGTTTTTGTAAGTCAAGCAGCGGTTGTAAAATACTTTGGCGCAAAAGCAAAGCGGTGGGTAGCATATTCAGTAGCTGCGGTATCCGGAACTATACTTGCAGTCTGCTCATGCACAATACTTCCACTTTTTTCAAGCATTCATAAACGTGGGGCAGGACTTGGACCGGCAATCGCATTTCTTTATTCAGGTCCGGCAATAAATATTTTGGCGATTATTCTAACGGCAAGAATTTTAGGTTTTGAGCTTGGAATTGCAAGAGTAATTGGAGCGGTTTTATTTAGTGTAATTATCGGTTTAATCATGGCATTCATTTATCGTAAAGAAGAAAAAGAGAGAGCTGTTTCTCAGCTTGCAATGCCGGATGTACCGGAAACAAGACCGATGTGGCAAACCGGACTTCACTTTTTTATTTTAGTAGCTATTTTAATTTTTGTCAATTGGGGAAAACCATCCGATACAACTGAAGGATTCTGGTATCTTATCTTTGCGAATAAATGGTTTATCACTGCTCTATTCGGAATCGGTTTTACATTTTCTATGATTTACATTATCGGTGTAAAAAAACTTTACGCAATACTTGGAGCCGCTGCTGTAATTATTTCTGCCATTATATTTTATAGTAATCCCACAATACCGTTTATTACCGCTATTGTCGCAACAACTATAATTTTAACTTATACTGATGGAGAAGCGAATCAATGGCTTGGCGAAACCTGGGGATTTACAAAGCAGATTATGCCACTTCTCGGTGCGGGAGTATTAGTCGCCGGATTTTTACTCGGTTCCGGAAATAACAATAATGGAATTATACCTAATGAATGGATATCAAATTTAGTTGGTGGAAACTCATTATTCGCTAATTTCTTTGCTTCAATAACCGGTGCGTTTATGTATTTCGCAACTCTAACTGAAATTCCAATTCTTCAAGGATTAATTAACAGCGGAATGGGAAAGGGACCGGCGTTAGCATTATTACTTGCGGGACCCGCGTTATCATTACCTAATATGCTTGTTATAAGAGGAGTTATTGGTACCGAAAAAACCGTTGTTTATGTCTCTCTTGTTATTGTAATGGCAACAATAAGCGGTATGATTTATGGCGCAATTTAAGTGTGAGTCACTTAAGGAAAAATTACACGGAGAAACACGGAGAAGTCACAGAGAACCACGGAGGGGAAATGATATATGAAGATTTAACTAAAATTATTATTGGTTGTGCAATTGATGTTCACAAAGAATTAGGTCCGGGTTTATTGGAGTCAGCGTATGAAGAATGTCTTGCTTTTGATTTAACAAATAGAGGACTGAAAATTGAACGACAAAAGCCTGTTCCCATTAAATACAAGGAAATCAAATTAGAGTGTGGGTATAGGATTGACATCTTGGTTGAAGATAAAATTGTATTAGAACTTAAATCAGTTGAAGCTTTTAATCCGGTACACGAAGCTCAAATCCTCACATACTTAAAATTCGCAGAAAAGAAGATTGGATTACTGATTAACTTCAATGTTTTGAGACTAAAAGAAGGTATTAAAAGATACATCAAATAACTCTGTGGTTCTCCGTGCCTTCTCGGAGGTTCTCTGTGTAACTCAAATAAATTAGAAAGGAATAAGAGAATGAAGAAAAAAATATTAATTCTCTGCACCGGTAATAGCTGCCGAAGCCAGATGGCTGAAGGATTTTTAAAATCATTTGATTCTGAGCTTGAAGTATTTTCAGCCGGGACTAAACCATCAAACCAAGTTCATCCTAAAGCCGTTCAAGTGATGAATGAAATTGGAATAGATCTAAGTGCAAATTATCCAAAGCATTCAGATGAATTTATTAACGATGAATTAGATTTTGTAATTACGGTTTGTGATAACGCTAAAGAGACTTGTCCCATTTTTCTCGGAAAAGTAGGTAAACAACTTCACATTGGTTTTGAAGACCCTGCAGATGCGGAAGGAACTGAAGAAGAAGTGCTTGAAGTTTTCAGAAGAATCAGAGATGAAATTAAAACGGACTTCTACAAATTCTATTTAGAACAAGTAAAGTAGGTAAGTGTGAATGAATTTACTTTTTGAATAAAAGATAAAAATCTTTTTTCGGAAATACAGAGAGAATAATTAGAAAGGATAAATATGTTAGAAATTAAAGTGTTAGGACCCGGTTGCGCTAACTGCATTAAGTTAGAAAACCTGGTTAGAGAGATTGTTACTGAAAATAATTTTTCAGCTAATATTGAAAAGATAACTGATCGTGAGAAATTTTTAGATTTTGGAATAATGCTTACACCCGGATTAATAGTGAACGGTAAAATTCTTTCCAGTGGTAAAATACCAACAAAAAGTACACTCGAACATTGGTTAAAAGAAATTAATTAAAGGACTAACTATGGAAAATGAAAAATCAAACGAATGGCATTGGTTTAAAGGTGGACTGCTTGTATCACTTTTATCGGTAGCTACATATTTTATTTTCGCAGCAATTGCAGATCGTAACTATCCCTTTGGTGTTACCGCAGGTTTTGGATTTATCGCAGCAAAATTTGGTTCACTATTTAGTGGATTAAATGAAAATCCTGTTATCAAAAGATTTGGTGAAAAACCTGATGCTTTCATCGAGTTTTTCTTAATAATCGGTTTAATTATTGGAGGATATACTGCTTCAAAATTGTCCGGAAATTTTAAGTCAGAAACTATTCCGGCAGAGTGGGTAAAGTACCACGGAAAAAGTATTGTCAAACGGTACGTTTTCGTTTTTGTAGGAAGTCTTCTGCTCGGTTATGGTGCTGCTTTAAGCTCGGGTTGTACCACGGGAAATATTTTACAAGGTTGGGCACACCTTTCACTCGGAAGTATGGTCGCGGGAGCTTCTTTCTTTGTAGCGGGAATTATAACCGCAAAAATATTATATCCAAAGGTAGGGGGTAGTGATGGCACTAATTAATATTGTATTCGGATTGGTGGTCGGTTTTATTTTTGGATTTATTCTAAGTAAAACCGGTATAACTAAGTATAATCGAGTAATGGGGATGCTGCTCTTGAAAGATTTCAAAATATTGAAATTTATGTTAACGGCTGTAACTTTTTCTATGATTCTATTCTATCTACTTGGTGATTTTGGGCTTCTTAAAGTTGTTTCTAAAAATCTTGATTGGGGAAAACTGGTCGGAGGATTAATATTCGGAACGGGAATGGGTTTACTTGGTTATTGTCCCGGTACAATGGCAGCAAGAATTGGTGAAGGGAAAAAGGAAGCAATATTCGCATTATTTGGTATGTCTTTGGGCATTTTAATTTATGCTTTATCAATTAAATATGTGAAAACCGCCTTTCTATCAAGCGAGATAAGTGGTGACATTTTTTCGCTATTTGGATTAAACAAATGGCTTATAATAATTCCGGCAGCACTGATATTTGTCGGTATAATTTATTTCGTAAATAAAAAATTTAGTGATAATGAAAAAATATTTTAAACATTAGAATGAAATCAGTAAAAATAGAAATACAATATTTTAATGGTTGTCCAAATTCTCAGACGATGATAGACCGAGTTAAAGAGGCAATTACAAATTCAAAAATTAAAATTGATTATAAAGAAATTTTGGTTGAATCGTCGGAGTATGCAGATAAAATTAAATTCAGAGGTTCACCTACACTATTAATAAATAATATTGATTTTGAAGAGTTACCTGAGCCGGTACAAGGAAGTCTCTCGTGCAGATACTATCCGAATGGTATTCCGGATATGCAACTGATTTTAAAAAGAATAAAGGAGTTCAAATGAGTTCACTAACTAAAAAACTTTCATTTTTAGATAGATACTTAACACTATGGATTTTTCTTGCTATGTTTATCGGAGTTTTCTCCGGTTATCTTTTCCCACAAGTAGTTGATTTCTGGAATTCATTTCAAAGCGGCACAACTAATATTCCGATTGCAATCGGTTTAATTTTGATGATGTATCCTCCGCTTGCAAAAGTTAAATATGAAGAGTTGGGTGATGTTTTCAGAAATACAAAAATTTTAATCTTATCACTTGTCCAAAATTGGATTATCGGTCCAATACTAATGTTTGTGCTTGCAGTTGTTTTTCTACCTGATTATCCTGAATACATGGCGGGACTAATAATGATAGGACTTGCACGATGCATAGCAATGGTCATCGTTTGGAACGAACTTGCAAAAGGAGATACTGAGTATGCCGCAGGATTGGTCGCGTTCAATTCCATATTCCAAGTTTTATTTTTCTCTGTTTATGCTTACGTCTTTTTGACGGTTCTACCTTCATGGCTCGGACTTCAGACATTTGCTGTTGACATAACAATCGGACAGATTGCTGAATCAGTTTTAATCTATCTCGGGATTCCTTTTATTGCGGGAATGATAACCCGATTCACATTACTAAAACTCAAATCAAAAGAATGGTATGAGAAGAAATTCATTCCCAAAATCTCACCGATAACATTAATTGCATTATTGTTTACAATTGTTGTAATGTTTTCATTAAAAGGTGAATACATTGTAAAAATTCCGTTGGATGTTGTAAGAATAGCTATTCCGCTTCTCCTTTACTTTGTGATAATGTTTCTAGTTTCTTTCTATATGGGAAAGAAGGTGGGAGCAGATTATTCAAAAACCGCTACTCTTTCATTCACGGCGGCAAGTAACAATTTTGAGTTGGCGATTGCTGTTGCTATTGCAGTATTCGGTATTAATAGTGGTGAAGCATTTGCTGCAGTAATTGGACCTTTAGTTGAAGTACCGGTTCTCATTGCTTTAGTTAATGTGGCGTTGTTCTTTCAGAGAAAATATTTTAAAGGCGAAGTTGAAAAAGGTGATGTAAAAGCGCCGGATGTTTGTCCTTAATTGTAGTGGTGCATATAATGATGGGTTGAAGAACATATCATTATCTTGTACTTGTTTCAAATATGGAAACTTGTTAATAGCAGGTTGATTTATATGTTGGAAAAAATAAATTTAATAGAAAAAGTAGTCCAATGATAAAATATTTAATTTTAATAATGTTAACATTTGTTACTCATAACAGTGCTCAAGATCATTCAGCAGATATTCGAGGGTTAATAAGTAAAATTAATATTGGTCTTCAAAATTCAAATTTGCCCGATGAAAGTACGCTCAATTTAATTGATAGCTCAATCAGTTTAATCGAATCAAATTTCAGAGGAAAAATAGATATATCAGAATTTAAGGAAGAGTATTTGGGTTTTAAAGAATTCTCTAAGCTCAATCCAAGAATTGATACACTTAAAAAAGTATTTCGTTCTGTTAACAATAAATTCAACTCTCTGTTTGGGACTGTTTTTTTTAACGCCATTTTAAATTCTTCAAAGCAAAAAATCATCGTATTCTCAACCTCTATGTCATGCGAATGTACTCTTGATATGTGCTACGAACAAGAAGTGGTTGTCCAAAATCTGTTGGAGGATAAAAATCTAAATACTGATTATGTGGTGATTGATTGCTTTTCAAATACTGAATTACAAGCTGAATATCAGGTTGGTTTTATTCCGACAGTTCTGATTCTTGATTCAGCTAATAAAGAAGTAAAAAGCTTTGTGAGAGATGAAAATTTGTTAGTCAATTTATCAGAAATAATAAAATAGAGGAATTATGAACCCCAAAACACCAATGGAACTATTAAAACACTTTGCCCCTGAATTTGCTGAAAACCAAATGCAGGAAAAGTCTCTCATAATGGAGAATAAAAAAAATCAGAAAGTGCCAAATAAGTACAAAATGTTAATTGGAATAGGAGTTGCGGCTACATTAGGAAGTGATACTTGCACACAAATGTGGACTAAAATGGCAAAGCAAAACGGCGTAACAAACGAAGAAATTGTTGAGGCAATGCAAGTCGCACGTTATATGAAACAAGCAACCGTAAATGATACAATTGCGAACTCTTTAAATCTTCTAATAGAAAAGGATAACCTATGAAATTTGAAGTAAATAACTCCGGGAGTGATTTAATAATTAACATAGAGATACCCGATAAATACAAAGAAAAATTGCTGGAAGAATTCAGTAATTGCCAACAAGGAAAATGTTCTTGCCCGACTGAAGAGTATAAGAAGTTAGAATCTTTAACTGTCGAGACAGATGAGAACAAAGTATCTTTAACATTGAAGTCAAGATTAGGTCAAAGTATTGATATCAGTGAAATAAATAAATGCCTTAATTACACATCAAATAAAATCGAGGAAGACAGATGACTTCAGTAAAAATACTTGGTACAGGTTGCAAAAAATGTCAAACACTCGAACAAAGAGTTAGAGACTTAGTTTCTCAAAATAATATTGATGTTGTCATTGAAAAAGTGACGGATATTAATGAGATGATGAACTACGGAATTATGATGACACCGGGTCTCGTTGTAAACGAAAAAGTTGTCAGCTCGGGAATCATACCTAAAGATGATCAAATTTTAAATTGGTTAAGGAGTTAAACTATGAAAAAGGGGATTTTATTTTTATCTGTTCTGTTGATTTTAACTTTCAGTCTATCTGCCTTTAAGTTTGATGAAACAAAAGATGCTAAAAAAAATTCGGTCAAACCAAAAGTTACTTTCGTTGAACTCGGCTCAGTAAATTGTATTCCATGCAAACAAATGCAGCCGGTTATGAAAGCTATTGAACGAAAATATGGTGATCAAGTAAAAGTTATCTTTTATGATGTATGGACACAAGAACAAAAAAAATACGCAAATCTATACAAGATTAAACTGATTCCCACTCAAGTCTTTTTGGATGAAAACGGAAAAGAATTTCATCGGCATGAAGGGTTTTATCCGGAAACTGAAATCGACAAAATCCTTACTAGTAAAGGATTAAAAGCGAAAAAGTAATCTTTTCTTAAATTGCACTCAGGGGTGAATAATGTTCGAAGGCCTTTTTAATTATTTATATGAATCGATGATGGGAGCTTTCTGGCTCGCTACTATTACATCATTTGTTTGGGGAGTTTTATCAATTCTATTATCTCCTTGTCACCTATCAAGTATTCCTTTAGTTGTTGGTTATATAAGTTCACAAGGAAAAATTTCGTTATCACGGACTTTCTACATCTCATTAGTTTTTTCACTTGGAATTTTAATTACGATTGCAGCAATTGGAATCATAACCGCATCGTTGGGAAGATTGATGGGGGATGTAGGGGAGATTGGTAATTATCTTGTCGCCGGAATTTTCTTTATCGTTGGACTTTATTTGTTAGATATTATAAAGTTCGACTGGAATACTTCAGGTCTAAAAAGAACAAAATCGAAGGGATTGGTTGCTGCACTTGTTCTGGGACTTCTATTTGGAATAGCTTTGGGACCTTGTACTTTTGCATATATGGCTCCGGTTCTCGGAATTGTATTTCAAACGGCACAGACCGATTATTTTTCGGCAATGATTCTTTTAATTGCTTTTGGTGTTGGACATTGTGCGGTTATTGTCGGAGCCGGAACTTTGGCAGGAAAAGTTCAGAAGTACTTAGATTGGTCGGAAGAATCTAAAACTTTAATTTGGATTAAAAGAGTTTGCGGAATTTTAGTAATATTGGGTGGATTTTATTTAATCTTAACGGTAGCATAAAAATTGGAAGAACAAAAAACAGACATAATATTAAATTCCTTAGCTGAAGGAGTAATAACAGTTGATAGGGAATTTAAGATTACATTTATAAATCAGGCGGCCTCCTTTATGACGGGTTTTCAAAAGGATGAAGTAATTGGAAAGATTTGTAAAAATATTTTTAAGTCGGACTACTGTGCTGATAATTGTCCGATTGCACGAATATTGAAGTATGGAAAAAGTATTTTTGATTACGATAGTAAAATTGAATGTAAAGATGCAAGTCCAATTCCAATTCGATTAAACGCTGCGCTACTAAAAGATGAATTGGATAATCCGGCAGGCGGTGTGATCACTTTCAGGGATTTATCCATTCTAAAAAAAATTGAGGGTATGCTTAAGCAGGATTCTAACTTTCACGGAATAATATCTAATTCTAAAAGTATGAAAGAGATATTTACACTAATTGAGCAAATTTCTGATTCCGATGCCCCGGTTCTGATTACTGGTGAAACAGGAACCGGAAAGGAACTTATAGCCGACGCTATCCGAAATTTGAGTAGAAGAAAAAATAATAAATATGTAAAGGTAAACTGCTCGGTTATTCCAGATAATTTATTAACAAGCGAGTTATTTGGGCACGCTAAAGGAGCATTCACTGATGCACACAAGGAAAGAGTTGGACGTTTTGAACTTGCAGATGGCGGAACAATATTTTTAGATGAGATAGGAGAAATGCCTCTCCAAATGCAGCCGCAAATCTTAAGAGTAATACAAGATGGAACATTTGAGAGACTTGGTGAATCACTTACAAAATACGTTGATGTTAGAATAATTACTGCAACAAATACTAATTTGGAAAAAGCGATTGCTGATGGTAAGTTCAGAGAGGATTTATTTTATCGATTAAACGTAATTCACATCAACCTGCCCCCTTTAAGAAAACGGATGGATGATATCCCCCTTCTTGCAAATCATTTCTTAAAAAAGTTTACGATTATTTATAAAAAAAATATCCCATTTATTGAAAATGAATGTTTAGAACATTTAACAAGAAGCTATTGGCATGGTAACATCCGTGAACTTGAAAATGCAATAGAGTATGCGGTAATTAGAAATAAGCCTGATAAGAGCTTGTGCATTTGTGCTTTTCCTTCTAAGATAAGAGAAAACATTTTTTGCAGTCAAAAAAACAATGTTATTCCGAATACTGTTTTACCGTTTGAAAATGCTTCTCTACTCGAGTTATTGAATCAGCATAAATGGAATAAAACAAAAGTTGCTCAAATTTTAGGTATTGATAGAACAACACTCTGGCGTAAGTTAAAAGCTATGGGAGTAAAATAGAATTCAGAAGTCTAAATCGTTACTCTCAACGAATAGTTGCAGAGATTCTAACTTAATAACATTGAATAAATCATAAGACAATAGCACATAATGTTGCAATAACTGTACAACAGTAACTCTCAATTTTTCCACAAGAACCCAATATTTATTAGGCAGGCTATTTGCATAAGTTATTGCACTATGAGTGAAATGTTAGTTAATCATTATTTTTATCGAGTGAGTTCTCCTCAGCTGTAAAGCTTTAAACCGACCCTGCGTAAATTTAAGCGAATGCAAAAAATGGTTTTCCTCATGAAATATCTTGGTCCAAAATTAACTCAATAGTAGTTAGTTAATTTCATAAGTGATATCCAGTAAATCTCTGAGAACTAAATACTGGATGGTGCTTTTTATTATTATAAAACGTACCTATAATCCATCAGAATTTCCCCTTTTTAAACTCATTCTTACGTTAGTCTACAATTGGCACAAAGCTGTTTCTGTTGCGAATGTTGCAATTGCAACAATTTATTGCATTTGAATAATTGATTGATATTTAATCTATTTTCAATTAAATCTCAAAGTAGTGCAACAGTTTGTTGCAATTTATATTTTAATTTTATCAAAAATCGAAGGATTATTTTTGGCAAAATAATTGATTACTAAACTGAATGATGAGCGAAATGTTAGGCAACCACTACTTTCAATTAAGAAATTTTGTACTTGCAGAAAGTACATACGAAAAGTTATCCCAAAATCAATTAAGCGATGTTAACATTTTAAAAAGATTAATAATTTGTTACACCCAAACCAACAAATTAGATAAAGCCTTAGAGCTGCTAATCCTCCTGATTAAAAAAGATATTAACACAATTCTAAACAGCAATCGTAAAGACGAAGATTGCCCATGCAATGATTTAATAACAAAAATAGAAACCGGTGAAATAACTTATTCAAATAGGTATGAAACATTGACCGCATTGGGAATTCTTCATCTATACAGTAATTATAAAAACTCAATAAAATATTTTAAAATGGCTATAAAGCAAAATTCAAATAAACAATTGTTAAATGAAGCTTTCAAAATTCTAAAAATAACAGTTCAAAAAAATATAGTACAAACAAAAAAAATGGAGCTAAAATGAAAAAGAACGTTACACGAAAAGACTTTTTAATGAATACTGGAAGAGCTGCTGTCGGAATAACTGCTGTTGCCGGGCTTTCAAGCATTGTTACATTCGCAAATACTCAGGCTAAAACAAAAATAACTGCCTGGCCCTGGTCTTATGCACAGTTAGATGTTGAAGCTGTTAGGATCCAAGCGCATAATCTTTACTGGAATGATAAAGATTGTGCTTCCGGTGTATTTGGTGCGCTTGTAAATGCTCTTTCTACTTCTATTGGAGATCCATGGACAAATATGCCAATGGAAGTGATGCTTTTTGGCAGAGGTGGTGGAAATGCATGGGGTACATTGTGCGGCTGTTTAAATGGAGGTGCTGCTTTAATTAGTTTAGTAACAACTAAAGCTCAATCAGGGGCACTCATAAATGAGTTATGGGGGTGGTACACTCAAGCCGAATTACCAACTGACCAAGCAAACCAGGTCGCAATAAATGGGCAGTATCTTGTACATAACTATGATCAGGATTTACTTCAGAATATTTCTGGAAGCCCACTTTGCCACACCTCTGTAACTGAATGGTGTATTGTTGCTAATAAAAAAGTTAGTGACGTTGAAAGAAAAGAAAGATGTGCTCGTATAACAGGTGACATTGCAGCAAAAACTGCAGAAATACTTAATGCCTTCTTTGCAAACTCATTTGTATCAACATATGTTGATCCAGCCTCTGTTACTGCTTGCCTTAGCTGTCACGGTAGCGCCGTATTTAATAATGTAATGACAAAAATGGAGTGCGCTCCTTGTCATTTAACAGCACATGGTGGTTTGGCAGTTGAGCCGGTTGCTGGAATCGCAACAACATTTGCACTTAGCCAAAATTATCCTAATCCTTTTAACCCTAGTACAAAAATTCAATTTTCAGTTCCAAATACAGAAAAGGTTAAAGTTGAGGTTTATGATATTCAAGGATCGCTTATTAAAACCCTTGTTGATTATGATTTGTATCAACAAGGTAATTATGAAGTGATGTGGGATGGTACAGATAATAACGGAAAGCGTGTATCAAGTGGAATTTATTTTACAAAGATGCAGGCTGGTAAATTTGCTCAGACGAAAAAGATGAATCTTGTAAAATAAAAAAATCTATAAAAGTTAAATTGGGGAGTAGGGCTGTCTCTTGAGTAATTTCTGAGACAGCCTTTTTTATTCCATCAATATTACTTAATCAAAACAAGTTTTTTTGTTGAGACTAAATCATCTGCTTTAAGTTCGTAGAAATAAATTCCGCTTGTTAAATCAGATGCATCAAACTCAGTTTTATAAGTCCCTTGATTTTTATATTCACTAACTAATGTTTGAACTTCTTTTCCCAGAAAGTCATAAACTTTTAATGTTACAAATGAATTGTTAACGATCTGCCAGCTTATTGTAGTTATCGGGTTAAACGGGTTCGGATAGTTTTGTCCCAAATAAAATTCCGAAGGGATATCTTTAATATCATCTATATTAGTTACAGTTGCATTCTTCAAAATATAATTATTCGGATCAAGAATTAATTGTTGAGGGGTTCCTCTTACAATCAACTCAAAATTTTGGATTTGGTTGTCATTAAATACTGTGATTATCGTATCTGTTATCGAGGTGAGTATTTTTATCTGAATCGGCATTGTAAAATATGTCGGATTATTATGACTACTTTGTGTTATTGAGAGATTAATTTTATTCAACTCACCACCGGCAGGGATGTAATTCCAATTAACATTATAAGTCGGATAACCGGTTCCATAAATCCATTGTTGAAAGAAATAATCCATCGGTTTCATCAATATTGCTTCTGTTGCAATTTGGAAGTCTTCAGTTGTTGCAACATTATATGCTAAATGAGGCTGACTATTATAATGTTTCATTATTTGAAAAAATAAACTATCACCCGTAATCCCTCTTAGCATATGTAAAATCATTGCTCCTTTTGCGTAAGTTCGGTTGTAGTTAAAAATACTAGATACGCTGCTTATATCTTGCGCATAAACCGAACCTGATGCCAACTTTGCCTGATTCATTTTTCCGGTTATATATTGATCAAATCGTGTTTCCCCATAATAATTTTGTAAAAATATTCCTTCCGAATAAGTTGCAAAACCTTCATTGAGCCAAATATTTTGCCAATCTTTACATGTAACCTTATCTCCAAACCATTGATGAGCAAGCTCGTGCGCAATAATTGTCTCTGAAAACGCACCCATTGATGAAATAGTTTGATGTTCCATTCCGCCGCTAAAACCACATTCAGCGTGACCATATTTTTCTCTTATGAATGGATATTCACCATAGGTACCCGTAAAAATTTCAAGTATTGAAATTGTTTTATCAAGATTAGTTTTGTAGGACGTGAAGTTTTCGGGATAAATGTAATGTACAACGGGCATTGAATCTGATTGTGAATAGTTGAAGTGAGTAAGATATTCGTGATAGTTGGAGATTGCTACCGAAATTAAATAATGAGCAATCGGATATGAGTTTTTCCATTTATAAGTTTTTGTTAAATCACCATTATCAATAACATCAATTAATTTCCCGTTAGAAACTGCAAACAATGTTGAAGGAACTCTTACATACACATCAGAAGAATCTGCTTTATCTGCCGGAGTATCTTTGCATGGAAACCATTCGCTTGTTCCATAAGGTTCACTCAATGACCAAATAACCGGTTCACCATTATGCTGGCTAAATACAAAACTTCCAAATCCACTTGTTCCGGGGACACCCGCATACTCGATGTCAGTTGTAAACTGTTCCAACATTGTATAAACTCGATCAAGTTGAATTTGCAGCTTATTATTTGAATGAGTAAATGATACGTTGTTATCATTAATCTTAACTGAAGATACAGTGAATGAATTATTCAAATCAAAAAAAACAGATAACAAGTCCGGCATTACCACGGATGAAATTATTCTGACTTTTCCGGTGATAGAATTGGGTTGAAGAAATGTTTGAAGTTCGAGTCCGTAATATTTGATATCAATGGATTCATCCCCGGGATAATTTACATTTTTAGCAAGTAATGCTTTTATGTAACTCCCTTTTCTTGAGCATTCAGATTCTTCCAGTTCATTTTGACTATAAGAAAAGGATGTAAAAAAAAGTACGGTGGTTAAAAGAGTGAAGTGAAAAAATTTCATATTTGGTCTATCATTTGTTATTGAGAGACCAAATATGCTAATAAAATAAACTAATTTGAAATGTGAGGAATTTAGAAATTCCCGAATGAACTAAAGTATGCAACAACACCTAAGTTTGCGGTAATCAAGTCAGTTTTTGAACGGGAAGTATAGTATGTAACTCTTCCTGTGGATGGGTTAACCTCAACCGAACCTTCCTTAAGATATTCTGCGGTTGAGCCTTTTAACATTCTAACTTTTAGATCAACATAAATTTTCCCGAGGTTTTCATCAGGATTTTCGTAGACTTTAAACATGATTCCGCCACCAAAACCATAACTCCAAGCCCAGTCATCAAAGTTGGTTGAACTTGTAACTTCTTCACCTTTATTTGTTGAGATAACTTTAGTTTCGGTGAAAAGATATGAACCACCAAAAAGTAAATCAACATACGGTCTGACCACATTCATTGTCGGAGCTATTCTAAACAGAAGGTGAAATTGCATGATGTTATAGCTTCTATCAACATCAACAGTTACATCCGGTATTGTGTGACTCCATGGAGCTCTTCGGCTTTCATTACCGTAATTTAAAAAACTGAAATTTGCTCCGATTCCAAAAGGAGAGTATTCATTTGGTCCTAAAAAAAGTCCTTCTACACTTAATCCTAAACCGGTTTGTTTGAGTTGATCCTTGAATTCTCCATCCGGAAAAGCAAGTGTAAAATTCAATCCGCCTGATTGTCCAAATGTTGATGAAGATATTACAAATATTATTATGATTAAAAAGTATTTTCTTACGAACATGATATTCCCTTATTATTTTGAAAAATTGAGTTGTTAAGATAATGAAAACAAAAAAGACTTTTGGGTGTAAATGATGGAAATATGTACTTTTAGGATGAAAAGTATTTATGGATTTTTAACGGTCACAGGAATAAATTTCTTTTTGAAATGCTAATTCTACATACTAACAAAATAGCATACATAAATTAAGTGAAGAAGAATATTTATGGGAGCAATAACCTATTGGGGATTTATTCTATGGAATTATCTGATAAACTTTTAGAACAGTTATAGAAAAATTTCTCGACTATCAAGTCCTTCAATATCATAATAAGAAAAGAGGGTGAAATTAAAAAACTGATGAAAGCATCCATAGAAAAAGAAACGGTCGTTTAATTCAATGGTTTTCCATTTAGATTCTTAGAGATAGAATAAAATTCATACTTTCATTAGTTACATCATAATTACTGTTACCAATTGTTATTTCACCATAAGTAGTACTGTACAATAATTTTACCTGGATTCGCCTGTTTATCTCGGTAGTTAAGCCTATTGCATGATATATCCCATGTCCTTTCTTATCAATTTTACCGTCAGTTTGTAAGAATGAAGGACCTAACCTGAATGAGAGTTGAAGCGGAAAACTTTCTCTATTAGTCAACGGAAAATCGATGTAAGTATATATTGGTAAATTCCCGAGTTTTCCCTCTAATGCATTTATAGAACTTGGGAACTGGTAAAGAAATCCGATTCCATAGTTCATACTGTTTTTATATCTTACAACCCATTCTAAACCTGCTGCAATACTATTATTCTTAAAATAATGATTCTTACCGGTAGAATGAGCTAAACTAAAAGTCTGTTCAGTATTTACTTGTAAGTTTATGCGAAGATTTCTGAATATTATACTTCTGCTTGCAAATGTACTATCAGCATCTTGAGAATAAATAACAACTGCATTTAATAACATTATGAATAATAATAACCTTTTCAAATTGTCTCCCTTTAATTGCTTATGGTTTTGGTTAGCCCTATTAAATGATCAAAAAAACATTTTGTGTAGATGATTTTTTCTTTTATCAAAACTATCATAAAAAGTATAGTTTGTCAACATTAGATTATAATTACATAAATTCCTTATTGAAACATTGTCTGGTCCAAGTTTGGTTACATGAAACCTCATTGTGGAACAATATTTAAGACAGATTTTGAATACGAAAAAATATCGTATTGTGTTATTGCATTTTTCTTCAAATCATAATTAGAAATGAATAGTTCTTTACCAATCCGATTCGATTCCTTATTAACGTTACGCATTCCATAAGTTAAGTTCCAAGGTAGTATGTTGGCAAATGAAAAAAGGTTTTTAATATAATCGCTATCGTCATATGTAATCAACCATTTATGCTTAGTCCCTTTCATGACATTTGCAAATCTTTCGTGATCAAATGTTTTGTGAAGTGTCCCATTTTTGCCATATAATGCAGATTTTGTAGCTGAGTAATAAGGTGGGTCGAGGAATAAAAAAACATCTTCGCCCTCTTTTGAAACTACTTCTTCATAGTCATAGTTAGAAATTTTTGTATTCACTAAAATATTTGATAGAGATTTTACTCTTTCGATGCTTGATTGAGTAAACCGTTTTTGAAAAGCTGCATTTGAAAAACCTCCACTTTCAGTTGTACCGGAAAATGTAATCCTATTGAAAATAAAAAAAGCTGTTGCTTTTTTTATACTGTCAAATGAATCTATATTGTTTGATAAAAACCTATACAATTCTTTGCCATCAGGATATTTAACTCGAAGTTCAAGAATTGAATCAATAAGTACTTTCGGATTTTCTTTACACTCATTCCAAAAATGAAAAAGATTTTTATAAATATCATTTATCCAAAAATCCTTCCGGGGAAATTTTTGTTTTAAATGAATGAAAACTGAACCTCCTCCGACAAAAGGCTCTCTAAATTCCTTAAAATCTGGAACTAATCTTGAAATTGAATCTATTGCTCTGCTCTTTCCACCGGGATATCTAAGAGGACTTTTAATCATTTTCTTACCCCTTCAATAATAACTTCAAAATTATTTGTATTGGCTTCCGAAAAAAGTTTATCAATAAACTCTTTACTGTTCTTACTAAAACCAACACGGGATTTGAACTCTTCGATTTCTGAAGCCAAACTAAGTGAAGTAATCTTCCCTAAAATATTCGTCGAAGTTAACCTCAGAACTGGCTTTGGAGTATATACGGAATCATTTATTTTCACATCTGTTAAATTACAGTATAAAACCATTTTCAATAAGCCGTCTTTGATATCTCCGATACTTGGCAATTTAGAATTGCCAGAATGTTTGCCCTCAATTAAACACAAATTTTTGTCAGATAGGGAAATTTCATCAGTAGTAAAATAGTACTTGCCACCAAGATAGTTTTCGATTGTGATAGTCGCTTTTGTTGATGTGGATAAAAACTCTTTCGGCTGTATAGTTTGTATTTCTCTATTCTGAGCTTCTCTTGCTTTATTTCTTGAAGCAGTCATAAATTCAGCTACACCCTTTTGGAATTGGTCTTTAAAGCGTACTATTCCTTGCGAATTATGAAATTTAACTTGCAATTCTTTTTCAAGACGGGTATATGCTTCTTGAACTCTATCAATTAGTAATGGAAGGGTCTCAGATATTTCTTTCAAATTCCAATGTAATGCTGAACTATGATAATTACTGATTTCCAATATCTTTTTCTTTACATAATCATTGTCAAACTGTTGCCTGGTAATCTTGTGCTCTCTAGAACGGTGTCTTGCTGCATTATTGTAAAAGGCAAAGATAACATAGACATCCAGGAGACTCATCAACGAAACGGTATCCCATTGGATAAAGTCGCGGTCTCCATTTAATCCTTCATCTTTAATAATTGGTATTACTGTAATTCTTTTGGGAACATTCAGTGAATTATAAACCCTTTCGAAGGGATAAGAGCGGGTTCGTTTTGGTGAAACCCATTTCGAAATTCCATAGTTATACTGTTTGTAGTTTATTAAAGAACAAGAAGGGGCAAAATTAATATCGAAATCGTCAAATTCAATATCAGTTAATTCATCTGTGCATTTTACAGCATATGAAATTCCGATGATTTTGGCAGAGATGTTCATATCATTAAATTTCCTTAGTCTTCTTCTTTTCGATATACTCAAGTGTAACAGACTTAAATTTCCCCGTATTTCTTTCGACAATTTCTAGATGGTCTTCATTATTGAAAATTTCTGAATTCCCATCAAAACCAGTTTTCTTTCTAATAACTTTTTCTAAGTCTCTAATTATTTCAATCCCCACTGAATTTCTCTTTAATGAACGGGCAACCTTCATAGTTGTTCCGCTGCCTAAAAACGGATCTAAAATGGTTTCACCAACATATGAATACAATTTGATAATTCTATATGGTAATTGTTCTGGGAAAGCAGCAACATTTTTTTCGAGTGGAGAACCGGGTAATACATTCGTCATTTCCCAAAGGGTTTTATGCCAATTATTGTTTTGAAATTCTTTTGTATCAATTTCAGAAAGTTCACGGATTTCTTTAGAGATTGAACGGTAATCAAATTTTCCTTTCTGAAAAATTACTATACTTTCTAATAGATTATCAGGATAATAGTACATCGGAAATGGATTCTGAAGTAATACACCACTTCTTTTGCTTATTCTTAAATAACCATCCGGTTTCTTCCAAATAATTCTATCGCGGTAACGAAAGCCCGCTTCTTGAAATATTTTTATTGCATCCGCAACTATAGGATATTTTGTACCATTCACCAGCATATCATCAATATTCAGTGCTACAATTCGTCCTTCGTTCAAAACACGAAAAGATTCTTTAGAAAATCGTTTTAATACACCGAGGTATTGAGCATAATTACTGAAAAGTCCGTCATAGTCGAAGGGTGCATTATAATATGGCGGTGAAGTCACAATTAATTGGATGCTTGAATCGGATATTTCATGCATATCCATACAATTGCCAAAAATTACCTTGTGATTTGTTCTCAAACTATCTTTCAATAATATAATTTTTAATGTAACAATTTGTTTTAAATGAACTTTAAATCCGTCGCATATATTTTAAACATAATGGTTATTAATGTCAAAATGTGGTGCTGTGTCCTGATGAGAAATCGTTCATATGCAAATGTTAAGAATCAATGATTTTTATTGAGTTTTAACTTCTGCATAAAAAAGACTTTAATCTTTCATCATAAAGGATACTCTATTAACATCGGCTGCCATTTCCAATAATTGCATGTTCGGCAAGCATCAATCTCATTTTCTTCTTTATTTATATGACGCAGTCTAAGTTCTTTAAGTGTTTCATCAGACCAGATTTCTTTTATTCTCCTGTTATATACATTGCCGATAACTAATTCTTGCTTCCAATCAATACAACATGCAGTAACCAATCCGTTCGAATTAATATTGAATGAATTCCATAACGAGTAACACGGATATCGATAAGGGAAAGTGCCGTCATTTTCAAAAACTCCCCATGTAAGTTTTTTCCAGACTGCAATTTCAACGTCAAAATTTTTCCAATACTTTTTAAAAGCTTTAATCTCTTTACTCATTTCTTGATGTTCGGGTAATTCGATAATTTGTACAATAACTTTCGGTTTCCATTTTGATTCTGAAACCATATTAAGAAAATCATGAACATTCTTTATTAGCTTATGAAATCCTTTTCCCCTAACTTTCTCATAAAATTCCCCGCTGCCTGCACCTATACTAAAGTTGACAATATCGATTCTATTAGCTAATATCAAATCACATAACTTTCGGTTTAGAGTAAGCCCGTTTGTTGATAAATATACTTCGTGTGGAACATTTTTTTTAACCCGTTCCAGAATATCAACAATTCGAGGATGTATGAGGGGTTCCCCATCTTTGTGTAAGGCTATTTGACGTTTTCCGTACAGATCAATCTCATCCATAAGACTCATAAAAAGATCATAGTTTATATGTTCATGTTTTCTTGTTACGCCGGCAAACTCACTATTATGTGATGGGCAATGGATGCAAGTTAAATTACAAATACTTGATAATTCCAAACTTAATAATTCGGGAAATTCCAGGTCGGGAATGGGATTCTTTCCAAGCTTATCTTTTAACAGATAAAACTGTCGATTTCCAAACTCAGTTAGCTTTATTGCGGAAATAATTTTTTCTTTTATGTTACTAAACATATCAACTTAAATGATTTTGTCCCGTTTTCGAAAACAGCATCACACTTAATCCGATATCAAGGGATTTCTGATTTTATCTTCTCTCAAAATTCTGCGGAAAGGTTATTAATTTTTGATTAAATTTTCATTGCTTTTTTCAATAGATGTTAGTTAGTTTTTTTTGAAATCAATAATTCATAATAAACGTCTTTATTAAACATATTGCCAATGAATTCAATAGGCAGTAAGAAAAAAAGTCCGATCCAATATCCCCTTTGGTTTGGTGTATGGCTTAGGAAATCAAATTTCCTTCCAAAATTTCTCAGATACACTATTTCTAAATCTAACTCATTTAGAATATATTTTAAAGATTTCTCATTAAATCCAATAATATGATATGGGTTATCGAAGGGTTTTATCTTTACTGAAAAATCATTTCGTCCGAGTAGAGTAAACACAATTTTTCTTATTATGTTAAATAAACTATCTTCATTCGGAACACCTATATAACAAACACCACCAATTTTTAATATTTCTTTTATTTTTAATAAATATTCTTTCGGGTTAAGGACATGCTCAAGCACCGAATCTAAATAAATGAAATCAAAATGATTTTTAGGAAATTTCTGATCGATAAAATTTCCGACAATAAAATTTCCGTTCCCGGTTTTCGCTGCTTCAATTCTATTATCAACTATATCAATTCCTGTAACTTCCCAGTCTCTTTTAAACCCTTCGATCAACGATTTTCCTTCACCACAACCCACATCTAAAAACGATATTTGATCCCCCTTTAAGTATTTTGATGCTTTGTCAAATCTTTGCGATAATTCTTCCGCACGTTTCTTAATTAACCAATCAGATTGAGATGAAAAGTATTCATTATTATATAATTTACTCCATTGTTCTTCACTAAATGATATCCGGGGCGAAACATAATAGACGTCACAATTTAAACATTGGACTACTTTATAGTCATTATCAATAAAATTTTTTGAAATCGAATTAGTTTTTGGTCTGCCAACGGACTTATTTTTTGAACTATCACACAATGGACAAATTGAATTCATAACCTTACCTTATAGGAATAATTTTATTAATATTTAACGACTTAATATATTAAAAACCGACACCACCGTATAAACTATTTGTAAATTTCAATCATCGTTTAATTGTGGAAAACGAGAGGTTAATTCTAAAAACATTTGCCACCCTAAGCCAAGTAGTTTTGAGATTTAATAAACATATTCTTGCTGCATTTTAAGTTTTCCTTTTTGATTTTAACTCAAATTATAACTAAGCCAACTCGAATACTGAAACTTTTATTTTAGACTTCAATTCACCGGCTGTATTAATCAGTTGCTTAAGTTTTATTGTAAGATTTCAGCAAAAGAATACCCAGCGGACAATATAGATTGGATATTTTTCATAAAGTAGCATTTCCGTTTTTTTGTCGATATGACATTTATGCAAACTATTCATTGCAACAATTTTAAATATATCTTTAAGTAAATCGGGCAAACATATTTTTTTCTTTCCAATTTTAGTTAATCTAGTTAACAAAGCATCACTAATATTGACTGGTTGTAGCTTAGTAAATTGAATCCTTAAAGAAGTTAAGAATTCTAACTCTTCACAACAGTTTTTACAATGCTTTATATGATGGATTACCTTTTCTTTATCTTCAGTATTTAGTTCCTCATCGATAAACAAATGGAGTTTTATTTCATTTATTTCACATTTCATATTTTAATTCCTGAAGCATTTTTTTTAATTCTCTTCTCGCTCTATATAATTTTGTGCAGATTGTCCCGATTGGCAGATCTAATACTACAGCAATTTCTTTATAACTTAGTTCTTCAATATAGAATAGTAACAGTATTTGTCGGTACTCACTTGAGAGTTCATTTAATGCAATTTCAAGTGTGGATTTATCTTCTTCTAAAATAAAGTTTTTTTCCGGGTGATTTACTGAGTCAAGAGTATTCACGTTTAATTCGGAGGATTGATTACGAAACTCTCTAAATTGCTTTGAATTCAATTTCGAAATACAAGTATTTACAGTGATCCTATAAATCCAAGTTTTAAGCTGAGATTCACCCCTGAAGTCTGATAACCCATTGTATATTTTGACAAATATATCTTGTGTCAGTTCTTCAGCCTCCTCTCTGTTTTTAATCATTTTTAAGCAATGATTAAATACAACAGTTGAGTAGTTTTTTACGATATCTTTGAAATTATTCAAGTAGTTCTATTGACATTTTTAATATTAGACTAAGATTTAGTTTTTTTATTTCAATGTGAAATAAAAACTCGATTATTTAGTCTAATCCATTAAACAAATTGAGGATACAATGATGAACGAATTGTTTATTGAATTTCCGATCCTAGCATTAGTATTGAACATTCTAAATATAATTTTCTTCTTATACATTCTCTGGATTTTCGGAAGAATGGGAGATAATATTAACAAAATCCGAAAATTGCTTGAAAACGAATTTCACAATAAAAATGAAAATCTTTAAACTGTTTGATTTTCGAACTCGTTTGTTTTAGGGTTTCCTTTTAACACTCTTTCTAATTGGTATGTCTATTGACTTGCAGCCCGTCAAATTTTACGGTTTAGGTTGTTTAAAATTTACCAACATATAAATTAAAATTTAAACCGGAGTAATTTTTTACTTCGTTAAAATTTGCATAAACAGAAAATCCCATTCCTACAAAGTTAGTAATTTCTTCTCTTACTTCTATTTCTATAGGGAAACCAAATCCGGTTTTAACTTTTGAAGCATAACTATGATCCAACAATTCATATTTTATTAATAATGTCCTTTCTCGACCTTCATTATATGATATCCCGGCTTTAACAATCAAAGAATAGTTAAAATCTTTATTTATAAATAATAAAAATGGAAATGGAAAAATCAATCCCCGTATTGTAAAATCTATCGATCTTCCATATTTCAATTCTATTGATTTAATATATTCTTCGGGATGGGTAAACATTGAGAACTCATTTGATCGTAAATAACTTATGCTGAAATTATTATTTTGAATTTCATAATTCAGAGAGGCTAATAAATTAAATCCGACATCGGTATCAGATAATTTCATAAAACTAATACCGGTTCCAAATTGTCCCCAAAATGAACTGTTGATTTCTTCTTGTGCAAATGAAAATCTATTTGATAGAATCAGTAGAGTAAATAACAATAAATATTTCATAAGATTCCCTTTTTTGTATCAATAACCTAAAGACTGTTATCCCGAACTGCAGGAACGGGTTGTTAAAACAGAAGCGCCGTGATAATTATTATTTATAAATTTCTGTTTTCGTTTTATCTTACCAAAACGATTTGTTAATTATTAAAATTCTTAATACACAAGTCTTATTAACTCATAAAACCTATTGTGCTATTAACTTTTTAGATTTTCAAGAACAGTTGGCAGCTCTGTTTTTATATTGACTTCTACATTATTTTATTTTAACATTGTATTGTAATTGTCATTACATAAAAAGGGTTTAATAAAATGAATAGATCGGCAACAATTCAAGCGCGAATTGATCCAAGCACAAAGAAAAAAGCTCAGAGAATATTTGATAAATTAAATATCTCTATGTCTGAAGCCATTTCACTTTTTCTTACTCAAGTTTCTTTAACTAAAGGCATTCCTTTTGATATTAAGATTCCAAATGAACTGACTGAAGAAACTATGTTAAAATCTGAAAATGGTGAAGAGCTTCATCAAGTTTCTGATACTGAGAAGCTTTTCGAGGAACTCAATAATTGAATTTAATTTATACTTCACAATTTAAAAAAGATTTTAAGAAAATTTCAAAACAAGATAAAGATATCTCTAAACTTGAATTTGTTATTAAAGCACTTTTGGATAGTCAAGTATTAGAACTAAAATATAAAGATCATTCATTATCCGGGAAATGGAAAAATCATAGAGATTGTCACATTGAACCGGATTGGCTGCTTATTTTTAGAATTACTTCTGATTCTCTAATTTTAGAAAGAACAGGTTCCCACTCGGATTTATTCAAATAATCTTTTCGATACAACCAACAATCTGTCCTGATAAAACAAAAGTGGACGCATGAATTAATTGAATTTTCCATTCCCGTTTCAGCTTGCCAAAACGAGATGTTAATTATTGGAACTCTAAAAAAGAACAACTGAAATCTAAAAAAAAATTTACTCATGGTTTCAATCTCATTCCCCAACTTTAATGAGTTAATTAGAATTGGCGGGTTAGGATTTTTTTAGCTCGCATTATTTCCTGCATTAAGTTTTAATGACTATTACTAATATCCTAGAGCCTTAGCAAATTGTTGAAACGCATAGCTAGCCGGTTTATCATCTATTGAGTTTGTCTGTGTAATTATTGTGATCTTTTTTGTTTTGTCATAGAATACCATACTATTCCATCCTATAATTCCACCGGAATGCCCAAACAAATCCAGAATCATTTCAACTCCAAATCCATAACCAGAACCTGCTGCTCCCATTAGATACCTTTCATTTTTTGAGTTTGCGGAAAGTAAATTTCCCTCGGCTATTTCTTTAGCCCATATCTTTAAGTCTGCAAGATTAGAAACTAGAATACCTGCTGCATTACCCCATGAGTTTCCCCAATATGTTACATCTTGATTTATTGTACCTAATAAACTTGTGTAAGCATGATGATAAGGAGACGGTAAATAATTTGTTTCGGGCCAAAATGTGTGTATCAATCCTAACGGTTGGAAAATCTTTTCAACAAAAACATCTTTAAGTGCTTGTCCCGTTACTTTTTTGATTATTAATCCCAACAAAATAGTATTTGAGTTACAGTAATTAAATTGTGAACCGGGTATAAATTGCAACTGAGACGTGAAGAGTGGAGCTATTAATTCTTCTGGAGTAAATTTAATTGTTCCCAAACTACCATAATAAGATGCACCGAGAGCTGAGTCGCCGAGAACCTCAATTAATCCGCTTGTCATATTCCCAAGCATCCTAATTGTTATCGTGTCTCTTCCCGGAATAGCGTATTCCGGCAGATAAAAAGAGATTGTTTTGTTAAGATCAATTTTGCCTTCATCAACTAAAATAAGAGCAGCTTCCGTTGTAAAAGTTTTTGTAACACTTGCCATTCTAAAGTAGTTGGTTTTATTCATCGGTTCACTTGTAGTCAAATTACCGACCCCACGGGTTATAAATAATTCACCTTCACCTTCAACTGCTATATAAGCAATCATACCGGGTGCTTGCTTTTCCATCATCACTTTATCTGCCGCAGCTTCCAGCTTAGCGATAGTTCCAGTAGTTAATATTTTTTTTTGCGGTTCAATAGGTGAAGACTCTTCTTTACACGATTGATTAATAAACGAGAGAGAAGTAATTATAAGTAAAGGGAAGAAGTAATGAATTTTGAGAGCGAAGATCGAAACCAAGTTCATAACTGAAGTTTTCATAACCAACTCCTAATTTAATTTGAAAATGATTACAAAATAAAAATCTGATAAAAATTGATTAACTGACGAGGCGTGAAATGAAGTCTCCTGTGAAAGGGAATTACTCAAACAAATGAGATTTACTATTGAATGAACTATTTTTAACAAAGAAAATACCAACACTGAATATTTTCCCTTTATGTTGATCCAAACATAGTTATTAACATATTAAATCCAAAAGATAATGTAATAACAATTATGAAATACTTCACACCAATCAATATTTGCAGGTGGTTATGTGGATAATTAAGAGTAATGATACTTGTAGGGAAAGATCGCGACCGTTCCCTATTTTAGCAAATGCCGCAACGTTTAAAGCAGACGCTTTGAGTTGCATGTTATATAGCGGTTAATATTTTATTAGCGCATTGAATAAGTTCTAAATTACTTTTTACCATCTCTCCATTTTCTAAATATATTGTATCTTCCATCCCCATTCTGCTATCATAACCCCGTCTTTTTGCTTCTCTTAAAATATCCCAGGAGACTGAGTTAAAACCGTGTAGTAATCTTGATATTTTTACATCGCTTGCATCAAGAACCTTTTCAATTTCAATTATAACTTGAATTGCAGAATATAATTCTTCAGGTTCCGGTTCAATTAATATTCTGCAGCAATCCTTTTCTAAATTACTTTTTACAAATATTTCTGCTGCTTTCTTCTCATTCAATCCGGCTTCAATTTTTACTCCTTTTGAAATCAATAATTTTGATATTTCAATTGAATCATCTTCAATCATATTTACTGAAATAAAATCTGGTATGTTTTTCCAAGATTTTATATAGCCTTTTCTCTTTTCTAAATCCGGCTCAATCCAATCACCGGAGCTTATCCCAATTTGTATTTCTGGAGATATATTTTTTACTAATAAAACCAAATTATTTACATCGTTAGGTTTTAGACTTTCATTTCCATTCTTATCATAACAATGAATATGAAAAACTTTACAACCATAGTTGTATAATAAATCAACTTCTTTCTCAATCTCAGCAAGAGAATGTGGGAGATATTTGTTTTGCTCTTTTGGTCGAGCACCGTTTAATGCAATTTTTATGAACATTTTCCAACACCGTGATAATTATTTATAATCTTCAAAAAGAACAGCTCAAATAATTAAAAAAGTTCTCTCTCATAGCTTCAATCTTATTCCCTAACTTGAATGAGTTGATTAGCATTTACTTGTTAGGGACATTTTAAGCTATCTGAAGTTTCTTAACCTCCCTTTGTAATCTCTCTTTTAATTTATCTTTTGTTATTTCTAAATTATACTTCATTTGTAAGTTCAACCAAAATCTTTCGGATAATCCAAAATATTCTGATAATCTTAATGCCGTATCTGCTGTTATTGTTCTTTTGCCCAAAACAATTTCATTTATTCGTCTCGCCGGAACACTTATATCTTTTGCCAACCTGTATTGACTTATTTCCATTGGATTAAGAAATTCTTCAAGTAATATTTCTCCGGGATGAATTGGTTCTAATCTTCTATTCATTTTAATTTATCCTTTATGATAATCTATTATTTCAACTTCACAAGCATTATTTTCTTTCCAACTAAAAATTATTCTCCATTGATCATTTATTCGAATACTATACTTCCCTAAAAAATCACCGGATAATTTTTCTAATCTATTTCCTGGAGGAATTCTTAAATCTTCAATTTTATCGGCTGCGTCAATCAATAAAAGTTTTCGATAAGTTACTTTTAAAATAGAGGGAGGAAGTTTGCTTCCTCTTTCACGATTGAATAGCTGTTCGGTATATTTGTCTGCAAAACTTTTAATCATAATCGATATAATAACGCATTACGTTAACATCTGCAAATTATTTTTGTGTGTATATCGGCGTGTTATCCCCAACAGTCGGGACAAGTGGTTAAAACTGAAACGTCGTTTTAATTCTTAAACTCTTACAAAAGAACATCTCAAATATCTAAAAAAGTCCTGGCTCATGGCTTCAATCTTATTTCCCAAATTGAATGAGTTAATTAGCGTTGGCGGGCTTTGTGCTGCAATTACTTTCGTATTCTCAGATTTAAGTACAACCCCATCGGTTCAAAGTCTCTATCATTGTGTAACAATTCAATGTCGTTTTCAATACAGAATGTCCCTATAATTAAATCTACCGTCTTTCTAATGGTTATTCCCTTTGTTCTAAGATATCTAAAGTTGTCAGCACTCTTTATTGCTAATTCTTCGTTACAAACATTAAAACAGGGAAAAGAGTGCATTATTTCTTTAGCAATCTTATAATCTTTATCATTTCTGAAACCTTGTAAAACCTCTGCTAATATATAATCTCCGGTGATTACTAATTCGTTACCGAGCAAAGCATTTAATTCATCAGTGTGCCAATTATTTATTCCATTGAAGTAATCAATTAAGACTGAAGAATCTACAAGAATCATTTGGTTGTTCTCATTTCATCAAGATCACCTTCCCATTTCAATTTACCTCGTAATTTCTTGAGCCTACTCTGCTTTTTAACTTGCACAAGCAGCTTTAACGCTTCTTCTACGACATCTTTTTTTGTCGAAAGACCGGAAATTTTAAGAGCAGCATTCATTAATTTATCGTCGATAGCAATATTTGTTCTCATTTGTTTTTCCTTATGATGTGTATTATCTACTGTTATTATACACATTCAATTTCAATTAATCAACTAATAATTTTGCATAGCACGTATCGGCGTGTTATCCCAACAGTCGGGACAAGTAGTTAAAACAGAAGTGTCGCGATAATTATTATTTAACAATTTCCATTCCCGTTTTAGTATTCCAAAACGGGTTGTTAATTATTAAAACTCTAAAAGAACAACGCCTTAAATCTCTAAAAAAACAAACATTATCTCATGATTTCAATCTCATTCCTCAAATGGAGTGAATTCATTAGCAGCAGTGGGTTAGGTGGCTTACTGAATAACGTATATATTTTTCATAAAGATATTAAACTCTTCCCATTTGATTTGCTCACCAGTTCCAAAAAAATCTTTCGGCGTGTGAACTATTTCATTTATAATAGGGTAAATAGCAAAATTAAAATCAGGCAGCATATGAATTCTATATTGAAATGTATTTTTATTTTCTATGCGGAAAAAATTAACAGGTAAAAAGTATGTGCTATCAACTTTGAAATATTGTTCTTCAGTTGCACCGTGAAACCAGATACCAAAAAAACTAACTTTTAAAGTATCGTTTATCTTAAAATATTCTTTCCCTTTTATTATGTCCTCTATTTTAACAACCATATCTGTTTGTCTTATGTTACTATTTAAATTTTTTAAGTAATAAGTAGATTCATCAAATCTTATTACTTTTATTCTAAATAAATATGGAACTTGCAACAAATCTGTAAAAGCAGAAGGATAATACTCTGACAATTTCTCTCTTATTATTCTAAGTTTTACAGCAGGTTTTTTATTAATAATTTTATAATCGTTATTAATAACTTCTTCTTCCCACTGCTTATGTAACTTTTTAAAGTAGAAGTAATAATCAATAGAATACCTGTATATTACGTTGTAATATTTAATTGCTAAATCCTCAATTTCTTTGAAAGTGAAATCTTTTTTCCATCCAAGTGAGTCATCATAAAAGGAAATGAATCTTTCAGCATCGTTGAAAAAATCAATGATAGCCTTAGAATATTGTTCGTCTTGTTGCATACTTGCATTAGCTGAATTTACATTGCAGCCAAAAGAAAAAAGTAATATTATTGTAAACAGCTTATAGTTTATCATATCTACCTAACGATGTTACCGATAAGCGGTGCCCCAGAACAAGATTGCCGCATAAAACACAACTACCAATGATTTAGCAAACTGTGTGCAAATCTCTTCAAACACATCCCTAAATCTTTCGGGACTGGCTTCAATCTCATTCCTTAATTGGAATGAGTTCATTAGCATTGGCTGGTTATACCTTGTTTGATTTTGCTAAATTAAAACTAAATTTATTTCACTAACTTCAATAAAATCTTTTTTATTTACTGTAGCTATATTTTTAATATTATTTGAAAGTGAAATGCTAATTATTTCAAAATCATGAATTCTGAGTCCATTTGGTGAATACTTTTTCAATAAATCTATAAATATTGAATGGGATTTTTCGGTTGGGTATAAAATTGTAAATATTTTTTTAAAATCTCTTACAACAGTTAAAGCTTCTTTTATTGATATACTTGATTTAGGATTTCTTGTAACAACTGATAAAAATTCTGGGTCTATGTTGTTTATAGTGGGTAAATAGGAAAATGGGATTAATTTTGGGGCCAAAATTAACCAATAAAAATAACTGGAATAAAAAAAATTGAACTCAGTAGAATTATTTAAAATGGCATTAGGACTTCAATCACCTTGG
>JAUXVN010000098.1 GCA_030684555.1 Ignavibacteria bacterium
TCTTACCGGATGGTCTATGGCAACTGAGTCATCAAGACTGCTCATCAGTTGGTATTGTTGTCTATCGGCCGACTCTATGTATTTCATTTTCTATCCAATTTCTTTTTCGTAAAATTATTAATTTGTTTTGAGCTTTCATATTAATTTTACTGACTTGTTTAATATTTTTCACACAGCCTCTTCATCCGTTGGCATAGTAGATATGAAGGAAAACATCCGTTAACCGTTTTACCTGTGCGCCTTTGGCGTAACGGTTTTAGGATCGTTGATGGGGGAAAACCGTTGGTTAATGTAAGTTCTTTATATCGCTGTGCTGCTTTTGGTGCTGTGTTTATTTGCTCTCTTCTACTATTTTTATTTCTTCTTCTGTTAAGCCGTAAAGCTCGTAAACGAGTTTGTCTATTTGTTTGTCTGTCGCTTCTATTTGTCGTTGAAGTGTTTGTTTTTCTTGGGGAGTGCTAGAATTTTGTAATTTATTTATAGCACTTATAATTTGACTTACAAGATTTACTAATCTGTCCGATTTTTCAACTCTATCGTTGCACTTCAGATCTATTTCTTTAATGGGCATTTGTTTCGCATCATTTGGGTAGAAATGTAATCCTTCAGATAAGAAATTAACAAAATACCAGTTTAATAATTTTGAATTCAGAATTCCTAACAAATACTCGTAGGAATATTCTACTGTCTTATTCAGATCTATTTCTTTTAAAGCTCTCTTTACAGAAATATGTTCTGATCCTTCAATTAAATCATATCGAACACAATTAATCACTGTATGACTGTTATAAAAGTTATTCTCATCCAGACAAAATCTCAATCTATCTTTAACTACATTTATGAACATTAGTTTTTTATTTTCAAAAAGTTCCTTAAACATAGGGTTGTAATGTTCTTCAGGCGTATATTTTAGCCAGCCATATTGAGTAAATGAATAACGATTAATATTCTTGCCTTCAACAAAAGGTTTCAAGTTCTCTTCATAATCAGCAAAAATATATGCATCCTTACCGATTGGCTTTTCCTTATGATTTATTCTTGCACCATAAGCAACTAAACATATTTCCTCCAAGGGAATTGAGTTATGAAATAGTTTCTCCTTGAGTTTTAGCAATGACACAACATTTTTTGTTTCAAGTCTATAGTCTTTAAGTTGCAAAAAGGTATTCGGATCAACTTCGAATTGAGTAAAAGAGTTTGAATAAAAATCATATTCTGATAAATACTTTTTGATGCTTGTATTACTTATTTGTTTATTAACAATAGTTAAAATAATATTTCTCACTTTAGCACTGCTAAAAACATAATAGCTGCTCGTATCAACAATATCTTTTATTCCATATTGATCAATAAGGTGTTTTCTTAATTGAGTTGCATATAATTGATTAGTAAATGCAAAGGGAATAATCATTGATATTAATCCACTATAATCAACAAGAGATAATGATTTCTCTAAAAATCCGATATATAAATCCGTTCTACTATTACAGAACTTAAAATTCGAAAAAAGGAAATTTTTTGTCTGTTCATCCAAGTTTTCAATATTAACATAAGGCGGATTTCCAATAACAACATCAAAGCCGCCGTTGTTGAAGATTTCTTTGAATTCGGAGTGCCAATCGAAAACATTAATTTTATATTTTCCTTCATCATCAAGAAAGTTCATTTCCATTTGGTCGTAAAAATCGGGACCGATAAGTGAGTTTCCGCATTTGATATTATTGCCAAGGTCAGGAAGTGCACGCTGCCGGAACATCGACATTTGTGTATTGAGAGTTTCTCCGGTTTCACCTTCAAGCACTTTAAGCATAAGTGAAAGTTTGGTTACTTCAACAGCCTGGCTGTCAATATCAACTCCGAAAATATTGTTAAGAAGAATTCTTTTCCTTTCAGCGGTTGTAAGTTTAAGTTCGTTGTTAACGGCTTTATAAACGGGAGATTCTTTTTTAGGGATGAAGTTATCTTTACTAAATTCATCCGAATAAAGTTTAAGATGCCAGTCGAGCAAGTATTGATACGCCCCAAGCAGAAAAGAGCCGGAACCGCAAGCGGGATCAAGCACTTTCAGTTTAGAAGTCTCATCAACTTTATTTTTCAGTTTGTTCTGTTGGGAATTGATTTCATCAAGTTTAACTCCGAGTGTATTTTTTACTATATACTCAACAATGTAAGTCGGAGTATAATAAACACCGCCTGCTTTTTTAACTTCAGGTTTTTCTTCAACAATAGCGCGGTGCCCCGCAGTTAGGCGGATTACTTTTCCGAGAAACTGTTCGTAAACATGTCCGAGTATATCAGCCGGAAGAACGGAAAACTCGTAAGGGCTTTCGGGGTAATAGAGTTTTTTGATTATATCTTTAAGAGTTTTGTCATCGATATTAAGTTTATGAGAAATAGTATCGGGGTAGTCGCTCCGATTTTTTTCTTGGTCGAAATAGAATAAACCGCTGTTATACTTTTGATCTGCGGCGGTAAATATTTGAAGAAGTCGTTTATAAATATTAGCACCGTTGAGGAGGTTGAGAAGTTGTCCGTAATCTTCAATACCGCGGTCTTCGCAAATTCTGAGGAAGATAATTCTATCAATAGTTTTCTGAACTGCAAAATTAAGTTCACGGCTTGAAAGTTCAGGATTACGGAGAGCGAGATTTTTAGCAAGGTGTTCCCGCCAGTTTTCTATTTCGGAAAGGAATTCATCATCAACTTCGGCGGTTCCTTTTTTATTCCGTTTGGAATCGGCAAATTTATCAAATGAACCTTTAAGAACGGCTTCGCGGGAGAAGACGGAATAAATTTCATCCCATTTAGATATATAATCTTCAAAGGTGTAATAAAGGATTCTTCCGTTAGAAGGTTTATCATTTAGAACAGGTTTTATGCGGCAGTCATAAACTATAAACTCTTCGAAGTCGGTTAAAATACTAAGCGGAAGTTTAGCTGACCAGGCGTAACGTCTCACTTGAAAAGCGGGGTTAGGGTCATCTTTAAGATTAACACTTGGTTTTTTTGCTTCAACGAAAAATTTACGAATTCCGCCGATACGAAAGAGATAATCGGGGGCTTCGGAGCTGTCTTTAGTTTTTTGAGAATATTCGTGAATAACCTCTTTATATGCTTCGGCGTAACCTTCTTTGTTTGCTACATCCCAGCCGAGTAGGCCAAAGAGCGGGTCAATGAATTCACGGCGGACTTGAGTTTCGTTGTAATTCGGATTTTTGTATGAAGTAAGATTTTCTTTAAATCTTGTAACCAGTTCAACTAACTCATTAGGAGCGCTCATTCTTCCCTTTAGTAGATTATTTTTTGATGATGTAAGTTAAGAAAAAAAAGGAGAATGTGGGAAGGAGAATCCGCTGCGGCGGAAGAAGATAGAAGATAGCAGAAATTAAAAATTAGAAATTAAAAAGAAGAGAATCTCCAACTTTTCTTTGCCCCGAAAGTGTTCGGGATGAATGCACATTACTGTCATGCTGATGAATATCAGCATCTCACCGCAACTGAAAAGATTCCGACCTCCGTCGGAATGACAGCATAATACTATCATGCTGCTTACAAAAAGCGGGTCAACATCTTTTAACATGATGTCATGCTGATGATTCGCCGTGGCGAATCATCATCTTTTTGCTTTGCAGATCCCAACCTCCGTCGTGTTCAAACAGATTTTTCCGCTTAACGGAATTCTTTGCTTTGTAAACTTGATGAGTGTTTTATTGATTCTATTTTTTGCTCAGCAATTATTTAAGGTGCAAAACAGTTGAAAAGCAAAAAGCATAAGTTCACACGGTTGTCGAGAACCACTTCTCGACAAAAGAAGCCGTAAAACCAAAACACAAATAGGAAGCTGAACTCTTATGCAGAAAACAAAATCGAAATATTGTGGAGATGAGATTCTATAATTAAATCCCGGTCGAGAAATAGTTCTCGACCTCCTTGGAATTATGCTCTCCATGTTTTATGATTTATTATTAACTGCGCAATATCCATTTGTGTAGGGAACGGTCGCGACCGTTCCTTACATTTTAGAAATTGGACATTCTATAGAAAGTTCCCCCGGCTTTCGAAAAATGGTTCTCGAACTCCAGAGAATGATTTAGAATAATCCGTTTCTTTCGTTATTTTATAACCCATTGATAGTCTGCTTATTGTAAAAATACAAAGTTATTGGAGACAGCATAATGACCGGTTATACAGATTATTTTAGCAAGATGGTCATTAATTTAATGACATTAGTAATTACCATGCTAACTCCCAGCCTTGTTTTTTCACAATCAGAAGGAGGAATAAGTAATCGAGCAAATTAAATCAACACCAAAAACCAATAAAAACATTTTATACGTTGAAGATGATAAAATTTCAGTTCAATATGTTACCTTAATATTAAAAGGGAAATATAATGTTGATGCTGCTGCAAGAGCAGTTGATGCACTTGAAATGCTTAAACAAAAAAAGTATGATCTTATTTTAATGGATGTCAATTTGAGTAGAGGAATGGATGGAGTCCAGCTTACAGAGTTTATTCGTAATACCATTCCTGAGTACAAAGATGTCCCCATTATAGCTGTAACTGCATACGCCATGCACGGCGATAAAGAAGAATTTTTAAGTAGAGGGATGACAGGTTATATCTCCAAACCGTTTACAAAAAAAAACATGTTATCACTTTTGGAAAGAGTTTTATCATAATTTGAGCATTAGGTTATCCGCTAAAAAACCTTCGAGGTTTTGAAAACTTCGAAGGTTTAAAATCAATTATCTCATCTATTAACTCTATTTTTTCCAATCGCTGAAATCAAATCAAGAAGTTGATGTTTTTCAAATGGTTTAGAGAGATAATGAGAGCAGCCGCCTGCAAGGAATTTTATTTTGTCACTTTCCAATGCATAAGCAGTAACGGCAACTATTGGAGTCTCTGAGTATTGCGGCATTTTTCGTATAAGTTTGGTTATTTCCATCCCGTCCATTCCACCACCAAGATTTATATCCATCAAGAAAATGTCAAATTTTTTCTTTTTAATAAGTTGAAGCGCCGTTTTACCGTCCTTAGCTGTTTCAACTAAGAAATTATTTCTAAGATATAATTTCACAACATTTTGATTGATAAGATCATCTTCAACATATAAAATAGAGAGTAAAGAAGTTGTATCGATTTTTGAGTCATCTTTTTTAATAAATAATTCTTTTTCCGGTTTTAATTCTTCTGCCATTGGAAAATCGTCTGAAGCTAAAAATTTAATTGTGAAAACCGATCCAACTCCAACTTTGCTTTCAACAGTGATTATCCCTTTCATAAGTTCGATTATTCTTTTTGAAAGAGTTAAACCTAAACCGGTTCCTTCAAAATTACGTGAAATCCCTTCGCTCACCTGGCGGAATTCTTCCCAGATCATATCAATTTTGTCCTCGGGGATTCCAATTCCCGTATCTTTAACATTGATGTAAATCCAATTTTTATCTCCGCTCGTTTCTCTACCGGCTTCAATTGTTATCCTTCCTTTCTCGGTAAACTTAATAGCATTACTTACGAGATTACTAATAGTCCGCTCAAAAAGATTTTCATCTAAATTTGCAAAAAGATTTTCATCAGAAATAACTGACCGTAATGGTAGATTTTTTTTAAAGGCTGATTCAGTATACAATTCAATTACATTATTTATGATAGGAACGATATTAATGTTTTTGCTAAAAACCTCAATTGCATCTGTTTCTGCTCTTGATAAATCGAGAATTAGGTTTAGTGTTTCACTTAGCCGTTTGCCCGAAGAAAAAATACTTTGAGTCATGTGATTATATTCCGGATTATCCAGAGATGAAGTAAGGATGGAAGCGTATCCTAATATGCCGTTAAGCGGTGTTCTCAATTCGTGACTCATATTAGCAAGGAAATTCGATTTTAACCTATTCATTTCCTCAGCTTTTTCTTTAGCTTTTATTAATTCACCAATCATTTTTTTCTTTTCGGTAATATTCTCTTGAATTGCCAAAAAGCGTATAATTTTTCCGGTTTCACCAAAAATAGGAGAGATTAAAGCTGATACCCAGTATAATTCACCGTTTTTCTTTTTGTTATGAAACTCACCCCGCCATTCTTTACCGGAATTGATTGTAGACCATAACTCTTTATATTCTTCTTTCGGTTTATTGCCGGAGCTAAATATTCGCGGATTTTGACCAATTAGTTCTTCAAACGAGTAACCTGAAGTTTCTAATACCTTTGGATTTGCATATTCTATATTTCCATCAAGGTTAGTAATTACAACTCCTACCGGATTTTGTTCAATAGCGCGTGATAAATTACGAAGTTCATTTTCTATTTTTTTACGTTCGGTTATATCTCTAATAATTCCCGTAAAGAAGCGTCCTTTTGTAGTTTCCCAACCGGCTAATGATAATTCCAGCGGAAATTCTTTACCGCTTTTGTGCTTTCCATGTAATTCTATAGTTTGTCCCTCAATATGGTGTTCACCTCCTTGTTCAAGGCGTTTCATTCCCATTATGTGTTCTTTAACATAACTTTGAGGAATTATTAGTTTTAATTCTTTACCTTCTGCTTCTGCTTCTAAATAGCCAAATATTCTTTCTGCCCCTTTATTCCAGCCTAAAATAATTCCTTTGCTATCGGCAGTAATTATAGCATCATTTGCGGATTGAGCAACAGAACGGAATCTTTCTTCACTCTCAATTAATGCAGTTTCATTTTGCTTTTGCTCTGTAATATCTCTAGCCATTCCCCTCACTATTGGTTCATCTACCCCAATTGTACGAAGTGAATTGTTATACTGCCAAATACGTTTTAAACCGTTTTTAGTTTGAATAAGCATTAGCCCTTCGGCTTTTCCTTCAGAGTTAATTTTGTTAAGATAATACTTAAAAAATCTTCGATATTCAGGAACGAGCAGGTCTGCAATATTCATTTTCAGTAATTCGGGAATAGTATAACCTGTATTTTTAGCTGCTGCATGATTGGACATTAGTATAGCACCCTTTAGATCATGGGCACAAATAAGTTCGTTACTGTTTTCAACTAAGTCACGGTAGCGATCTTCGCTCTCCAACAGAGCTTCTTCGGCGCGCTTACGTTCAGAAACATCTTCAACCTTTCCGTCGTAATAAAGGGTAACACCCTGATCATTACGGACTGCCTTTGCACTTTCGCGGACAAAAAGAGCACCCCCATCCAATCGAATCCATTTTGATTCAAAGTCAATTATCTCACCATCTCTTTCGATTTTCTCAACAAATTGTTTTCGTTGATAAGATGGTTCATAACCTTCTGTTTCAAGATTTCTTTTCTTAAGCTCTTCAAAAGATTTATGGCCCAGCATTTTAACCAAAACTTTGTTCGCCATCAGGATAGTGCCATTTGGTGTTGTTCGATAGAAACCTATTGGTGCATTTTCATAAAGATTACGGTAACGCTCTTCACTTTTGAGTAATGCTAACTCCGCCAGTTTACGCTCGGTGACGTTTTTCGAAATTGCTAAAACATTTATTGGTTTACCGGTTTGATCTCTTATAAAAGAAGTTGATCCTTCTACCCAAATTTTTCTTCCATCTTTACACAATTGTTCTGTAATAAAAATTCTACTTCTGCTCGGGTCAGCCTTTTTGGAATTTTCTAACTCCATTTCCTCTTTTAATGTTTGTAAAAATGACTGCCATGAATCCGGACTAACAATTTTTTCAAGTGATAATTCCATCAATTCGTTTGGAGTATATCCGAGTAAATTAATTACAGCCGGACTTATATAGGTGTACTGAAGGTTCATATCAAAAACAGCGATTGTGTCGGCAGTATTTTCGGCAATAAGACGGTATCGCTTTTCGCTTTCGAGTAATGCTTCTTCAGCCCGCTTTCTCTCAGTTTCATTTTCCAGAAATTCGAGAGAGAAAGAAATATCTGTCACCATTTCATCGAGAAGTTTTATTTCTTCATTATGGAAAAAGTCAGCTTCAATTGTATAGAAATTTAATACTCCCACTATTTTCTTATTTACTATAATAGGAAAGGCGGCGAAAGATTTGAATTCTGATTTCAGATATTTCTCGGTTCCGTCAATCGAACTCTCCTCTAATTCAATATTATTAATTACAATGTGAGATCCGCTGCTAATTACGCTTGCAGGCGGCAGCATGTTTTGATGTTCATCATTTAAACAGATGTTTATTTTACTTGCGTAATATTCCGACATTCCTTGTGATGCAGTTACCTCAATTTTCTTTGATTCTGAATTAACCATTCCGACCCAAACCATATCGAACTTTCCATATTCAATTGCAATATGACAGGCTTCCTCAAATAATTGTTTAGTATCAGGAATTCTCACAATAGCTTGATTGATATTGCTTAAAACTGCATATATACGATTAAGTTTTAGAATCTCTTCTTCTGCATGTTTCCGTTTGGTTATATCCTGCATCATACCAAGCATAGTGAGAGGTTTACCTGATGAATCTCTCCTTACTTCAGCCTCACTATGAATATACCGGATATCTCCATCTGGCCGAATAATGCGATAATCCACATTGTAAATTATGTCATTTTGAACAGCATCAAGGGCAGCATTCTTAGTTCTTTCCATGTCTTCAGGCAGTATCAGTTGCAGCCATTGTTCATGCCACTCATCCAATTTTTTAGGAAAATCTTCTGACGCCAGTCCGAAAATACGGCATGATTCATCGGAAAGGATTATTTTATTAGTAATAAAGTCGCGCTCCCAATAGCCAATATTTGCAAGCTGTTGAGCTTCAGAAAGACGGCGTTCGCTTTCTTTTAATGATTGCTCGGAACGTTTTCGTTCGGCAATTTCCCATGAAAGTCCGGCGAGTAATGAAACTGCTTCGACATCGCTATCAGTATAGTTTGTTGCTTTATTTCCAACAGCAACAACCGCTTTTATTTTATCACCGCGAAATACCGGAACTACGAGTTCACGTATTAATTCTGCATGTCCTTCCGGCAATCCTTTACGATTCGGCAGTGAAGCGTAATCATTGTGAATAACCGCTTTTCGTTGAATTACACTATCAATCCAAACACCTGCATCTGAAATATTATAATGAAGTTTCTGCTCCACTGCTTTGCAGAACTCAGATTTGGTTCTACTTGACCAGTCCTGGAGGAAAAGAGATTGTTGATCCTCTTCAACAAAAACATAAAATGCAATTTTGCTATTAGTAAATTTTTCAATTTCATTCAATGATTCCTCTATGAATTCATTAAATGAATGTATTGCGGCAAAATTCATAAGGTGTAAACGTGAAGCATTTATTGCTTCTTCTCTTTTCCGTTCAGTGATATCGCGCCCGATGGCGAGAATGCCGGTAACCTCTCCAAGTTCATCGTGTTCAACAATCATGCGTATCTGATGGACTATAGGGTCTTCGCTTGATTCGGGTAATATTAATTCCATTTCATTGTTCACACCTTTGCTGAGGGCTTCATCTAAGGCTTGTGCATAAGTTTCGTAACTCCCTTTGGGATGGATTTCCCGGACAGTCAACCCGATCATGTGTTGAATGTCAATCCCTAAAGTTTTTTCAAGTGTCGGGTTTAAATAAACTGTCCTGCCTTCCAGATCGTAGCGAATAATGTTATCGGGTAAATTCCCGGCAAGTGTACGGAATTCATATTCACGTTTTCGTAAAATAGTCTCACTTTGTTCACGTTCCATCTCAGCAGCTGCACGAGTTGCAACTAATTGCAGTATTTGGGTAACAGTTGTATCATTTGAAACTGGTTTACTGTTCATCAATGCAATTAAACCTATAGGTTTACCGGTTGAATCCCATAACGGAATGCCTATATAACTTTCCACTCCCATTTGGGCTAATAGAGTATCTTCAGGAAACTGTTGTTGAACGTTTTGAGTGTAAATGCAGAGTTGTTTTCCCATTACGTTTTCGCAAGGGGTTCCTTTAAGCGAGTAGCGGATATTAGGGACAACTGAACCTTTTGCATAGAGGGCAATAGTCTCGGCAATCTCCGGATTTTCATCTAACTTATCGATAATAACATAATCCATTTCCATTTTCTCACCGAGAAATTGTACGAGGGAATTGAAGAAGTTATCTTTGCCGGTTGACCAACCCCGCTGGGCGACAAAAAATAGAGCATTTTCCATTAGTTTGCGTTCAGATATATCCCGCACAAGAGCCATGTTTAAAGAATAACCATCGAATTCAAGATAATTAGCATTTATCTCAACAGGAAAAATACGTCCCTCTTTTGTTTTGTGGTTTCCTTCGAACGTAAATGTTTTGTTTATTTTAAGTTCGTTCCAGTGAGATGGCCATTTATCGTGAGTGTACTCCGGATCAATATCGTACACATGCATTTTGAGCAATTCGTCATTCGTATATCCCAGGATGTGACATGCATTTTCATTCACATATTGGAAACATGCTTTTTCGTCTATTAAGAAGGCAGCTTCGCTTACATGGTTCAAAGCAAAATTCAGAAGTGTCAATCGTTTTTCTGCTTTCTTACGTTCTGTAATATCGTGAATAAATCCGTACCAAATAATTCCACCGTTGGGGTGAGGTTTAGGATTTGTAGTTCCTTCAAGCCAAAGCTCTCCTCGAGTAGGGTGAAGAACTCTATATTCACAATGCCAATGAGTCATTGTTTTTGCTGACTCCGCGATACTATCCTTAACTTTTTGAATATCATCCGGATGTGTTCGCGCCAAAAGGGGAGCAGCATCTTCCACAACTTCTTCGGAACTTACTCCAAATAAATTTTGAATTTGTGGAGATGTGTAAGGCATGCAAATACTTCCATCAGGACGGAGATAAAAAGTTCCCATGAGACCGGGGGACGATTCAGCAAGGTTTCTAAATTCTAATTCACTTGCAGTTAGTGCGTCTTCGGCTAATTTACGTTCACCAATCTCCCACGCAAGGTCGGCAATAAGTGAAATTGCTTCAACGTCTTTTTCATTATAGTCAGTCGGTTTGTTTACTACATGAAGAATAGCTTTTATTTTATTACCTCTTTTAACCGGAACTACAAGTTCGCGGATTACCTCTGCATGTACCTCAGGCAGCCCTTTGCGGTTTGGCAGGGAATTATAATCATTATGAATAACCGGTTTCCCTTGATATACACATTCTACCCAGACTCCTGCTTCATCTATAGAATAATGCAGTCCTTTACCTTCTGCCTTATAAAATTCGGATTTTGTTCTTGTTGACCAATTTTGAAGTGTAAGAGTTTTTTGATCATCTTCAACAAAATGATAAAACCCGATGGTACTACCTGTAAGTGTTTCGGCTTGGTTCAAAGTTTCTTCAAGTAATTCATCCAACGAATGAGCTGCCGAAAATTGTAATAGGAATAATCGTGATGCATTTATTGATTCATTCCGCTTACGTTCGGTTATGTCTGTAACAATACCTTCAATAGAAATAGGATTTTCTTTATCATCCTTTACTAAAATATTACGCTGATTAAACCAACGCACTTCTCCTGATTTGTGAACTATTTGATATTCATACGTATCGGGGACTTTCCCTTCCAACAGAGACAGCCATTCATCTTCTAAATATTTTTGCCAGTCCGGATGGACAGAGTTATAAAAAAGTGCCGGGTTTGCATAATATTCTTCAGGGAAAAAACCTGTCATTGTAAGAACTGCAGGACTAATATATTCGTATTTCCCTTCGGGTATTGACATTCTATAAATAATGTCTTGAGCATTTTCAGCTAAACGTCTGAATCGTGCTTCGCTTTCTTGTAAGTTATGAAGAGACAACATACCTGTTAGTGCATCCGATAAGCGGCGGCTGATTTCCTTAAATAGTGTACTTTCTTCATTAGTCCAGGTTCTCGGAGCCGAGCATTGATGCATTCCGAATACCCAGGGCTTACCCACTTTAGGATAAAGAGCGATAAGTACCATGGATTTGACAGCGAACTGTTCGGCGGATACTTTGTTGATAGGCTTTGGGGTACCAAACTGGTATGCAATAGGCTCATCGGATTCGAGGGTTTCTTGCAAAGTTAGAGCGATATCCGGAGTCATTGGTATGTCCGTGTTCAATTCTTTCGCACCCGGATATTCCGGTTTTGTCCTTTCCATTGGTACTTTCCATGTGTCAGCATTCGGATCACATGGATAAAAAAGGAATGCTCTATCACAATCGAAAATCGAAATTACAGTATCAAGTACAGAGATCATCATTTCTTCAAGATCTTTTGTTTTCTGCACAACACGGTTAATCTTATCAATGCTTTGTAAGAAATGTAGATTTGCCAGTCGTTCTTGTTCAACAAGTTTGCGCTCTGTTATATCTCTGGCAACCGCATATATTAATTTCCCCGATGGGAAAGAATTCCATTCAATCCAGCGGTATGAACCATCTTTGCATAGATATCTATTGGTAAAATGAAGATTTTCTTTTTGCTCATCAAGGCTTGCTATGGCTTGCAAAGTTGGCTCTAAATCATCCGGATGAACTAAATCCAGAAATTTTCTGCTTTCAATTTCCTTTAAAGAATAACCAAGGGTTGTTTCCCACACAGGATTTAATCGGTGGAAATAACCATCTGTATCAGCAATGCACAATAAATCAAGCGACTTAGTGAAGTAAAGTTCCAATTCTTCCGACTTTTCTATAAAGGCTTGTTCAGCTATCTTCCGATTGTTTTCGGTTTCGATAAACTCAAAGGCAAATGAAATATCGAGAGCCATTTCATCAAGAATATCTACATCCTCTTTCTCAAAAAAATTGATTTCATCTGAATAGATACTCATAGCACCAACAACCTTATTAAAAACAATCAAGGGAAATGATGCGGATGATTTGTAACTATATTTATTAGCATTTGCCAGCCAAGGTTGCATGGTCTCATCTGTTTCAATATTATTTGAAATTTTATGTTTGCCTGATTTAATAGCTTGTCCGGTTGGTCCACTACTCTGCAACTCATTATTTAAGTCGATATTAATTTTTTCGAGATAATCTCCGGTAAAGCCGTAAGAAGCGCCGACATTTACTTTATTTGATGATGGATCAATTAATCCTATCCACACCATCCTGAACAGACCAAATTCTACAGCAATACGGCAAACTTCATTCAGCAGTTCTTGTTTATCATGAATTCTAACTATAGCCTGATTGATATTACTGAGGACAGCATAAATACGGTTTAATTTAAATATTTGAGCTTCAGCCTTCTTGCGCTCGATAAGCAGTTGTATTCTGTCGATTGTTACAGCCAAAGAGGAGGCAACAGCGGTTAAAAATTCTTGTTCGGGTTTTGTAGGTATACGTGTTCCTTCGTCTCCAAATGTTCCTGTACCGAGGGTTCCAATATTTTTATCAAAAAGAATAATTGGTATGTTTAAAATTGTGCGGTTTTTGGTTTCTGCAACTATCTCTTTATTGGTGCGCGGGTCTGATTGTGCATCCTCTACAATAACAATTCCTTTTGCATTGGCAATTTCCTCTAACATTCTATCACCTTTAATGGTGAGAGTTGCAGCTCCCTCCTCTGACAGCGCAATTCCTGAGGCTGGACCGCTTGCAGCAATTATCTTAAAGTGATTTTTATCATCCGACATCAAATAGATCCACGAAGACTTGTAACCTATTGTAAGTTGTATCTCGGTACGAACAGCGGATATTACTTCGGAAAAGGTTTGAGAGAGTTCAAGCCTTTTGGAAAGCCGGACTAATGATTGTGAATGTTTCTCTTTTTGAAATAATGCCGCCTCTGTAAGTTTACGTTTTGTGATATCTATAGAAATACCAACTAATCCTAATTTATTCCCTGTTGTATCGCTAACCTTTCTCTTTATAATTTCAAGATCGTGCAATTGACCATCAACAAACTTCACGCTTTCGAAAGATATGTGTGGAGACTCAAGTTGAAGAGCTGCTTCATCTGAAATAATACAATTTTGTGCGGTAACTTTATCGTACAGTTCAGAATAGTGTTTTGCAGAAAGGAATTTTTCTTCAGGGATACCAACAGCGTCACAGAAAGTTTTGTTAACAAATTTCATTCTTTCTTTTTCATCAAGCATCCAAATTCCGATGGGTGAATTATCCAGGATTGTTCGAAGAATTTGCGATTGTTCAATTAATAACCTTTCGGATTTACTTTTCCCTTCAAGCAGACTAATTTTTTCCAAAGCAATACTAACCTGCTTGCTAACAGAGTCAAGGAAATCAATTTCTTCCTTAGTCCACTCTCTTTTAGAATGTGTTGAGTTTAGTGCAATTAATTGGTAACCTTCATTAAAAAATGCAAACGGATACCAAAGCAGGCTCTGAATTTTCAAATTCTGATGAAGAATTTCTCCGGAGCCATCTTCAAAAAAACTAGGATTTATTTTATCTGAGTGGCTTTCTAACCATTTTTTTGTTTTCATCATTTGGTTAGCTCCACCACTAAACGTTTTCAACGGATAGCGCCCGATTGTCGGGGAGGTATCGGGGTGTATCGGGTTTAACCATTCGCAAAGACCAACAATTTGTTCCGTTTCGAAGGAGATATTATATATCATACAACGATCAACATTAAGAGCCTTACCGATACTCATGTTCATCTTTTGTAAAATTACATCTTTATCCTCTGTTGATATTATGACTTGTGCAATTTCATTAAGTGTTACTGCATAGATAAGTTGATGCTGAATAGATCTTTCTAATTTTCTATGCCGGGTATTATCTTCATAAGTACCTAACACTCCTATTATATCTCCATCAAAGTTCGTAAGCGGGACTTTACTTGTTCTTAGCCAGATTTTTTCTCCTGCCGGATTTGTTTGTGGTTCTTCAAAATTTATTTTTGGTTTTCCTGAAGTTATTATTTTTTGGTCATCACTCCTGTACAGTTCAGCTTGTTCATTCCAATCCATTTGATAATCATCTTTCCCGAGTAGTTCTTCGGGGGCATTTTTTCCTGCATCCTTCGCAAATAATTCGTTACAGCCAAGATAATTCAAGTCTAAATCTTTCCAGAAAACTCTTACAGGTAATAAATTTATTACCCTTTGCAGCATCATTTGAACTTCAATTATATTCTGCTCTGATTTTTGTAACAGAGTTCTATTTTTCTCGAGTATGCTTTTAATAGCAAAGGGAAGACGGGAGATGTGCTTTTTAATGATAAAGTCAGAGGCACCTGATTTAATACATTCAATGGCAAAGGATTCGTCCATTGAGTCAGTAAGGAGGATAAAAGGAATAGTAGGATTATTTTTTACTGCAATTTTTAGAACACTCATTCCATTGTATTGAGGTAGATCATATCCGGCAATAATTATATCGGGGATAAATTTTTCGAGTTCATAAAGAAAACCGATTTCGTTTTCAACAACATATGGTTGAATGACTATATCTTTTTTAGAAAGGGTTCGCTTTATAAGTTTTATATCTGCCGGTGAGATTTCAACAAATAATATTTTTATTTCAGTTGCCATTAAACACCTTATGAATTTACTCCCAAAACAATTTCAGTGAGAAAATCTTTATTTTTATGTTATAACACAATAGAAATGTCATGTTGTTAACTCGATAGAAATGTCAGTAAAATGGTAAACTTGGAGCATCAAAAAAAGGTGAT
>JAUXVN010000104.1 GCA_030684555.1 Ignavibacteria bacterium
TCTGTAAGGTTGTATGGTTTTGAGAGCTCTTTGGCATTATAATCGTTTTTCCATTCCTCTTTATTTTTTAATTTCAGAATGAATAATTGGTTAGACTGTTTCATTTGAATTTAGAATTAAGTAGTCAGAAGTAAGAATTAAGAAGCAAGGAGTAAGAATTAAGAAGCACTTCTTGAATTTTTAATTCTTTGTGAGTATGCACCGAGTAATCTGGATACTTCTTCTAGTAAATTAGTTTCTTTTGAATTATCACTATAACCTAAATCTTTTGCTTTTTCCATTCCTAATTCTGAATTCTTAATTCTTGCTTCTTCCCTCCAAAGCCATATTTCTACTTTCTAATTTCTAATTTCTAATTTTGAATTTCCCCAAAGGGGTGCCTTCGGCATTAATTTTCAACTCTCCCTCACAAATGCTCTTTAACCTCATGCGAAAAGTTTCTAAGGTCATCTAGATTATCAAGTAATCGTAATAATCTTATCAAATCAATTTCGAAGTATTCATGCACAAGCAGATTTCTCAAACCGGCCATTCCTTCGAGTCTTTCAGATAATGAATTACTTAAATACTTTTCCTTCGCTAAAATTCTTAGACAATCTGAATAAGATTTAGGATTTGCCAGATTATATTTAGATACAATATGGCAGGCGATATCTATAATAATTTGAATTGATTCCAGCAGCCCGTATCTCAGCGACCATTGTAACTGCAATTCATCATTTAAATCATTTAGAGTATATTTTTTTTTAAACTTTTCTAATTCAAGAAGATTAACTTCCAACTGGTTCAATCGCTCTAGCATCCAACCTTCTCCCAAACTGATTGTTTTTTATTCTTTCCAAAAGTTTTCGTCTAAACTCTTCTCGAAAACGAGTTTGATCAAAATAGATCAAGAAAGTTTTTCGCTTAAAATCAATAAATAACTTTTCATCCTTGTTGAAAAGCAACTTGTTGTTACTAACAATTTCATGGCATAAAAAGTTGTTCGAGCTGTTTAATCTATTCAATTCCACCAAATCTATTTTGCGCTCTCCGATAGTCTCCAACTCTGAAATTATTCTTCCAAACTCCAATAATTCGAAAGTAGGTTCAGAATATATAGCGATATCAATATCACTCAGAAAGGAATTTTTACCGGATGCTGTAGAACCGAATATCATTGCAAATCGGATATTACTAAAAGTTGCAAGGTAAGTCTTTACATTTTTAAATATTTCTATTGTCGACATGATAAAAAGAATTTCACCAATTAGTAGTAAGTGTAAAATGATTTTGAATTAGGTTCTTGCATGCAAAAAAATCCTTACAACTTCTGCCTCTATTTTTCTACTATCCCAATCCGGATGAATTTGTTTTAAGGCAGCACGTTTTAATTCTCGAGCAGAATAATATAACTGCATTGATAAATCAAGTTTTTTTTCAGGTGAAAAATTTTTAAAGCGATTTGCTTCAATGCTAGTAAATTCTTTGTAATCTTTCATTACGTTATCATATTAAGGTTATTTTACTAAACGCTGAACTCTGAAAACTGAACGCTTTTTTACAGTTGTCAGTAATCAGCCGTCAGCAGCCTGCCCGCCTTCGGCGTGGGGCAGTTTAGTTTATATACATTTAGAACGAATTCATGAGCTTTTTGCCACACGATAAGGTCTTGATAATCTTTACTATTTCCATTTACTTTTTCTCTCTGAACGCTGTTCGCTGAACGCTCTTTTACAGCTATCAGTAATCAACGCTGAATTATTTTTCCTATTCTTTTTGCCATACGATTAGGTCATGATAATCTTTACTTTTTTCAGCAAGCATCATTTATAAGTTTGTTTGGTTGAATATTTGGAGCTGTTATTTTTTGTAATAAATCAAATCGATTTCTTTTACTTGGTTAAATTGATTATCTGCACTTAAAATAGGGATATTAAGATATTGTGATGTTGCTAATACAATAGTATCAGGTAATTTTAATTTGTATTTTTTCCTAATGTCGATTGCAAGTTCTTTTATTTTCGAGTTTATATCCAAGATGCTACATTCTGATAGAAAATTTTTTACTATGACAATTTCAGTATTTGACAAATTTTTAAAAGATAATAGTTCTAATTCTGTTATAAATGAAATGAATAAATTTTTGTTTTCCAGAATAGGTATTATGGTTTTATCACCACCCAATAAATAGAGTATGATATTAGTATCTACGAGTAGACTATTCCCATTCATTCCGAAGCTTTTTTTGTATTACTAATGGATCTTCTTCGAGCAAAATCTGTCCACAATATTTTTTTATATCAATTTTCTTTTTATTTGTTTTGCGATGGCCTTTCAAAAGTAAATTTATTTCTTTTTTAGCCATTCCTTTTTTTACGTTTATTATCATTTTTTACGTCTGATTTTATGTGTGATGCAGAGCATTTATTTATCTATTAATTTGGACTCTTTTTTTTACAGCTTACAGAAATCAGGGGTCAGCGTTCGGTGGTTAGTTATTTTATGAGTTACTTGCTTCTTTCCCCTCAGCAACACAAAAGATTTTCCCCAAAGGGGTGCCTTCGGCATTAATTTTCTATTTTCATTTTTAATTTTTAATTTCTAATTTTTAACTCTTAACTCCTGACTCTAAACTCCTCCCTCCGCCGCGGATTCTAACCCCTACCCCCTCCTACTCAAACTCACTCTTCCAAAGCAGTGTCAAAACCGAATTATAATTTTTCATATAAACATTCTGTTCGTAGAGGTAAGTAGTTCGTTTACAATTGTAATCATCACTAAACCAGGCAGATGCCGGGACAAGAGTTTTCTCCGGATTATACTCCTCTTTTTGAAATATCGAATAGACAGGTGTATTCTTATTAATACTTACTCCTTTTTCGATATACTTGAAAGGGAAATAGTTGTTGGAAACTGACCATTTAACTTTTCCCTTTTCACTCATTATTAATGCGGTAGGTATAATACCAATGGTTGCGTATTTGAATGCAGCGGCAGTAAGAGAAATTTCAAAATGGCTTGAACATTCTTTAATAAGATCGAAACTTACTTCTTTACGATTGATAAACTTTAAATACCATTCACGCGGCATTAAAAGTTCAGATGCAAATTCATTCGCATCACTTTCTTTTTTTTTATTTGAAAGAAAAGAATTGATATCCTCTGCCGTACATAAAAAGGAAAGAAACTTTCCGTTAACCGATTCAATTACATAATGCCCGAGTTCGTGAGCTTCGGTAAACCTTCTTTGTCCCGCTTCACGGATACTCTTTTCAATCTTTATTAATGCAAAATCGCCTGTAAGATAAATCTGTCCGAGCGGACCGTTTAAGTCTGCTTCTTCGATAATTACAGTTTCATAATTTGCAATCTCCTCTATCACTATTTGAGAAGGTTTTTCAAACCCGTAACTATTTAATATTTCTTGCGCTCTTTCGGTAGGAGTCGGCATTTAGTTAACAGAATGGATTTTGTTTCAATTAATATTGGTTTTATTAATAAAAGTTTTGAAGTGACTGAATCTATATCACTAAATTTTTACTACTAAATCTAGGGACAAGAAGAATTCTTGTCCTACATTTTCACAATTGGAGCAGACGATTCTTGCTATACAATTAATAAAGAATACTTATTCTCTATCCTAAATTCTAGATGATATTTTCTATTTGAATATCAGAAATAATTTTGGAAATAGTTTTTTGTAAATCTGGAAGTTTATCTTCAATAGTTTTAAAAACTACTTCAGCATCGATATCAAAGTAATGATGGGTTATTACATCTCTCATCCCCTTAGCTGCTGTCCAATCAATTTGATCATAATTTTTTAAGCAGGGTATTTGATGTTATCTTATCAATTTCCTTTAATGCTTCACCAATATTTATAAACTGCATGCAGATGCTGTCAAGTTTTTCAAGTCCGTCATCATTCTTAAGAAAATCATCATAAGATTTTATTTGATTGCTTCTCTTTAATATAACACCAACCGACCACGCTATATTATTTAGGATGCCTAAAACTAATTCTTTATCGAATGAATAAGGCATCTTTTTGGATTCTGTTTTTTAATAATAGGTTCATATTTTTTCTAATCCTTACAATATCTACATTTTTTTTCAATGTATCCTGAAGATAACTTTTAAGGGCCGAAATAACAAAGAGATCGGCATTTTGCATTTCAACCGCAATATCAATGTCACTTTCAGTATTTTCCTCATTACGTGCATAACTGCCGAACAAACCAATATTAATTATACCAAATTTGTTTTGTAATTCAGTCTTATGTTCAGCAATAATTGATTGTATTTCGTTTCTATTCATCGATATAAAATTTTGTTTAAAAAATCTAAAATAACTAAAGAATCAACAGTGTTTTGGGACAAGAAGAATTCTTGTCCTACATTCGAGATGCAATATGCTTCACATTAAATTTTGCTAACCGAATCATCTTAAGATTATTATCTTAACAAAATTATTGTTTTAATTACCTTGCATCTAAAATAATTGCTTAGTATAAAAAATTCCATAAAAAAATCGATCAAGAATACCAAGCAGCGATTTCCGTAAATCGAAAATTATTTTTTCCTCCCTTCTTTTCCCAATGGCATAGCCATCACTTTGTGAGAGAAGGCTTGTCCCGTCTTTTGGGGAGGCCGGGGGATGAGTTCTCTACTTCTTTTAGAAATTCATTTCAGGTTACTTTTCCCCAAAGGGGTGCCTTTGGCACTGGAGTTTACCCGTATACTTTCGGGCAAAGAAAAGTAAAGGAACTAAAATAAACTAATCCCTAAAACATTTGGGCTATCCGAAGGATTCCTTTGGAAAAGCCCGGAACATTGATTAGAGATTCTACTACCACGGGCTAAAGCCACGTGGTTAATATAAAATCAATTTACTATGTTAATTTTTCCTCCCCTTCTCTTCTCAAGAGAAGGGGCCGGGGGATGAGTTCACTGCTTCTTTTAGAAATTCATTTTGGTTCGGAGTCTAGAAAAGCAAAGAAACTTAAATAAACCAATCCTTGATAGGTTCTTTTACATCATCCTATAACAGTATCTACTATTTCTGATTTTTAATTAATATAATAATAGAACTATGCATAAATTAATCTTTTGCCACGCGGCTTTGGGATTTCCCTTCCAATACTTTTAGCAGTATCGACCCATTCCATAATAATGATTTCAACATTTTCAAGTGCTTCATGATAAGTTTTACCGTCAGCCATACAACCCGGAAGTTCAGGGACTTCTGCAATGTAAGAGCTATCATCGTCACTCCAATAGATAATTATCTCATACTTATTCATTCTTCAACTCCTTAATTAGCTTATATCCAATTATTATATCTCTGATTTGCCTTACTTGATATGGTTTAGATTTGCCGTTTTTTAATGGTTGAATATTAATTATTTCTAAAATTCCTGTTTTTGAGTAAATATGGTGGTCACCCCTTATTCTCTCATTGAATCCGAGTGAAATAATTAATTTTTGTAGATCATTAAATCTGATGTTTGCATCAGATGAGCCGCTTAAAATTTTCTTAATAATCTTTTTCAACACTTAGGATATTTCTAACTTTGTTCAAAGTAAAATATTGTTGTATTTACAAATCAAGTTTTTTTCCGGTAAGAGATTCTTGAAACCATCATCCGCTATTCCAGTACTATTTTTCAATTTAAGTTCAAAGAAAAGTAAAAGATCAAAATAATCTTACATAAAT
>JAUXVN010000109.1 GCA_030684555.1 Ignavibacteria bacterium
TACTTTCAGTCGTTTTCTTTCTTTTGTACTCATTGTCAGTTTTTGCTCCATTTGGATCACCTTTTTTTGATGCTCCAAGTTTACCATTTTACTGACATTTCTATCGAGTTAACAACATGACATTTCTATTGTGTTATAACATAAAAAACATGGCTTTGTCAAACTTCGAACTCTTCAAGAAGCGTAAGTTTAATTAACTCAATTTTTGTTTGGGTTGATTTGATTATTAGCAATTTATAATTGGAAATATTAATTGATTCCCCCTGCCCGGGTATTCGACCGATTTTTGCGAAAATAAAACCTGCCAGAGTTTCATAATCACCGGTTTCAATTTTCAAATGTAATTGCTCGTTGATTTGATCTATTTCAGTTTTTCCACTTAATAAGTAGTCTTTATCAGAAATTTTACGACAAATATTTTCATCAACATCATACTCATCTTTAATTTCACCAAATAATTCCTCGATTATATCTTCCATCGTTACGATTCCCGCTGTACCACCAAATTCATCAACAACTATAGCAATCGAAACTCCTTTACTTAAAAAATCATTTAACATCTCGAAACTTTTCTTTGTCTCGGGAACATAAATTACATCTCTTATTATCTCTCTTAGACTTCCAGGAAGTTTAAAAACATCGTAAGCTAAAACCATTCCTTTAATATTGTCAAGGTTCTCTTCATAAACCGGTAGTTTAGAATATCCTGATTCAACAAATACATCGATAATATCCTCTAGTTTTGCATCAATTTCAACTCCAACAATTTCTGTCCTTGGAGTGAGGGCTTCATAAATTCGTTGTTCCCTAAACTCAAGAACATTATTAATAATACTGCTATCTTTTTTATCAACAAAACCAGCCTCCTGGCTTTCACGAACAAGTTCACCAATATCATCACGACTGAATAATAATGAATAGTTTTCTTCGTGAAGAGTTCTTGATCCGGTAAACAATTTAGAAATTGATGATGTTATTTTTACAAGAGGATAAAGAATAAAATGAAGAACTCTGAGAAATAATGATGAAATTGGGAACAAAATATCCGCTGCTTGACTGGCAAGATATTTTGGAATTAACTCAGCAAAGATCAATAGAATTAAGGTGGAGGTTATTAGAATTTGCCATTCTTCCATGGCAAACAATTTATGTAATAAATAAGCACTTATCGATGCAAATGCAATATTAGCAATATTGTTTCCGATTAGTATTGTTGAGAAAAAATCTTGTGGTCGATTAATAAAATAATCAGCACTTTTTGCAGATATATTATTCTTTCGAAGCTCAATTTCATTTTTGATTTTGTTAGTAAGTACATAAGCCAATTCTGTGGCAGAAAACCATGCACTAAAGAGAATGAGTGTAAGCAGTATTAATACATCGTTAATCATGATCAATAGACTTTTTCTATAGAAAGTTTATTTAATGTTATACTAAATCTATCACCATTTACATCGAAAATTAGAATTACATCAACTAAACTATCTGAATTTATTAGATTTGAAGGAAGCCCTTCTTTAATACCAAAAATGTAAAGATATTTATTGTACTGCGGCACTTGTTTCGACAATCTTGTAAAAAAAGGTTTTTCTGAGAATATTTGTTTTTGATTCTGAGAAATTCTGACTTCGATTAATTCTATATCCTCAGCTATTTCGATTTCAGCACCAACTTGTCCGCTAAAATGAAATGTTGGCGGTCCTCCCGGCATTAAATTAATCCAAAGATTAATTTCATTTACGGTTATCATTTTTTCATAGTTAATCGAAGAAGAAGTGCATCCAACTAATGAAATAATTAATAGACATATGGGAATTATTTTCTTCATTTCTAAATAATATGATATACTACTAATACAGTAAAAATTGCATATAATATTGAATTAATAATAAGTGGAAGATCATTTAATAAGTCCTCGGAAGTATTCTCCCCTTTTTGATTATTTAAAACAATAAACATATACCTAAAGATTCCATATACCACAAATATTGTTGTATAAATTAAGTTTTCTGTCTTAAAAATTGTAACTGTTCGAACAGAAACAGTATAAAGTGCGTAAGAAATTATAACTCCGGCTGCCGCAACTGTGGACATTTGATCAACAAATCCAATGGAATAATTTTCAAGTACTTTTCGGGTTGAAATTTCAGTCTCGTTAGTTTTTAATACTAATTCTGATCGACGTTTCATCACTGCAAGGAATAATGAAAGGAATAAAGTTGTTAGGATTAACCAACTCGAAAGCTCAACCTCAATAACAACAGCCCCGGATGCAATTCGTAACATAAACCCTGCGGCAATGCTGAAGATATCTAACAATACAATATGTTTGAAGGAAAATGAATAGACAATATTCAACACAAAATATGCTAACGCAAAAAGGAGAAATTGAATGTTAAGTTTTGAAACTAAAACTGATGCCATAATAAATAAAACAGCAGCAATAATTAATGCTTTCTTTTTTGAAATTTTACCACTGGCAATTGAGCGAAATTTTTTCTTCGGATGTAATTTATCGGATTCAACATCTACAATATCATTGATAACATAAACTACACTTGAGATTAAACAAAACACGACAAATGCCAAAAGCGAAATTTCAAAGTAACCTTTGTGAAACAAATGCTTGGAAAAAACTAATGGAACAAAAACAAAAAAGTTTTTTATCCACTGTGTAAAACGGATTAGTTTTAAATATTCCATTAACATTAGAATACTACGGTTTCTTCGTAAATACCAAAGACATCTTTCATCTCTGCTATCATTTCACCAAGTGTAACATAATTGTGAGCCGCTTCTATCAATACCGGCATAAGGTTAGTCCCATCAATAGCTGCTTGTTTAATTTTATTCATAGAATTTTGTACAGACTCTTGATTACGACTCTGTTTAATATCTGCTAATCTGATTCTTTGCATCTTCTCGACTTCAGGGGAAACAGTTAAGATCGGGATATCAACTTTTTCATTCTCCTCAACAAACTCATTCACACCGACAATAAATTTCTCTTTTTTCTCAACTTCTCGTTGATAACGATACGCAGCATCGGCAATTTCTTTTTGGAAATAACCAGCCTCAATTGCGGCAATTACTCCGCCAATCGAATCAATCTGATCAAATATTTCATTCGCTTGTTTTTCCATTTTGTCAGTTAATGATTCGATAAAATAACTTCCCCCTAATGGATCAACAGTATTAATAACTCCGGTTTCGTAGGCTATCAATTGTTGTGTACGGAGTGCAATTTTAACAGCTTTTTCACTTGGGAGAGCCAAAGTTTCATCCATAGAATTTGTATGTAATGATTGAGTTCCGCCCATAACAGCCGCCAATGCTTGGAATGCTGTTCTTACAATATTGTTTTCTGGTTGTTGTGCGGTTAGTGTGCATCCTGCGGTTTGAGTATGAAATCTCATCCACCATGATCTTGGATTTTTCGCACTATATCTTTCCTTCATCCTTTTTGCGAATATGCGTCTTGCCGCCCTAAACTTTGCAATCTCTTCAAAAAAATCGAGATGGGAATTGAAGAAGAATGATATGCGCGGGGCAAATTCATCCACATCTAAACCTCTTTCGATACAAGCTTCAATGTATGCAAAACCATCTGCGAGTGTGTACGCTAATTCTTGTACAGCAGTTGAGCCTGCTTCACGAATATGATAACCACTTACTGAAACAGGATTCCATTGCGGAACTTCATTTTTGCAATATTCGATCATGTCTACAATAATTCTCATTGACGGATGAGGCGGGAAAATGTATTCTTTCTGGGCGATATATTCTTTTAGAATATCATTCTGCAATGTACCTCTAAGCATCTCCAATGAAATATTTTGTTTCTGTGCAACTGCTAAGTAAAAGGCAAAGACCATTGCAGCCGGCGAATTTATCGTCATTGAAGATGAAACTTTATCTAATGGAATTTTATCAAAAAGAATTTCCATATCTTTTAAGGAAGAGATTGATACACCACATATTCCAACTTCACCTTGACTTATTTCAGAGTCCGCATCCCATCCCATTAAGGTAGGCAAATCAAATGCGACCGACAAACCAGTCTGCCCATGTTTTAATAAGTAGTGGAATCTTTCATTAGTATCTTCCGGTGAACCAAAACCGGCGAATTGCCTCATAGTCCATATTTTACCTCTATAACCGTTCACGTGAATTCCACGAGTAAACGGATATTCTCCCGGAAAATTTAGGTTTTCTAAATAATCATTTTGATTAAAATCGTCCGGTGTATAAAGAGATTTAATATTTTCACCACTTACTGTAGTAAACTTCATTCCGGTATTTTTGGCGTTTAATTCTTTCTCTTCAAATTGCTTTTTAAGTTCGAAAAATTTTTCAGAAAGCATTTGTACCCTTTGGATTTATTAGATTATTACACATTTATCAATCAATGTACAAAGATATAAAAAGATTAATCGTAACGAAATTATTTTTGACAATTAAGTTCTGCCAAATCTTCTATCAAATTCATCTAATGATATTTTTACAACAATTGGTCTCCCGTGTGGACAAACATATGGCATTGAAGTAGCAAATAACTGATCAATCAAAACTCTCATTTCCAATTCCGATAGCTTATCACCGGTTTTTATAGCCGATTTACAAGAAAACGATTTTGCCATATTATCTTTTACTTCAAGTATTTTTTTCTCTCTTCTGTTAATAAGGTATTCATCTAAAATTTCCAGTAATATTTCTTCTTCATTACCGGGATGAATATCTTGAGGAACGGCTTCAATTATAATTGTATTTTGTCCAAAGAATTTAATTTCAAAACCGAGTTTTAATAGGTAAGGATGCAATTCCTTTAACATTAATAATTTACTTGCATCTACTTCTATAGTTTTGGGAAACAATAAAGGTTGTGCAAAAGGTAAATTAATATCAAACAGCTTTAATGCTTTTTCGTATAAAATTCTTTCATGGGCTGCATGTTGATCGATAATCATTAAACCTGATTTTATTTGAGAAAGAATATATTTATGATGCAATTGAATTATAAAACTTGAGTTTTCTTTTTCTTCAGAAGAAGCCCGAATCGGAACACTCTTTTGAATAGTTTCATCAACAACATTTTCATTTTCAAATGGAGTTTTTATGTTTGATTCGGGTGATTCCCGATTAACATTTAGTGAAAGACTGCCGAATAACATATCAATATCTTTGTCATTAAAAGATTGTGATTTGCTATTGTAATTAGGTTTAGAAGGTCTGTCTGAAAAATCACTTCTTTCACTTTTTTGAAATGGAGTGATTGTCATTCTTTCTTTTTCAGATGCTCCTTGTGTAAAAGTTAAATTTGGTACCAAATCATAAGAAGATAAACTTTTTCTTAAAACTGAAACTACAAATGAATAAATATCTTTTTCATCATCAAACCGAACTTCTAACTTTGATGGATGAACATTTATATCAATTCTATGTGGGTCAATTTCAAGAAACAGAATAAAGAATGGATAATCACCTTTCTCCAGAACATTCTCATAGGCTGTAAATACAGCATGATTTATCTGCCTACTTACAACGTATCGATTATTTAAAAATAGATATTGATCCCCTTTTGATTTTTTCAATAACGATGGTTTACCGATAAATCCATAGAGAGAAAGAAATTCAGTTCTTTCTTCAACATTAATTAAAGCTGATAAAATACCTTCACCAAAGACATTTCCGATTCTATCAGTCAGTTCTCCCGATGGAAAATCAAGTGTAATTTCATCATCAATAAATAATTTAAAAGAAATTTTCGGGTGACTTAATGCGATTCGATTAAACGTCTCTATGATATGTTTTGTTTCTGTTGTATCTGTCCTGAGAAAATTTCTTCTCGCCGGAGTATTAAAGAACAAATTCTTTACAGAGACACTTGTCCCTTTTGCAAAAGAACCAAACTCTTTTTCAATGTGTTGACCATCATCTATCCTAAGTTGTACACCGATTTCAGATTCATCAGTCTGTGTGCGCAGTTCAACTTGACTAACGGCTGTAATTGAACTTAACGCTTCACCTCTGAATCCTAGAGTTTTAATCGCCTCCAGATCTGAGTCTGTAATTATTTTACTTGTTGCATGTTTAAGAATACACAATATGGCATCTTCTTCAGCCATCCCATCACCGTTATCAACAACTTGAATAAGTACTTTTCCGGCACGTTTGATTAGTAATTTTATTTCTGTTGAATTTGCGTCAATCGAATTTTCAAGTAATTCTTTGACAACAGACTCAGGTCGCTGAACAACTTCGCCCGCTGCAATTTTATTAGATAGATTTTCAGGTAGTATTTTTATTTTGGGCATAACGAACTTGTATTTCTATTTCTTCGAGTAATAAACAATGGAAAAATTGTCATTTGGAATTTCCTTCCGGATATTCCAATCGCTGATAGTAAATTTTGGAAAATAAACATCACCTTCTGCATCAAAAGCTAAATGTGATAATATCATTTCATCTGCTAATGAAATTGATTGAGTATATATTTCACCTCCACCGATAATAAATAACTTTTCTTTATTGAATGATTTTGCCAACTCAATTCCGGCTTGAATTGTATTTAAAACATATGTCTGGTCAGAAGGAATTGAGTAATTTTTATCTGAAGTGACAATAATGTTCTCTCTTAATTTAAGTGGTTTTCCCAATGAACAGAATGTTTTTCTTCCCATTAAAACGGGGAAACCTAAAGTTGTTTTTTTAAAATGTTGAAATTCTTCTTTAATATGCCATGACATTTCACCATTACTTTTTCCAATAACTCCGTTTTTCGCAATTGCAGCGATGATGACAATTTTCAATCCACATCTCCCAATGTTTTGATAGGAATTTGTACGATGAATGTTGTCCCTTCACCTACTTTGCTCGTTGCCCAAACCTTCCCACCATGCAATTTCACAATATTTTTAACTATTGAGAGCCCAAAACCGGTTGAAGATTCACCTCCGGTAGGTTTAGTTGATAGTCGCTGAAATTCTTTAAACAATAAATTCATTTCAACTTCAGGAATACCGGGACCAGTATCAACAACTCTAATCGTAAATGTTGAAGAATCTTTTTCTATAAATACATTTATATTTTTACCGGCAGGAGTATATTTTACAGCATTACTAATAAGATTGTCAATTGCGTGCGAGAACCAATCATAGTCAATTTCGGCAAAAACCTGATCTTCAAAGAACAATTCGATTGTCTGTGACTTTGCCACATATTGAGGTTTATAGTTTTGAATAACTTTTTGAACAAGTTCATTAACATTGTTTAATCGTTTGATAATTTTAATTTCTTTAGCCCTTGCAGTCGCATTCTGGAGGATGTCTTCAATTTGTTTAACCATAAATTGAGAACTCTCTATAATATAATTTGACATACTTTTGATTTCTTCATCATCTGAATCTTCTTTAATAAGCGATGAAAAACCAATTATAGAATGTAGTGGATTCTTTAAATCGTGTGCAGCTAAATTTAACAATTTGACTTTAAACTCATTTGCTTTAAAAAGCTCTTCTTTTGATTTTTCACTTTCTTTAAGCAGGTCCTCTGTTTTGATAAGAGACTCATTCAAATCATCTGTTCGCTCTTTGACAAGTTGAGAAAGTTTTTTCTCCCTTTCCTTTAACGAATTAATCCTAAACCGATTCAATCGCATGGTTAAAAATATTACAATTGCTATGGAAATAACTATATAGATAAAAATTACGACCGGTGAAGAATACCAGTTGTAACTAACTTTAAAATTATATGCTGATATTTTACTTCCGTTCTCTCCTGCATTTAGCGCAATAACCTGAAATGAATAGTCCCCCGCCGAAAGATTGTAAAAAGTTATAGAATTAATTTTCATCGGGCTTGTCCAGTTACTATCGATATCTTCACCCAATAAACGATACTGATATTCAATACGATCAGCAGGATATGCGATGGAGAAAAAATCAAACTCTATACTTGAGCCTTCGAACAATTCACTTTCATTAGAATGAAAAACTCTCACTTTATCAACGTTCTTTAAATATGCTGAAATTATTGGTGTCGGAGTCTCCTTGTAAAAATAGTCTGCCGATTTACTTACAGCAAGACCACCGGCAGTTCCAACCCAAAGTCGGTTCAATCTATCAATAATAATTCCCCGGGCAATTACGGAAGAATTTGGGAGCTCATCACTCTTGTTAAAAAGAATATAATTATTCTTTGTAACAGCATAAACTCCATTTTCAGAACCGATCCAAAGTGTTGAATCACTCCCTTGAACAACAGATTTATTTAATTGGAGATTTAATTTTTGATTAAAATACGTTGGTTCAATTTTACTTGCATTCTCATCAAAGATACCCACACTCGTTGAATAAAAAACTTTTTCCCCGATAAAAATATCAGTAATATATAAGTTTTTCCTTAGCTCAATCGGAAAAATACTACTCTTATTTAACATACTATTATCTTGTTTATTGAACTCAAAAAGAAATGCATTTCTTCCGTTTCCTGCAAAAAGGATATTCCCTTTCCGATCCTCTTTAATAAAAGAAATGTTAGAAATATCTCCATTATCAATGGGGACTTCCTCATAATGAAAATTATTATCAAATTTCAGAATACGCTTGGAGCGACCGAGATAGCCCCATAATACGCCATCCGAGTCTGAGAAAAGTGCATTAAATCTGTCATCTACCGTTCTAAATTGGAAAAGTAGTTTAGCGGTTTTAAAATCGCGGTATTCCAGTTGCCCGTTTCTAAGTGAAATCCAAACCCCATTTTCACCAATTGCAATTGAATAGATATTATTCAATTCACTAGAATAGTAGAGTGATACTTTAATCTCTTCCAACATCGAATTTATGTAATAAACAGATGCGCCGTCAGTAAAATAAATTCTTCCGGTTTTGTCACTCACTATCTGACTTATAAATGAAGTTGATGATGGTTGTGAAATTGTTGGCAGTTTAACTTTAGAAAAGAATGTTTTTTTTAGAAGAAGAACTCCGCCATCAGTTCCAATCCAAATATTGTTATGTTTATCTCTGTAAATATCTTTAACAGATTTAGATATATCCAACTGAACTTGAATTGGATTAGACGATCCATTATTCAAAAGATACAAACCATCATCCCATGTACCGATGAATAAATCATTTTCATCGTTGTAACATAGAGTTGAAATATTAGGAATTGCTGCGACTAACTCGAATGTCATTTGGTTAGAAGAATTCATTAATGAAGCTTTATATAATCCCTTTGATGTTCCAAGAAGAATGCTCTTTTTGTCAATATTTAAAACAGCATCAACACTTGGATTGAGGCTGTTAAGATTGTTTGGAAGTAATTCAAACTTGTTTTTATTAAAATCGAATTCGAAAAAAAAACCATTCATACTTACTGCAAATATTCTGTTGTTCCATTCAATCACTTGATATGAGCGAAAATAACTGTCAGCATTATATTTAAGATCGAATAAATATTTACGTGGTTTTTGGTTCTCAAAAAGCATTATACCTGTCAAATCACTTATCCAAAGTCTTCCTTTGGAATCTTCATAAATTGTCTTTGGATAATTTAAAGTTGAATCAGTATCGATTTCTAAAGTATTTATTAAATTTATAAAGTGGCTCACTCCATGTTTTTGTTCGAGAACCACAAGTCCATAATCAGTCAGTACAAGTAAATCACCCTTCAGGGTAAGGTAAACATCTTTAATATAAAGAGATGGAAGTTGATTTTGAAAATTTTCAAAATTCTTGCCATTAAATTTTACCAAACCACCGTCAGTTGCAATGTAACAAAAACCTAATGAATCTTGTGTAATTGCTTTAACAAGATTGCTGGATAAGCCATCCTCATTATTAAAAACAACAAATGAGTAATCTTGTGAAAAACCGATTTCTCCTAAAATTAAAAAATGGAAAATCAAATAGAAAATAAAGTTTCTATTAAATATCTTAACCAAAAATATTTTTAGATTAAGGTTCAAACCGCAACTTCAAATTTAATTTTTGGATGACTTACATAATTTATTAATTCAAAATCCTCAAAGACTAACTCACTCATCGGTTTATTTGCAATTTTAATCTGTGGAAGTTCAAAAGGTTCACGTAATAATTGCTCTTCAAGTCCAGATAGATGATCATATTTTTCTGTCTCTGTTCCCTTCTCGGCAACATATATATGAGCATCTACAATAGTGTGTGAGAAATAACCAACTTCAAGATTAGTTTCTCTTGCAATAAGATGAGTCAATAAAGAATAAGCCGCTAAATTGAAGGGAATTCCCAGTGCGATATCGCCGGAGCGCTGGGTTAAATGACAATTAAGTTTTCCCTCTGAGACATTAAAAACGAAAGTGTAATGACACGGAGGAAGTTTGCTGTTAATCGCATTGCCCGGTTCCCAGGCTGTAACAACTAACCTGCGGCTGTACGATTTATTTTTTATTTCATTAATTACATAACTAATTTGATCAATCTCCGTTACTTGCCAATTTCCGTTTGAATCCTTTTGTGCGCTCGGAAAATGCCGCCAATAGTAACCGTAAGCCGTTTCAAGATTTCCATTTTCATCTGCCCAGGCATCCCATATTTTTGTAAATTTTCTCAAATTCCGGATGTGGTTATCTCCGGACAAATACCACAATAGTTCATAAATCATTGATTTCCACTCCATTTTTTTTGTTGTTAATAATGGAAATCCTTTTGCTAAATCAACTCTGTAATGTGCTGAAAAATATGAAATTGTATCAACACCGGTTCTCGATTTCTTTCGAGTCCCTTCATTAATAACTAACCGAACTAAATCAAGATATTCCTTCATTTTGCCCTAATTTTTGAAAAGATTTAATATTTGTTATTGGTTAAGATAATGATTTTTTTTGATCAAAGTGTGTCAAAAATATCTCTAATAAATTCATTTCTTTTGAATGTGAAAGAAAGCATTTATCTTGAGTCATTATTTATAATTACTCTTGAAAAATGAACACAGAAAAATTCGATTACATAAACCACTATAAAATTGATGCAGAGGAATTCGACTATTTTGAAGAAAGAACCGGCGCAACAGAAGATGATGAAAAAAGAGTCCACGAATTTATTATTTCAACAGTCAATCAAAAAACAAAATCTATTCTTGATGTAGGCTGCGGTAGTGCTTGGGTCGCCGGATATTTTACAAAAAAGGGAGTTTCGGTTATCTCTTTCGATATATCTGATAAAAACGTAAAAAAAGCTGTTCAAGAAGTAGTTTCAGATCACCATTTTGCAACCGTAGGTGATTCTTTTAAGCTCCCGTTCAAGGATAATTCAATTGATTCAGTTATCGCATCCGAAGTAATAGAACATGTAATTAATCCGCCTGATTTTGTTAACGAATTATTTCGTGTAGTTAAACCGGGCGGTTCATTAATCATTACAACACCATATAAAGAGAAATTAAGATATTATCTCTGTATTCATTGTAATAAAAAAACTCCCGTTCACGCTCATATTCATTCTTTTGATGAGAAACGACTTTTTAGTCTCATAACGAGTGCAAATCTTAAGACAACTGATTGGAAAACTTTCGGTAATAAATTGCTTATTTTTGGTAGGACTTATATTGTGCTAAAGTACTTTCCATTCAAGTTGTGGAAGATTATCGACAGTATTTTTAATATGATTTATAACGTCCCCGTACATATTATTGTAGAGTATAAAAAACTCTCATAATGTTTTCAGAAGATTGCTGACCTCGTTTTCCCAATTCAATTCTTCTTTAGCAATAATACAGTTCTGCTTGTAGGTATCGTAATTATCAACAATCGTTTCAAAACCTTTTTGTATTTCTTCAATATTATTTGGACTAACAATAACGCCTACCTTATACTTTTCAACAATATTTCTCATTTGAGGAAGATCTGAGACAATAACCGGAATTTCAGCCATTATATACTCGAACAACTTATTTGGAAGAGCATAATAATAACTTAAACTAAGGTTTTCGATTATCGCTAATCCGATATCGGCTGAGTGTGTAAAATTCAACAAATCCATTTGATCAACTTTACCTCCGAAAATAACTTTTTCCGAAATTTTATAGTTTTCGACGATACTTATTAGTTCTTTTCGATAATCTCCGTCACCCAAAACTAATAATGTGTAATTTGTTATATTTTTTAATGCATCGATAGTCGGTAGTAAACCACGCCCCTTTAATACCACCCCCTGATACAAAATAATTTTATTTTGGGATTTAATTTTAAATCTATCTTTCAAATCAACATTATGAAACTCGGTTTTATAGAGAGGAAGGTTTCTTAAAAGGATTGTATTAATATTTTTATACTTGTTTATGAGATAGTCAGCGTCCATTTCTCCGGTTACAAGTACATAAACTATATATCGGATAAACAGTTTTTCAAGAAAAGCTAAGATTGACTGAGTTTTTCTTTTTCCGGTCAGTCCTGCAAGATGGCCGTAAAGTTCTCTTGAATCGTAATATAATTTTCCGCCATAGATTTTAGAGAAGATTGAAACTAAAGGAAGAGTATAAACGTCTTCAGCAAAATAATAATCAGCTTTATTGATTAACAAATTTTTGGTTAGCAAAAAAAGAAAATTTAGGTAGTAGAATAAAGATGATTTAGATTTATCTAACCGGTAAATGGTAATTCCACCAAATTTTGTCAGAAAACCGGGAGTTAACCAATCAAATGCTATGACCCTAACTTCAATATTATTCTCAGTTAAAGATTTATAAAGGTTAAAACTTCTTGTGTCATAATTTAGATTTCCTAGAAATGCAATAATCGCTTTTTTCTTTTTTAGCATTGATTACAAATCATAACTTAAGTCTTAGAGTATTGCGCATAATAGTTTTTGCATCAAATTTTTCTTTGAAGTCAATTAAACTGATACTTGGAGTCATAGGATTTACAGCCTTAGTATCTTGCGATACACCAATATCTACATATTTAAAATTGTTTTCGGTTGACCATTTAACTACTTCATACATTACACGATGAATCGGCTTTAAATGTTCAAATTCATATCGAAGCATATTATAAAAACAGAGAGAAACATTTTCATTTGCCAGGAACAAAAGTGATCCAGCAATTGGTTCACCTTTATAATAAACCATAATAAGTTTTAAATTCTCAGGCATTAATTCGTGAAGTTTGTAAATATCTTCAAGTGAATGAGTCGGTTTTACATTATGACGTTGTTTGTTCTCAATAAGTATCGGATAAAATTCATCATATTTTTCATTGATTTCAATAGTAACATCGTCGTTATTTAATGATTTCCGGATATTCCTTCTAACTGTTGATTGAAAACGAGAAATGATATCACGTTGATTATCAAGTTTTATTGCACTTGAGATGTAGTGTAAATCGTATTTGAAGTCGCGCCACAGTAAGGCAAAGTCAAGATTTTGATTTTGATAGGTTTCATAAATCATTGGTGCTGATGTTAGTACAAACTCATTAATTCCGTTTGATTTTCCATAGTCGATTAAAGTATCAACAATTTCAAGTGCAGTATTAAATTTTAAATCTGATGTAACAATAGAGCCGTAACTTGCCCCAATCGGAGATTCGTAAACTCCATTTCTTAAAGCTCCGGGAAGAACTGCCTGAATTTCCCCTTTTTCAAGAAATATTAAATGATTAAATGAAAATTTTCCGGGGGTGTGATAATCAAAAAATTTTTGTAAATGGAACATTGTTCCATTGCTTGATTTTTTAACAAAACTGTCCCATTTGTCCCGCCAATTATCCGAGTATTCTATAATTTGCATTTTATTTCTTCAATTTAATTTTGAAAATATTTGTAATTATTTGGTTGAATCCGGGGGTTGCAATTATTAGTCCTAATAAAATGAAAGGATACTTATATCTTGCATCACCTGATGTTAACAATGGAATAACAATACTGATTGTTATTATACCTAATATAAAAATAAAACTTACATTCAATGGATTCTTAAATAAATCCCTTATTGCAAAAGCAATTAAAACCACTAATAAAAAATAATAGATATGATGCAGAATCTGAAATAACCAAAAAATATTTTTTTGATAAGATGTCATGCCCTGGAAAATTGTTGAAAGCTCAGAATAATTATAAAAATGTTTGCTGAGAAAGAACAAATTGATTTCTTTCCCCCCAATTATTTCAGTAAACGCAAAATCATCCCTCGCAAATATGTGAATGAATTTCTGAGGAATTAATAAAAGCCATTGAATTGGATTTTCTTTAATCCAAGTTATAGCTGCATTACTCCAGTAATTATTTTTCTCATAATAGGTTCTTTTATCCATGTCTTCAATAAACCCGGCATTACCATTTTCAAAGACTTTTGAACTAAATCCTCCATGTGCATCTGCATTTGCACCAATCAAAAGATTAGCACCTCCATTTGTGGATGTAAAAATGAAATGCCCAAACGAGTTATTAATGGTAAAACCAGCTATTGTTAACATTATGCAAAATGATAAAGCTACAATAATATTCCCTTTTAATATATCTTTGTTTTTATAGAATACGATAGATGTAATAACTAATGCCACTATTATTGACCAACCTACAGGTCTTATTCCCAACGTTAAATAAGCTGAGATACCTGAAAGGATGTAAAATATATTCTTCTTAAACAAATAAAAATAGATCGTTAATAACAAAAAAACTCCAAACAGTAATTCTGTTAGATTAAAAAAGACAAGTCCAAAGAAATTGAGATAAAGTATATATGAAACAACAGCAGAATTAATAAACTTCTCTCCCCATAATTTTTTTATAATTAATATGAAGATCAAAAGTTGTATTGCATTGAGAATTATATTGCCGAAAATAATAATTTTAAAGCTGGTTGAAATGTGGAGCAATAATAAAAGATAGTTAATATAGATGGGGGTAATTATATAATCATCATATAGATGGAAAGAAGCTGGATATATCGAACCAGCATAAAATGATTCCAAAGCCTTATTATAATTATAAAGTGAATCCGAAGAAAATGGTTGGTTATAGTTCAGAGCAAGTATTATCTGTAACAAGAAGTAGACAAAAACGAATATTGGTAGAAAACTTCTTGTGAAATATCTACTCAAAATAGAACACCTAAAAACTTAATTTTATTGAAAAAGTATGTCCCGTCCCTAAATCATTACTTAAAGGAGTTAATGCATAATCGAAATTCAATCCTCCCCAATAAAGACCAAAACCGGTACTAATATTTTTTGCTTCATACATAGTTTGATAACCTAATCTCAACGCAAAAGTATGATCATAGACCACCTCGGTGCCAAATAAAATATGGTATTCGTCGTTATGAATAAATTTTTGGAATTCAGCCCCTATTACAGCTGAAATTTTTTGTACAGGGAAAAACAAATCATATGAAGAACCAATTCTTACTTCAGTTGGAAGTTTAGTGGACTCATTTCTAAGTTTATTCATTGCTCCAATATTTCTTATAACACCTGAAAAGTGTAAATCGTCATTAAATCTATAGGATGATGATAAATCAAACCCCCATCCGTTTGCATCATCTACCCATATCTCTTCGTAGATATATTTAATCGAAGCTCCCACAGAAATATTTTTTGTAATTTCATAACCTGTAGCCAATGTTCCAAATACATAATGAGAAGTGAACGTCCCTTCACTATCACCCGGTTTTTGTCGTATCTCAATATCATTAATTGATGTGGAATTAAACCCAAATCCAAATGGTAATCCGAGGAAATTAAATTTAACACCCAAGATTTCACTTCTAATTCCTTGTACCCACTCGTTATGCATTAGGAAAATCTCTGTTTTATAATTATCAGTCAATCGTGACGAATTGTAAAATAGTGAGGTTACATCATTTGCCATTGATGTTCCTGCATCTCCCAGAGCAATGTTTCGAGCGCCAAATCCAAGTTTAAGGAATGACAATCCGGAATTACCGGCGGATTGCCCAAAAGTTAGATTTAGTCCTAAAAGAAATATTAAGAATATTTTATACATTTTTCTCTCAAATTAATCGAACATTAAAACAAAATGCTTATTCCTGCAATATGCCGTGACTGCGGAGAATAAGGTTCATACGCAAATGCATAATCAACCCCGACATTTATTTTACCGAGTTGATGTGTGTAACCAAAACCAAGAGCGGGACGAATTGGAGAATCAGTAGTTGAAATATTAATATTGTCAATCCCGGCTCTTAATTGAAAATAATCGAATATTTTGTATTCGGCACCGAATCGCATTAGCTTATTATGCATGTTATTAAATTCAAATTCGCCTGCCAGGATAATATCCGGTTCACCAAGGAAATAACTTACAGATATTTTTTTTGTCATAGGAAATTTGTTTTCAGATGTACTTCCGTCAGTACCGAAAAGGGGTGATGTATCCCACTTATATTTGGCATTTAAATCAGATATTGTAAAAGCAATAGTTAATTGAGGATTAAGTAAATAAATTGCTCCAATATCAAACCCTAATCCTGTAGAAGTAATATCCTCATACAATTTATAATAGTAAAATTTTATGCCAATGCCTGCAGCAAATTTATCCGAAAATCGATTTGCAAATGCCATAAAAAATTGATTCTCCGAAGTAGATAAATCTCCTTTTTTGAATCCTTGATTATCTCTTCCATCAATTTTTGAGACACCGGCATTGATTAAACCAAAGCTTATACCTGCTGTAGCCCGTGGTTTTCTCGGAACAATTAATGAATCTTTATCAGAATAAAATTCAAACTTTCTTGTAAAGTTTACAAAGTTCAAAGATCTGTCTAAACCTAAAAAAGAATATGCTGATGAAAATGAATTGTCATTCTGAAATACTGATAAAGCCGGATTGTAATATGAATTGACATTCCCTTTATTTATAGCACCTGCTGCATTACCCAATGAAATTCCTCTTGGTCCAAAACCCATACGGCTGAATGTTCCGGGAGCAACACTGGTCTCGCTAAATCCTTGTTGAGCGAAAGAAAAATTTGCCAACAATATTATAATGACAAAAAAGAAAATTCTCATTTAATACCTTACTGTAAAACCATTATCTTGCCATACACAGGATCATTGGAATTAATATCAATCCTATAAAAATAAACTCCATTGGGGACCACATTTCCATTTTGATCTCGTCCATCCCAAAAATCAATTACTCCATTAATATCATCAGAATTTGCAGTATTAATTTGATGAACAGTATTTCCGCGTTGCGCATTTTGAATTACTGTTCTGACATAGTTCATCCCAAAATCAAAAATCCTTATGGTTACAGACGCAGTCTCGCCCGAAGTATTGTACTTAATTTTTATTGATTCCGATTTTGGTGAAAAAGGATTGGGATAAGCATAAGTTTCATTTTTTGAACTAAGCTGTTGAGAGGCAAAAAATATTTTCCAATCATCATTCCAATATTCGTTGATACCGCTGACTCTAACCAAACCATCAGTTGTTCCCAACCAAATAAACTCACTATTCTGTGTAAAAAATGCCGAATAAAAAATTGAAGTACGCAAAGTTAAATTCGTGAATTTATCTTTAATCAAACCTGGTAAAATCCAACTCTTACCATTGTCAGCAGAACGAAAAGCGCCGTTATCGGTAGCTGAAATTACTTTGTTTCCGAATAAGCCGAAATTATGAGCTTTTTCATTTAATAATGAAACACTCCAAGTAGCTCCACCATCAGTTGATGAACTTACTCCATAATCTTCATTCAAATCTTCAGCTTTCCATGAAGCAGCCCAAATTGTATTTGAGTTTTTATTATAATCAACAGCCACAATAAAATTGCCGGACATACCATCGGTTTGATTTTGATGATTAAATTTTATCCAGATAATTTGATCTGCGGGAAGTAGAGCTTGGGTTGTTTTATTTATTCCATTTGCAGTTCCGACATATACTGTTGAATCATTTGCGGCTACAATCGAAAAAAGTCTATGGTTAAGATTACCTTCTTTACCAAATTTACCTGCTACCGGTAGTAAAGTAAAATCCAAAGTATCATTAGGGGAAATAGAATTAAGTCTGTCGGGAGGTAACAAGATTCTTTCCCATCTTCGATTAGGATTTAGAATTAAACTGTCAATATTGCATCTTCGAAGTCCGCCGGCGAATGAGGTAATCCAGACATAATTTTTTGTTGTAACTATATCATAAGAAATATTTTGAATAGCAACTGTAACGGGTAAAGCTCTAATTTGATTAATTCCGTAAGTTAAAATTGAATCGCCTTCTTCATCAATAGGTTGTGGAACTAAAATCCAATCATCTCCATTATTAGTTGAAAAACGGATACCGCTTCCCTCCGGCAAACTTTGTCCGTCTCGTTTTACTGAATGAGCTGTTGTTGTCCACACAATACTATTATACGTATCAAAGTGGAGAGCGGCAATTGATTCTGTTCCAAATGAACTTGAGCCGTAATAATTTATCCAACTATTACCATTGTCAGTAGTTTTGCTGACCCCGCGTGAAGTCCCAATCCAAATCGTATCACCATTTGCAACTATATCATTTATGCTATTACTTGCCGGAGTCTCAGATGTTACAGTTTTATTAAAACTCTCGTGAGCCTCTATCGAAAAAGATTCCGGTTTGAATTGAGAAAATACTTCTAAGCAAAAAATTATAGATATTATAAATATTTTATGTGTCATTGAACAAGAATAGTTTGAGTTATTTGATTGCTTAATTTATTACCTCTGTCACGCGCTTGAAACTTAAATTCCCAACTACCTGTTTGGGTTGTGGTTGTATCAAGGAAAGAATTTTTGAATGAGAATCGTCCGTCATTTGCAGTTGTATCGCCATAGATTTCAACATTACCATTGTCATACATACTAAATTTAGTAAATCCTGGCGATGCTTCTACCATTGTGCCATCAGGTCTTTTCAACTCAAAATAGACAGATGCTAAATCGCTGAGTCCATTGGGATCTGAAGCATCAACTGAAAAGACAAAAGATACGCCCCTTAGTATTTCAGATGGGAGTCGAACATTATCAATTATCGGGGCTATGTTCGTCTGTCCATTATTATATAAAAAATTTTCTTCGCCGATTTGTTTCGAGTAATTGCTTTTATCGAGGACAAAATATTCAATTCGATAATTACCATTAAGCATTACTTCACTGAAAGGGATTTTATTTGAGAATTTACCATCTCCCGAAACAACATCTCCATTTGCTGAGTTTCCGTTATCTAATAAATACAATAAAGAATTATTAATCTTCTTTTGATCCGGTCCGTAAATGTTACAATAAACTGAACTGACCTGATCAAAAGTTACAAATTCAACACTTACTGTTAAAAATGAATCTAAAGGATTGTAATTGTATTCATTAATTGAAGATAATGTTTTAACTCTATAAGATTGTTCGATTGGATTAATCACTCCCGATAAATCCGGTTCACATCCATTTAGAATTAGGATGAAGAGGACGAAACTTAAAAATTTTATTTTATTCATTGTGTAAATATGGTATTGACCGAGTTTGTTCAAAAGGTAAAAAATCATCTACTTAAAAAGTTATTGAAAATGGTGAAGGCGAAAATGACAATATAAAAATTAAGTAACTGAAGTATCCGGTTACTTTTCTTTTGAAATCTATTTCCGAATCATCATAAACCGGAGGATGTTTAACCTTTATAAAAAAATAAAGAATTAATGCCCAAAAAAGCCATCCGCTCCAACCAAACTCAAATGGTAATTCTAATAATGATGATACTATTCCACCTGCACCAAGTATAAAAAGAATAATCATCGAAATAGAAGCCACTGTAACTTGATTCTTCTCTCCAAACATTGCGTATGTAATATGTCCCCCGTCTAATTGTCCAACGGGAATTAAGTTCATAGCTGTCACGAATAATCCAAACCAACCAACACACAAATATGGATAATGGTACATCTCATTCATCGGTGGAACAAAATCATTTGCAGAAGTAAAAACTTGACTCAGAATATAATATAGTAGCGAAGTTCCAAACTCCAAATGCAGACCGGCTTTACCATATTCAGCGGTAAAATAGTCAGGGTGAATTGATAAGATATATTCTTGCGGTGGTAAATTTGAAAAACCGTAAATCAAAATTAATAAACTTGCAAAAAAACCGGCGATGGGACCGGAAACGCCAATATCAAACAAAGCTTTTTTATTTCCAATTGCTTGTTTAGTTTTAATCACTGCACCCATAGTTCCAAAATTCAGGAAACCTTCCAGCGAAGGGAATGGAATAAAATAAGGGAGTGTCGCTTTTACTCCGTGATATTTTGAGGCGAAGTAATGTCCGAACTCGTGTGTTGCGAGAATAAATAATATCGAAATTGAATATGGTAGTCCTACTATCAGTTCAGTGAATTCAAACCTTGTTCCAAATCCTCTAATCCATTCTGCACCGGCTAATGTTGTGGTAAAGAAAGTAACAATAAACAAAACCACCGGAATAATAAATTTAGTTTTCTCCGAGGGAGTTACAGTATCAACATTTTTTTGATCGTGCGAGAAAAAGGGATCGTTATAATTTTCGCTCATTTTAAAAATCTAAATTAAATGAGATTGAAGTATATTTTTCATCATAATCGTAATATTCACCGTGTATACTTTTTCCATTAAAATAATTTAACATGATACTAAAACCGGCTCCATTTTGATTACCGAATTTAATGCCTCCATTTATACTATTGGTACCCTCATATTTTTCAATTTTTGCAAGTTTAAAATCATAAGCAATAAAAGGGGTAATATTTAAGATTTTAAAATTAGTAAAATAATACTCCAATCCCATCTGGTAAATTTGCTTTCCAATTGATTTGGGTACGACATGCAATAGATGAGTAAACCCGATATAACTTCTAAATCCGCCGATTTGAAAAAATGGGAAGAATTCCACAAATTCTCTACTATAAACACGAGGGTATCGCCCTTCTTTCCACATAGCTGTCGGGTTATCATAATGACCATCAACAAAATGAGCGCTGATATGACTTAGCCTGAAACGGATTCCGTAGCTATATTCATTTTTAATTGTTTTATAACCGAAATTTATTCCGAATAGATAATCAATAGCATCCACAGGGAAATGGAATTCACCTTCACCACTCAATTTTGTAAATGTAAATAAATCAGCACCGAAAGATAAAATTCTATTCTCTTCAATTTTGTAATGAAGTATTTCCCTCGAATTTCCAATATCCAAACGTAATTCGTTTTTACCTGTATGGAATAAAAAACCCAATTTAGGCTCGATAGCATTTGCATTGAATGGTTGAATATTTAATTCATTCGGAAAGAAATTTAGTTTACTTTGTCCAAATAACGATGAGAGCAATAGAAAAAAAGTAAAAACATATAACTTCATTTATTAACCTGAACAGTTTTGGTTGTGTTTTTCAAAAAAAATTTTTGTCTAATTAATTTTTGGTAACTATATCTAATTTTTGAAGGAAGACTGATTAATCCATAAAGATTAGTCGGGAAAGCAAAAGAAGGTTCGAAGTAACAATTGACTGTACAACCTTCGCAGAAATCAAATCTTCCCTCCATCTTTATTAAATCTTTAATTTTTTGCGTATTTCTAATTTCTTTAATAGGGCGATCAATTTTAATTTTTTCATTTCCAAAATGATAACATGGTAAAATTATTTCATTATCAGGCGATATAACAATTACACGGCTGACTGCTTTACAAAGTGGTTTATCTCTTTTATTACCGCCATTTTTTCTCAATTCAAGATATGCGCTATTGAGATAAATATTAGATTTTCCTTTACTATAATTTTCTATAAACTCAATCGCCTGACCATTTAATCCGGGGTTTCCAAAATAGCTAAAGACGGGATTTACAATCAAAACTAAATCGAACTTTAGTGCTAACTTATACATCTCCGGTAAAGATTCATAAGTATCATTAGTTACAGTAAATAAAATATCAGGGAATTCTCCCAAACTTTTTGCAAGTTCGATACTTTTTAATACGGACTGAAAACAATAAACTCCGCGAATTTTATTATGGACAGCTTCATAAGGTGAATCAAGTGAAAAATGAAGCAAATTAACTTTACCGGCTAATTTTTCAGCATACTTAGGATAAAGTAATCCATTTGTTGTTATACTCGTTTGTAATTTAAGTGACTTTGCATATTCAACCATCTCAACAATATTTTTATGAAGAAGTGGTTCGCCTCCTGTTAAGTCCAAAAATTTTACTCCGAGTTTTGCTATTTGTTCAATATTATTGCGGTAATCATCGAGGTCAGCGAATTTGGTATTTTTAAAATTTGTATGATCCCCGAAATGGCAAAAATCACAATACGCATTACAACGATATGTAACATAATAATTACAGAGAAGCAGCATTAATATTCTCTTCCCTTCCAAATAACTTTTTTGCTAAGTAATACAGCAATTGGTAAAACAACAACATATAAGATGTAGTATAATTGGAATGTGAAAAAATATTTCATCGCCTTTTCATTATTTAGCTTTTTCGTTACAAAATATAGTAACTGAAAATCAATCAATAGTTTAAATAAAATCAAAATAATTGCTGAAGAAGAAAAAAAGAATGGAGTTAATAAAATCATTAAATGAGTTAAAAATCCGGTACCGACTACAAAAAAACCAACTAAGGGAGCTTTTAATCCACCTACAGCCCATCTCTTTTTCTGATGATATAGTTCTGCAATTGATTTACCGGGATTTGAAACAACCATCCCCTCACTATCCATGGGATAAATGATTTTATATTTCTTTAATTCATTAATGGCAATCAATAAATTAAAATCTTCAGTAACACTGAAAGGAATATTTTCGTAACCGCCGACTTCATCGTAAACTGATTTACGGTACGACATATTATTTCCCATAGAACTCAGTGGTTTTTTCAGATTAATTGTTCCCGATGAAACAGTAAGTAAATAGAGAAAATCCAGATTTTGCATTCCGGTGAAATGTCCATCAAACTTTTGTGAAGTGAAGCCATTAACAACTGCAACATCCGGTTGGTAATAAGAGACAAGTGTTTTTGCCCAATTTTTATCCACGGCACAATCTGCATCTGTTGTTAAAATTATTTCTCCTTTTGCAATTTCAATTGCATTTGCAAGAGCATTGGTTTTTCCTTTAAGTTTTCCAATTTCTTTTTTAGTAATGATCTTTTTAAATCGTGTTTTGTCCTTAATATAATCATCAATAAGATTTCCGGTTCGATCTGTGGAATTATCATCAACTATAATAATTTCTAATTTCCCTTCAGGATAATCAAGTTCATTTAATGCTGAAAGACAACGCAAAATATTATGCTCTTCATTCCTGCATGCAACAATTACAGAAGCTGTAGGTAATTCATTTGCATTAATTTTAGGAAATGTTTTTTGAGTTCCGATTACAAAAATCAGTGACTGTATAAAATACAATCCGATAACAATTATAAAAATCAGTTCAAACATGAAGCAGCATCTCCAATGTTTAATTTTTTCTCTAAACTAATATCAAGGGCAAATTGAATTGAATCGATTATTATATTTTTTGATTTTAAACTATCATGCATAACAATTATTGAATTATGACTTAAATAATTTTGAAGCGCAAATTTAACAACTTTTAAATCGTTTTTATAGTCATAAGTCAGGAGTGACCACATTATTACCTTTAGTTGATGTTTGTCAGAATTTCGATAAAAGCCAAAGTTAAATCTTCCGTGTGGAGGTCTAAATAGTTTAACTCTGTAATTAAACTTCTCAAGCATGTAAAAATTGAATTGACTAATCTCTTCTTGATAATCGTTAATTTTAAAATCAGTTACTTTTTTGTGATTCCATGTATGATTCCCAATAGAATGTCCTTCTGACAATATTTCATCAATAAGGGATGGGTATTGGGTCAAATTATTGCCAACACAAAAAAAAACCGATTTAATTTTCAGATCATTAAGTTTTTTCAAAATGATTGGCGTAGTTTCTACGTTTGGTCCATCATCAAATGTAAACAGAATTTTGCTGTTCGAAGTATTCCAAATAAAATTATCGAATAACAATTTAATTATTTTAGGCGGGTTGAAAGAGGATTTCATCCGGATTACCTTTTTAATTTCCTATCCTTCCAGATGAAATTACCTCTCACACCTGAAAGTCCGGAAATAATTATGTAAAATGGATGAATTAACTCAGCGATTACAAAATCCAATAATTTTATTTTTTCAAACACCAGCCCTGATCCGCTTCGCAAAATGTTAAATTCGAGAAACATCTTTGCTCCCATCGAAGCTAAAAATGAGATTAAAAAAATTGAATTGTAAACCATTCCTAAAATAAGTTGTACAATAAGACTTAGATAAAAAAAGAATATCCCGACTAATTTGAAAATCAATTTTTTATTTTTATAAAAGAAACCCTTACTAGCCCAGCGTTTACGTTGTTGATAAAATTGAGACATAGTTTTATTCGGATTTGTTTTAACAACAGCATCACTTGAAAGACAAAACTTAACTCCCCATTCCGTTTCTTGAAAAATTTTTTGCATGAGAAACTCATCATCACCCGAAGACAAATCTAAATTGTCTGTAAATCCTTTTACTCGATTAAATACTTCACGGCGATAGGCAATATTTGCCGCATTACAAATAATTGGAGTTCCATTTCCAATTAATCCAGCGCCTGTAAGTACTAATCCACCAAACTCTAATTGTTGAATTCTTTCAAACAATCCATTCATCGCAATAAAACTAACCGGTGCTGAAACAAAACCTGTGTTTTTATCAAATGTAGAAATAAGAGTTGACAACCAGGCTTTATTATATAGACAATCAGCATCAGTACCTACAATGATGTCACCTTCGGAATGTTCTATACCATATCTGATAGCTCTTTTTTTTCTAGAATTTGGTGAGAATCCCTCCGGTACTTTAATAACTTGACGATTTATACTAGAAACTTTTCTGGTTAATAAATCATGTGATTGATCAGTTGAATCATCATCAACATAAATTACTTCGAATTTATTATGAGGATAATCTTGATTCTCTAAGCTTACCAAATTTTTAATAATATTTTCTTCTTCATTACGGAATGGTATTATTACTGACACTGAAGGGAAGAAAGCATGATTTTTTATTTTGGGCTGATTAAGCAAAGTTAATCCGCGCTTCACACTATTTAAAAATTTTAAGTAGTGAAACAAAAATGCTAAAAATATAAATAATAATATTATTTCAATCATATTTTAATCGAATTACAAAAATGAGTCCTATTAAAGCCGGGGTTATAATATTTATAGTAAATAAAAGTAACGCCGCATTAAAACCTAACTCTGAAGCAATACCGAAATGAGTTACAATTAACATTGAAATTGTTTCTCGTATGCCGATTTCACCGATTGTTATTGAAGGGATAAGTGTTTTAATAAAGAATATTATCGAACCAATCCAGATGCCTTCAACAAACATTATATTTGCGTTAAATGCCATCAACAGGAGTGAAAATTGAATTAAGAACGTCACATAATAGAAAACTGTGAACATTAATAAGTAGAAAGTATTACTTTTATCCTCACGGATGATTAAAAGAATTTTTGAGATCAGATTAAATTTCGAGTCATATTTTGCAATTACCCCATTCATCTTTTGAGAAAAACTATACTTAAAAAAGAGGTATACAATAGTTATTAATACAACTATTCCCAAGAGCAACTCAATTAATAGGGGGAAAGTCAGTATTTCTTTCTTCATTAAAAAAGCAGTAAAACTTAATAATCCGAACCCTGTCAGCACAATGAAGGTAAACCCTTTGTCAAAAATTGTTGCGAAAGTTATGTCGAGCATAGGCTTATTTTTAAATACTACTCCTCTTCCGACATACTCCCCAATTCGTGCCGGAGTAAAAACACCGGCGGTAAATCCATAAAATAATGAAGTTAAAATAGTCCGATTACTCCTCTCATCTAATAAGAGTAACGCAATTCTTTTCCATTTAATAAATTGGAAGAATAGGTTGACAAAGACCAATAAAGCTGCTATTCCTATTAATTTCTGATTAGCTTTTAGTACTAAAAAGGATAGTTTCTGTAAGTCTAAAAAATAAACTAAATAAATTATTAGTGCAGTAGTGATAACCAGCTTTAAGAATAGTTTAAATTTACTCTCACTGTTTAAGATATCTTCAACTTTTAATAATTTAATTGTCTCAAAAATTCGTGACACACTGATCTTCTTGTTCGTTCTAATTATATTCCTTAATTACGGGAAGTGATTACCATTAATTTCAATCGTCAATATAGCATAATATCTTTACTTTTAAAATCGAACTAAATTGATTAATTTTGAACCAACATGATTTAATAGGATTATAACTGATGTTTATCAATTTTAGCGATTTGCCCGGACATAGTAACTTATTTCTCGACTATCTGAATGAGTTCGATAATTTAAGTCACTTCTTTAATTTAAATTTTAGAGATAACACCAAATTCGTCTCTCAATTTCAATCGATTAGTAACTTCAACCGTGAACATAGAAGTGAACTTTCAAAAATTGTTAGAAAACAGTACGAAGGTGTTGAAATTTCACCAAAGACTGAGAAAAATATTTCCCTTCTTGCTGAACAAAACACAATCACAATTGTTACAGGACAGCAGCTTGGAATTCTTGGCGGACCATTATACACAATCTATAAAGCTATTACAGCGATTAAGTTAGCGAGATACTTAAATGAGAAGTATACCAGATTTAATTTCCTATCTCTTTTCTGGATGGAAAGTGAAGACCACGATTTCGAGGAGATAAGTTCGATCTCATTTATTGATGAAAATAATAATCTTCAATTAGTGACCTATAATGACAACCTTCCGGTTGAGGAAAATCGTGGGAGTACCGGTAATATCAAATTGAAAGATTCAATTAATGAATTTATTGTTGAGATAAATAAATTACTCCGTCAATCCGATTTTAAGGAGAAAAATCTTCAACTTATAAATGATTGTTATAAACCCGGAGTTACATTCAAGTATTCCTTCAAAAAACTTTTACTCCACTTATTTGATATTTATGGGCTTATCATTTTTGATCCCCAGGACGTAGAAGTAAAAAATATTTTGAAACCTATTTTCAAAAATGAAATCCTAAATTTCAGGAAGCACTCTGAAAAATTAATCCAGGTTAGTGCAGAGCTTGAAGAATTATACCACGCACAGGTAAAAGTTAGAGCAGTGAATCTTTTTATGAATTATGAAGGAGGCAGATATTTAATTGAGCCTGTTGAAGAAAATTCTTTTAGGTTAAAAAATAAAAGAGTCCGTTTTTCAGAAGATGAATTACTTAAACTTGTTGATGATAAGCCTGAAAGTTTTAGTCCGAACGTCTTGTTGCGTCCGATTTGCCAGGACTATTTATTTCCAACCGGTTTTTATGTTGCTGGTCCCGGAGAAATTGCTTACTTCGCACAGGTTATGCCGTTATATAAGTTTTATGATATTCCGGAACCGATAATTTATCCCAGGTCTTCAGCTACAATTATCGAAAAGAATATTTCAAGTGTTTTAGCTAAATATCGTTTAACTCTACCGGATTTCTTTATCGGTAATGAAAAAGTAATAGTTAAATTGATAAAAAAACTTTCTTCTGTTGGTGTGGAAGATATGTTCTTAAATTTCTCAAAAGATATTGATAATTCAATGTTAAAGCTTAAAACTGAGCTAAGTGAAATAGATAAATCAATTGCCGATTCATCAGAAAGATATAAACAAAAAATTTACAGCTCTATCGAAGATTTTAGGAATAAAGCACTTGAGGCTGAGAAAAGAAAATATGAAAGTGCAATTCGTCAAACGAATCGTGTTTTAGTAAATGTTTATCCAAATTCGGTATTGCAGGAAAGAGAACTCAATTATTTCGCATTCTCAAATAAATACGGAATGGATTTCATTAACTTCGTATTTACTCAACTTGAAATAAATAAGTTTGAACATCAAATAATTGAATTGTGAATTATCAGAAATAGAACGACTATCTTGCAGAAAACCATTAAACGGAAGAACAAAGCCAATAATTACAAAAATACCGAAAGCGAAAACGTCGTCCGCTTGTTTGACTGGATATGTGTAAACCTTGGGTAAGGCACTATTTTATTTCTGCTTTTATTAATGTCCTTCTATAATATACAAAACCATTTTGAACAGAATTGGTAATTCCAATTCCTCTTTGAAAAGTAATGCTATTACCATAATCTACTCTAAAAGGAGTTTCAAATTTTATAATGTCTTTAGTTTTCTGAACTACTGTTAAATCATTTTGCCAATAAGCAGTGTCATTTAAGTTGAGAGAAAAATCAGCTACAGTTTGTTCATCATAATTTATTCTTCTACTAAATAAAGTATCTCCACTAATTCTATAAAATATAGTATCTAGAAAATTATACTGAAGATTTTGTTCTACTATCCTATAATATTTTTTATGATTTATGTCTTCTTGCCCATGTACTTCACAAATAATATTTACAGAAGTTGTATCTGGAAATGCACTATTATAATACCATTTATTGCCGATTTGAAGAGGGAAATATTCTTCTGGATTTGAAGAAGGTTCACTGGGCGATTTACAACCAAATAGTAAAAGAAACGATAAAAAAATAAACAAATAAATCTTTTTCATAACTTCACCTATAATTTCCTTTGCATATAACACTATCGTATGTCGATAGCTATTTCACTTTCAAATTCAAAGAAGTGCATTTTACTTTTATCATAGTAGAGATTCTGCTTATATCCTACATTAGGTTTTTCGCGTGCAGAAATTCTTGATGTAAATTGATTCCCTTCTAATTGAAAATAGAGGAATATCTCATTCCCCATCGGTTCTACAACTTCTAATACTGCATCGTGTTGATGTAAGGTTTCAGAATTCGGTTTGGTTGTTGAATCGTAAATATCTTCAGGGCGAATTCCTAACCAGACTTTTTTATCAATATGATTCTTAAGCAGACTGCTTTGAGTCGTTGATAAATCAAAAATGAATTCATTATTATCTGAAATGAATTTGAGTCCGTTATCTTTAATAATTTTTCCACTGACAAAATTCATTGAGGGACTTCCTATAAAGCCAGCAACAAATTTGTTATCTGGTTTATTATATAAACTTAACGGAGCATCAATCTGTTGAACAATTCCATCTTTCATAACAACAATCTTATCCCCCATTGTCATGGCTTCTGTTTGGTCGTGGGTAACATAAATCATAGTGGCTTCAAGTCGCTGATGTAATTTGGATATTTCAGTCCGCATCTGAACTCGAAGTTTTGCATCAAGATTGCTCAATGGTTCATCAAACAAAAATACTTTCGGTTTCCTTACAATTGCACGCCCAACTGCTACTCTTTGTCTTTGACCTCCAGAGAGTGCTTTTGGTTTACGTTGCAGATAATCTTCCAGACTCAAAATTCTTGCTGCTTCATTTACCCGTTTACTAATTTCATCTTTTGAAAATTTTCTCAGTTTTAATCCAAAAGCCATATTATCAAAAACAGTCATATGTGGATATAGTGCATAATTCTGAAACACCATTGCGATATCACGATCTTTTGGTGAAACATCATTCACAAGTTTGTCGTCAATAAATAATTCACCTTTAGAAATCTCTTCTAAACCTGCAATCATTCTTAATGTAGTTGATTTACCACATCCCGAGGGACCAACGAGGACAACGAATTCTTTATCCTTAATCTCAATATTGACATCTTTAACGGCAACATTTCCGCCTTCATAAATTTTATTTACGTTTACAAGTTTTACATAAGCCATAAATCACCCGATAATTTGGTTTAGTTGTGCAATAAATTGTGGATTAGATATCTTGACACATTCAAAATTATTGATTTTTCCACTTTGTTGCAAAAGTAAAGATAGAATTGAGAAAGCCATGGCGATCCGATGATCACCAAAACTTTCAAATAAACAATTATTATTTTTTATTTCACCTGAAACTGAAAACCCATCTTCATACTCTTCAACAGATAGACCTAACTTCTTTACATTATTAACAATAGCATTTATCCTATCCGATTCTTTTACTCTTAATTCTTTTGCATTTTTTATTTTAAATTTTCCTTCTGCAAATATCCCGGCGATTGTAAGAATTGGAATTTCATCTATAATATTAGGGATTATGTTACTATCAATTTCAACATTAACAAGTTTACTTGATTCAACCAAAATATCACCATAAATTTCTCCGCAGGAAATATTTTGATTTATGATTTCAATTTTTGCCCCCATCGCTTTCAACACTGTTAAAATGCCGGTACGCGAAGGATTCAATGAACAATTTTTAATGATAAGGGTTGAGTTCTTGGATAACAAAGTCAAGACAATAAAAAAAGAGGCTGTTGAAATATCTGACGGAATAATATACTCATTTGGAATCGGTGCATATTTAATTGATGAACTTATTATGGTTTGATTTCCATTTTTTTGAATTGGAAGCGAAAGCATTACTTCAGTATGATTTCTGGTTTCAACATTTTCAATAACTTTGGTTACATCATTTAGAAAAAGTCCAGCAATCAATATCGCACTTTTTACTTGTGCACTCGGAACATCTAATTCATAGGAAATAGCTTTTAAGCTTTCGGATGGTTCTATTCGAATAGGTAAATAATTATTACCAGTTAAAGATAGCTTTGCTCCCATTTGAATCAAAGGTTTTGTGACTCTGTTCATCGGGCGTTTAGATAAAGATTCATCTCCCGATATTACTGAACCAAATTTTTGCATCGTTAGTAAACCTGCTAACAATCTGGCAGTTGTCCCCGAATTACCGGCATAAAGTATCTTTTCCGGTTTCAGTAATCCCCAAATACCTTTCCCAAATACTGAAATTTTTGAATCATCATTTAAAATATCAATACCACAATTTTGCAAAATCCCTTTGGTTGAGTTAACATCCTCTGCGTTTGATAGATTTGAGATAACTGATTTACCATTCCCCAAAGAAGAAAATATTAACGCGCGGTGCGAAATTGATTTATCACCGGGCAAGAATAATTCACCTGAGACTGATTCAATATGATTAAACTCTTGAATCATTTCTTAGTTAACCATTCGTTAATTTTTAATTGTAAACATTCATCACTCAATTCCGAATTATCATACATCCCATTTAGATATCTCTGTCTTGCTGCCTCGTAAAGAGTTATTGCTGCAGCTACAGATACATTAAGACTCTGAACCATTCCAACCATCGGAATGTAGAAGAGTTCGTCTGCCTCATCTGCAGCTTCATCTGAAATACCGCGATGTTCATTTCCCATCACGATAGCTGATTTACATGTGAAGTCAAGCTCGAAGAGATTTTTGGAATTTGGTTTAAGAGTAGAAGAATAAATTTTAAACCCTTCATTTTTCAGCTTTGAAAAACATTCATTGACCGAATTATATTTTTCTTTTTCAACCCACTTGAACGCAGAAGCAGAGCTCTTCTTCCCAATCTTTGGGAATTTTTCGCAATTGTAAATCAACGATACTTTTGGAATTCCAACCGCATCGCATGTTCGAAAAATTGCACTCACATTGTGAGGATCATGAATATTTTCTAAAACGAGATGAAGTGAATGTTGTCTATGAGAAGCAACTTCTATAATTTTATTCTTACGTCTTTCGGTAATCACTCTTCTCATTTTAGAGATTCTTGTCGATGATTAGTTTATAATGCGATTGGTTATTTTTAACCGAGGCTTTATCAATTTTCACTTTAGAATCGTCTGCTAAATTCAAGTAGTATTTTGCGAGAGAAATTATTTCAGTTAATAGAATTTCTTCATCTGCATGCCATGTTTCGCAGCCTTTTAAGGAAGGTATTTCAGCGGTGAATCCATCATCAGATTTGAGTACGATAATATCTAAAATCATTCTGGTTTAAATAATCTTTAATTAATATGAAGATTCTGATTTTTCACCAAGAACAATTTTCACACTTGCGCTTGCACCTATTCTATCCGCACCGCTTGCGATCATTGCTTCAGCATCTTCTTTAGAACGAATTCCTCCTGAAGCTTTCACACCAATTGCAGAACCAACTACATATTTCATTAGTGCTATATCGCCTACAGTTGCACCCCCTTTTGAAAATCCGGTTGAAGTTTTTACAAAATCCGCACCTGCTTTTTTACAAATCATACATGCGGCAACTTTTTCTTTATCATCCAATAAAGCGGTTTCAAGAATAACTTTAGTTATAACTCGTTTTCTTTTTGCAGCGAGTACCACTTGATTTACATCGTTAAAAACATAATCATAATCACCTGACTTTAGATGTCCCACGTTGATAACCATATCAATTTCTTGAGCACCATTTTCAATTGCTTCTTCAGCTTCAGCTCTTTTGATTTTTGTTGTAGTTGCTCCGAGTGGAAATCCAATTACAGTACAAACTTTTACTTTAGTTCCTTTTAATAGATCCGCACAATGTTTTACATAAGAAGGATTTATACAAACGGAAGCGAATAAATATTTTGCGGCTTCTTTACAAAGAGTAGTTATTTCTTCTGGTGTGGCTTCAGGTTTCAACATTGTGTGATCAATCATTCTTGCTAAACTGATTTCAGAAAGGTGATCGCCAACGCCTATTCCAGCGGAAATTCTGTCTGCTCCAACTTCTACAATATTCTTAACAGCAGCCGGTTGAGTGATAACATTAGTTTCCCAACCCTTGCATGAATCTCCTTGACAATAAAAATCACGCAGAGCTTTTTCCATAAAAACTTGAGAAACAACTTTTTGTATATTTGATGAGTTCATAATTCTTATCTTAAATTGTTATATGCTTTTAATGTATTTTTTAATAACATCGCTATAGTCATTGGACCAACACCTCCCGGAACCGGAGTGATAAATGAGGTTAATGGAGCAACATTGTCATAGTCGACATCACCAACTATTTTATATCCTTTTGGACTATTCTTATCTTCAATACGATTAATCCCAACGTCAATAACAACGGCATTTTGTTTAACCATATCTTTTTTAATAAAATTAGGAACTCCAATAGCAGCAATTAAAATATCAGCCTGTTTTGTATAAATTGAAACATCAGCGGCTGAATGGCAAATAGTTACAATCGAGTTAGCAAAGTCTTTTTTCTGAACAAGTAAATTTGCAATGGGTTTCCCAACAATATTACTTCTACCGACTACAACTACATGTTTTCCTTTCGTTTCAATATTATATCTTTTTAAAAGTTCCTGAATTCCTGCCGGCGTACATGGAGCGAAAGTATCATTCCCAATGACAAGATTCCCGACACTTATCGGATGAAATCCATCTACATCTTTTAGAGGTGAAATGGAATTAATAATATCGTTCTCGTTAATAATTTTTGGTAATGGAAGTTGAACTAAAATGCCGTGAAAGTCTTTATTGTTGTTATAAGATTTGATTACTTCAATTAAATCAGTTTGAGAAATATTTTCATCTAACTTTTCAATTGATGATTTGAAGCCAATCTCATCGCAGGCTTTAGCTTTGCTATTCACGTAAACTTTTGAAGCAGGGTGATCTCCAACTAGAATTGCAACCAATCCCGGAACTGATTTCCCTTCTTTCTTTAATAAATCGACTTGTAACTTAAGTTCACTGCGGATTTCAGAAGCAACTTTTTTACCGTCAATTATCACCATTTTTCAACTCCAAAGTTTTATCAAAATCGGGGAAAAATATTCTTTCAACTTCTAAAGTCTTACCACTTTTAATATCCATTTTAAAAAACATTCCGGCTATATGTATATCACCTTCGGCTGTTTCATATTTTTGAGGAGTTTGAAATAGGAAACGATTTATTGCAGCTTGGACTTTCATTCCGATAACTGAATTGTATGGACCAGTCATTCCTACATCAGTAATATAGCCCGTTCCCTTGGATAATATCTTTTCATCAGAAGTTTGAATGTGGGTATGAGTTCCAACCATTGCACTCACTTTACCATCAAGATAAAGTCCCATTGCGATTTTTTCTGCCGTAGCTTCAGCATGAAAATCTACGAATATTAAATTTGTTTCACTTTTAATTTTTGATAAGACCCAATCCGCAGTTCTAAACGGGCAATCAATAGATGCCATATATGTCCGTCCTTGCAAATTGATAACAGCTATTTTCCCAAGTTTAGAATTTAAAATGTAGTATCCATTACCATGTGCACCTTTCGGATAGTTGAGTGGTCTTAAAGCTCTTGGCTCGGTTCTGATGTACTCTTGTGACTGAAACTTATCCCATGTATGATTTCCGCCCGTAATCACATGCACACCTAAATTAAATAGCAATTCCCCTTCTTTCGAAGTTAGCCCTTTTCCGTCTGAAGCATTTTCACCATTAGCAATTACAACATCAGCTTTGTATTTTTGGATTAAACTTGGCAGCCATGTTTGTACAAACTCAAGTCCCGGTTTGCCAATAATGTCGCCGATAAATAGAAGATTTAAAGTATTCATAATTCCTGATTATTTGAAATCGAATATATCTAAATTAGCTGTAAACTAAAAGATTGATTAACTAATCATTTACTCAACTGAATGAAATACCGGTTAGATGATGACGAACATTGACGAAATACTCGAACTTCAAACTGATGAAGCATGTTATTCTGTGCTTGATGTTGAAACAACCGGTTTGAGTCCAACTTCAAATAATATAATCGAAATCGGTATTATTAAAATTCAAAATAATGTAATAATTGATCAATACAGTTCTTTAATAAATCCGGGACGTACAATTCCAATGTACATCACCACTATAACCGGATTAACTGATGATGATGTATATGATGCCCCATTTTTTGAAGATATCGCTTACGATATTTCAGAATTTCTTAGTGACTCTATCGTCACCGGACATAATCTTCAATTTGATATGAGTTTCATAAAGCGTGAATTAAGATTAGCCGGTATCGAAAACTTCAAACCACTTCAACTATGTACTTTAAAAGTTGCAAGACGTTTGTTTCCTCAACTTAGGAGCAGATCTTTAGGAAATTTGGCATATCACCTAAACATTAAGCCTATAGATGCTCACCGTGCAACAGGCGATGCAGAAACTACTGCAAAAATATTGGAGCAAATGATTCAGCTTTTAAAAAATGATTTTGATATTAACTCAGTAAAACAATTAATCGAGTTTCAATATCTGCCCGGGACAACTTTATCAAAACCAAAGTTATCGAAAAAAATGAATAATGATTTAATTTCAGTGCCGGAAAATCCGGGCATCTATTATTTCTTAAATTCAAAATCGGAACCTATATACATTGGGAAAGCTAAATCTTTACGTGAAAGGATTAAATCATACTTAACCGATTCAACTCAGAAAAAAAGCAAAAAGATATTATTAAAAGCGAGCCGGATAAAAACAGAGACTACTAATTCCGAGTTGACCGCCCTCCTTGCTGAAGCTGAAATGATAAAAGCTCACAAACCAAAATTCAATACTCTTCTGAAAAAATATAGTTCAAAATATTACTTACGGTTTGATGTCACTAAAGATTTTCCAAAAGTATCGATCACACACAGTTTTTCATATGATGGAGATGATTATTTCGGATTATTTATCTCAAAACGAAAAGCACAAAAAATAGTTGATATTATTGACCGAACCTTCTCCCTCCGCGAGTGTGATGAGCGAGAATTCAATCAAAAGAAAGGATGTTTTCTATCAGAAATTGGACGTTGCACAGCACCCTGTTTAAATGGGGATAAAGAAATTTATAATGATGAACTTTTTAAAGTATATGAATTATTATATGGTAAACATCAAACAGCGGTTAATCGTCTTCTAAAGAAAATGAAAGACTTTTCAGATGAATTGAAATTTGAAAAAGCCGCCGAGATAAAAGAACTTCTTACTCTGGTTTTAAACCAAATTCATAAATCTTCGCTACTGCAAGAGCCTATTAACCGTGCCAGTGTATTAGTTGAAGTTACAGGTTACAATTATGTTAAAGATTACATTTTACTTCTCGAAGGAAAAGTTGTAATCAAAAAATATTTAATGAACAGTGAAGATATTTTTGATAAATCCTTAGATGATTATTTTGAACAGGTAATAAATTATTCTCATGCCGCGACTGATGAAGACCTTGAAAAAATGAAAACGATTCTAAATTGGATAATAAATCATCGTAATCATGTAAGAATTTTTTATTTAAATGATTACTCATCTAAAGAAGCTTTATTTAAGGAAGTATCTCAGTTCAGAATTAACAAATCGGAATCCGAGATTTCCGAGTTTGACATCAAATCAATAATAAATAATATTTAGCATACATTCCTTTTAAAACATGCACAAACTAATTATTAATTGGAATTAATCCATTCTTTTTATAAGTTTCCACAAAAAAAAGAGGACCAATGAATACTCCCAAAAAAATTATAGCTTTTTCTGAGAGTAGTGACAGTCAATCACTTTACTTAGCTTTTGCTTCACAGCATGAATACATACTCCAGATTAAAAGTAAATCGACCTCAACTCTTTCTTCATTACTTGAGAACAGACCCGATTTAATTATAGTCGAGATACTTCAACCAATAATGAGTGAAATTGAGTTCGTGGATCAGATTCATAATTTATTAGGTGATGTACCAATCGTAATTGTTTCATCCTACTTTTATGATACCAAGGAAATTGTTTTTGGAAATAAAATAAGAGATTTTATTATTCGTCCTTTCGAATTTGAACCATTCTCTATTCGAATTCAAAAAATTCTTGTTAAAGAGGAAAAAGTTGATCTTAAACCTCTTCCACAAAAAGATGTTCATTACGAAAACAAAAAACTTTCCATTTTATTTGAAATTTCAAAAAGTTTAAACGCCAACAGAAATCTTGATGATCTTCTTGACCAGGTTGTACTCCTTTCAGCGGAAGCATTAAATGCGGAACGGGCAACTCTGTTTCTTGTTGACAGACAGAATCAGCAGCTATGGTCAAGAAGCGGAATAGGACTTGAAACAAAAGAGATACGTATTCCTATTGATTCCGGAATTGCAGGTGAAGTGGCTGCATCGGGTGAAACTCAGATTATAGATGACCCTTATTCACACCCAAAATTTAACCGAAAAGTAGATTTGCAAACCGGTTTTGTAACAAGAAATTTACTCTGCCTTCCTATGAAAAAACTTCATGGTGAAGTAATGGGAATTTTTCAAATTCTAAATAAAAAATCGGGGAATTTTAACGAAGAAGATGCAATGTTTCTTAGTGCAATGGGAGCAAGCACCGGAATCGCTATCGAAAATGCACTGCTTCAAGAAGAACTTAAGAGACAACTCGGACAAATAAAAAATTCATACGAGGAATTATATATTGCTCAGAATGTGATATTGAAGGAATCTAAAATATCTACTACTTCAGAAATTTCAGGTTTCATAGTTTCTGAACTTCAAAATAAAAATAATATACCAGCAATAATTTCAGGAATAAAGAGTTCGTATAAATTAGATGATAAGCTTACTGCAATGATTGATTCGATTGAAACAAGTTATTCCAATTTGGTTGAGACTCTTTTAGATTACATTCATAATTTTAGCAAAAACTCTTAATAGAATTACATAAAATATAAATTAAACCACCTCACAATTAATAGAAGAATTTTATGAAATCATTTCTCTCCTTCCGGTTTATTTTTAGCAGTCTGCTTCTAACTTTAATTCTTAACCTACAAATTAATTCGCAAACTTTTTTACCTACCAATATTAAAAAAGGGTATGAAAAGCAGACGCGTGATTTAAGTGGAAAGCCCGGCCAAAAATATTGGCAGAATTATGCCGATTACAAAATCGATGTTGAGGTTATTCCCGAAAAGAAAAATATTTTGGGGAAGGCAGAAATTGTATACCACAACTTTAGTCCGGACTCATTAAATATTGTGGTAATGCGGCTATATCAAAACATCTTTAAAAAAGGTGTTCTAAGAAATTTTAATTTAAATGAAGTGGATATTCACGATGGAGTAATATTAAAAAATATTTCCGTGGATAATGAAGTTTATTCTGAAGATTCAGATAATCGATATTCCTTACAAGGCACCAATCTAATAATTAATCTTAAACAGAAAATCTCTCCTTCTGCAACTTGTAAAATTAATATTGAATGGGAATTTCCATTACCAAAGGTTAGTCGTGTAAGAATGGGAGCGTATGACTCAACTTCATTTTTTGTTGCGTATTGGTATCCACAAATTGCTGTGTACGATGATATCAATGGATGGGATTTATTACCGTTCAACGGCGAACAAGAATTTTATAACGACTTTAACAATTATGAGGTTAATATAAAAGTACCGAATAATATTGGTGTCTGGGCGACAGGTGAGATACAAAATATCAATGAATTACTCAAACCAGATATTCTTAAACGTTACAACGAAGCCCGTTTATCGGAAGCGGTAGTTAAGATTTTTAGTGAAGATGATTATAAATCAGGGAGTCCATATAATACAGAAAATGTATACAACATTTGGAAATTCGTAACAAAGTCAGTCCCCGATTTTGCATTTGCTACAAGCGATCATTATTACTGGGATGCTTGCAGATATAATTCTAAAAATTCAGAATTAAATGGCGTTTTTATTAGTGCCGTATATAATAGGAATTCAAAAGATTTTTATGAAGTTGCAGCAATTTCTAAAGAAGCTATAGAATTTTTTGAAAATAAATCTCCTGCTTATCCTTTCCCCTATCCAACAATGACAGTGTACAACGGAGATGGTGGAATGGAATTTCCTATGATGGTTAACGATGGCACTACAACCTCACGACCATCAACAGTTGGTTTAACCTCTCACGAGATCGCACACACTTATTTCCCTTTTATGATGGGAACAAATGAAAAATTATATGCGTGGATGGATGAATCATGGGCAGTAATGCTTCCGTTTGACTTTCAACATGAAAATGGTGGGAAACAATTAGCGAATAATGTTTCAGCTTATAACGATTTTGCCGGACATGAATCGGAAGTTCCGCCGATTGTCCCTTCTTATCAGCTAAGAGGAAGAGCTTATAGAATGACGGCTTATACGCGTCCAGCCCTTTCTTACTATTTCCTAAAAGATTATTTAGGCGAACAAAATTTTTATGAGTGTCTTCATGATTTTATGAATACATGGAAAGGGAAACATCCAAGTCCATACGATTTCTTTTATACTTTTAATCGTGTCTCAAATGAAGACTTAACCTGGTTTTGGGAGCCATGGTTCTTTGATTACGGTTATCCCGATTTAGCAATAAACAAAGTTGAGAAAAAAGATAAATCAGTATCAGTTGTCATTTCAAAAAAAGGAAATATTCCGGTACCGATTAAATTGAAAATTACTACTTCGAAAGAAGAAATAATTATCTATAAGACAGTTGAAGTTTGGAAAGATAAAAACGACTACAAAATAAATCTTGAATTAGATTCAGAATTAGTAAAAATTGAATTAGGCGATGAAACTATTCCGGATGTAGATGTCAACGGTCATATAATTCCCCAGTAAAAAGCTAAAAAAGTTCAGAAGATTCCCCGGTGCTGGGTTCACATGATTCCTCACTTTGAGGTTCACGAGATTCCCCAGTTCTGGGTTCACAAGATTCCCCACCTATAACTAACAAGATGTATAAAAATATGACATCTTTACAGCCTTAAATAAAAGGAGAAAAGATGTACTATCAAAAGGTGAGGTTTATGGATTTAGC